>NZ_KB906450.1:0-83935 GCF_000381385.1 Thioalkalivibrio sp. ALE10
TCTTCCACCTCGGTGCGCCGGCGGCGCCACTTGCGCACCGTCATGCGACTGATGCCGTAGCGCCGGGCCAGTTCCGGGTCGCTGACGCCGGCCGGCGCCTCCTGCAGTTCCTGCCGGATCCGGGGTGTGGTGCGGGCGTTGGAATGGATCGTACTCGCCATGCGGTCAGCCTCCCGTTCGCTCATCGGGCACAATACTCATCCACTCCCGGGCATGAAACAGGGGTGCCTTCTCTCGCGGTATGCACTCAGACGAGACCTGACAGTTAACGGAGAGCCGGTGTTGGAAACGCTCATAGAAGCGAATCAGGCGGTGGTGGTCTGCGGCATTCTGGAGGATGCACAGGGGCGGATCTTTCTGGCGCGGCGCGGGGCCGATCAGGCGCTGGCGGGGCATTGGGAGTTCCCCGGTGGCAAGGCGGAGCCGGGCGAGAGCCTGGAGGCTGCGTTGTGCCGTGAATTTCGGGAAGAGCTGGCGATGGAGCTCCGGGTGGGGGAGGAGATTGGGCGCACGCCGATTCCGGGTCATGGGGGCCTTGAGCTGGTGGCGCTGCGGGCGTGGACGGACGACGAGAGCCCGGTGCTGACGGTGCACGATCGCTGGTGCTGGGTGTCGCCGGCGGAGGCGCGCGGGCTCGAACTCGCGCCCGCGGACATCCCGTTGCTCGAAGCCTTTGTTGCAGGGCGTTCCGTATGAGCCGGGATAGCGCCGCCAAGTCCCTGCCCGGGGCCGAATGGGTCGGCCTGCATGAACGGCTGGATACGCCGCGGGTACGGCAAGCGCTGGAAGCCCTGGGGCTGGAGGACCATGCCCGCTGGAGCCAGGGGCTGGAAGGCGACGATCTGGCCATGACCCTGGCCGCCGAACTGGCCCAGCGGCTTGCGGGGCGGGCCGGCGAGCTGCGCGAGAAGGGGCATGAGGACTGGACCCGGGCCGTGCAGATCCTGGCGGATGCACTGGCGGCGGCCGGGCATCCGCTATCGGGCATTGAGGAGGACCTTCCGCAGCCGCCGTTTCGGCAGTTGTTGGAGGTGCGCTCTCCGACCGCCGACCAGGTGGGGCAGCAGGAGACACCGCGGCCGGATATACCGCTGGCGCTGTCCAGCCTGCTTACTGGATCCGATCGCACACCCAGCCTGGTCACGCAGATCGAGAAGGAACTGGCGAGTGCGGAGCGGGCGGACTGGCTGGTGTCGTTCATCAAATGGAGCGGGATTCGCGCCCTGCGCGAAACGCTCAAGCGCTTTACCGAGACCCCGACGGCCGATGGCTTGCCCAGGCTGCGAATCGCGACGACCTCGTACCTCGGGGCCACGGATCTCAAAGCGATCGAGTTTCTGCTGAGCCTGCCGAACACCGAGATTCGGGTCTCCTACGACACGCACCGCACGCGCCTGCACGCCAAGGCCTACCTGTTCCATCGGAGCACGGGATTTGGCAGTGCCTACATTGGCTCGGCGAATGTCTCGCGCGTGGCGATGGATGAGGGGCTGGAGTGGACGGCCAAGGTCAGCGAATACGAGCTGCCGCATATGTGGCGCCAGATCGAGGCCTCGTTCGAGGCGCACTGGGCAGACCCGGCGGAGTTTGAACCGCTCACCACGGATGACCTCCCTCGCCTGCAACAGGCGCTGGAATCGGAATCCAACGCAGGGCCAGCCGCGCAGAAAGACGCCACCACGTTCTTCGATCTGCGTCCGTATGCCTTTCAGCAGGAGATCCTGGAGGATATCCAGCGCGAGCGCCGTTCAGGGATCGACCGCCATCTGGTGATCGCCGCCACCGGGACCGGCAAGACCATGATCGCCGCCTTCGACTATCGCCGGTTTGCGCGCGAGCAGGCGGACAAGGGGCGGCCGTCGCTGCTGTTCATCGCCCACCGCGAGGAGATCCTGCGGCAGGCGATGGCCAGCTTCCGTCAGGTGTTGCAGGACAACGAGTTTGGCGACGTGCTGGTGGGCGGGGCGCGCCCGAGTCAGGACCGCCATCTGTTCTGCACAGTGCAAAGCTGGAACGCGCGGGACCTCGATCGCCTCGACCCGGCGCATTTCGATTACGTGGTACTGGATGAGGCGCACCACAGTAGCGCCGGGAGCTACCAGCGCATCCTGGACCATGTGCGACCGAAGTGCCTGCTGGGCCTCACGGCGACGCCGGAACGCACGGATGCCGACGACATCCGCCAGCACTTTGGCCAGCGTTACACCCATGAGATCCGCCTGCCGGATGCGATCGAGCGGCGCCTGCTGGTGCCGTTCCATTACTTCGGCGTGGCCGACCACGAATCCGTGGACCTGAGCCGGGTGAGCTGGCAGCGCGGGGGCTATGACGCCCAGGAACTCGAAGGCGTGTTCACCGGCAACCAGGCGCGGGCCGACTGGGTGTTGCGGCAGGCCCATGAACACGCGACCGACCTGAGCTCGGTTCGGGGCTTGGGGTTTTGCATCAGCTGCGACCATGCGCGGGTTATGGCCGAGCATTTTTCGGCCAGGCAGGTGCCCAGCGCGGTGCTGACCGGCGAGAGCCCAGACCACGAGCGCGAATCGGTACAGCGCGACCTGCGCGAGGGGCGCATCCGCTTCATCTTTACGGTGGACCTCTACAACGAGGGTGTGGATCTGCCGGAGGTGGACACCCTGTTGCTGCTGCGCCCGACCGAGAGCCTGACGGTCTATCTGCAGCAGCTCGGTCGCGGGCTGCGGCTGCATGAAGGCAAGCCGCACCTCACGGTGCTGGATTTCGTGGCGCCGCAGGATCGGCGCTTTCGCTACGCCGCGCGGTTCCGGGCGCTCAGCGCGCGGCCGGAGAAGCGTGTGGATCACCAGATCGAGGAAGGCTTCCCCTGGCTGCCCAGCGGCTGCCTGATCCACCTCGACCGGTTGGCCACCCAGAGGGTCCTCGACAACATCCGCGCGCAGATCAACCGCCAGCGTCCGCAAATCGTGCGCGAGCTGAAGGGCTGTTTCCAGGAGGACATCGACTCCGCCAGCCTGCCCAAAATGCTCGACTGCCTGCATATGGACGAGGCAGAAGACCTGCTGCGCAAGGATCTGCCCTCACGGCTGCGCGCGGACTGCGGAGGGGAATCAACCGAGGCACTGCAGCCGTATGCCAACGGCCTCAAGCGTGGGCTGCAACGCCTGGTCCGCTGTGATGACCAGCAGTTGCTGGAAACCCTGCAAAGCCATCTCGCGGAATCCGCGGCGAACGTGGATGAGCTCAGCGAGCAAGAACGGCTGCGGCTGGCCCTGATCCACAGCACGCTATGGGGCAAGACGCGCCCGGGGGATGGCGACCTCTCGTCGGTGGACCGCTTCGTCCGCGAACAACGCCCGCTTTATCGGGATCTCCAGGAGGTCGTCGCCTGGCGGTACGAGCGCATGGTGCCGGCCAGCGGTATCACCTTCCCGGAGCAGACGGGGCCGCTGGAACTGCACGCGTCCTACACCCGCGAGCAGATCCTGCTGGCGCTGGGACTTGGCAGCCTGGAGAAGCCCATCACCCAGCAGGAGGGTGTGCGGCACGTACCGGAGCGGCGGGTGGATGCGATGTTCGTCACCCTGGAGAAATCCGAGCAGGAGTTCTCGCCCACCACCATGTACGAGGACTACGCCCTCAACGAGCGGCGGTTCCACTGGCAGTCACAGTCCGGCACCTCACCCACCTCGGAGACCGGGCAGCGCTACATCCACCACGAACAACTCGGCTACACCCCAATGCTGTTCATACGCCCCGCCAAGCGCGACGCCACCGGCCTGAGCCAACCGTTCACCTTCTGCGGCCCGGTGCGCTACCAGCGCCATGAAGGCAGCAAGCCGATGAGCATCGTCTGGGAGCTGGATTACGAACTGCCCGCCCGCCTCCTGCACCTCGCCCGCCGCACGGTCCTATAGCGCTCAGCGCTCAGTCAAAGACGACGGTCTTGTTGCCGTGGGTGAGCACGCGGCCTTCGAGGTGGTAGCGCAGGCCGCGGGCGAGGACCCAGCGTTCCACGTCGCGGCCCTTGCGGATCATGTCCTGCACGCTGTCGTCGTGGCGTACGCGGGTGACGTCCTGTTCGATGATGGGGCCGGCGTCCAGTTCTTCGGTCACGTAGTGGCTGGTGGCGCCGATCAGCTTGACCCCGCGGGTGTGCGCCTGGTGGTAGGGGCGCGCGCCGGAGAACGAGGGCAGGAAGCTGTGGTGGATGTTGATGATGCGCTGCGGGTAGCGCTCGCACATCCACGGCGGGAGGATCTGCATGTAGCGGGCGAGGACCACGGTGTCGGGCTGCAGGTCGTCGAGGCGTTCCTGCAGCCGGGCGAAGGCGCTCGCGCGATCGTCGCGCGGGACGGGGATGTGCTCGAACGGGATGCCGTAGCAGCGCGCCAGGGGTTCGTGATCGGTGTGGTTGGAGAGGATGGCGGGGATGTCCATGGGCAGCTCGCCGGCGTGCCAGCGGGCGAGCAGGTCGCTGAGGCAGTGGCCTTCGCGGCTGACCATGAGCACCACGCGCTGGCGGCTGCGCGAGTCGGCCAGCACCCAGTCCATGCGCATGTCTTCGCCCAGCTGCAGCAGGCGATCGCGCAGTTCGCCTTCGCGCGCGGGGTCGAGGGCGAAGACCCAGCGCATGAAGAACCAGCCGGCCTCGGCGTCGGTGTGCTGGGCGGCTTCGGTGATCCAGCCGTCGGTGCCGGCAATGGCCTCGGCCACCCGGGCCACGATGCCGTGCTGGTCGGGGCAGACGATGCTGAGGCGGAAGTCGTGGCGCGCGGGCGTGGTTTCGGTCATGGTCGGGATGTTCCGGGGAGATTGAAGCCGTCAGGGTACACCGGGGCGCCCGGGAGACCGATACCCGGCAGTAATGACTACGGGCTCGACCGGACGCGCTCCCCGGCCCAGCTGGCAAAGGCGGAATACACCTCCAGGGCGTCGGGCACGGCATCGGTATCAGGAGGCATCCGTGCCCTCTACCGTAGTTGCTGGAAGAGTACGGAGTCGGCGTGCAGGAAGAAGGCCCGGTCCTGCTCGGCGTGGAAGCGCCCGGCCTGTGCTTCGTACAGGCAGACGCCATCCCGGAAGACCTCGAACCGGGTCAGCGGGGAAGTGCCCTGGCTCAGAACCAGCAGATCAACCGGGCAAGGCTCCAGGATCTCTTCCAGTTGCCGTTGCCAGCGACCCTGGGTCATCAGGCCCGGCATCTCCGCCGGCTGAACGGCAAGGTCGATGTCCCGGCCGGTGCCGTCCCGCGCCGTGGAGCCGAACAGGACCAGCAGCTCCCAGCCATGCTCTCTGGCGAGGCGCTCGAGCTGCGAAGTTTGTTCGGGAGAAAGCATGGGGCACCGCGGCAGCGAATCCGAAAGGGTCCAGATTAGGACAACTCCAGTTCGCGGCCAAGGCCGCTCCTACCGGGGTCAGGCGGTGTCGCGCAGGCCGGGGGGGATGGAGAAGGTGATGGTCTCTTCCTGCCCGGCGACTTCGCTGACCTCGTTCACGCCGCGCTCCCGCAGGAAGTCGATGACTTCCTGCACCAGCAGTTCGGGGGCGGAGGCGCCGGCGGTCACGGCGATGCGGTCGCGGCCTTCGAGCCACGCCGGGTCGATGTCGGCGGCGCCGTCCACCAGGTACGACGGCACGCCGGAACGCGCGCCGATCTCGGCGAGGCGGTTGGAGTTGGAGCTGTTCTTCGAGCCGACCACCAGCAGCAGGTCGCAGTCGTCGGTGAGGGTCTTCACCGCGTCCTGGCGGTTCTGCGTGGCGTAGCAGATGTCCATCTTGCGCGGCCCCTCGATGTTGGGGAAGCGCGCGGTGAGGGCATCGATGATGTCGGCGGTGTCGTCCATCGACAGCGTGGTCTGGGAGACGAACGCCAGCCGGTCGGGCTCGCTCACCTCCAGGCGTTCCACGTCTTCCACGGTTTCCACCAGCATCATGCGCCCGCCGTTCGAGGTGTCGAACTGGCCCAGGGTGCCCTCCACCTCGGGGTGGCCGGCATGCCCGATGAGGACGACTTCGCGCCCCTCGCGGGCGTGCTTCGACACCTCGAGGTGGACCTTGGTGACCAGCGGGCAGGTGGCGTCGAACACGGTCAGGCCGCGTTGCTCGGCCTCTTCCTGCACGCGGCGCGGCACGCCGTGCGCGGAGAAGATGACCACGTTGCCGTCCGGGACCTCGTCCAGTTCCTCCACGAACACCACGCCGGCGTCTTCCAGCCGCCCGACCACGTGGCGGTTGTGCACCACCTCGTGGCGGACGTACAGCGGGGCGCCGTGGATCTCCAGGGCGCGTTCCACGATCTCGATGGCGCGTTCGACGCCGGCGCAGAAGCCGCGGGGGTTGGCGAGCCGGACCTGCATGTTCATGCCCTGTTCTCCTCGCGGATCACTCGTCCGCCGGGTGCACTTCCAGGATCTCCACCTCGAAGGTGAAGTTCTTGCCTGCCAGCGGGTGGTTGAAGTCCACGGTCACGGTCTCCTCGCTCAATTCGCTGATGCGGCCGGGCACGGCCTCGGCCGACGGGCTGGTGAACTCGTAGATCTGACCCTCTGCCAGCTCCGCCTCGGGCGGGAACTGGTTGCGGGGCACCGACTGGAAGGCCTCTTTCTCGGGCCAAGGGAACATGGTCCCGGCCTCGATCGCAAATTCCCGCTGATCGCCCGGCTGCAGGCCGATCAGCAGGTCTTCCAGCCCGGGCAGGATCTCGCCGGCGCCGACCTCCAGCTCGGTCGGTTCCTCGCCGGTGGAATCCACCACCAGGCCGTTTTCCAGCACCAGCCGGTAGTGCATGCGTACGCGCTTTTCTTTTACTACGGTCGTCATCTTTGCTCCAGTTCGCTTGCAGACGCGGGGCGGGTCAGTCGCGGCGGGTGGCCTCGCCTTCGGTGAAGGCGGCCACGATCAGCAGCACCGCGCCCACGGTGATCGCCATGTCGGCGACGTTGAATGCGGGCCAGTGATGCCCGGCCCAGTGGAAGTCGAGAAAATCCACCACCTTGCCGATGCGCAGGCGGTCCACCAGGTTGCCGATGGCCCCGCCCACGATCAGCCCCAGCGAGGCGATGGTCAGCCAGGCATCGCGCGGCAGGCGAGCCAGCCACACGGTGATCAGCACCCCGGCGGCGATCGCGATCCCGGACAGCAGCCAGCGGCCCCAGTCGCCGGCGTCCGCCAGCAGGCTGAAGGCCGCCCCCGGGTTGTACAGCAGGGTGAAGTTGAAGAACGGGGCCACTTCCACCGAGGCGAACTGGGTGAGCGCGCGCTCGGCCCAGAACTTGGTGATCTGGTCGAGGACCAGCACCACCGCGGCCAGGGCGAGCCCCGGCGCCAGTCCGGAATGCCCCGGCAGCCTCACGCGAACCGCCGGGTCTCGCCCGGCCCCTCCACGTTGGTCACGCAGCGCCCGCACAGCTCGGGATGCGCCGGGTTCTCGCCCACGTCGGGACGCAGGTGCCAGCAGCGCACGCACTTGGCGTGTTCACTGCGGTGCACCACCACGCCGATCGCAGTGCCGTCCTCCAGGGTCGCGGCATGCGCCTCGGCCGGGGCGGGCTCGCTACTCAGGCGCACCTCCGAGGTAATGAACACGAAGCGCAGTTCGTCACCCAGGCGCTCCAGCGGGCCGCGCACCGGAGCATCGGCGGGTACGTGCAGGTCGATCTCGGCGGTCAGCGAGGCACCGATGCGCTGCTCGTTGCGGGCGGTTTCCAGCGCGCGCGCGGCGTGGGTGCGCATCTCCAGGATGCGGTCCCAGTCGGCGTTGCTGAACGTCGCATCCTCCGGCAGCGGGGCCAGGCCCTCGTACCAGGTGGCGAACAGCACCGAGTCGGCGCGTTCGCCCGGCAGCAGCTCCCAGATCTCCTCGGCGGTGAAGGTCAGGATCGGCGCGATCCACCGGGTCAGGGCCTCGGCCACGTGGTACAGCGCGGTCTGCGCGGAACGCCGCGCGTGCGAATCCCCCGGCGTGGTGTACTGGCGGTCCTTGATCACGTCGAGGTAGAAGCTGCCCAGCTCCACCGAGCAGAAGTTGTGCACCCGCTGGTAGATGGGGTGGAACAGGAACTCGTCGTACGAGCGGGTGACCTGCTCCTGCACCTGCAGCGCGCGCGCCACGATCCAGCGGTCCAGCGGCAGCAGTTCGTCCAGCGGCACCGCGTGCTGCTGCGGATCGAAGCCGCTGAGGTTGCCGAGCAGAAAGCGCATGGTGTTGCGGATGCGGCGATAGGCATCGGCGGTGCGGTCGAGGATGTTGTCGGAGATCGCCATCTCGCCGGCGAAGTCGGTCGCGGCCACCCACAGGCGCAGGATGTCCGCCCCCAGGGTGGAGACCACCTCCTGCGGCGCGACCACGTTGCCGCGCGACTTCGACATCTTCTCGCCGTTCTCGTCCACGGTGAAGCCGTGGGTCAGCACCCCGCGATAGGGCGCCTCGCCGCGCATGGCCACGCTGGTCAGCAGGCTGGACTGGAACCAGCCACGGTGCTGGTCGGAACCCTCGAGGAACAGATCCGCCGGCAGGCCGCCGAGCTCGGAGCGCTGCTCCACCACCGTGCTGTGCAGCACGCCGGAGTCGAACCACACGTCCAGAGTATCGGTGAGCTTGACGTAGTCGGCGGCCTCCTCGCCGAGGAATTCTTCGGGGTCCAGGCTGAACCAGGCCTCGATGCCCTGCTCCTCGATGCGCCGGGCGACCCGCTCGGTGAGCTCCGGGGTACGCGGGTGCACGCGCCCGGTTTTGCGGTTGAGGAAGAACGGGATGGGCACGCCCCAGTGGCGCTGACGCGAGATGCACCAGTCGGGCCGGTTGGCCACCATGCCGTGGATGCGCGCCTCGCCCCAGTCGGGCATCCAGCGCGTCGCGCCGATCGCACGCAGGGCATCGGCGCGCAGTTCCGCACGGTCCATGCTGATGAACCACTGCGGCGTGGCGCGGAAGATGATGGGGGTCTTGTGCCGCCAGCAGTGCGGGTAGCTGTGGTGCAGCTTGCGCGCCACGATCAGCGCGGCCTTCTCGTGCAGCACGTCGATCACGTGGCCGTTGGCCTGGTGCACGTTCTGCCCGGCGAAATACGGCGTGCCCTCCACGAACACCCCGTCGGGGCCCACCGGGTTGTCCACCGGCAGGTTGTACTGCAGGCCCACGGCGTAGTCATCCTGACCGTGGCCGGGGGCGGTATGCACGCAGCCGGTACCGGCCTCGGTGGTCACGTGGTCGCCGAGGATCAGCGGCACCTCGCGCTCCAGGAACGGGTGCTGCAGCATCAGGCCTTCCAGCGCGGCACCCTTCACGCGGGCCAGCACACGGCCTTCGCCCAGATCGTAGCGACCCAGGCAGTCCTCCAGCAGCTCTTCCGCCAGCAGCAGGCGCTCGTGTTCCAGCTCCACCAGCGCGTAATCCAGCTCCGGGTGCACGGCCACCGCCTGGTTGGCCGGCAGGGTCCACGGCGTGGTGGTCCAGATCACCACGCTCACCGGGCCGTCGGCATCCGCACCGGAGAAACGCCGCACCAGATCCACGTCGTCCACCACGCGGAAGCGCACGTCGATCGCCTGCGAGATCTTGTCCTCGTACTCCACCTCGGCCTCGGCCAGCGCGGAGCCGCAGTCCACGCACCAGTGCACCGGCTTCTCGCCCATCTGCACGTGGCCGCGCTCGTAGATGCGCGCCAGCGCGCGCACGGTGTCCGCCTCGACCTGGTAGTCCATGGTCAGGTACGGGTGGTCCCAGTCACCCAGCACGCCCAGGCGCTGGAAGTCGGCCGACTGGCCGGCCACCTGTTCCGCGGCGTAGGCACGGCAGGCCTCGCGGAACTGGGCGGCGTCCACCTCGTGGCCGGGCTTGCCGATGTTGTGCTCCACCTGCAGCTCGATCGGCAGGCCGTGGCAGTCCCAGCCGGGCACGTACGGGGCATCGAAACCCGCCAGCGTGCGGCTCTTGACGATGATGTCCTTGAGGATCTTGTTGACCGCGTGCCCCACGTGGATGGAGCCGTTGGCGTACGGCGGGCCGTCGGCCAGCACGAAACGCGGCCGTCCGGCGCAGTGCTCGCGCAGGCGGCGGTAACGATCCTCCGCGCGCCACTGCTCCAGCCATTCCGGCTCGCGCTTTGCCAGGTTCGCCCGCATGGGGAACGCGGTCTGCGGCAGGTTGAGCGTATCCTTGTAGGGATTCGGCGGTGCCTGTTTCTTGGCCATGGCTCTTCCGGATGGGCCCCGCGGGGCCGGTTGCTGTGGAGTTGGAGGATTCGGCAGTCTGGACCGGTGTCAGCAGACGGTACGGGGCACGCGGCCCGGTTCGTCGCCTGTCAGGCATTCACGCGCCGTGTCGGCGTCCCGCGCGATCTGCGCCTTGAGGGCATCCAGCCCGTCGAAGCGCTGTTCGCCGCGAACCAGCGCGCGCGGTTCGAACGCCACGCGCGCGCCGTAGAGTTCGGGGGCGGCGTCCAGCACATGGATCTCCAGGCGCTGTTCGGTGCCCTGCACCGTGGGCCGCCAGCCGATGTTCGCCACTGCGGCCAGCGGCTCGCCGCCCGCGCCGTGCAGCCAGCCGGCATACACCCCGCGCAGCGCCAGCGGCCAGCGCCCGAGGCGCACGTTGGCCGTGGGGAAGCCGATGGTGCGCCCCAGGCGGTCGCCATGCGCCACCCGCCCGTGCAGCCGGTACGGCCGTCCCAGCAGCCGCGCCACCTCGTCGAAGCCGCCCTCGCGCGCGGCGGCGCGCACCCGGGTACTGCTGATGCGCCCGTCGGCATCGCTGACCGTGGGCGTGGACTCCACGCTGAAGCCCAGCCGCTCCCCTTCGGCGCGCATCAGCGCACTGTCGCCCTCGCGCCCGCGGCCGAAGCGGAAGTCGTCGCCCACCAGCACGTGGCGCGCGCCCAGCCGCCGGTACAGGACCTCCTCTAGGAAGTCGCGCGCCGGCAACCCCGCCAGGCGGGCATCGAAGCGCAGCACCCAGGCGGCGTCCAGTCCGCGGCCGTCCAGCGCCACCAGACGGTCGCGCAGGCGCTGCAGCCGGCCGGGCGGCGTGGGCGCTCCGGCGTGCTCGGCGAAATATTCGCGCGGCAGCGGTTCGAAGGTCATCAGCACCGACGGGGCGGCGTGCTCGCGCGCGGCCGCCAGCAGGCGATCCACCACCGCCTGATGCCCGCAGTGCAGACCGTCGAAGTTGCCGATGGTCACCACGGCGCCGCGCACCGCGGCCAGTCCGGAATCCGCACCGTCGGACCTGCCCAGCCCTCGAATCAGCCGCATTGCCCCGTATCCAGGAAAAACGGCAAGTATAACCCGGCGTGCCCCGCGAGATCAGGCCTCGCGCAACAGGAAATGCCGCGGACGCAGCCCGGCCAGCCACAGGGTCACCCCGAGACTGGCCACCCCGGCGACGATCAGCCCGGTCAGCGCCGTCCCGCGCTCGGGGATCGACCAGTCCGTCCACGCGTCCAGCGCCGGCGACAGCACCACCAGGACCGCCACCATCACCGCCAGGGCCACGGGCAGCCCGTAGCGCAGGCGCCGCAGGGCCGGCCCGGGGCGATAGATGCCCTCGCGCACCAGCCCGCGATACAGCAGCCCGGCGTTGATGTAGGCCGAGGCCGAGGTCGCCAGCGCCAGCCCGGCGTGCGCCCCCGGCACCCCGGACAGATACCACGGCAGCACGAACAGGCCGTTGAGCAGCATGTTCCACAGCATGGCGATGATCGCGATGCGCACCGGGGTCTTCGTGTCCTGGCGGGCGAAGAAGCCCGGCGCGAGCACCTTGATCAGGATGAAGCCCGGAAGCCCCAGCGAATAGGCGGCCAGCGCCAGTGCGGTCATGTGGGTGTCGTGCGGGGTGAACTCCTGATACTGGATCAGCGTCGCGAGGATCGGCACCGCCAGCACCACCAGTCCGGCCATCGCCGGCAGGGCCACCAGCATCGCCGTGCGCAGGGCCCAGTCCAGGGTACGGCCGAAGGCCTCGGGCCGCTCCTCGTTGAACTGTTTCGCCAGGCGCGGGAGGATCACCGTGCCGATGGCGATGCCGAACAGCGCCAGCGGCAGCTCGACGAAGCGATCGCCGAAATACAGCCAGGAGATCGACCCGGCCACCAGGAACGACGCGATCAGGGTGTCCACCAGCAGGTTGATCTGCACCACCGAGGTCCCGAGGATCGCGGGCAGCATCAGCTTGACGATCCGGCGCACGCCCTCGTGCGCCCGGCGGAAACGCGGCCGTGGCAGCAGCCCGGCCCGCCACAGAAACGGGATCTGGAAAGCCAGCTGCAGCCCCCCGGCGATGAACACGCCCCAGGCCAGCGCGACCACCGGTTCGGCGAACATCGGCGCCAGCCACAGCGCGGCGCCGATCAGCGCCAGGTTGAGAAACACCGGAGTGAACGCCGGCACCGCGAAGCGCCCGATGCTGTTGAGGATGCCCGCCGCCATCGCGGTCAGCGAGATGAACAGCAGGTACGGGAAGGTGATCCGCAGCATGTCCGCCGCCAGGTCCTGGCGCCCTGCCTCCTGCGCCAGCCCGGGGGCGAAGATCCAGATCAGGGCCGGGGCCGCGAGGATGCCCAGCAGCGTGACGATGGCCACCGCGCCCAGCAGCGCCCCGGCGGTATGGTCCAGCAGATCGCGCAGGGCCTCGCGCCCGCGCTTCTCGCGGAATTCGGCAAACACCGGGACGAAGGCCTGGTTGAAGGCCCCCTCGGCGAACAGCCGGCGCAGAAAATTGGGGATGCGGAAGGCGACGAAGAAGGCGTCGGTGGCCGCGCTGGCCCCGAAGGTCACCGCCAGCACCATGTCGCGCAGATAGCCCATGATCCGCGAGATCATGGTCATGCCGCTGACCACAGCGGTGGATCGGAACAGTCGGTTCATGCGGAAGCCGGCACCACACAGACAATGAGCGGACCGGAGTGTAACCGACTCGCCCGTCGCCAGGCCCGGCGACGGCTGCCCCGGAGAACCGCGGGCAGCCGTCAGGAGGAAGGGAGGATTACTCGATCTTCAGGTAGGCGAAGCCTTCGTCGTTCTGCAGCTCGGTCAGGCGCACCACGCCGGAGGGCACCAGCTCGATATCCACGCCATCCATCAGATCCTCTTCCGGAAGGCCGATGTCACCGCGGGTGATGTCGCACAGCTCCAGCTGCACACCATAGGTATTGGCCAGGGTGCGCAGGCGGCTCTGCAGCCGTTCACGCTCCTCCAGCAATTCCTCGTCGGCCTCGAACGGGGTGCCTTCGAGGTCGTCATCGGCGATGAAACGGATGCCGTGGGACACGAACACGATCCGCACATCCGCCTCGATGAACTCGCGCTCGTAATGGGTGACCATGTTGTTGATGCTGGTGAGCATCGCCGAGAAGCGCCGCGGATCGGCGAAATCGGCGTGGTAGGCGACCTTGGCCTCGGGCTCGAAGGCGCGCGCCTGCTGCGGGACCAGGACCAGGCTGGCGGCGAACAGGGCCAGCAGCACCAGCACGAAGCCGGGGACCAGGGCATTGTTGCGGGCGGCGGGGTATTTCATCTCCATGCTCCTTTCTTGTGTTGTGATGCCTGCAATGTAGACGCACAGGCTCCGGGATTCCATTCCGGGGCGCCCGGGCCCGGTTCGCCTGCAAGCAGACTCCTACGGCGAAGACGAGCTTGACCCTGACCGGAGCCCCGAGTATGCTTTGTCGCCTTTCAGAGAACCCGGCGAATCACGCGAGGGATAGAGTTTTGGCGAATATTGCTTCTGCCCGTAAACGGGCCCGTCAGTCCATGAAGAACCGCGCCCACAACATGGCGCTGCGGTCGCGTTTCCGTACGTACATGAAGGCGGTCCTCAAGCCGCTGCGTCAGGGAGACGTCGAGGCTGCCCGCGAGGCGTATCGCCAGGCGGTCCCGATCATCGACAAGACCGCGAACAAGGGTCTGATCCACAAGAACAAGGCGGCCCGCCACAAGAGCCGCCTGAACCAGCGGATCCGCGCCCTGCAGGCGTAAGACCCTCGGGCCTGCGGGCCCGGCCGGCAGCCTGAAGACCGAACGGGCCCGCCCCTCTGCGAAGGGGCGGGCCCGTTTGCGTGCACATGTCGTGCGCGTGTCGCTACAGCAGGACCATGTTGTCGCGGTGCACCAGCTCCGGCTCGAACTGATAGCCCAGCTCCGCCTCGATCTGATCGGCACGCAGACCGCGGATGCGCTCCACCTCGGCCGCCGAGTAGTTGACCAGTCCACGCGCAACCCCGGAGCCATCCGGGGCCACGCAGGTCACCACCTCGCCGCGGCGGAATTCCCCCTCGACCCGCGCCACGCCCACCGCCAGCAGGCTGCGGCCGGATTCGCGCAGCACCCGCGCGGCACCCTCGTCCAGATGCAGCACACCGCGCGAGTGCAGCTGGTCGGCGATCCAGCGCTTGCGCGCGGCCAGCGGCTCGCGGTCCGGCTGCAGCCAGGTCCCCACGTCTTCGCCGGCCAGGACCCGCGCCATCACGCGCTCCTCACGCCCCGAGGCGATCACGGTATGGGTACCGGAACGCGCGGCACGCTCCGCGGCGTACAGCTTGGTGGCCATGCCGCCGCGTCCCAGCCGCCCGAACTCCGGGGCCACGAACTGCTGCAGCGTCACATCCGAGGCGCGGCCTTCGGCAATCCGCCGGGCCTGCGGGTCACGCCGCGGATCGGCGTCGAACAGGCCCTCCTGATCGGTCAGGATCAGCAACAGATCGGCCACCACCAGGTTGGCGACCAGCGCCGCCAGGGTGTCGTTGTCGCCCAGCCGGATCTCCTCGTAGGCCACGGTGTCGTTCTCGTTGACCACCGGGATGGTGCCGAGGGCCAGCAGGGCCTGCATGGTCGAACGCGCATTCAGGTAGCGCTCGCGGTCGGCCAGGTCGTCATGCGTCAGCAGGACCTGGGCGGCGTGCAGCCCGTGCGCCGCGAATTCCTGCTCGTAGGCCTGCACCAGCCCCATCTGACCGACCGCGGCCGAGGCCTGCAGCTGATGCAGCTGGTGCGGCCGCTCGCTCATGCCCAGGCGATACATGCCTTCGGCCACCGCCCCGCTGGACACCAGGATCACCTCCAGCCCCTGCTCCCGGAGTTCGGCCATCTGCCGGGCCCAGGCCTGCAGGGCCGGGCGGTCGAGGCCGGTGCCATCGGCGGTGATCAGCGCGCTGCCGATCTTCACCACCACGCGCCGCGCCTGCGGCAGGGCGCGGCTCATGCTTCGCCCTCCGGCTCGCCCTCCGCCGGGTCGAGGCGCCGGCGCTCGACTTCGCGCATCACGGCCTGCAGCAGACCGTCCACGCCGTCGCCGATGGCGGCGGAGATGCGGTACTGCGGCACGTCGCCGCCGGGCGCCGCCTGCATGCGCTCGCCCAGCGCGTCCAGCGCCTCCGCGTCCAGCAGCTCGCACTTGTTGAGCACCAGCCAGCGCGGACGCCCCGCCAGTTCCTCGCTGTGCCGCTGCAGCTCGGTGAGCGCGGTCTGCATGTCGGCAACCGGGTCCGCCTCGGGATCCGGCGGAGCCACGTCCACCAGGTGCAGCAGCAGCTCGGTGCGCCCCAGGTGCTTGAGGAAGCGGGTGCCCAGCCCGGCACCCTCGGCCGCGCCCTCGATCAGTCCCGGTATATCGGCCATCACGAAGCTCTGCTCGGGCCCCACGCTGACCACGCCCAGTTGCGGATAAAGCGTGGTGAACGGGTAGTCGGCCACCCGCGGACGCGCGGCCGACGCGCGCGACAGCAGGGTCGACTTGCCGGCATTCGGCAGCCCCAGCAGCCCCACGTCGGCCAGCACCCGCAGCTCCAGCTGCAGGCGCCGCTGCTCGCCCGGCGTGCCCGGCTTGCTCTGGCGCGGGGCCTGGTTGGTGGAGCTCTTGTAGCGGGTGTTGCCGAGGCCGTGATAGCCGCCCTGGGCGACCAGCAGACGCTGGCCGTCGGCAATAATGTCCCCCAGCAGCTCGTCGGTCTCCGCATCACGCACCACGGTGCCCACCGGCACCGCGATCTCGAGATCTTCGCCGGACGCGCCGGTGCGGTTCTGTCCCATGCCGTTTTTCCCGCGCGGGGCGTCGAAACGCTTCTGGTAGCGGAAGTCGGCCAGGGTGTTCAGGCGCTCGGTCCCGACCAGCCACACCGAACCCCCGTCCCCGCCGTCGCCGCCATCCGGCCCGCCGAAGGGGATGTACTTCTCGCGGCGGAAGCTCACGCAGCCATTACCGCCATCGCCGGCCCTGACCACGATGTTCGCCTCGTCGATGAACTGCATCCTTCGCCTCCGGAGGGGATAGAAACAAAAAAAGCCCCGCAGAACGGGGCTTTACGGCGATCCGGACTGCGGACGGCCGGATTACTGCTGCGGCTGGACCGTCACGAAACGGCGGTTGAAACGACCGCCCTTCTTGAACACGACCTCGCCATCCACCTTGGCGAACAGCGTGTAGTCCTTGCCGCAACCCACGTTCTCGCCGGGATGATACTGCGTACCGCGCTGACGGACGAGGATGTTCCCGGCGCTCACGGTCTGGCCGCCAAACCGCTTGACGCCAAGGCGTTTACTCTCGGAATCGCGCCCGTTCTTGGAACTGCCGCCTGCCTTCTTGTGTGCCATGTTCTCGTTCTCCCGAGTACTGTCGTGCCGCAGCTCAGCCGGCGATGCCGGTGATGCGCACGGTGGTGTAGTGCTGCCGGTGGCCCGCCTGCTTCATGCTGTGCTTGCGGCGCCGGAATTTGATGATGCGGACCTTGTCGCCGCGGCCGTGGTCCTCGACTTTGGCGGTGACCTTGCCGCCATCGACCACCGGGGCCCCGACGCGGACATCGTCACCCGCACCCACCATCAGCACCTGGTCGAAATCGACCTCAGAACCGACTTCGGCGTCGAGCTTTTCGATGCGGATCACGTCACCTTCGGCGACGCGGTACTGTTTACCACCTGTTGCGATGATCGCGTACATTTCCCTGGGACTCCGTTGCGATGACCTGTATGGACCAGGTGCTGATGACTGGTCTCGCGAAAGGGCGGCAATGCTAGCAGCACCCCCGCCGGGGGTCAACGTTTCCGCCACCCGTATTGCTTGACACCCCGCCACCCCCTTTCTAGCATGCCGGGCTCTTCATTTGCTGGAGGCGGCGCGCGCGTGCGGGCCTGCCGAAATCGACCCCCCACCCTCACCGGCCTGCCGAACCGCATGTCCATAGACGCCATCCGAGAGCTCGCTGCCGACGACATGCAGGCAGTCGACGCCTGTATCCGCGACCGGCTCAGCTCCCCCGTGGTGCTGATCAACCAGCTCGGACACTACATCATCCACAGTGGCGGCAAGCGACTGCGGCCGTTGCTGGCGACCCTGTCGGCCCGGGCCTGCGGTTACGAGGGCGACAAGCACGTCACCCTGGCGGCGCTGGTGGAGTTCATCCACACCGCGACCCTGCTGCACGACGACGTGGTGGATGCCTCGGAGATGCGCCGCGGCAACGAGACCGCGAACCACATCTTCGGCAACGAGGCCGCCGTGCTGGTGGGCGACTTTCTCTACACCCGCGCCTTCGAGATGATGGTCGAGATCGACTCGATGCGGGTGATGGAGATCCTGTCGCGCGCGACCAACGTCATCGCGGAAGGCGAAGTGATGCAGCTGATGAACTGCCACGACGCGGATGTCGACGAGGCGCGCTACATGGACGTAATCCAGTCGAAGACCGCCAAGCTGTTCGAGGCGGCCTGCCAGATCGGCGGGATCCTGGCGCAACGCGACGCCGCCGACGAGGCCGCGCTGGCGCGCTACGGCATGCACCTGGGCACCGCGTTCCAGCTGATCGACGACGTGCTCGACTATTCGGCCGACCCCGAGGTGACCGGCAAGCAGCTGGGCGACGATCTCGCCGAAGGCAAGCCGACCCTGCCACTGATCCACGTGCTGCGCGAGGGCAACGACGCCGAAAAGGCCGTGGTGCGCCGGGCAATCGAACAGGGCGGGCGCGAGGAAACCGACGCGGTGATCGCGGCGATGCACTCCACCGGCGCTCTGGTTTACGCCCGGGCGCGCGCGGAAGCCGAGACCGACGCGGCCATCGACGCCATCGCCGGGCTGCCGGACAACCCCCACCGCCGCGCGCTGGCGGACATCGCCCGCTTCGCCGTGGGGCGCGATCACTGACACCGCGTTCGCCCGGGGCATGGACAACCCCGGATCAACACGGCACAATACTCAGCTCAGCGTCGGAGTGTAGCTCAGCTTGGTAGAGCACTGCCTTCGGGAGGCAGGGGTCGAAGGTTCGAATCCTTTCACTCCGACCATTTCCCGATTTCTTCGGTCGGGCGGTGCATCCGGCACCGCCCGGTCCTCCTTCGGCGGACGCCAGCATGACCGTTTCTTCCCGGCCCGCACGTGGCACGCTGTACATCGTTTCCGCACCCTCCGGTGCCGGCAAGACCAGCCTGGTCGGCGCACTGCTGGACAGCGTCGAGGACGTCGAGGTCTCGGTCTCGCATACCACGCGTCAGCCGCGCCCGGGCGAGGTCGACGGCATCGACTACCACTTCGTCTCGGCGGAGACCTTCCTCGGCATGATCGAGGACGGCAAGCTGCTGGAGCACGCCAAGGTATTCGACAACTTCTACGGGACCGCGCTGGCCAGCGTGAACGAACGCCTGGACGCCGGTTTCGACGTGATCCTGGAAATCGACTGGCAGGGTGCCCGGCAGGTCCGCGCCGCGGTGCCGGACTGCCGCTCGATCTTCATCCTGCCGCCTTCGCGCACCGAACTGGAACGTCGGCTGCGCGGCCGTGGTCAGGATAGTGAGGAGGTGATCGAACGCCGCCTGCGTGATGCCGAGTCGGACTGCACGCATTACCGCGAATACGACTACACCGTGGTCAACGCGGAGTTCGATCAGGCCCTGCGGGATCTCGCCAGCATCTTCCGCTCCAACCGGCTGCGTACGGTGGAGCAGGAGATCCGCTCGGCGGAGACCCTGCACAACCTGCTGGCCAGTGCCCGTGCGCCGGCCTGAACCGTTCAACCTTTTTGCACGCAACATCCGGAGCTAGCCCATGGCCCGCATAACTGTCGAGGACTGCCTCGAAAAAGTCGACAACCGGTTCGAGCTGGTAATGATGGCCGCCCGTCGCGCCCGGCACATCGCCCACGGCAAGGAACCCCGGGTTCCCGAGAACAACGACAAGCCGACGGTCATCGCCCTGCGCGAGATCGCCGCCGGCGAGGTCGGGGCCGAGGTGTTCGACGAACACGACGAGCGGCCGCAGAACCAGATGCTGGATTTCTCCACGATCCGGCACCTGGAACAGCTCGAAGCCGACGAACGGTAGGTGGAGCCCATGGCCGCTGGGCTGTCCGCGCCCGGGGCCGTCTCCTCGGCTCCTTCGGGCTCCGCACGTTTCCTGATCAGCGACCTGTGCGCTGAGCTCGAGGCGTATCTGGAGCCGGAGCAGGTCGAGGAGGTCTATCGCGCTTACCTGTTCGGCGCCGAGGCCCACGACGGCCAGACCCGCAAGACCGGCGAGCCGTACATCTACCACCCCCTGGCCGTGGCCCGCACCATGGCCGAGATGCGCATGGACCACCGCGCGATCTGCGCGGCCATCCTCCACGACGTGATGGAGGACACCCCCACCAGCAAGGACCGCATCCACGCCGAGTTCGGCGAGGAGGTCGCGGAGCTGGTCGACGGGGTCTCCAAGCTGACCCACCTGCAGTTCCAGTCAAAGGCCGAGGCGCAGGCGGAGAACTTCCGCAAGATGATGCTGGCGATCACCCGCGACATCCGGGTGATCCTGGTCAAGCTGGCCGACCGTCTGCACAACATGCGCACCCTGGGGGTGATGCGCCCGGACAAGAAGCGCCGCATCGCCAACGAGACCCTGGAGATCTACGCCCCCATCGCCCAGCGCCTGGGGATGAACGCGATGCGCCGCGAGCTGGAGCACCTCGGGTTCACCGCCAAGCATCCGTGGCGCGCGGCAGTACTGGAGAAGGCCATGCGCGAAGCCCGCGGCAATCGCCGCGAGCCGATGCGCAACATCGAGCAGGCGATCTGCTCGCGCATGGAGGCCGCGGGCATCGAGGGCCGCATCACCGGGCGCGAGAAATCGCTCTACAGCATCTACCGCAAGATGCGGTCGAAGCGCAACACCTTCGAGGACGTCTTCGACGTCTTCGCGATCCGCATCGTGGTCGACAGCATGGACACCTGCTATCGCTCGCTGGGGGTCGTGCACAACCTGTACAAGCCGGTGCCGGGGCGCTTCAAGGACTACATCGCGATCCCCAAGTCCAACGGCTATCAGTCGCTGCACACCGTGCTGTTCGGTCCGCAGGGCATCCCCATCGAAGTGCAGATCCGCACCACCGAGATGGACCGCGTGGCGGAGAGCGGCATCGCCGCGCACTGGCAGTACAAGGCCGGCGGCGAACTGGCGCAGACCGCGCAGAGCCGCGCGCGCGAATGGCTCAAGGACGTCCTCGAGATCCAGAACAGCGTGGGCAACTCCATCGAGTTCCTGGAGAACGTCAAGGTCGACCTGTTCCCCGACGAGGTCTACACCTTCACCCCGAATGGCGACATCCTGGTACTGCCGCGCAATGCCACGCCCATCGATTTCGCCTACGCGGTGCATTCGGATGTGGGCAACCGCTGCGTAGCGGCCAAGATCGACCGTCAGCTGGCGCCGCTGTCCAGTCGCCTGCAAAGCGGCCAGACGGTGGAGATCGTCACGGCGGAGGGCGCCCGGCCCAACCCGGCCTGGCTGTCCTTCGTGGTCACCGGCAAGGCCCGCAGCGGCATCCGCCACTGCCTGAAGTCGATGCAGACCGACGAGGCCCGCGCCCTTGGGCGGCGACTGCTGGAAAAGGCCCTGTCCGCGCTGGACACTAGCCTGGCGCGGGTTTCCCCGGCGCAGCTGGACCAGCTGCTGGACGCCATGCAGCTGCCGGATCTGGACGCCCTGCTGGCCGAGATCGGCCTCGGCAACCGCATGGCCGGCCTGGTGGCCCGCCAGCTGACGGGCCTGGAGACCGCCGAAACCGCGGAAGTCGAGGGCGAGACCAGCGGCGACGAGACCCCGACCCTGGCCATCCGCGGGACCGAGGGCATGGTCCTGAATTACGGGCGCTGCTGCTATCCCATCCCGGGCGACCCGATCGTGGGCCAGCTGAGTGCCGGACGCGGGCTGGTGATCCATCGCGAGAACTGCCGCAACCTGCACGAAGGCCGCGAGCGCCCCGACCGCACCATCGACCTCCAGTGGTCGCACGAACCGGGCCTGCAGTTCACCGCCGCGATCCGCACCCGCACCGCGAACCGTCGCGGGGCGCTGGCGGAGATGGCCGCGAACATCGCCGATCAGGGCTCGAACATCGAGCACATCTCCTTCAACGAGCAGGACGGGCATTCCACCGCGATGACCTTCCTGCTCACGGTGCGCGACCGCCGGCACCTGGCGCAGATCATGCGCATGCTGCGGCGCCTGCCCGACGTCCTGAAGATCTCCCGCCCGCGAGGCTGATGCGGTAAGGTGCCGGTCGCACAGTTATGGCGCACAGCAATCAGGAGACCTCATGTCCCGCGAAGTGATCCAGACCGAAACCGCCCCGGCCGCCATCGGCCCCTACTCGCAGGCGGTGCGTACCGGCGACACCCTGTACCTGTCGGGCCAGATCCCGCTGGACCCGGCCACCATGGAACTGGTGGACGGAAGCATCGAGGCCCAGATCCGCCGGGTGTTCGACAACCTCGCCGCGGTGCTGGACGCCGCCGGCGCCGGGCTGGGCGACATCGCCAAGCTCAACATCTACCTCACCGACCTGACCCACTTCCCGCTGGTCAACGAGCTGATGACCGAGTACTTCAGCGAGCCCTACCCGGCGCGTGCCGCCATCGGTGTGGCCTCCCTGCCCAAGGGCGCGCAGGTCGAGATGGACGCCATCGCCTGGTGCCCGCGGGGCTGAGGCCCCGCACCCCGGAGCGCTGCAGATGGACCTGCAGGCCCCGCTGACCGCCCTCAACGGGGTGGGCCCGCGCCAGGCCGAGCGCCTGGCGCGGCTGGGCCTGCATGTCTGCGGCGACCTGCTGTTCCACCTGCCGCTGCGCTTCGAGGACCGCACCCGCATCACCCCGCTGGATCGCCTGCGCCCGGGCCGCGCCGCCCTGTTCGAAGGCGTGGTCGAGCGCAGCGAGGTGGTGATCCGCCGCCGGCGCATGCTGGTGGTCACCCTGGGGGACGGTCAGGGCCTCATTACCCTGCGCTTCTTTCATTTCGGCAACGCGCAGCAGAAACGCCTGGCGAGCGGTACCCGGGTCCGCGCCTTCGGTGAACCGCGCGGCGTGCCCGGGGCGCTGGAATGCGTGCACCCGGAGACCGAGATCGTCGATCCGGACGCCCCGCCGGCGCTGGAACAGCGCCTGACCCCGGTCTACCCGGTCACCGACGGCGTGTCGCAGCCGCTGCTGCGCAAGCTGGTGCGCCAGGCCCTGCCCGGCATCCGGCAGCTGCCCGATCTCCTGCCGGAACTGGAGCGTGACGGCCTGCCGCCGCTGCAGCAGGCCGTGCAGGACCTGCACCAGCCGCCCCCCGACACGCAGACCGCGGCGCTCGAGCCCGGCATCGACGGGCGCTCGGCCGCGCAGACCCGGCTCGCGCTGGAGGAACTGGTCGCGCACCAGCTCGCCCGCCTGCAGCATGCCCGGACCGAACCCGACGAACACGCCCCGGCGCTGGCCCCGCCCGGCGACCTGTGGAAGCGCCTGCATGCCGGGCTTCCGTTCCCGCTGACCGGCGCCCAGCAGCGCGTGATCGGCGAGATCCGGGCGGATCTCGCCCGCCAGCAGCCGATGAACCGCCTGCTGCAGGGCGACGTGGGCTCGGGCAAGACCCTCGTCGCGGTGGCCGCGGCGCTGGCCGCGGTGGAGGCCGGCTACCAGGTTGCGTTCATGGCCCCCACCGAGCTGCTGGCCCGCCAGCACGCACGCAACCTGGCCGCCTGGCTGGAGCCCATGGGGATCCCCGTCGCCTGGCTGGGTGGACGCCAGGGGCGCAGCGAACGCGGCCAGCTGCTGAACGAACTGGCCAGCGGGGCGCGGCCGGTGGCCGTGGGCACCCATGCGCTGTTCCAGGAGGACGTGCATTTCCATCGCCTCGGGCTGGCGGTGGTGGACGAGCAGCACCGCTTCGGCGTGCATCAGCGCATGGCGCTGCGCGAGAAGGGCAACGGCCACACCCCGCACCAGTTGATCATGACCGCCACGCCCATCCCGCGCACCCTCGCGATGACGCTGTACGCCGGGCTGGAGACCTCGATCATCGATGAACGCCCGCCGGGGCGCACGCCGGTGCGCACGGCGCTGATCAGCCACGAACGCCGCGACGAGGTGATCGAACGCATCCGCGTGGCCTGCGGCGACGGCACCCAGGCCTACTGGGTGTGTCCGCTGGTGGAAGACTCGGAGCAGCTGGAGGCCGAATCCGCCGAGGCCACCCGCGAGCGCCTGGCCGAGGCCCTGCCGGGGCTGCGCATCGGGCTGGCACACGGACGCATGAAGGGCAGCGAGCGCGACCAGGTGATGGAGGAATTCCGCCGCGGTGCGATCGACCTGCTGGTGGCGACCACGGTGATCGAGGTCGGCGTGGACGTGCCCAACGCCAGCCTGATGATCATCGAGAATGCCGAGCGCATGGGCCTGTCGCAGCTGCACCAGCTGCGCGGGCGCGTGGGGCGCGGCAATGCCGCCAGCGCCTGCGTGCTGCTGTATCGCCCGCCGCTGGGCGACACCGCGCGCGAGCGTCTGGAGGCGATGCGGCGCACCGACGACGGCTTCGAGATCGCCGAGGTCGACCTGCGCCTGCGCGGGCCGGGCGAACTGCTGGGCACCCGCCAGACCGGCGACCGCAGCTTCCGCGTGGCCGACTGGTCGCGTGACCAGGACCTGCTGCCGCGCGCTACCCGCATCGCCGAGGGGCTGCTGCAGGATCCGCCGCGCGGCGGCGCGCTGATCGAGCGCTGGCTGGGGGATGCGACCCGCTACGGCCAGGTCGGCTGACGGCCGCTACCGATCGCCGCGCAGGTGGTCCTTCAGCCGCTGCAGCTCGTCTTCCGACCAGCCTTCGGGATCCGTCACGTGGCGCCAGGCGTAGACATAGTGTTCCGGGGCATACACATGGCCGTAGCCCACCGGGGCATCATCCGCGGCGGCCACGTCGATCGCCAGCTGCAGCATGGTCACCACCGGGTACCATTGCAGCTTGTCGGTCACGTCCGGGCCGCGCGGTTCTTCCATCCATTCCGGCTGGCGGTAGAAGGCCTCGGGCTCGAAGAAGGTGACGGGGTCGCTGGCATACTGCAGGTACACGATGCGCATGGCCCCCCATTCGGCACCGGGGATCTCCAGGTGCGGATCCTGGTTGGTGAAACGCACGATGGAGCTGTCGCGAAAACGCGGCAGCCACGCGGGCGAGTCCGGCTCGCGCTGCGCGGTGATCTCGCGCCAGGCCTCGGACCGGAACGGCGGCCCGCTCCACAGCGCACCGGAGAACGGATCGCCGACGATGTCGTACAGATCCGCGGCGCGCTCGGAATTCAGCGCCCCCAGGCTCAGGCCGTGGAGATACAGCTCGGGACGCTCGTCGGGCGGCAGCTCGCGCCAGTGGCCATAGACTTCCGCAAAGACCGCCTGCGCGGTCTCCAGACCGTAGGACGACTCGGACATCAGCGACAGCCAGCTCGGCAGATAGGAGTACTGCACCGCCACCGAAGCGACATCCCCGCGATGCAGGTACTCCGCCGCCTGCATCGCGTCGCGATCCACCCAGCCGCGCCCGGTGGGCGTGACCAGCACCAGCACCGAGCGGTCGAAGGCATCGGTGCGCTTGAGCTCATCCAGCGCCAGGCGGGCCCGCTCCTCGATGGTCTCCGCCGCGTTCAGCCCGACATAGACCCGCAGCGGTGCCGGGGTCGGCCGGTCGAAGAACTCGCTCATCTCGCCGCTGGTGGGGGTGAAACCGACGTACCGCCGACCGTGCTGGCCGAGGTCCTCCCAGCCGATCAGCGATGCCTCGCTGCCCGACAGCAGCGGGTCGCCCGGGTGCTCCACGTCCGCTTCCATGCGCACGTCGAACTGCTGAAAGGTCCGGTCGGCCGTGCGCAGGCCGTATTCCAGCAGCACGCCGTCGATCACCGCCCAGAACAGCGACAGCGCGACGATGACGCCGGTCACGTTGGCCAGCCGCCGCGGAATGAAACGGCGCAGACGCACGGCCACGAAGCGGAAACTGAGCAGGAACAGCCGCCCCACCGCCAGCGCTGCCGCAAACACCGCCAGGCCGATCATCCCGGTGCGGAACGGATGCGCGCTGTCCACCGGGTCCAGCTCCATCAGCTCGCGGATGGAGTTCTGCCACTGGGCCGCCTGCATCAGGAACGCGACCGCGATGATCGCGCACAGCACGGCGGCGACGCTGACCATGATCCGGTGCACCCGCTCGCCGGCCTCCGGCAGCTCGAGGTAGGCCCACAGCCAGTGCAGGAAGACCCCGAGCAGATAGCCCGCCGACAGGGAGATCCCGGACAGGATGCCCTGCATCTCCCAGGTGCGCGGGATCAGGCTGGGCGACAGCGACGCGGCGAAGAACAGCGTGCCCAGCAACAGCCCGGGCACCGACAGCGAGGCCGCCAGACGCCGCGCCCAGCCCGGCGCCAGCCAGCGGGGCAACGGGATGCGGGCGGCCAGACGGGCCACGGAATCGGGGAACGACATCACGCGTCAGCGGCGGGCGTACACCGACGGCTGTCCCGGCGGTGGTGGGTGGAAGCGCTTGTAGGCCCAGTTGTACTGCTCCGGGCAGCGCCGCACCAGGTCCTCGACGATGCGGTTGATCGCCGCGGCCGCGCGCGCGGGATCCGGGTCCCGCACCCCGGGCCCGGCCTCGATCTCGTGGTAGCGAAAGCCGCGCCCGCGCGGCAGGCGTTCGGCGAACAGGAACACCACGTGGTCGTCGCGCCCGCGCAGCAGGCGCGGCAGCAGGGTCATGGTCAGGGCCTGGCGGCCGAAGAACGGCGCGTGCACGCCCGAGGCCCCCTTCGGGCTCTGGTCGGGCAGCACGCCGATGATCTCGCCGGCATCGCGGGCCTTCTGCAGGATGCGCAGCCCGGAGCGGTCGGCCGGCGCCAGTTTCGCCCCGGTGGCGGCGCGCGCCTCGCGCACCCAGCGGTCGATCTCGGGGGTGGCGAGCGGACTGTAGAGCGAGGCCATCGGCCCGTGCATCGCCGCGTGCAGGCCTGCGAATTCCCAGGACCCCAGATGCGGCGTGGCCAGGAACAGCGCCCGCCCGGGGGCGCGCTGCTGCAATCGTGTATAGCGCGGCGGCGCCTCCGCCAGCGCCGCCAGGCGCTCGGGCGAGGCCCGCCACAGCCAGGGCGATTCGGTCAGCGAACGCGCCATGGCCTGCAGCGAACGCCGCGCGGTGCGCCGGTGCCAGGCCGGGTCCATGTCCGGGAAACACAGCGCCAGATTGATGCGCGTGAGCCGCGCCGAACGCGTGGGCAGCAGCCAGACCAGGGTGCCGAGCAGCCCGCCCAGCGCGTGATTGACCCGCAGCGGCAGGCGCCCCAGCACCCGCAGGACCATGCCGATCAGGCGGTCGCGCAGCTGCCGCCGCTCAGCCATCGGCCGGCTCCCCGCGGGGCACCGGTTCCGCGGACCGCGGCCCGTTTGAAGCGGCGGGGGCCTCGTCCGGCCCCGGAATCCCGCCCTCGGTCATCAGCGGGCGCAGGGTGGTGCGCAGGTTGCGGAACAGTTCGCCGAACTCGCCCTCCTCGCGCGCCAGCAGCGCCTTCATGTGCTCGCGCCGGGTGGGCATGGAGAAGCAGGCCGGGCAGTTGTCGAGGATCACCGGCAATCCGGCCGCCTCGGCAAAGTCGCGGGTCTGGCGCTCGCGCACGTAGACCAGCGGTCGGATCACGCGCAGGTCGCCGGCGTCGATGCGGTAATGGGCCTTCATGGTGCGCAGCTGACCACCGTGGAAGGCACTCATCAGGAAGCTCTCGGCGAGGTCGTCCAGGTGCTGGCCCAGCGCCAGCACGTTGTAGCCGTGCTCGCGCGCGGTGCGATACATCAGGCCGCGTTTCATGCGCGAGCAGAAGGAACAGAACGAGTCGTTATCCATGTGCTCGCCGGCCAGCTCGGCGATCGGCTCGGAGACGAAGTGATACGGGATCCCGTAGCCGCCGAGGTAGTCCTGCAGGCGCTCCGGGTCGAAGCCGTCGATCTCCGGGTCGATGGTCACCGCACCCACCTCGAAATGCACCGGCGCGCGACGCGCCAGCTCGTGCAGCAGCCACAGCAGGGTCAGTGAGTCCTTGCCACCGGACAGACCGACCAGCACGCGGTCGCCGTCACGGATCATGTCGAACTCGCGAATCGCCTGACCGGCCAGACGGCGGATGGAGCGGGGTACGGACGGTGTTTCCATCCCCGCAACATAGGGACGGGGCGCGGCCCGCGCAAGCCCCGGCGCCGACCGCGAGGGGATGCACCGGCGGGGGGCATTCCTTCGATTGGGGTGGTCCCGGTCCGGCCGGCGCTGCCTACGCGGCCATGTGGCGGCGCGCCTCCTCCAGGTCATACGTATTCTGCAGTCGCAGCCAGTAGCCCTCGGTGGTGCCGAAGTAGCACGACAGGCGCAGGTCGGTCTCCGCAGTTATGCCGCGGCGCCCCAGCGTGATGTCACCGATGCGCGTGGCCGGAACGCCGATCGCGTCGGCCAGGGCCCGTTTGGTCAGGCCGGCGGGCACCATGAAGTCCTCCCACAGGATCTCCCCCGGGTGCACATTGGGCAGTTTGTCGGTCATGGTCCCGCCTCCTCGAAGCTCCTGGTTACCGACCAGTGTAACGAATACCGTTTGCCTGCCGGCAGGCTCCCGCGGGCACCGCAGGAGCGGCCTTGGCCGCGAACTCCCACCACCTTGCGGTCAGCATGCCTCTGCGGCCCCGGATGCACGCGTGGGCCCGACATGGACACCGGCGCCGACCGCGAGGGGATGCACCGGGGCGGTGCGGTTGCCCTTGAGCGCGCGGGCTCCTGCACCAGCTCGATTCACCCACGCGATCGGTCACGGACACCCGGGCGCCGTGGACGGGAGGGATCGCCGTGGCACCGGGGTTGCATGGGGACCGGGACGGACACCGCGCGGAACTTCGACATGTACGACCGCAAGACCCTGACCCTCGCCGGCGAGCTCAAGCGTGCCCTGCGCAGCGAGTTCCCGGCGGTGGGTCGCCTCTCGTTCGCCGATCCGGATTTCATGGAGGTGCTGCTGGACTATGCCGGCCGCAGCCGCTCGAGCATGGTGCAGGCGGCGGCGATGACCCTGCGGGGGCATCTGAGCGCCCCGGCGGCATCCCGATCCGAGGCCGATGCGGACGCCGACAACGCGCGGGAAGAAGGTTCGGCCGCGGAGCCGGGGGAGACACCGGACACCCCGGGTACAACCGATGCCGCCGAACCCGCGAAGAAGAAGGGTCGCCGGGTCTATCGCGGGAAGGTGATCGACGACGACTGACAGCCGCGCCGTTTTTGGCCAGACTTGGGACTCGTGTAATTCGAGGCCTGCCATGGACGCGCTCTACCCCCCGACCGAACCCCATACCACCGGCACCCTGGAGGTTGGCGACGGCCACCGCCTGTACTACGAGGAATGCGGCAACCCGGAGGGCATTCCGGCGGTGTTCCTGCACGGCGGCCCCGGCTCCGGCTGCGAACCGTGGCACCGGCGGTTCTTTGATCCGGCGCGCTATCGCATCGTGCTGTTCGACCAGCGCGGCTGCGGCCGCTCCACCCCGCACGCCAGCCTGGAGGCGAACACCACCTGGCACGCGGTGGCCGACATCGAACGGCTGCGGGAGGAACTGGGGATCGAGCGCTGGGTGGTGTTCGGCGGGTCCTGGGGCTCCACCCTGGGGCTGGCCTATGCGCAGACGCACCCCGGCCGGGTGCTGGGCCTGGTGCTGCGCGGGATCTTCCTGTGCCGGCCGCGCGACATCCAGTGGTTCTACCAGGCGGGGGCCGACCGCCTGTTCCCCGAGGCCTGGGCGGCCTATCGCGACCACATCCCTGCGGAGGAACGCGACGACCTGGTGGCGGCCTATCATCGGCGCCTGACCGACCCGGACCCGGCGGTGCGCGAGGCGGCCGCGCAGGCGTGGTCGGCCTGGGAGGGCCATGCCTCCTGCCTGATCCCCAATGACGACGTGATCGACCACTTCGAGGATCCGGAGGTGGCCCTGAGCCTGGCACGCATCGAGTGCCACTACTTCAGCCACGACACCTTCCTGGAACCCGACCAGCTGCTGCGCGATGCCGGGCGCCTGCGCGACATCCCGGGCTTCATCGTGCACGGGCGCTACGACGTGGTGTGCCCGGTGGAGCAGGCGGTGGCGCTCGCGCAGGCGTGGCCCGAGGCGGATCTGCAGATCATCCCGGATGCCGGGCACTCGGCCGCCGAACCGGGGATCGCGCGGGCGCTGGTCGCCGCCACTGATCGCCTGACCCACCTGGCGGGCGGGCTGGAGCCGGGCAGTGGCAGGGCGCGGACATGATCAGCCTGATCCAGCGGGTCAGCCGGGCGCGGGTGGAGGTCGCCGGGGAGATCACCGGCGAGATCGGCACCGGGCTGCTGGCGCTGGTGGGGGTGGAACCGGACGACGACGAATCGGCAGTCGAGCGCATGCTCGACCGACTGCTGGGCTATCGCGTGTTTCCGGACGAGGAGGGGCGCATGAACCGCTCGCTGGGGGAGACCGGCGGCGGGCTGCTGCTGGTGCCGCAGTTCACCCTGGCGGCGGATACCGGCAAGGGCATGCGCCCCAGTTTTACCACGGCCGCCCCGCCGGAACGCGGCGAGGCCCTGTTCCACCACCTGCTGCAGCGGGCGCAGCGGCGCCACACGCCGGTGGCCGCCGGGCGTTTCGGCGCCGACATGCAGGTGAGCCTGACCAACGACGGCCCGGTCACGTTCTGGCTGCAGGCCCGGCCCCGGGGCTGAACCGCGTTCGGACTCAGACGTCCAGCACCAGGCGCGCCGGGTCCTCGATGGCCTCCTTGATGGCCACCAGGAACTGCACGGCGTCGGCCCCGTCGACCAGGCGGTGGTCGTAGGACAGCGCGACGTACATCATCGGCCGGATCACCACCTCGCCGTCCACCGCCACCGGGCGTTCCTTGATCGCGTGCATGCCGAGGATGGCGCTCTGCGGCGGATTGACGATGGGCGTGGAGAACAGCGAACCGAACACCCCGCCGTTGGTGATGGTGAAGGTGCCGCCGCGCAGCTCGTCGATATCCAGCTTGCCGCTGCCGGCACGCTCGGCGAAGTCGCGGATGCGGCGTTCGATGTCGGCAATGGAGGCGTTGCCGGTATCGCGCAGCACCGGAACCACCAGTCCGCGCGGGGACGACACCGCGATGCCGATGTCGGTGTAGTGGTGGTAGACGATCTCCTCCCCGTCCAGCGCGGCGTTGATCACCGGGAAACGCTGCAGGGCTCGGGTGGCCGCAGCCACGAACAGCCCCATGAAGCCGAGCTTGATGCCGTGGGTCTGCTCGAAGGCATCCTTGTAGCGCCCGCGCAGGGCCATGGCCTGCGACATGTCGATCTCGTTGAAGGTGGTCAGCATCGCAGTGGACTGCTTCGCCTCCAGCAGGCGTTCGGCGATGCGCGCCCGCAGGCGGCTCATAGGTACCCGCTCGGTGCCGCGCTCGCCGGCCGCACGCGGCGCCTCGCCCTCCGGCTCCGCTCCGGCCGGCTCGCGCGTGGCAACGCGTCCGGAGCCACTGGCCGCCGGACGCCGGGATTCACCCCCGCCGTCACCCCGGGCCTCGGCCCCGGAGCCGCCCGCCGCCTGGCGTGCGCGCTCGACATCCTCGCGCTGGATACGGCCATCGGGCCCGGTGCCGCGCACCTGATCCTCGCGCAGGCCGGCCTCCTGCAGCAGGCGGCGTACCGCCGGGCTCGGCGGGGGCGGCGAGCTGGCATCCGCGGCCGGTTCGGACTCGGGGCCTTCGTCCGCTTCGTCGGCCTCGGCCGAGGCGGGGTCGGGTTCGGGCTCGACGTGCTCCCCGGCCGCCGGGGCCTCCTCGGCGGCCTGTGCCGGGGCCGGGCCCAGATGGCCGAGCACGTCATCGGCGTGCACGGTGTCGCCTTCGGCCACGGCCAGGTCGACCAGGGTTCCGTCGGCGGGGGCGTTGACCTCCAGCACGACCTTGTCGGTCTCCAGCTCGGCGATCAGTTCGTCGCGGCGTACGGCATCGCCCGGCTTCCGGTGCAGGGCGATCACCGTGGCGTCGGCCACGGATTCGGGGAGTTGCGGAACCTGGATCGGGGTCTGCTCGGCGGACATCGGGCTTCCTTGTTCGGCGGTTTTGCGGGTCGGACTCAGGGTGTCGGGTGCGGCAGGTCACGGCTGCCCAGCGGGCCGAAGGCGCGCTCCAGCAGCTCCTCGTGCTGCGACCGGTGGACCTCGGGATAGCCCACCGCCGGAGCCGCCGCCGGCGGGCGCGCAACCGCGTGCAGGGCATGACCGCGCTCGGCCAGCAGCGGGGCCAGGCGCGGATACACGAAGCCGAGATAGCCCTGGTTTTCCGGCTCGTCCTGAATCCAGACGAATTCCTCGGCCTGCGGATAACGCTCCAGTACCTCGCGCATGCGGTCGCAGGGGAACGGGTAGCACTGCTCCAGGCGCACCACGGCGACATCCTCGCGTTCGTCGGTCTGGCGGGTGGAGACCAGATCGTAGTGGATGCGACCGCTGGTCAGCAGTACCCGACGGACCTGCTGCGGATCGGTCACCTCCGGGTCGTCCAGCACGGTCTCGAACCGTCCTTCGGCGAGGTCCTCCAGCGAGGAAACGGCCTGACGGTGCCGCAGCAGGCTCTTGGGGGTCATGACCACCAGCGGCTTGCGGTAGGGGCGCACCATCTGCCGGCGCAGCAGATGGAAGATCTGCGCCGGCGTGGTCGGCACGCATACCTGCATGTTCTCCTGCGCCGCCAGCTGCAGGAAGCGCTCGGGGCGCGCGGAGGAATGCTCCGGTCCCTGGCCCTCGTAGCCGTGCGGAAGGAACAGGGTCAGGCCACACAGCCGCCCCCATTTCTGCTCACCGGAGGAGATGAACTGGTCGATCACCACCTGGGCGCCGTTGACGAAGTCTCCGAACTGCGCCTCCCAGATCACCAGCGCCTCGGGGGCCGCGGTGGCGTAACCGTATTCGAACGCGAGCACGGCCTCCTCGGACAGCAGCGAATCGATGACCAGGAAGCGCGGATGGTCCGGGTCCAGGCGGCGCAGCGGGACGTAGGTGTCGCCGGTGTTGCGTTCGTGCAGCACGCTGTGACGATGGAAGAAGGTCCCGCGCCCGGAGTCCTGTCCGGACAGGCGCACGCGATAGCCGTCCTGGATCAGGCTGCCGTAGGCCAGGGTCTCCGCAGCACCCCAGTCCAGCGACTGTTCACCGCGCGCCATCTGGCGCCTCGCCTCGAGGATCTTGTGCACCCGCGGGTGGGGCTCGAAGCCCTCCGGCGGGGTCGACAGGTGTTCCAGCGCGGTCGCCAGACGCTCGCGGTCGACGCCGGTATCGACCGGCTGATCCCAGGGCTGATGCAGGTACGGACCCCAGTTGGTGCCGCCGGCGCGGGTCTCGCGGGTGCGATCGCGCAGCAGCGAGTCGGCCACCGCCTCGCCGGCATCCAGCCGGTCGCGGTAGGCGTCGAGGATCTGCTCCTGCTGCTGCGCGTCGGTCAGGCCTTCCTCGATCAGCTGACGGGCATAGCGCTCGCGGGTAGTCGGCAGGTCGCGGATGCGGTGGTACATGCGCGGCTGGGTCGCGGCGGGTTCGTCGGCCTCGTTGTGCCCCTGACGGCGATAGCAGACCAGGTCGATGACCACGTCCTTGCCGAACCGCATGCGGTAATCCAGTGCGATCTGGGTCACGAACACCACCGCCTCGGGGTCGTCGCCGTTCACGTGGAGGATGGGCGCGTTCACCATCTTGGCGACATCGGTCGCGTAATGCGTCGAACGCGCATCCTTCAGCGTGCTGGTGGTGAACCCGATCTGATTGTTCACGACCACGTGCACGGTGCCCTTGGTGGAGAACCCGCGGGTCTGCGACATGTTGAGGGTTTCCATCACCACGCCCTGGCCGGCGAAGGCCGCATCGCCGTGGATCACCACCGGCATCACCCGGTTGCCCTGCCGGTCGCCCAGGCGCACCTGGCGCGCGCGCACCGAACCCTCGACCACCGGGGTCACGATCTCCAGATGCGACGGGTTGAAGGCCAGCGCCAGATGCACCGGACCGCCGGGGGTCTCCACATCGGAGGAGAACCCCATGTGGTACTTGACGTCACCGGTGCCCCGATCGTCGCGCGGACGCCCTTCGAACTCGTCGGCGAGCTCGCCCGGCGATTTGCCCAGCAGGTTCACCAGCACGTTGAGACGGCCACGATGCGCCATGCCCAGCACGAGCTCGGTCAGGCCGCGTGCGCCACCGCGCTGGACCAGGGCATTGAGCAGCGGAATCAGGCTCTCCGCGCCCTCCAGCGAGAAACGCTTCTGGCCCACGTAGCGCTTGTGCAGGTAGCGCTCCAGGCCCTCGGCGGCGGTGAGGCGCTCGAGGATCGCCAGGCGGGTATCGTCGCCGAAACCGAAGCGCCCGTGCGCCGACTCCAGGCGCTCCTGCAGCCAGCGTTTCTCGTCGGTGGCCGTGATGTGCATGTATTCCGCGCCGATGCTGGCGCAGTAGGTCTCGCGCAGGACCTGTTCGATGGTGTCCAGCGGTGCCGGACCGTCAAGGAACAGCGAGCCGGGGTCGAAGGTCATGTCCGGGCTCACGCCTTCCAGCCCGTGGTATTCGCGGCTCAGCTCGCGCGGCGCCACCGGGGCCTCGCGCTCCAGCGGGTCCAGACGCGCGCCGAAATGCCCGAGGTAACGATAGGCGTTGATGAACTGCAGCACGCGGATCTGCAGGCGCTCGTGCTCCAGGTCGGGGCGATCGGTATGCCGGCGGCGCTCCTCGCCCCGCGCCGGCGCACGCGCCTGCGGTGCCGCATCCTCCAGGGCCCGGAAATAGTCGGCCCAGGCCGCCGGGACCGAAGACGGATCCTCGCGGAAACGCTCCAGCAGCGTCTCGGCAAACGCCAGATTGTCCGGGTGGGGGTCCTGTCCGGAAACCGGTTGATCCAGCCGATGGCGGGATGACATGTCGTTCATGGTGGTCCTGTGACGTCGGGAGTGCGCGCGAAGTTCTGCAGACCTCGACTGTACCGCGTTTGCTACCATGCGCGCATGGACGTTTCTCCCCTTCTTGAAGGCCTCAATCCGGCGCAGCGCGAGGCCGTGGCCGCGCCGTCGCAACCCGTTCTGGTGCTGGCCGGTGCCGGCTCCGGCAAGACCCGCGTGCTGGTCCACCGCATCGCGTGGCTGATCGGCGTGGAGAACATCGCCCCGCACGGACTGCTGGCGGTGACCTTCACGAACAAGGCCGCCAGCGAGATGCGCGGGCGCATCGAGGAACTGCTGGACTATCCGGCCAGCGGGCTGTGGGTGGGGACCTTCCACGGTCTGGCCCACCGCCTGCTGCGTCAGCACTGGCAGGAGGCCGGACTGCCGCAGAGCTTCCAGATCCTGGATTCCGACGACCAGCTGCGCATGGTCAAGCGCGTGCTGCGCGGGCTGGAGCTGGAGGAGTCCCACTGGCCGCCGAAGCAGGCGCAGGGCTACATCAACGCGCGCAAGGACGAGGGCTCGCGCCCGGAACACCTGCCGGACACCGGCGACCCGATCGCGCGGCAGTGGGTGCGTATCTACACCGCGTACCAGCAGGCCTGCGAGCGCGCCGGGGTGGTGGACTTCGCCGAGCTGCTGCTGCGCTCGCTGGAACTGCTGCGCGACAACCCCGGGCTGCTGGAGCATTACCGCACGCGCTTTCGCCACGTGCTGGTGGACGAGTTCCAGGACACCAACGACATCCAGTACGCCTGGCTGCGGCTGATCGCCGGCGGCAGCCCGGTGTTCGCGGTGGGCGACGACGACCAGTCGATCTACGGCTGGCGCGGGGCGAAGATCGAGAACATCCAGCACTTCCAGAAAGACTACCCCGGCACCCGGGTCGTGCGGCTGGAACAGAACTACCGCTCCACCGCCAGCATCCTCAACGCCGCCAACGCGCTGATCCGCCACAACAGCGGCCGTCTGGGCAAGGAGCTGTGGACCGAGGACCTCGAGGGCGCGCCGGTGCGGCTGTACACCGCGCTGAACGAGCAGGAGGAGGCGCGCTTCATCGCCGAGACCATCGCCCGGCACATCGAGGACGGCGGCCAGCACCGCGAATGTGCGGTCCTGTACCGCTCCAACGCGCAGTCGCGCGTGCTGGAAGAGACCTTCATCGCACGGCGCCTGCCGTACCGGGTGTACGGCGGGCTGCGCTTCTTCGAGCGCCAGGAGATCCGCGACGCGCTGGCCTACCTGCGCCTGGCCGGCAACAGCGACGATGACCCGGCCTTCCTGCGCGCGGTCAACCAGCCGCCGCGCGGGATCGGCGAAAAGACCCTCGACGACCTGCGCGCGGTGGCCGCGGAACAGGACATCTCGTTGCTGCGCGCGGCGCAGCGGGCGGTGCAGGCGAACGCGCTGTCCGGACGCGCGCGCAACGCGGTGGCGGGATTCCTGCAGCTGATCGAACAGATCCGCGACGCCCTGTCCGGGCGCCCGCTGGGGGAACAGGTGGAACAGGCCATCGCCCTGTCCGGGCTGCGCGAGCACTACGCGAAGGAGAAGGGCGAACGCGGCGAGGCACGCCTGGAGAACCTCGACGAGCTGGTGGGTGCGGCAAGGGCCTTCGACATGGAGGAGATCCGCGAGGAGGAAACCACCGGTGACCGCCTGACCGACTTCCTGTCACACGCCGCGCTGGAGTCGGGCGAGGGGTCGGCGGACCCCGACGAGGACGCGATCCAGATGATGACCCTGCACTCGGCCAAGGGCCTGGAGTTCCCGCTGGTGTTCCTGACCGGGCTGGAGGACGGGCTGTTCCCCAACGCCCGCTCGGTGGACGAACCCGGGCGCCTGGAGGAAGAGCGCCGTCTGGCCTACGTGGGCATGACCCGGGCGGAGCGCCAGCTGTACCTGACCCACGCCGAGACCCGCCGGCTGTACGGCCGCGAGGCCTCCAACCCGGCCTCGCGCTTTCTCAACGAGATCCCGGAAGACATGCTCGAGGTGCTGCGCCCGCAGTCCTCGCCCTACGCCTCCGGGCGCTTCGCCGCCGCGCGCCGGCGCACGGCCGGCATGGACGCGCAGGCGGAATCGGCCCGCGAGGAGGGCCTGGCGATCGGCACCCGGGTGCACCACGCGCGCTTCGGCGAGGGGCTGGTCACGGCCTTCGAGGGCTCGGGATCCTCGGCCCGGGTACAGGTCAACTTCGCCGACGCCGGCGCCAAGTGGCTGGTGGTCGGCTTCGCCAAGCTGGACGTGCTGGCCTGACCCGGCTCAGACGCCGTATTCGGCGCGGTAGGCGCGCAGGGCGTCCAGGTGTTCCGGCGCGCGGCCGGTCTGCTCCAGCAGGGTGACCAGGTCGGTCAGCCGCGCCACGCGCACCACCTGCATGCCCAGGTCAATCTCCACTTCCTGGATGGCCGAGCGCTCGCCCGCACCGCGCTCCTCGCGGTCCAGGGCGATGGCCACGCCCACCGGCGCGGCGCCGGCGGCGCGGATGATGTCCACCGATTCGCGGATGGCGGTACCGGCGGTGATCACGTCGTCCACGATCAGCACGCGGCCCTCCAGCGGGGCGCCCACGATGTTGCCGCCTTCGCCGTGGTCCTTGGCCTCCTTGCGGTTGAAGGCCCAGGGGCGATCCATGTCGTGGTCGCGGTAAAGCGCTTCGGCCACGGCCGCCGCCAGCGGGATGCCCTTGTAGGCCGGGCCGAAGATCAGATCGAAGTCGATCCCGGAATCCACGATCGCCTGCGCATAGAACTCGCCCAGGCGGGCCAGGTCGGAACCGCGGTTGAACAGCCCGGCGTTGAAGAAATAGGGGCTGGTGCGGCCCGATTTCAGCGTGAACTCGCCGAACCGCAGGACGTCGCGCTGCAGGGCGTATTCGAGGAAGGCGTGGGCGGTCATGACGGCTCCATGGTCGTTTGCGAGGGGAAACGGCCCCTATTCTGACACAGCGTCCGGGCGGGTCTTTTCGCCGGCCGCGCGCGCGGGTATCGTTGCGCGCCATGCGCATAATGTCCATGAACGCCAACGGCATCCGTGCCGCCGCCCGCAAGGGCTTCTTCGACTGGCTGCCCGCCACCGAAGCCGACGTGGTCTGCATCCAGGAGACCAAGGCCCAGATCCACCAGATCCAGGGCGAGCCCTTCCATCCGCCCGGTTATCACAGCGCCTACGTGGACGCGGTGAAACCCGGCTACAGCGGTGTAGCCATGTACAGCCGGATGCAGCCGGACGAGGTCATCACCCGGCTGGGCTTCGAGGAGGCGGACAACGAGGGGCGCTACGTGGAGATGCGCTTCGGCAACCTGTCGGTGGTGTCGCTGTACCTGCCGTCGGGCTCATCGGGCGACCACCGTCAGGATTCGAAATGGCGCTTCCTCGATTTCTTCCGCCCGTGGCTGGCGGAGCGCATGCAGGACGGACGCGAATGGGTGATCTGCGGCGACTGGAACATCGCACACAAGGAGATCGACCTGACCAACTACCGCTCCAACCGCAAGAACTCCGGCTTTCTGCCCGAGGAACGGGCGTGGCTGGACCACCTGTTCGACGAGATCGGCATGGTGGATGTGTTCCGCCGGCTGGACGACCGCCCCGGGCAGTACACCTGGTGGTCCAACCGCGGTCAGGCCTGGGCGAAGAACGTGGGCTGGCGCATCGACTACCAGATCGCCACTCCGGGCATCGCCGCCACCGCGCGCGACCCGTTCATCTATACCGAGCAGCGCTTCTCCGATCACGCGCCGTTCTGGATCGACTATGACTACGCGCCCTGACAGCCGCACCGGGCTCGCCGCCCGGCACATGCCCCGTCGATGAGCGCCGCCGACGACGCGCAGGCCGCACCGCGCCGTGACTGGCGCGCGGCGCTGGCGGTGTACCGCCATCCGCGTGTCATCGGCATGCTGTTCCTCGGCTTTGCCGCCGGGCTGCCGCTGCTGCTCACCGGCGGCACGTTCACCGCCTGGCTGCGCGACCTCGGGGTGGAGCTGTCGTCGATCGGCTTCCTCAGCTGGGTGGGCATGGCCTACAGCATCAAGGTGCTGTGGGCGCCGATCGTGGACCGCCTTGCGCTGCCGGTGCTGACCCGGCTGTTCGGCCGGCGCCGGGCGTGGATGCTGCTGGCGCAGAGCCTGATCATCATCTCGCTCACCGGCATCGCGCTCACCGACCCCACCGAGCAGCTGTGGCTGGTCGCGGTGTGGGCGGTGATCACGGCGTTCGCGGCGGCAACCCAGGACATCGCCATCGATGCCTACCGCATCGAGGCGGTGAGCAAGGAACGCCAGGGGGCGATGGCCGCGGCCTACGTGACCGGCTACCGCGTGGCCCTGCTGACCGCCGGGGCCGGGGCACTGCACATCGCCGCGGTGGGGACCTGGGGCCTGGCCTACGGCACCATGGCCGCGCTCATGCTGGTGGGCGTGATCTGCACCCTGATCGTGCGCGAGCCCGAGGTGGCCGAGCGCGACCGCAGGACCGCGCAGATCGAGCAGCGCGTGCTCGACTACATCAACAACACCTCGGACACCGGCTACTGGCGCGCCTTCAAGGCCTGGTTCATCGGCGCCTTCGTCTGCCCGTTCGTGGAGTTCTGGAAGCGCTTCGGCAAGATCGCCCTGCTGCTCATCGCGTTCATCGCGATCTTCCGCATCAGCGACATCTTCATGGGCGTGATGGCCAACCCGTTCTACCTGGACATCGGCTTCACCAAGGATCAGATCGCCAATATCGCCGCGGCCTTCGGCCTGGCGATGACCCTGGGCGGGGCCGCCGTGGGCGGGCTGCTGGTCGCACGCTTCGGCATCATGCGCATGCTGATCGCCACCGCGCTGCTGGCGCCGATCACCAACCTGACCTTCTCCTGGCTGGCCCTGCTGGGTCCGGAGCTCTACGGGCTGGTATTCGCCATCATGGCCGACAACATTACCGGGGGCATGGCGATCTCGGTGTTCATCGCCTACCTCTCCAGCCTCACCAACAGCGCCTACACCGCCACCCAGTACGCGCTGTTCAGTTCGCTGATGACGCTGCCGGGGCAGTTCCTCGCGGGCTTCACCGGGGTGATGGCGGAGTTCATGGGCTGGTTCTGGTTCTTCGTCAGTTCGGCTGCGATCGGCATCCCCGCGGTCCTGCTGGCACTGTGGATCGCGCGCGTCGCCAACCCCGACCGCTTACCCCAGCCCGGGCGCGAAGAGGCCCCCGCCGAACGGACCGACTGACCGTGGGAGCCTGCTTGCAGGCTCCCGCTGTCCTGTGCGCATCCTCCCATCCATGGAAGCGTGCTGGCACCCGTTGCGGACAGCGGCCTTGCCCCCGCGCACCAAACCCGGTTGTATACGGGGGAGCGGGGAACACAACCGGGGACGGCGAAGGAATGCGCTTCTTTGAATACCAGGACCGGGCACGCCGGCGGCTGACGCTGCTGCTGGGCCTGTTCGTGCTGGTGGTGCTACTGATGGTGGCGCTGCTCAATATCCTGCTGCTGTACACCCTGGTCGAACCCTGGCACGAGCTCCGTCGGCTCATGCCCACCGCCGAGATGCTCGCGGAGCACCGTGGCTTTCTGCTGTGGACCACCGGCCTGGCGATCGCGGTCATCGCCGGGGCCAGCCTGTGGCGCCTGTACCAGCTGCGGCGTGCCGGCGGCGGGCGCGGCATCGCCCGCGAGATGGGCGGCGATCCGGTGGACGCCGAGCCCGAGTACCCGAAGAACCGGCGGCTGCGCAACATCGTCGAGGAGATGGCGATCGCCTCCGGGCTGCCGGTGCCGGCGATCTTCGTGCTGGAACGCGAGCTGGGCATCAACGCCTTCGCCGCCGGCTTCACACCGCATGACGCGGCCATCGCGGTGACGCGCGGGGCGATCGAGAGCCTCAACCGCCAGGAACTGAAGGCGGTGGTCGCCCACGAGTTCGGCCATATCCGTGCCGGCGACATGCGCCTGAACACGCAGCTGGTCGGCATCCTGTTCGGCATCGAGATGATCGCGCTGCTGGGCCTGGGCATGCTGCCCGGACGGCGCGCGCGCAGCGACCCGGGAGAGATGCGGGGGCCGGTGTGGTTCAACTTCGCGCTGGTGGCCGCCGGTGGGATCGGCCTGCTCGGCGGGCGCCTGATCCGCGCAGCCATCGCGCGCGAACAGGAGTACCGCGCGGATGCCCACGCGGTGCAGTTCACCCGCAATGGGGACGGCATGGCCGGCGCCCTGCGCAAGGTAGCCGCGCGCTACGCCGGGCTCAACGCCAGTCCGGCAATGGTCGGACACATGCTGTTCGCCAACGGCGCCATTGACCAGCTGCTCGATACCCATCCGCCGCTGGAGAAACGCCTGGAGCGGCTGGGCCAGCCACTGGACGAGGAAGGCCTGGAACGCCTGGGCCGCGAGGCCACCGACCGGGTGCGCCGTGCGGTGACCGAACGCGAACGCCGGCGCCGCGAGCAGGAGGCTGCCGCCGAGCAGCAGCGGGAAGAGGAGGAGAACGGGCCGCTGGGCGAGGCCTTCGGGGCCGTGCCCGGCTCGCTGGCCGCCGCCCTGCTGGCCGCACTGCCGGGCGAACTGGCCCGCTCCGCCCGCAATCCGCACTGGGTCGCGGATCTGGTGCTCTACCTGATCCTGCATCCGGATCCGGAGATCCGCGAACAGCAGCTCCACATGATCCTGGAGACCCGCGGCCCGGACAGCGAAGAACGCGTGCGCCAGCTCCGTGCGATGGTCCCCGAACCCGCGGCCGAACACCGCCTTCCGCTGACCGAGATGGCTTTCCCTGCGCTGGCTCGGCTGAGCCGCGACGAACAACGGACCCTGGCCGGACTCGTGGAACGCCTGATCCATGCCGATGGCCGTCTGTCGGCCACCGAATACGCCCTCGGCCGCATGTTGATCGAACACCTCGACCGGCGTCACGGGCACGGGGGCAAAACGACGCACGAGCGCAAGGATCCCGCCGGGAAGAACGCCCGGCACCGCGAAAACGCGGCGCGCTACCTGCTGGCGACCCTCGCGCTGCATGGCCACCCGGATGACCCCGAGGCGGCGGAGGCCGCACTGATCGCCGGCCTGGGCCGCTTCACCGGCAGCCTGCCGTTCAGCGCCCCCATTCCCGAGGAACTGCGTCAGGCCAGCCAGTCCGCAGCCTGGGCGCGCATCCTCGACCGCGCGCTGGAGCGCCTCGCCCGCATGCCGCGCAATGACCGCGAGCGGCTGCTGCAGGCCATGGACGATACCGTTCAGCAGCGCGGCGCCCCCACCGCGGAACAGCGCGAACTCGTGCGGATGATGGCCGCCTCGCTGCACCTCAACGTACCGCTGCCGGATGCCGGGGAACTGTTCGACGCCGGTCACTGACAAGTTTCGCGGCCCACAGCGCCGAGGACACCCATCCCAACGAAAGAAGGCCCGCATCTCGCGATGCGGGCCTTCCCGTTACAGCCGCTCGCTGAAACTCGCGCGGTGCGCGATCAGAAGCTGTAGTGCATGCCGGCCATAAACACATCACCAGTATCGCCGATGAAGTCCTCGTCTTCATCCATGTCCATGTCCCGCGCACGCATCTGGCCGATCGCTCCGGAAGCGATGTCGTCGCTTTCGCTCTCGCGATAGTACTCGGCGAAGAAGGTCAGGGCATCGTTGACGTGGTAGTCATAGCCCAGGTGCACGACATCGCCACCCCAGGTATCCATGGTCGCCAGCATGCCCTTGAAGGTGTGCTGATCCCAGTCGTAGGACGCAAAGACGTTGAAGGAATTGTCACCATCCACGTCATCGTCTGCGCTGTCCACGGTTTCGGCCTTAGCACCGATGTAGAGATCTCCCATAGTGTGCATCACGGAGAAGCCCCAGTTACGGTGGCGGTCATCCGTATTCGCGTCCTGCAGACCCACGGAGAAGGTGGTATCACCCAGCGAATAGGTGCCGGTCAGCTGATAGGGGTTGTCGTCGTCGGCCCCGTCGGTCACGTAGGCACCGCCGAAGGAGAACCCGTTGAAGTCGGGCGAGTAGTAGAAAAGAGTATCGCTCTCACGGAACGCCGCGTAGGTGATGAAGCCCGACTGGAACGAGTTGAACATGTCCACCGGGAACGCAATGGCGTTGTAGTATGGCAGCCAGTCGCGCCCATAGGCGAAGGTGCCCGCCACGTCGGATTCAATACCGATCTTGCCGATGCGGACATCCTCGTCCTGACCATTGAACGGATCCTGGACCCGCCCGTTCGCCAGATCCAGCGGCAGCTCCAGCTGGGCAAAGGCGCTCAGTCCTTCGTTGAATTCCATGGAGCCCATGAAACCCACCCGCGTATAGGCATCGCGGAAGCCATCATAGCTGCTGTTGTTGTCCGGATCGGCGGCTTCGTACTGGAGCCGCAGGGAGCCGTAGAAATCCCAGTCGATCGGACCGGCGCCTTCTTCCTGCGCCATGGCCATGCCGGGGGCGGCCAGGGTCGCGGCCACGGCCGCGGCAAGCATCTTCCTGTTCATCATCTTCCTGTCCTCGCGCTCAATTGAATTTTTTCGGGATGTCCGGAACCGGCTCCGCCGTCCGGTCGGTGTGCGGCTTTTGCAACAGCTGCGCGCGGAACATCGCGGACGATCCATTCCACTGCACACCAGTACGGGTATATAAACGAAGTCTAATTCGTTGTAAAGGGCCGACACGCATGTATCCGGTGTGTCTGTTGTACGCCACAGGCGGAAAGACTGCCTGCGGGTCCCGAAGTTCCGCCGAACGCACGGCGGCATGGTGCGGTCGCACGGGGTGAAGGCCACCGGGCCGTGTTTTCGTGACACGGTTTGCGCCGGAGGTATTTTTGCGCAAAAATAATATTCGTTGACCATCACTGCCGAGAACCGCATGTCATCCGCCAGCGCCGCCACGCAAACGTCCGCAGCCCCGTCCGGGGGCGAGGACCCCGCACGCTCGGTCATCCGCCAGCTGCGGGTGATCATCCGGGCGCTGCAGGGGCATTCGCGCGCGGTGGAGCGGGCCTGCGGGATCAGCGCCTCGCAGCTGTGGGCGCTGTGGGAGCTCCAGCGCACGCCGGGCCTTAACGTGAGCGACCTGTCGCGGCGGCTGTCGGTGCATGCCTCCACCACCTCCAACCTGCTGGACAAGCTCGAGCAGCAGGGCCTGGTCGAACGTCGCCGCCCGGAGCGCGACCAGCGCATCGTTCGCCTGTATGTGACCGAGACCGGACAGGAACTGCTGGAACGCGCCCCGGCCGCCCCCCAAGGCGAACTGAACCGGGCGCTGGAATCCATGCCGCCGGACGAACTGGCCGATCTGGACCAGAACCTGGCTCAGCTGGTGGAAACCATGCAGTCCACCGAGCAGCGCGCCGGGCTCAAGCCGTTCGAGGGCGGAGCCTGAGCGGCATGCTCCGCCTCGCCGCCAGCTTCGGCCACCTCCCGGTGCTGGCGCTGGCGCTCGTCCTGCTGGCCGGCCCGGCCCTGGCCGAACCCCGCTTCGACGATCCCCCCGAGCACTCCGCCGACGGCGGGTTCACCCTGCACTGGGAAGCCCCCGGGGCGGTGGTGCTGGAACGCGCCAGCGGCCCGGATTTCGACGATGCCCGCGTGATCTACGAAGGCGGCGACACCAGCCGCGTGATCAGCGGCCTGCCCGACGGTGAATACCGTTTCCGGCTGCGCGCGGCCGACGCCGGGGAGGACGCCTGGAGCGACCGCATCACGGTCGAGGTCGAGCATCACGGCCTGGCGCGCGCCTTTGGTTTCTTCGCCGTCGGCGGCGTGGTGTTCCTGGTGCTGATCGTCGTGCTGCTGCGGGGCCGCCCGCGCGGCTGACCCCCATGCCCCGGGCCGTTGGCCCGGCCAACCGGAGACCTTCATGCCCGATTTCGCCATCAACATGCAGCGCCTGCAGCAGGACATCAACGACCTCGCGCAGATCGGTCGCGATGCCGACCGCGGCCTGCACCGCCGCGCATTCTCCGACGGCGACCGCGCCGGGCGCGAGTGGTTCCGCCACCGCCTGGAGGCGGCCGGTCTGGATGTCTGGCAGGACGGGGCCGCCAATCTGCACGGTCGCCTGCAGTACGACGGCCGGCGGCCGGTGGTGGCGATGGGCTCGCATCTCGACACGGTGCCCGGCGGCGGTCCGCTGGACGGCGCGCTGGGCGTGCTGATCGGGCTCGAGGTGCTGCGCACCACGCAGGAGCAGGGGATCGAGCTGCAGTACCCGCTGGAGGTGATCGACTTCACCGACGAGGAGGGCCGCTTCGGCGGGATGTTCGGCTCCCAGGCGATGGCCGGCAAACTGACCCCGGAGAGCATCAGCCATGCGCGCGACCTGGAGGGCGTGACGCTGGTGGACGCGATGGCGGCCTGGGGCCTGAACGCCGACGACGCGCTGGCCGCGCGGCGCGACCCGAACACCCTGCACGCCTTTATCGAGACCCACATCGAACAGGGGCCGGTGCTGGACCGGCGCGGCCTGAGCGTGGGGGTGGTGGAGGCCATCACCGGGCTGTTCAAGTGGGAGGTGCGCCTGAAGGGCCAGCCCAACCACGCGGGCACCACGCCCATGGACATGCGCGCGGATGCCTTCCAGGGACTGGCCGAGTTCGGCGGCGAGATCGATCGCCTGCTGGAGGAACACGGCAGCCCCAACTCGCGCGCGACCATCGGCCGCGTGGAGCTGTCGCCGGGGGCGCCGAACACCGTGCCCGGAACGGCGACCTTTTCGTTCGAGGTGCGCGACACCGACGAGAAGGTGCTGACCGCACTGGCGCACGCGGCGCGGCGCACGCTTTCCAGCCTGGCCCGGCGGCGCGACCTGATGTTCGAGTTCGACGTGCTCTCGGAGATCGACCCGGTGCGCTGCGACACCGGGATCGTGCAGACCATCGAGGGCCAGGCCGAACGCATGGGACTGGAGTACATCACCATGCCCAGCGGCGCGGCGCACGACACCCAGAGCATGAGTGCGATCACCCGCACCGGGATGATCTTCGTGCCCAGCCTGCAGGGGCGTTCCCATTCGGCCGCGGAATGGACAAACTGGGAGGACATCGAGACCGGCGCCAACCTGGCCCTGCACAGTGCGCTGGCACTGGCGGCCCCGCAGTAGCGCCGCCCCAACCGACCAAGGAGCCCGCGGCATGGCCGACGACAACGTTTCCCGCCTGACCGACTACGACTCCCTGGATCCGCTGCGCGAGCAGTACCAGGAGAGCCTGATCAGCAAGCCGGTACTGCGGCGCGAGCTGCGCGAGCACCATGTCGCCCTGCTGTGCATCGACCTGCAGTACCTGGACGCCGCGCGCGGCCACGGGGTGTTCGCGGATTCGGCCGAATCCGGCATCCCGCTGGAGGCCCAGGAATACTACTTCCACCGCCTGGAGGAGACCGTCCTGCCCAACGTGCGCCGGCTGCAGGATGCCTTCCGCGCCGAGGAGATGGAGGTCATCCACACCCGCATCCGTTCGCTGACCCGCGACGGACGCGACCGCAGCCCGGGCCACAAGCGTCTCGGGCTGCACGCGGCCCCCGGCAGCAAGGATGCCGAATTCGTCGACCAGGTCGCGCCGCAGGGCGACGAGATCGTCCTCGACAAGACCGCGAGCGGCGTGTTCAACTCGACCAATCTGCACTACATCCTGCGGAACCTGGAGATCTCCTCCCTGTTCATCGTTGGCGTGTACAGCAACGAATGCGTCTCCACCGCGGTGCGCGACGCCTGTGACCTGGGCTTCTACGTGACGCTCATCGAGGACTGCTGTGCGACGGTGACCCCCGAGATGCAACGCGCCACCATCACCACCATCAAGGACCGCTACGCCCGCGTGATGACCACGGACGAGGCGATCCGCGAGATCACGAGGGTGCAGGAGGCGTCGTGACCGCCCTCGAGGAGCCCATCCTCCCGACTTCCGTCGCCTGGGGGCTGCTGGCGGCCTTCAGCGTCCTGTGGGTCGCGCTGGGCGCGTGGCTGGGCCGGCGCAACTACACGGCGGCCGATCACATGCTGGCCGGGCGCAACGTGGGGCTGGCGCTGGCCAGCGCCACCGCGATGGCCACCTGGGTCACCGCCAACACCACCATGACCGCCCCGCAGCTCGCACTGGAGCTGGGCGTGTGGGGCATGCTGGGCTACTCGCTGGGCGCGCTGGGGCTGATCCTGTTCGCCCCGCTGGCCCGGCGCATCCGCGAACTGATGCCGCACGGCTTTACCTCCGGGGACTTCATCCGGCTGCGCTACGGGACCTTCACCTGGCGGGTGTTCCTCGGGGTCTCCCTGATCTACGCCTTCGGCTGGCTGATCTCCATGGCGATGGCCGGCGGGGTGCTGATCAACGCCCTGGCCGGGATCGACTACCGCGTGGGCATGACCGTGATCCTGACGGTGTGCGTGATCTACACCCTGCTGGGCGGGCTGCGCGCGGTGATCGGCACCGACTTCATCCAGACCGTGATCATCATCGGCGGCGCCGCCTTCCTCGCCTGGATGACCATCGACCGGGTGGGTTTCGAGGCGATCCATTTCGACCTGATGGAAGAACGCCCGGAACTGCTGAGCCTGCTGTTCCCGGCGGCGATCATGTTCCTGTTCAACAACCTGCTGTTCGGCGTGGGCGAGATCTTCCATTCCAACGTGTGGTGGTCGCGCGCCTTCGCCTTCGGCCGCAACGTGGGCTTCCGTGCCTACCTGCTGGGCGGGCTGCTGTGGCTGCCGATCCCGATTGTGGCCGGCTTCGTGGCGCTGGCCACCCCGGCGCTGGGCATCAACGTGCCGGCGGCGGACATGGTCGGCCCGCTGGTGGCCGCCGAGGTGCTCGGCCTGACCGGGGCGATCGTGGTGTTCATCGTGGTGTTCGCCGCGCTGGCCTCCAGCCTCGACTCGCTGCTGGCCGCCACCTCGGACCTGGTCACCCGCGACATCTACCGCGGGCATATCCATCCGCAGGCCTCGCAGCAGGCGCAGCTGCGGGCGACGAAGGTGATCGTGGTGCTGCTGGGGCTGCTGACCTGGCTGGCCGCCAGCTATCGCGGGGAGGTGCCGGTGGTCGGTTCGCTCGCGGCGCTGCTGTATTTCACCGGCGCCTTCGTGGCCAGCGCGATCTGGCCCATCGTGGCCGGGCTGTACTGGCGCCGCGCCAACCCGCAGGCGGCTGCCTGGGCGATGCTGCTGGGCTCCGGGCTGGGTCTGGCCAGCTACTTCATGATCGGCTGGTACGTGGCCGCCCTGGTAGGCGCGGCGGTCTCGCTGGTGGTAATGGTCGCCGGCACCTGGCTGTTCCCGCGGCCGTTCGACTGGGACCGGCTGGCGCGCGATGACCACGACGCGCCCGCCGGCCGCGACACCCCGGAGGTGGCGACATGACGATCCCGGTAACCGCACTGGCGACCATCGTGATCATCGCGACCACGGTCGCGACCCTGACCCCGATCCTGCTGATCGCCCTGTTCATCCGTGACTGGAAGAGAGGATGCCTCTGGTGAATCCCGATGACCCGCTGAACACCCTCAAGCCGCGGGACGGTGCCGCCGGCACCGATCGCCCGCGCGCCCTGCTGGAGGCGGTGGAGGAAAACCCCGACCCGCTGCTCAAGCTGGCCGCTTCGCACGTGGTCTCCAGCCGGCAGTTCACGCGCGAGGAGCTGCTGCAGCTGTTCCGTCTGGCCGCGCAGTACGAGACCACGCCGGCGCTGGTCCATCTGCCGCTGGCCGGCAAGATCCTGATCAGCGCGTTCTACGAGCCGTCCACCCGCACGCGGCTGTCGTTCGAGAGCGCCTGGCACCGGCTCGGAGGATCGGTGATGTCGATCACCGACCCGAAGAGCACCGGCATCGCCAAGGGCGAATCGCTGGCCGACATCGCGGAGATGTTCAACAACTACGGCGACGTGCTGGTGCTGCGCTCCTCGGACGGCGAGGCCGTGCACAACATGCTCGAGAACCTGCGCATCCCGCTGGTCAACGCCGGCAACGGGATCGACGAGCACCCGACCCAGGCGCTGGCGGACGTGTACACCCTGGCCAAGTGGCGCCCGGAAGTGTTCCTGCCCGACTGCCCGCCGGAAAAGCACATCAAGGTGGGGATCGTGGGCGTACCCTCGCGCATGCGCACGGTACGCAGCCTGCTGAGCATGCTGAGCCTGTTCCCCGAGGCGATCGACGAGATCGTGGTGATCTCGCGCGAGGATGAGAACTTCGACCCCGAGCAGCGCGAGCTGCTCGAGGGCGCGGGCCTGAAGCTGCGCGTGGTGAACGACCTGGACCCGGTGCTCCCGGAACTGGACGTCGTCTACATCAACGCCATCGCCTGGGTCGGCGACACCTTCGAGTCCATGGGCGAAGGCCTGAACCTGAACCGCGAGTCGCCGCTGAAGGAAGGTGCCATCATCATGCATCCGCTGGCGCGCGGCGCGGAGCTGTCGACCGATCTCGACGACACCCCGCACAACTGGTACTTCGCCCAGGCGCGCGGGGCGGTGTTCGTGCGCATGGCCCTGCTGACCACGGTGGTGCGCCGGATCAGCGCGGTGATGGACACCCCGGAGGGCTGACCCCCCGGTTATATGATTGCCTGACTGACCGCGAGCGGCGCGGCGACCCGGCCCCGCTCGTCCCCGATGGATAACTCAAGGAGACAACCCCATGTGCGGCATTGGCGGCATCTTTCACGCCGACCCGGAACGTCCGGTCGATGCACAGACCCTGGTCAACATGGCCGCGATCCAGTACCACCGCGGCCCCGACGGCTTTGGCTACAAGACCCAGGATGATCGCGGTGTGGGCTTCAGCCACGCGCGGCTGTCGATCATCGACCTCGACGAGCACCGCGGGCGCCAGCCGTTCACCATGAGCAACGGCGAGATCATGACCGCGGTCAACGGCGAGCTGTACGACTACAAGCGCATCCGTACCGATCTGACCTCGCGCGGGGTGAAGTTCCGCACCAAGAGCGACTCCGAGATGGTGATGCACCTGTACCAGCGCGAGGGGCTGGAGGATGCGCTGAAATACTTCCGCGGGGAGTTCGCGATCTCGCTGTATGACCGCAAGCACGACCGCCTGGTGCTGGCACGCGACCGCTTCGGCATCAAGCCGCTGTACTTCACCGAGACCGCCAACGGCAGCTTCGTGTTCGGCTCCGAGCTGAAGGTGCTGTTCGCCAACCCCGACGTGCAGCGCCGCTTCTCCGACGACGGCCTGTACCACCAGCTGATGCAGACCATGGTGCCGGGCACCACCGCCTTCGAGGGCATCCACCAGGTCAAGCCCGGCCACGTGGTCATCGTCGAGCGCGCCCACGGCAAGCTGAAGATCCGTCAGGAGAAGTACTGGGACATGGACTTCCCGCTGGCCTCCGAGCGCCCGCCGGAGAGCGAGACCGACGAGGAGTACTGGATCGAGGGGGTGCGCGACAAGCTGATGGAGGCCACCCAGCTGCGCCTGGAGGCCGACGTGCCGGTCGCCTGCTACCTCTCCGGGGGGATCGACTCCTGCATCACCCTGGGCCTGGCCTCGGCCAGCCAGCAGGCGCCGGTGAAGGCCTTCACCATCGGCTTCGACAACGACGACTACGACGAGACCGCCATCGCCCGCGAGATGGCCGAGAGCGTGGGCGCCGACCAGGACATCATGTCGCTGGATGCCGACCACCTGTACGACAACTTCGAGGAGGCGCTCTGGCACGCCGAGCGCACCATCTACAACACCCTGGCGGTGGCCAAGCTGCTGATGAGCCGGCACGTGAACCACGCCGGGTACAAGGTGGTGGTGACCGGCGAGGGCTCGGACGAGCTGTTCGGCGGCTACCCGGCGTTTCGCCGCGACATGTTCCTGCACGGGCTGGACACCCTGCCGGAGGCCGACCGTGCCGCCTGGCAGCAGATGCTCAACGAATCCAACGAGCTGGTCTCCGGGGCGATGCTGGCCGAGGACGAGGTCTCCGACCCCGACTTCAACCGCATGATGGGCTTCACCCCGTCCTGCCTGCAGCCCTGGCTGGCGGCGGCCGAGCACGTGCCCGGCCTGCTGCATCCGAAGCGGCGCAAGCGCATGAAGGACTACAAGCCGGGCAAGGCCATCGCCGACGCCCTGGACGACGACATGCTGGAAGGCCGCCATCCGCTGGACAAGGCCCAGTATGTGTGGATCAAGACCATGCTGGAGGGCCAGATCCTGACCTGGGGCGGCGACCGCATGGACATGGCCAACTCCATGGAGGCGCGCCCGCCGTTCCTCGACCACCACCTGGCCGAGTTCGCCGCGCAGCTGCCGCCGACCATGCGCATCAAGGGCCGCAACGAGAAATACGTGCTGCGCGAGTCGATGAAGGGCCTGCTGCCCAAGGTGCTGTACGAGCGCGAGAAATTCCCGTTCATGGCACCGCCGGCCCACACCGACCCGACCAAATGGGCGGCGATGAAGGCGCTGGCGGATCGCTACCTGTCGGAGGACAAGGTCGCCGAGGCCGGGCTGCTGGACCCCGAAGGCGTGCGCCAGGTGTTCGAGATCCACGAGTCGGAGGAGACCCCGGCGGCGACCCAGGTGCAGCTGGACGCGGTGATCAACCACATGATCGGCATGCAGGTGCTGCACGAGCAGTTCGTGGCCACCGACATCCCGGCGCTGGCGGCGCAGAAGGCCCGCGAATTCGGCTGGAGCGCCTGAACCCACCAGGGGCCGGGAAGGCCCCGAAGGAACACCGTGGCCGAAGACACCGGGGATACCTATGCCCTGCGCCTGCAGGCGATCGCGGACACCACTCAGGAGGTGTTCGTCCTGCTCGACAGCGACGGGCGGATCGAGTACGTCAACGCCGCGCTGAAGCGTGTACTGGGTTATGAGCCCCGGGCCCTGCTGGGGCGGCCGCTGCACGAAACGCTCGCACCGGCGGAACACATGGACGCGATCCGCGCGGGTTACGAAGGGTTCCGCCGCACCGGCACCGGCCCCGTGGTGGGACGGGTGCACGAACTGGAGGCGGTGCACGCGGACGGCCATCGGGTACCCGTGGAGCTGTCGGTCTCGGCCCTGTGGCTGGACGGGGAGTGGCATGCGGTCGGCGTCATGCGCGACATTTCGGCGCGGCGGCGCGTGGAACAGGCCCTGCGTACCGAGCGCGAACGCAACGATGCCCGCGCGCGTCTGGAAGCCACCGTCTTCAATGCCACCAGCGACGGCGTCCTCATCACCGACGGGGACGAGCACATCGAGGCCGTCAACCGGGCGTTCACCCAGATCACCGGATATCCGGAGGATGAAGTCCTCGGCCGGACCCCGAGCTTCCTGAAATCCGGCCGGCAGGATGCAGCCTTCTACCGCGAAATGCGGGAGGAGCTGGAAACGGTCGGCGAGTGGAACGGGGAACTCGTCAACCGCCGCCGCGACGGCAGCGTCTACCCCCAGTGGACCCGCATCAACGTCGTTCGGGACCCGCAGGGCCGGGTCCGCCACTATGTCGCGGTCTTCTCCGACCTCACCGATCTGCGCGCCTCGCAGGAACGCATCGAACGCCTGGTCCACCGCGACCCGGTCACTGACCTGCCCAACCGCCTGCTGTTTCGCACCCGCCTGGAACAGGTGCTGGCGGCTCAGGGCCGACGAGGCGACGGAGCGGCCGTACTGCACATCGGGCTGGATGGCTTCAAGCACGTCAACGAGAGCCTCGGTCACCGGTTCGGCGACCGGCTGCTGCGGGCCATGGGCGAACGTCTGTACTCCCTGATCCGCCCCACGGAGACCCTGGCGCGACTGGGCGGGGACGAATTCGCGATCATGGTAGATGGAGAGGAACGCGCGATGCTGCTGGCCGAGGCCCTGCTGCGCCAGGTCGCGCAGACCCTTGAGCTGGACGGCGAAACCCTGTTCCTGACCACCAGCGTGGGCATCGCCTGCAGCCCGCGGGATGGCCACGATGTCGAATCGCTGATGCGCAATGCCGCCGCGGCCGTGCACGAGGCCAAGGCGGCCGGCGGCAACGCCTGGCGGGGCTATTCCCGCGAACAGACCACTCTCGCAACCGACCGCGTGCGGCTGACCGGGCGGCTGCGCGAGGCGCTCGACGCCGATGAGCTGGTCCTCCACTACCAGCCACAGGTCAGCCTTGCTGACGGCCGGATCATCGGAGTGGAAGCGCTGGTCCGCTGGCAGCATCCGGAATCCGGCCTGATCCCGCCGGATCGCTTCATTCCGGTGGCCGAACAGGGCGGGCTGATCGCCGCGCTTGGCGAACAGGTCCTGCAGAAGGCCTGTCGTCAGGCACGGGAGTGGCGGGACAATGGCGTGGACTTCGGCCACGTGGCGGTCAACATCTCCCCCGCACAGATCCGCCGCAGCACCGTCGCCGCCCAGGTGTCCGGGGCACTGGAAAAAAGCGGCCTGCCCCCGCACTGCCTGCAGGCGGAGATCACCGAGAGCATCGCCATGGACCGACGCGGCGAGGCCCCGGCGTTCCTCCAGGCCATGCAGGAGCTGGGGGTGCGCCTGGCGATGGACGATTTCGGCACCGGTTATTCCTCTCTCGGCTACCTGCGCGACCTGCCGTTCGACACCCTCAAGGTGGATCGCGTGTTCGTGAAATCGCTGCCCGATTCGGCATCGGACGCCGCGATCGCCGAGGCGATCTGCACCCTGGGGTGCCGCCTGGGCCTGGAGGTCCTGGCCGAGGGCGTGGAAACCCCGGCGCAGGCCGACACCCTGCGCGGCTTCGGCTGCACCTCGGCCCAGGGCTTCCTGTTCTCCCGGCCGGTCCCGGCCGAACAGCTGCCCGCCACCCTCCGCCAGCTGTCGGGCCCCGCGCCACAGGAGTCGCGGGGCACCCACGACGACTAGAAGTCGTAGCGGCACCCCCCGACCAGCAGGTGCTGCGCGCCGCTCTCGTCACGCGAGCCCCCCGTGCACGCAGACCCGTCAGTATCTCCCGAAACGGCGCATCCACTGGCGCAGGCGACCGGGGCCGAAGCCGTGGACCCGCTTGAACGCCTTGCGAAACGCAGGCTCGGAGGCATACCCCACCTGCTCCATGACCCCGGCGACGGATTCCCGACCATCCCGCAGCAGGCGTTCGGCGAGCACCATCCGCCACTGGGTCAGGTACTCGATGGGGGACTGGCCCACCAGCACGTGAAAGCGCTCGGCAAAACTGCTGCGTGACATCGCGGCCTCGCCGGCCAGACCCTCCAGCGTCCAGGCCGCCTCGGGGCGGGCGTGCAGCGCATCCAGCGCACGCCGGATCCGCTCGTCGGCCAGGGCCGCCATCAGGGACCCGGCCGGGGGCTCCCCGGCCCGACAGACGTGGTGCCGAACCGCCATCACGAACAGGGTGTCTGCGAGTCGGTCCAGCACGGGGCGATAGCCGGGCGGGCGCTCCATCAGTTCGATGAACATCAGCCGCGCCAGGTGCCCGAGGCGTTCCCCCGCCTCGGCGTGGCGGATAATGATGCAGCCCGGCAACCCGGACAGCACCGGGTTGCGACGCCCGGAATCGAATTCGAAATGGCCGCACAACAGCTGCGTGACCGCGGCATGCTCCGGGTCCTCGCCGGTCACCAGGTTCAGGTGGCTGGCGGGGTCCTCCCAGGAATCGCGGCTGGAGAGCAGGTGCCAGTCATCGTGGGGCAGCAACAGCAGATCCCCGGCCTCCAGACGCCGCACCGGTGCATCCAACATGTGCAGGTAACACCCGCCTTCGCCCACCAGATGAAAGCTTGCGTTCCCCGTCCCCGAGGTGCCCAGCTGCCACTCGCCGCACAGGCGGGGGTTGGTGTCGATCCGCGCCCGCAGGTTATAGGCGGCCAGCACGGTGGAAAGCACGTCGTCGACGGGCATCGGGTCCATGGCGGGTTGCTCCGGAGTCGCGGCACACGGATCCAGCCTAACCCGCCGGTCGCACAGAAACCGTCAGGGGAACCACGGATACCGGTTCCGGACGATCGAGCATAAACCCCGGCTCCGTGGATCTCCCGGTTTCCACTGCAGCGATCCAGACTGCAGGCAACGGATCAACGCAGGGAGAGAACCACATGGAAACGATACGGACCCTGGCCATCGGTGCCCAGCGGGCACTGGACACCACCCGCGGGGCCGATTTCCTGGCCCCGTTGCTTCTGCGGCTCTATCTGGCGCCCGTCTTCTGGATGGCCGGGACCAACAAGCTGGACGGCCTGCTGCCCTCGGAACAGGTGGTGATGTGGTTCGGCAACCCGGACTGGGGGCTGGGGATGCCGTTCCCGTACCTGATGGTCCTGCTGTCCGCCTACGCCGAGATCCTCGGGGCGATCGCCCTGCTGCTGGGCCTGGCCACCCGCTGGGCCACCATCCCGCTGATGATCACGATGGTGGTGGCGGCCGTCACCGCCCATCTGGAGCACGGCTGGCAGCGCATCTCCGACCCGATGATGTGCCTGTTCAACTGCGACGGGATCGCCGAGGCACAGCAGCGCCTGGACCGCGCGAAGTCGATCCTGCAGGAACACGGCAACTACGACTGGCTCACCGAGGCCGGCAACTTCGCGATCGTCAACAACGGCATCGAGATGGCCGCGACGTATTTCGTAATGCTGCTGGCGCTGTTTTTCATCGGAGCCGGCCGCTATCTGAGTCTTGATCACTACATCCGCCGGCGGTTCATGCACCGCGGATGAGAGCGAAAGCCGCCGCAAGCGGCTATAACCATCGAGGGTCCCTGACCCGCCATCGAGAGGAAACCACCATGAAAGACGAACTGTTCTCCATGAAATCCCTGGCCGGCGCGGCCGGTGCCGCCGCAGTCGGTCTGGCCATGTCCACCACGCCCGCGTTCGCCTCGGCCGATCTGGATCACGGCTATCAGCAGGCCGGCGGGTACACCCAGCTCGCCGAGGGGGCCTGCGGGGAAGGCACCTGCGGGGCCAGCGACGACGGCGACAAGGACAGCGAAGGCGCCTGCGGCGAAGGGACCTGCGGCGGTTCGGGCGAACCCGACGACAAGGATTCGGAAGGCGCCTGCGGGGAGGGGACCTGTGGCGGCTGAACGGATCGCCCCGGTCTGCCCGGCCCGCGTCAGCGGCGCCGGGCTCGGCCTGCGGCGGGGCCTCCTGGCCCCGCTGGCCGAAGCGCCGGAGGCGAGCGACTCCCCGGGATTCTTCGAGGCCGCGCCGGAAAACTGGATGCACCTGCGCGGGCGTCTGGGCCGGGTCTTCCGCGAATATACCGAAGCACACCCGTTCGCCTGTCACGGCCTGTCCCTGGACATTGGCGGACCGCGCCCCCTCGACCGGGAATTCCTGGCAGCACTGCGGCGCTTCCTCGACACCCATGGCATCGACGACTACAGCGAACACCTGTCGGCCTGCGGCGACGGCTCGGGCCATCTCTACGACCTGATGCCGCTGCCGTTCACCGAAGAGGCCGTGCACCACGTGGCGGACCGCGTGCGGACGGTTCAGGATGTGCTCGGTCGGCGTGTGGCCCTGGAGAACGTGTCCTACTACACACCCCTGTGGACCGACCTCGACGAAGCGACGTTCATCCGCGCCGTGCTGGAGGAGGCGGACTGCGATCTCCTGCTGGATGTGAACAACATCGTGGTCAACAGCGTGAACCACGGCTATGACGCCGCGACCTTCCTCGATTCGCTCCCGCTGGAGCGGGTGCGCTACATCCACATCGCCGGGCACGACGACGAAGCCCCGGACCTCAAGGTCGACACCCACGGCCAGCCGGTGGGAGACGAGGCCTGGGCCCTGCTGGCACGCGCGTTCGAGCACCTGGGAGCGGTGCCGACCCTGCTGGAGCGGGATTTCAACCTGCCGCCGCTGGAGGAACTGCTGGCGGAGGTCGAGGCCATCCGGCGGTTGCAACAAGCGGTGCCGCGGCAGGACCGACTTGCCGGGGTGGAACATGCCTGACACGGACGCCCGGGCGCTCCAGGAGGCCTTCGCCCGCCACCTGCGCGATCCGGACCGATACCCGCCGCCGGAGGGGCTGGAGGACCGCCGACTGGCGATCTACCGGCGACTGTTCATCAACAATGTCTCGGGCCTGCTGGGGCGCGGCTTTCCGGTGCTGCGCAGGACGCTGACGGAAGACCCGTGGCTGGCGCTGGTGCGCGATTTCTATCGCGACCACGGGTGCCGCACGCCGTATTTTCCGCAACTGGGCAACGAATTCGTGAGCTATCTGACCGACGGACGCCCGGCCGCCGCCGGCGACCCGCCGTTTCTCGCGGAGCTGGCGCACTACGAGCGCGTGGAGACCGAGCTGTTCTACGCCGACGAGGAGCCGGACGAAGCCTGCGACCCCGAAGGCGACGTGCTGGCCGGCATCCCGGTTTTCTCGCCCGCGGCCCGCCTGCTGGCGTACCGCTTCCCGGTCCATCGCATCGGGCCGGAGTTTCGCCCGCAGGCGCCGGGCGATTCACCCACCCTGCTGCTCGCCCGTCGCGCGCCGGATGATCGCATCCGCTTCGCCGAGCTGAACCCGCTGGGCGCGCGTCTGCTGTGGCGCATCATCGAAGAGCCGGCGGCGGGCCACGAGCAGATCCGGCGCGTGGCCGGCGACTTCGGACTCGAGCCCACCCCCGAGCTGACGGCCAGCGGTCGCGAGCTGCTGACGCATTATCGCGACCTCGGGGCCATCCCCGGCACGCGGGCAGCCATGGACTAAGTCCAGGCCGCCACCGCGCTGCGGTAGAACCCGGGGTCGCTGGTGGTGGCGCCCTGCAGGGTGCACACGCGAGCGGCGAATTCGAGGGCACGGTGCAGGGTGCCTTCCCAGCCCCAGCCGCGGCGCAGCCCCAGGATGGCGACGCTGGCGAAGGCGTCGCCGGCGCCTACCGCGTCCTGCATGGCTTCCACCACCGGGGCACGGGCGCGCACGGGCTGGCCGGCGCGCGGATGGATCTCGGCGCCGTCGGCGCCCAGGGTGACGATCAGCGCGGACTGGATGTCGCAGGCCTGCAGGCAGTGATCGGCGCGCTCCGCCCCCGGGGTGTCCGGGAACAGCGTGGCCAGCTCGTCGGCGTTCAGCTTGACCACATCGGCACCCCGGAGCAGGTCGCGCACGTCCTGCGGGTCGTACCAGGGCTCGCGCAGGTTGGCGTCGACGAAGCGGCGTTCGCAGCGCCGGCGCAGGGCCGCCAGCAGCTCGCGGTTGCCGCTGCGCAGGGCCAGCGTGCCGTGATAGAGCAGCGGGATGCGGGCTGGCACCGCGGGATCGACCGTCGCGGGCAGGTCGTCATAGGCCTGGTCGGGCAGGATGTGATAGGCGGGCTCGCCGTCCTCCACCGTCACCTGCACCGCGCCGGTGGGGGCCTGTGGGTGCGTATACAGTGCGTCTTCCGCCAGGCCGACCTCGCGCATGGCCTCGCGCACGCGTCCCCCGGCGGCGTCGTTTCCCACACCACCGACGAACAGCACGGGTTCCCCCAGCTGGTGCAGGTTCCAGGCGACGTTGAACGGGGCTCCGCCCAGGACTTCACGGCCGTCCGGAAAACGGTCGAACAGGACTTCACCAACGATCACGTCGGATACTTCCGGCATTCTCGAACCCTCCGGTCAGTCCGGCGCAACGGCGACGATACGGTCACGGCCCTGGCGTTTCGCGGCCAGCAGCGCCTTGTCGGCCAGCTCGAAGGCGGTGCCCTCGGGCGCGTCGGCACGCAGCTCCGTAAGGCCCCCGGAGATGGTGACCTTGAGGCGCTTGCTGCCGGCCCTGACCACGATGGCGGCCACTTCGCGACGCAGCTGGTCGGCCTGTTCGCGGGCGGCCTCCAGCGGCTGATGCATCACCATCACGAACTCCTCGCCGCCGTAACGGGCGACGAAGTCGGGCTCACTGACGCGTTCGGCCAGCACCTCGGCGACGGCCTTGAGGATGCGGTCGCCCGAGGTATGACCGTATTCGTCGTTGATACGCTTGAAATGATCGATGTCCCAGACGATCAGGGAGGCCGGGCCGGCATCGGCCGGGAAGGCGGCCATCCGCTGGTCTAAGGCGTGCCGGTTGAGGAGCCCCGTCAGCTTGTCGCGGGTGGCCTCGTCCCGCGCCCGGGACAGACGTTCATGCAGCCCGGCAACCTGGTTCTCCAGCTCCTGGCTGCGCGCACGCAGGGCCCGGTTGCGCTCCAGGGCTGCCAGCAGTTCGGCCTCGCGGGTATCGCGGAAATCGCGGACCCGGTCGGCGACCCGGTCGAGGCCCTCAACGACCTCGCGGCGCATGGTGTCGATGTCGGTGATGTCGACCACGCGGCCCTTGATGCTGCTGACATCCCCGGAGATGTTCTCGTGCAGCTCGCGGATGGACGTCCGCGTGCGTTCCGAGTGGTCGTGGTCGGCCGACAGGGCCGAATCCACGTCATTCAGGCGCGAACGGATCTCGCCCATCACCTCCGAGAGCTGCTCGCGCTCGGCCAGCGCCTGGCCGCAGTTCTCCTGCAACGCGGAGAACACCCGCGCGAGACTTCGCCGCGTCAGGTCCGCGTCTCCGCGTTCCGCGGCCTGATGGACCTTTGCGAGGTCTTCGGCCAGAAACGTGAAGCCCTGCAACCCGCTCTCCAGCGCGGCCAGCAAACCGGCTTCCAGGTCCTCGCGCTGGTCCTGCTGGCGGATGGTGTCCGCCAGCCGGGCACTCATGCGATCAAGGGCCCGGGTATCCTCGGGGTTGTCTTCGATGGTGCGCGTCAGGTCATGCACCGCGCCCTCGAGATCGGGCTCGCGGGCCGACAGTACGGCCAGGGCGCGCAGGGCCACGCGTCGGAGCGAACGCATGCGTTCGCGCTCGGCATTGAGCGCCGACTCCAGTTCGATGACGTTCTTGCGCAGGTCGTTGTCGGCCATGGCTCTCCCCTGTACGGGCGCCCATTACAGCTGATGGGCGACCTGAATGCCACCGCCGAATCCCGGAAATGCGGCGCGCGGACCGGTCAGGCGGGAGCGGTCCCGGCGGCCAGACGTTCGCTCGCGGGGAGCTGGATCTCCACACCCACGGGCAGATGATCGGACAGCGCAACGTTGTAGACCCGCATGTCGGACACGTGCAGGTCCGGGGTCAGCAGGATGTGATCGAACACCCGCTGCGGGTCCCAGGCGGGATAGGTGGCGGGGCAGGCCATGGGTTCCATCAGCCCGGTACGCGCGACGAGGCGGCGGATCTCGGGGCTGTCCTGCTGGCAGTTGAGATCGCCCATCACCACCGCGTGCGGCTGATCCTCGATGCGTTCGGCCACATAGTCCAGCTGCTGGCGACGTGCGCGCCGACTCAGCGCGAGGTGCAGCAGGAACAGCACCAGCTCCTCGCCATTCCCCATTGCATACCGCGCCTCCACCGCCCCGCGTCCGGGCAGCGGCCCGGGCAGGCTGTGCATCTGCACATGCACCGGCTCGATCCGTGAGAACAGCGCCAGTGAATGCTTGGCGATCTGGCCCAGATCACGGTTGATGCGGGTATACGTGTGGGGGAAGTCGGCACGCTCGGACAGCCAGCTGGACAGATCGACGAAGCGCGAGCGCAGACTGCCGCCGTCCAGCTCCTGCACGCCGACGATGTCGAAGTCACGGATGAAGCGGGCGACACGCTCCAGGTTGGTCATGCGCCCGCCGTAGGGCAGCACGTGCTTCCAGCTGTTGGTGACGTAATGATGCAGACGCGAGGAGTGGATGCCCACCTGGGCATTGAAACTCAGCAGACGCAGTCGGTGGCCCGCAGCCTCCGGCTGCCACACCAGACCACGGGCGGGTTCGTCGGTCTCCGCGGACACGCCGTTTTCCGTCATGGTGTCATCCTTCCTGCCCGTCATCCCTCACGGGACTCCTGTTCAGAAGGGACAGACGAGATCCCCCAGGCGTTCCGTGAGCTTGAGATTTTCAGAATAGTCGACCGGACAGTCGATGACGGTGACTCCGGGGCGCGCCAGGGCGGAACGCAGGGCCTGTTCCAGACTGTCGCCGGGCTCGATGCGCATCCCTTCGGCCCCGAACGAGCGGGCGAGGGCAACGAAGTCGGGGTTGCCGAAGTCCACCGAGGCCTTGCGGCCATATTCGCGTACCTGCTTCCATTCGATCAGGCCGTAGGCGCTGTCATTCCACACCAGCACCACGAAATTCTGGCCCAGGCGTACGGCGGTCTCCAGTTCCTGCACGTTCATCAGGAAGCCGGCGTCTCCGGTGACCGCCACGACCTGGCGGCCGGGGTCCAGCGCGGCCGCGGCCACCGCCCCCGGCACCGCGATGCCCATGCTGGCGAACCCGTTGGAGATCAGACAGGTATTGGGCAGCTCGCAGCGGAACATGCGCGCCATCCACAGCTTGTGGGCACCTACGTCGGTGATCACGACGGCGTCCAGCGCGGCGGCGGTGCGCAGATCCCAGATGATCTTCTGCGGCTTCATCGGGACACCGGTGTCCTCCCGATGCTCGTTCATGTCGTCGATCAGCAACTGGCGCAGGGGCCGCAGCACGGTCTCCTCGCGCGGGCTGACCCGCTCCGCAAGATCCCGCAGACAAGTATCCAGATCGCCGATTACCTCGGCCTGGATGTCGTAGTGGCCGTCGATCTCCGCCGGGGAGGCATCCACGTGGATCAGGGTGCAGTCACCCTCCGGGTGCCACAGTGACGGCGGGTATTCGACCAGGTCGTAGCCGATACACAGGACCACGTCCGCCTTGTCGAAGCCGAAGTGCACGTAGTCGCGGCTCTGCAGGCCCACGCTTCCCAGCGCCAGCGGGTGGCGGAACGGCAACACGCCCTTGGCCATGAAGGTGTTGGCCACCGGGATATTGAGGGTCCCGGCGAAATGCGCCAGGGCCTCGCTGGCGCCCGAGCGGATCACACCGTTACCGGCCAGGATCAGGGGATGCCGGGCTTGCTCCAGCAACCGTGCAGCGGCCGCCAGGGACGCCTCCGCGGGCACCGCCGGCGCCCCCGAGTGGACCGGCAGCGGCGCCACCGGGCAGGGCTGGGATGCCACGTTTTCCGGCAGCTCGATGAAACTGGCCCCCGGCTTGCCGCCCTCGGCCCACTTGAACGCCTTGCGCAGGACCTCGGGCAGGATCTCGGGCTCCACCACACTGGAGGCGTATTTGGTGACCGGACCGAACAGCCCCTTGAGGTCCAGGACCTGGTGGGATTCCTTGTGCAGCCGATGGGTGCTGGCCTGGCCGGCGATGGCCACCAGCGGCGCGTGGTCCATGTTGGCATCCGCCACACCGGTGATCAGGTTGGTCGCACCGGGCCCCAGGGTCGCCATGCAGACCCCGGCCCGGCCGGACAGGCGGCCGTGGACATCGGCCATGAAGGCCGCGCCCTGCTCGTGGCGGGTGGTGACGAACTCGATCGGCGAGTCCTCGAGGGCATCGAGGACCGCCATGTTCTCCTCGCCGGGCAGGCCGAAGACCCGTTCGACCCCTTCCTGCTCCAGACACTGTACCAGGCGCCGTGCGGTGGTCGGCGACGGATCGGACATGCGTTCCCTCGAGGGTCGGGCCGGGGCGCTCAGCCCCGGGCCTCGGCGATCAGATGATCGGCGATCTCCAGCATCTGCTCGTGACTGGTGGTCATGCTGGCCGAAACCACGGATTCGCCGTTGACCACCATCGACGGGACGCCTTCCAGACGATACTCGCGCACACGCTCGGCGGAGCGGCCGACCTGGCGCGCCACGTCTTCCGAACGCATCGCCTCGCGGAAGGCGTCGGCATCCTGATCCATCTGGTTGACGAATCGCAGGATCGCGCTCTCCGAGCGCATCTCGCGCCCCTGCTCGTGAATGGCGTCGTAGAAGGGCTGATGGATGGCATCCACGATGCCCAGTTGCTCCGCCGCGTAGTAGACCCGCGCGTGCAGGGCCCAGACATCGTTCAGCGGGGCCGGCATGTACTCGAATTCGATGTCATCGGACAGTTCGGCTTTCCACTCCTGTACCAGCGGCTCGAACGAGTAGCAGTGCGGGCAGCCGTACCAGAAGGCCTCGACGACCTTGATCCGTCCTTCGTCCAGACCGTAATCGACGGGCGAGTCCAGGCGCATGAAGTTGCGCCCCTCGGCGAAGTCGGCCAGCAGGCGGCCGGACGCCAGCAGGGCGCCCGTACCGGCCAGAGTTCCAAGAAACTGACGACGCTTCATTTACAGTTCTCCGTAGGAATGCAGACCGGACAGGAACATATTCACGCCCAGGAAGGTAAAGGTGGTCACGAACAGACCGATGACCGCCCACCAGGCCATGCCCGGACCGCGCCAGCCCTTGGTGAAGCGCATGTGCAGCCAGGCCGCGTAGGTCAGCCACAGGATCAGGCTCCACGTTTCCTTCGGGTCCCAGGTCCAGTAGCCGCCCCAGGCCTCGGCCGCCCACATGGCGCCCAGCACGGTGGCGATGGTGAAGAACGCGAAGCCGATGGCGATGGCCTTGTACATCACCCCGTCCAGCGCATCCTTGCTCGGGATGCGGGCCAGCACACGGGAGTCGGGACGGGTGCGTTCCATGCGGTGGCGCACCAGATAGGCCACGCCCAGCATCGCCGCGATCGCGAATCCGCCGTAGCCGACGAAGTTGGTGGGCACGTGGATCTTCATCCACCAGCTGTTGAGCGCCGGCACCAGCGGTTCGACCATGTGGGCGTCACGATCGAACATGTACCACAGCAGGAAGGTGGTGGAGGCCGCAACCACCAGCATCACGAAGGCACCCATGCCCCGCTGGCCGGTACGCTGTTCGTAGTACAGGTACATCAGCGCGATCATGGCCACCATCAGCACGAACACCTCGTAAAGGTTGGCGACCGGGATGTAGCCCCAGCTCGGATCGTGCAGATAGATCTCGCGCCAGCGCACCATCAGGGCCATCAGGCCCGCGCCCGCCGCGATCCAGGCGAAGGCCCCGCCAACGCGATAGGGGAAGTCGGAACGCGAGAACAGGCCCACGGCATAGGCAACCGTGGAGAGGTAGACCATCACGCTCATCCACATCACCCCGGCCTGGCCGGAACCGATGTAGTTGAGCCAGAACACGCTCTCGCCGCGCGCCAGATCATCCCCGTACAGCCAGACCCCGAACAGCGAAAGCGCCGCCACGATGACGGAGAACAGCTGCCAGGGCCGCCAGAACCAGCCCAGCCAGGCGCTCATGCCGGCCGCGAGGATCAGGCCGCCGGTGTCGTAGCGGTCCATCATGTGGCCGTACATGGCATAGGCCGTGACCGCCACCGCCAGGACCAGGGCCATGTAGGCCCAGTCCCGCAGAAGCAGCTGCCGGAAGAATCCGGGCCGTTCGAAATCCAGGGCCTCGTGGGGTACAGACATGGGGCGCTCTCCTCCGACTGCGTGCGACTTAGTCGTTCTTGTTGGTTGCAGAATCCGGCGATTCATCGTCGCCAACGTTCTTCTGCTCGATGATCCACCGTTTAAGATGCGCGAAGCGCTTCTCGAATTCCACCCGGTGACGGTTGCTCGTGCCCGCCATCACCACGTGGGTGCCGCTGCCGTCCTCGTTCGGACGTGCCACGATCCACAGACGCTGGTAGGACACGTAGAACATCAGGAAGATCCCGATGATCAGCATCAGGCTGCCGGTGTACACCGTGCTTTCGCCCGGTGCCTTCGCGATCTGCAGGCCCGAGGCCTCGCGATGGTCGAAGTCGTCCAGGCGGAAGAAATACGGCGAGCCGTAGAAGTTGAGGGCATTGATGGCCGAAACGGCATCTTCCAGCCAGCGCTGTTCCGCCTCGGTGATCGCCACCACGCCTTCTTCCTCCAGGACTTCCATGTACAGGCCCTGGAGCCCGGAGTTCAGGACCTGGAACAGCAGGCCGCCGAGCTGCTCGCGCTGGCCTTCGGGGATGCGCTGCTCGATCTCGGCGTCCACCGCAGGGTAACCGCCTTCGGCGAAGGTCTGCATGAGCATGCTGACGGTGCGCGCGATCGCCTGGCGCCCTTCTTCTCCGCCCATCATGTCCTCCGAACCCCGCGCGGCCTGCTGCGCGACGGCCATGCGGACCTCGTCATCGTGAAGCATGGTCAGATAGGTGCGGAAGCGATCCAGGGAGTCATCCGCGTCCGCCGGGATGAACAGGTAGGAAAATTCCTCGGCCGGACTCTCGCGGACACCGCTGAGGAAATATTTCGCGCCTTCCTGCGGGATCGGATTCTGGTAGTTGCGGTAATAGAGTCCCGCGCCGGTGCGGTCCACCAGGCGGAAATCCACGCGCGGGCCGAGGAACACGTTTTCTTCCTCGCCCTCCTCGTTGAGCAGGGCCTGGGTGTTCACCACGGAAAAGTCGATGAACTCGATCGTCAACTCCTCGCCGCCGGGGGCCGGGATATCCATCTCGTCAAAGATCCGGCCCGGAAAGTCCACGCCGCGCAGGGCGCCTGCGCCGAGCGGGATGGCCTCCATTTCGAGACGCGTACCGCCGTCGGCGAAGCTGGACTGGTAGATCGCATAGCCATTGTAGATCAGCGGGTCGTTTACGCTGATGGTGGCGCGCAAGGGTTCGTCGCGCTCCGGATCATGGATGACCAGGTCGCTCTCGTAGGACTGTTCCGCGCCGGTGGAGAAGCGTTCGATCCGGAATTCCTCCAGCTCGACCCGGAACGGCAGATCCTGCACCAGATACCCCTCGCGTACCGGCAGGAAGACCACGTTGGCCGAGGCCCCCTCGGGGATTTCCACACTGCCGCGGAACGACGGGTTGCTGACCGGGACGCGCGAGATCTCGGGCACCTGCGATTCGGGGATGGAGCGGGTCTCGATCTCGACGTTGCCCATCCACTCGTTGACCTTGAGCAGGAACTGGCCGTCGAGCAGCGCGCCCACGCAGATCACCACGATCCCCACGTGCGTCAGCAGGTAGCCGAGGCGGTTCCAGCGCCCCTTCATCGCGGCGACGACCGTCTCGCCGTCTCGCGTCTTTTCCCGCGCCCGGAAACCCTGGGCCTTCAGAACCCGGCGGGCATGGGCGAGGAAATCCTCCTGCGACTGCCCCAGATCGCCGGTAGAGCTGGCCGGGAAGGAACGCAGGGACTTTTCCTTCACCTGCAGGTTGTAGCGGCGCAGGTCCTTGAGGATGCCCGGCGTCTGGCGGTAGACACAGAAGGCGGTGGAAACCACCAGGAAGGTCACCACCAGCAGGAACCAGGTCGCCGAATACACCTGGTAGAGCCCCATCCCGGCGAAGATCTCGTGCCAGAAGGGCCCGAACTGGATCAGGTACTCGGTGTACGGCTCGTTCTGCACCAGCACGGTGCCGATCACCGAGGCGATGGCCAGGGCCACCAGCAGGGTGATCGCGAGGTTCATCGACCCCAGGAATTCGACGATGATCCGGCTGCGGCGCGGGGTCCGGGCCTGACGGCCGGACGAGGACTCGGAGCCCGTCCGGTTGCTGCGTTCGGAGGCCCCTGCGGGCTGATGGGATTCTGCCATGTTCAAACCTGCGTTAATCGCCCCGAATGTGTCGGGACGCGGTCGGAAATTCAATTTCCACGACATTCCGCACGGACGCTGGGTTCCGGCGCTGCGTGGAGGGCGCGGGAACAGACGCCCCGCCTTCCGACTTCATTCCGGTATCCGGGTTCCCGCCCGTGCATTTTCCGGAACCCGAAACAACGAGGGGGCGGCCACGGCCGCCCCCTCGTAAACCGGACGAACCCGGAGCACGCCTGCGCACCCGGGCCGTACGTACCGTGCTCAGTTCGGCTGCAGGCCGGCCATGTACTGGGCCACGGCCTCCATGTCTTCGTCCGACATGTTGCCAACGATGCCGCGCATCATCTGGCCGTTGTCGTTGCGACGTTCGCCGTCACGGAACTGCTGCAGCTGGTCCAGGCTGTAGGTCGCGTGCTGACCGGCGACCTTGGGGAACATGGCCTCCGGATTGCCCTGGCCCTGGGCGCCGTGGCAGGCGATGCAGGCGGCCACGCCTTCCGACGGGATGCCACCACGATAGATCTGCTCGCCGCGCGCGACCACGTCCTCGTCTGCGGTCTCGGTCGTGATGCTCTGCTCGGCGTAATAGGCCGCCAGGTCCTTCATGTCCTGCTCGCTGAGGTCGGCGACCTCTCCGGCCATCAGGTTATCGTGGCGGAGCTCGCCATCCTGGAAGTCGCGCAGCTGCTTGGCCGTGTACTTCGGGTGCTGCCCGGCCAGCTTGGGCCACTCGGGATTGGTGCTGTTGCCGTCGGCCTGGTGGCAGGCGGCGCAGGACTGCGAGAGTTCCTGACCGCGCTGGGGATCGCCCGCCTGGGCCGCCGAGAGCGGGAGCATCAGGGAGACGGACAGGGCAGCAAAGAGAGCGGAAAGCTTGTGGTTCATGGTGGAGAATCTCCTGCTTGTATATGCGTGCCGGGCCTCGACCCGTTCCTTGTGCCCCGTGTAGAAGGGCGATCAAAATCTGGGGCGCAGTTTATAGCACAACGCCAGGGAACCCACAAAAGTTTCCCACTGTCCCGCTCAGCTCAGGATGATTTCGATCATGCAACCTCGTTTTCGTGAAACCGCCTTTTCCCGGGGTGTCTCCCGCCTCGACCAGCTCCCCGCGGACCAGGGGGTCGAGATCGCTTTCGCCGGGCGTTCCAACGCCGGCAAGTCCAGCGCCCTCAACGGCCTGTGCGGGCGCAAGGCCCTGGCCCGGGTCGGGCGCACGCCGGGCCGCACTCAGGAGATCAACGTCTTCACCCTTCCGCCGGCGGAGGACTGGCGCCTGATCGACCTGCCCGGCTACGGCTACGCGAAGGTCTCCGCGAAACAGCGCGAACACTGGGACCGGCTGCTGGGCGGGTATCTGCGCCGACGCCAGTGCCTGGCGGGGCTGGTCCTGATCATGGACATCCGCCGCCCGCTGACCGACCTGGACTGGCAGATGCTCGAATGGACCGGCGCGAACCGGCGGCTGCACTGCGTACTGACCAAGGCCGACAAGATCTCGCGACAGGAAGCCGAGCGCCAGCTGCACGCCACCCACGCGCGTCTGGAAGAGGCCGGAATCGAGGCTTCGCTGCAGACCTTCTCCGCGCTGAAGAACCAGGGCGTCGACGACCTGCGCGGGCTCCTTGCGGAATGGCTGGAGGAAGAAACCGCCGCGGAGGACAGGGACGGGGACGAGGACGGCGGGGCCGAACAGGGCCCATAAAAAAGTGCCCCGATCCCGGGGAGGAGGATCGGGGCAACAGCGACCTCGACAGGGGGATGCGAGGTCTTCCCGCTCAGGGAGAGAAGCGGGGAGCGCCGGGCCATGGCGCTCACTCCTTATGACGCTTCACCGACCGTGAAGTTCCCGGTCCTTCTACTGTCGGACGGCAATGCGTCACAACCCGGGAAAGCGCGCGAAACCGCGGCCCTCACTCGCGTTCCGCATGGGCCTGCAGGGTCGCCACCAGTTCATCCGCCGAAGTGCCGTGCGGATGGATTTCCAGCAGATCGCCCTCCGGCCCCACCAGGTAGGTGGACGAGCTGTGATCGATCACGTAGCCCATCGCGGACTGGCTGTCGGTCTTCTCGTAGAACACCCCGTACTGCTCCACCACCGGCTCCAGCGCATCGTGCGGGCCGGTGGCCGCCTGGATCCGGGGATGGAAATGGTCGGTGTATTCCGCCAGGTGCTCGCGGTCGTCACGCTCGGGATCCACGCTGACGAACACCGCACTGACGCGGTCCTCCAGCGACTCGGGGAGCTGCTCCAGCGCCATCCGGATCCATCCGAGACTGACCGGGCAGGCATCCGGACAGGAGGTATAACCAAAGTAGAGCCACACATACTGCCCCTCCAGATCACGCAGATCGAAGGCCTCCCCCTCGGTGGAGACCGGCAGCTGGAACGGGCCGCCGGTCACCCGGTCGGCCACCGGGATGTCTTCGTGAGTGGCGGCCTCGCCCGCGGGGGGCTGCCCGGGCACCAGCCATACATACAGCAGCAGCGCGGCCGCGGCGACGGCGGCCAGGGCCCACAGGAGGGTGGTCAGGGGAAGTCGGGACATCGTGCGCAATCCTCGGTGCAAGCCCGTACGTCAGTGGTCGCGGGCGGTGACGAAACGATACTGTACCCGCGCGGCGTCGCCGTCGCCTTCCGGCAGCACGGTCGCCGCCCATGTCATCGCCTCGGTGGTACAGACCGGCAGGGTGGTGGTGCCGGCGTATTCACCCGGGCCCACGCGTTCCAGGCGCGGGCGCTGGAAGCCCATGTACATCTCCACCCCGGCAAAATCCAGCTCGATCCATTCGGGGTCGCGCCCGTCGTGCCCGACATGCCGCAGATGCAGCTCCAGCTCCCGCAGCATGGGGACCGGCCGCGGGGTAATCTCGAGGGTCATCTCGCCTCCCTCGGGGTGCTGAGCGGTACAGGCCCCTTCATTGAGATCGCAGATCTCCGGGGTCACCACCACGACATCGTCGCCGCCGCCCCCGCCGGCCAGGTAGCGGTCCGCCGCCACCCAGCCGGCCGCCAGCAGCAGGCCCGCGACCAGCCACGGGGCCACGCGGTTGAACCCGCGGGCCAGTGATTCGAGATCCGCCATGCTCAGCCTCCGGCTCCGACAGGAGCCTCAGTGGGCATCATCCCAGTTATCTCCGACGCCGATGTCCACCAGCAGCTCGACATCCAGCTCGGCCGCCCCGCCCATCGCGGCGCGGGCCCGTTCGCCCAGGGCCTCCACTGCATCGTCGGCAACCTCGAACACCAGTTCGTCATGCACCTGCATGATCATGCGGGCATCGAGCCCGTTGCCGTCCAGGTCCCGCGCCATGCGCACCATCGCACGCTTGATGATGTCGGCCGCGGTGCCCTGCATCGGGGCATTGATCGCCACCCGTTCGGCCTGCTGCCGGCGGGCCCCGTTGCGGCTGTTGATCTCGGGCAGGTACAGCCGGCGCCCGAACAGGGTTTCCACGTAGCCCTGCTCGCGCCCGCGTTCGCGCGCCCGCTCCATGTAGTCGTGCACGCCGGGGTAGCGGTGGAAATAGCGGTCGATGTACTCCCGCGCCTCGGCCTGCTCGATCCCCAGGTTGCGCGCCAGCCCCCAGGCCGACATGCCGTAGATCAGGCCGAAGTTGATCGCCTTGGCCGCGCGCCGCTGCTCGCTGCTGACTGCCTCCGGATCAGCGCCAAAGACCTCGGCCGCGGTAGCGCGATGGATGTCCAGCCCGTCGGCGAAGGCCTGCAGCAACCCGGCGTCCTGCGACAGGTGGGCCATGATCCGCAGCTCGATCTGCGAATAGTCGGCCGCCAGCAGACGATAGCCGGGTGCGGCAATGAACGCCCGGCGGATGCGCCGGCCGGCCTCGGTGCGCACCGGGATGTTCTGCAGGTTGGGCTCGGAAGACGACAGGCGCCCAGTGGCCGCGCCGGCCTGGTGATACGAGGTATGCACCCGCCCGGTCTCCGGGTGGATACGCCGCGGCAGGGTCTCGGTATAGGTACTGCGCAGCTTGGACAGGCCACGGTGCTCCAGGATCAGCCGGGGCAGGGCGTAGTCGTCCGCCATCTGCTCCAGCACGTCCTCGGCGGTGGAGGGCTGGCCCTTGGGCGTGCGCCGCAGGACCGGCAGGCCCAGACGCTCGAACAGGATCTCCTGGATCTGCTTGGGCGAGCCGAGATTGAACTCGGTACCGGCCTCGTCGAAGGCCTGTTTTTCGATGCGCTCCATCTCGTCGGCCAGCTCCTGGCTCTGCTCGCCCAGCAGGTCCGGATCGACCTTCACGCCGGCGCGTTCGATGTCCGCGAGCACCGGCACCAGCGGCATCTCGATCTCGCGGTAGACGAAGGCCGGGCCCTCGGCCTCGTTCAGGCGCGGCCGGAACAGGGCGTCCAGACGCAGGCAGATGTCCGCGTCCTCGCCGGCATAATCGGTGGCGATGCCGACATCCACTTCGGCGAACGGGATCTGTTTCGCCCCCTTGCCGGCCACGTCCTCGTATTTCGTGGTGCGGTGATCCAGATGGCGTTCGGCCAGCGAATCCAGGTCGTGCCGGTTGGCGCCGGCGTCGAGACAGAACGACTGCAGCAGGGTGTCATCGACGATCCCGTGCAGCACGATGCCATGGTTGCCCAGCACGTTGCGGTCGTACTTGAGGTTATGGCCGAGCTTGCCGTGTTCGGCCGATTCCAGCCACGGCCGCAGGCGCTCCAGGGTCGCCTCGCGCGGGAGCTGCGGATCGGCGTCCGGACCGCTGTGGGCCAGCGGCAGGTAGTACGCGGTACCTGCCTCGAACGCGAAGGACATGCCGATCAGCTCGGCCCGCATCGCCTCCAGGCTGCTGGTCTCGGTGTCGAACGCGACCCGCGCGGCGCCCTGCAGGCGTTCCAGCAGCTCCGTGAATGCCGCCTCGTCCCGCACGGTGTGATATTCGGCCGCCTGCCCAGGATCGGCATTACCGTCGTTACCGGAGGCAGCGTCGCCGGCGTCGCCGCCTTCCAGCTCCGCGCGCCAGCGGGAGAACCCGTGGTGGCGCACCCGTTCCAGCAGCTGCTGCGAATCGGGCTCGCGCAGCTCGAGGTCATCGGGGCCCAGCGGCAGATCGACATCCCGGCGCACGGTGATCAGCTCGCGCGAGGTCGGCAGGCGATCGGCCGCAGCGCGCAGATTCTCGCCGATCTTGCCGCCGATCTCGTCGGCCCGCTCGAGGATGGTGTCGAGGTCACCGTACTTCGCGATCCATTTGGCCGCGGTCTTGGGCCCCACCTTCTCGACCCCCGGGATGTTGTCCACGCTGTCGCCCATCAGCGCGAGGTAGTCGACGATCTGCTCCGGCTCCACGCCGAACTTTTCGCGCACGCCGGCGGGATCCAGCACCGTCCCGCTCATGGTGTTGACCAGGGTCACGTGGCCGTCCACCAGCTGCGCCAGGTCCTTGTCGCCGGTGGAGATCACCACATCCTGCCCGGCAGCCGCGGCGCGGTCGGCCAGGGTGGCGATCACGTCATCCGCCTCCACCCCTTCCACGCACAGCAGCGGGAAGCCCATCAGCTGCACCAGCTCGTGCAGCGGCTCGATCTGCGCCGCCAGCTCCTCCGGCATCGGCGGCCGGGTGGCCTTGTATTCGGGGTAGATCTCGTCGCGGAAGGTGGGCCCCTTCGCGTCGAACACCACCCCCATGCGCTCGGGGGCATAGTCCGCGCGCAGCTTGCGCAGCATGTTGGCCACGCCGTAGAGCGCCCCGGTGGGGTGGCCGTCGGGGGCGGTCAGCGGGGGCAGGGCGTGGTAGGCCCGGAACAAGTAGGAAGAACCGTCGACCAGGACGAGCGGGGCTTGCGACATCATGCGGATCCGGCTGGGCTTGCGAGGGAAGCATTCTAGCAGGCTGCGGGCCCCGGCCCGAGCAGCGCCGGCGCGATTTGTGCGGCCGTCGGGCCACGGTTAGTCTAGGCGCCCCAGAGTGCAAAGAACGCGCCCCCCATGAACGATCACGATCGAGCCGAACACCCCGGGCTGCGGCCCATCGACGACTCCTCGCTGACCCGCGAGAGCTGGAAGATCTTCCAGATCATGGCGGAGTTCGTGGAGGGCTTCGAACGCCTCGCGCACATCAAGCCCTCGGTCAGCGTGTTCGGGTCGGCACGCATCCCGTCCGACCACCCGGACTACCTGCTCGCGGAACAGATCTCGCGCCAGCTGTCGGACGCGGGCTTCGCGGTGGTCAGCGGCGGCGGGCCGGGCATCATGGAGGCCGCCAACAAGGGCGCGTTCGCCGGCCATTCCCCCAGCATCGGGCTCAACATCCAGCTGCCGCACGAACAGCACGCCAACCCCTACCAGGACATTGGCCTGGGGTTCCGGCACTTCTTCTCGCGCAAGGTGATGTTCGTCAAGTACGCCTCCGCCTACGTGGTACTGCCGGGCGGCTTCGGCACCCTGGACGAGCTGGCCGAGATCCTGACCCTGGTGCAAACCGGCAAGACCCGCCGCATCCCGGTCGTGCTGGTGGGCAGCAAGTTCTGGGAAGGCCTGCTGCAGTGGTTCGAGGACGCGCTGGTCACCCATGGGACCATCGATGCCGAGGACCTCAATCTATACTCGGTGGTGGACACCCCCGAGGAGGTCGTGGACGTGATCTTCGAGTACTACGAGGCCCGCAGCTTCGAGCCCTCGGCGGAAGAGAAACAACGACTGATGGAGCTCTGATGATGACGAGCACCCGCGCCACGGCGCTGGCCGCTGCCCTGCTGGGCCTTGTTCTCGCCGCCGGGCCGCTGGCGGCGCAGGACTTCGAAGACGCCCCGCCACCGCCCGACATGCCCGACGAGGCCGCCGGCGACGAGCCCGCACCGCCGCCGGTGCTGGACGAGCGCGCCCGCCAGCTGCAGGAACTGGAAGAGGCGGACGTCATCATCATGGAGCGCGATGGCGAGCGGCGACGCGAATATCGCGTGGACGGTGAGCTGGTGATCGTCGAGGTCACCCCGGCCGCCGGTCCGACCTATTATCTGGTGGACGTCACCGGGGAAGGCGATCTTGAACGCCGCGACGACCTGGCCCCCGGTTTCACCCCGCCCCGCTGGAGGATCCTGGAATGGTAAGCACGCAGTCGACCGTGGAACTGCCGGTCGCGGGTGCCGCGGCGCTGGAAGCAGCCTTTGCCGCTGCCCGGGCGGCCGGCGCTCCGCTGGGGCTGCCGGCCGATGGCGATGCCCCGCAGCTTGACGGGGATCGCGCGCACTGGACCCTGGAGCGCGGCAACGCCGCGGAGCCCGGGGCGATCGCCAGCGGTCCCGGCACGCCGGAGGCGCTGGGGCGCCTCGCGGCCCGCTGGCAGGCCTGGCATCCGGCGGAGGCCCTGCCGCAGGACGGCGTCTGGCGCCGCGGGGTACTGCAGCAGCAGCTGCGCGAACGTACCGAAGACCTGAGCGCCACCCTGGACGAACAGGCGCGCGAACAACTGAACCGCGAGCTGCATCATCAGGGGCTGTACCGGTTCGAGGACCTGCCGGTGGCCGGCAGCTTCTGGCGCTCGGTCCGGCGGCACGGCGAACACACCGGACTGGCGGATCTGACGCTCCCGCCGGCCCCCGTGCCGGCGTTCTGGCAACTGGCGCGCATCGCGCTGGCGGTGGCCGTCAGCGAGACGGGCGAGCTCGATCGCGAACGCTACCGCGCCCTGCTGGATGGCTATCACCGCGAGCGCCCGCTGAGCGCGATCGAACGCGGCGCCGCCCCGACGCTCCTGCGCATGGCCGCGCTGGACGACTGGCTGGAATGCATCGAGGCCGGCCACGCGCCCGCGGGCCCCGATCCGCGCCTGGCCGGCCTGCAGGACGCCGGCACCCGGGTGCAGTCGGTATGGATAAGGCCCGCCGCCTGATGACCCCGCGAGCCTCCCTCGCGGGGCTTGTGGCCCTGGCCATCGCCGGGGCGCCGGGCGTCGGCGTTCTGGCCTCCACCGAGGTCCACCGCTGGGTGGATGAAGACGGTGTGGTGCATTTCTCCGACGAGGCACCCGGCGACGGGCGCAGCGAACGCATCGAAGTTCAGGAGCCGATGGGCGCCGTCCCCCTGGAGAATGCCCGCGAGATCCTCGAACGCCCGATACGGCGGCCGGGAGAAGACCCGACGGACGACGCCCCGGAGGAAGACGCGGCCGCGGACGAAGAGACCGACGCTGAAGACGAAACTTCGATCGAGGACGTCCCGGTGCCCGTGGAACTGGTGGATTTCTGAGCCAGCCACGGGCATCGCACCACTTTGATGCACAGAATGCCCTACAATGGGGCAATGACTGCACCTCATCAGAGCGCCACCGCACAACGCCCCCGGACGAAGCGCTGCGACGCCCTCGTGGCCATTCTGGCGCACTTCATGCTTGAAACCGGGTGATGAGCCCGCATACGCCCCCTTCGCCCGCCTCGCTGCCCACCCCCCCGTGGTGGGACGACCTGTCCACGGCCGTGATGGTCACCGACGGGGATCTGCGGCTGCAGGCGATGAACGGCGCGGCCGAGGTCCTGCTGGGCCTCAGCCGCGAGCGCATCCTCGGTCACCCGCTCGGCCAGTGGCTGCATCTGGACCGCAACCTGTCCACCCGTCTGCGCAACGCCCTGACCCGGGACCAGCCGATCACCCTGCGTGCGCGGCGCCTGGAACCGCTGCGCGCGGAAAGCTTCCTGGCCGACGTGGTGATCACGCCGCTGCACGGCGAGGGTGACGAACCCGGACGGCTGCTGTTCGAACTCAGCGCGATCGACCGGCACGAGCGCATCTCGCGCGAGGAACAGCTGCAGAAGCAGCAGGCCATCTCGCGCGCAGTCACGCGCGGGCTGGCGCACGAGATCAAAAACCCGCTCGGCGGGCTGCGCGGCGCCGCGCAGCTGCTGGCCGGAGAACTGGACGATCCCGACCTGCGCGAATACACGCGCATCATCATCCATGAGGCCGACCGCCTGCGCTCGCTGGTGGACCGCATGCTCGGCCCCAACAACATGCCGCAGCGCGCCCCCCTTAACCTGCACGAGGTCCTCGAGCATGTGCGCGGCCTGATCAGCGTCCAGCTGCCGCTGGGCGTGAAGATCCGCGGCGACTACGACCCTTCGATCCCGGAGATCGAAGCGGATCGCGACATGCTGGTGCAGGCGCTCCTCAACCTGGTGCAGAACGCCCTGCAGGCGCTGGGCGACGAGGGCGAGATCGTGCTCAGCTCGCGCATCCTGCGCCAGTACACCGTTTCCGGCAAACGCCACCGGCTGGTCGCGCGCCTGAGCGTGCGCGACAACGGGCCGGGAATCCCCGAGGAGGTCCGCGAGCGGATCTTCTTCCCCATGGTCACCGGCCGCGACAGCGGCACCGGCCTCGGCCTGCCGATCGCGCAGAGCCTGGTCCAGCTGCATGACGGCCTGATCGAATGCCATTCACGGCCCGGCTCCACGCGCTTCGACATCCTCCTGCCCGTGGCCGGACCGCCCGCCAGCGAGAGCCCCGACGCATGAATCCGACGGTCTGGATCATCGACGACGACGATTCCATCCGCTGGGTGCTGGAACGCGCCCTGAGCCGATCCGATATCGCGGTGCGCGGGTTCGAGTCCGCCGACGCGGCATGGGCGGCCCTGGAGACGGAAGACACCCCGGATACCATCGTCGCCGACATTCGCATGCCGGGGCTCAACGGGCTCGATTTCCTGGCGCGCATGCAGAGCCGCGGTGACGCGCCGCCGGTCATCATCATGACCGCATTCTCCGATCTGGAGAGCGCGGTGGGCGCCTACCAGACCGGGGCGTTCGAATACCTGCCCAAGCCGTTCGACGTGGACGAGGCGGTGGCCCTGGTGCAGCGTGCCCTGGAGGCCCGCCGTGACAGCCTGGCGGCCGCAACGCCCGACGAGGGCAGCGCCGAGGAAACCCCCATCATCGGCGAGGCGCCGGCGATGCAGGAGATGTTCCGCGCCATCGGCCGCCTGTCACGCTCCAATATCACGGTTCTGATCAACGGCGAATCGGGGACCGGCAAGGAGCTGGTCGCACGCGCGCTGCATCAGCACAGTCCGCGGGCGGGGCAGCCGCTGATCGCCCTGAACACGGCGGCCATCCCCAAGGACCTGCTGGAAAGCGAGCTGTTCGGCCACGAGCGGGGGGCCTTTACCGGCGCCAGCCAGACCCGCAAGGGCCGCTTCGAGCAGGCCGACGGCGGAACCCTGTTCCTCGACGAGATCGGCGACATGCCGTTCGACCTGCAGACCCGCCTGCTGCGAGTGCTGGCCGACGGCACCTTCTACCGGGTGGGCGGGCATACCCCCATCCATACCGACGTGCGCATCATCGCCGCGACCCACCAGGACCTGGAAGAGCGGGTGCGCGCGGGGCAGTTCCGCGAGGACCTGTTCCACCGCCTCAACGTGATCCGCATCCATGTGCCGTCGCTGCGCGAGCGGCCGGAAGATATCCCGCTGCTGGTCAATCATTTCATGAGCGAGGTGGCCACCGAGCTGGGCGTGGAGCCCAAGGTGATGCGCCCCGAGGTGGTCGCGGAGATGCAGCGCCTGCCATGGCCGGGCAATGTGCGCCAGCTGGAAAACACCTGTCGCTGGCTGACGGTGATGGCCTCCGGACGCGAGGTGCACCTGGACGACCTGCCGGCGGAACTGCGCCGCGATGACGCGCCCCGGTCCACGGGCACGCCGCAACCGGGACCGGGACCGGCACAGGCCGTGCCGATCGAACCCCGGGAGTGGACCGATGAACTGGCGCGCGTGGCCCGCGAGCACTGGGAACGCGGTGACCGGGACGTGCTGGGAAGCCTGCAGCCGGCGATGGAACGCACGCTGATCCGCGAGGCGCTGCGAGCCTCGGGCGGACACCGCCAGCAGGCCGCGGCCCTGCTGGGCTGGGGCCGCAACACGCTGACGCGCAAGATCCAGGAGCTGGGTATGAACGAGGAGCGACCGTAACCGGCGGGCCCGGGCGCTGCCGGCGCGTCAGGCGCCGCAGCCGGAGAACCCCTCGTTCAGCTGCAGCCGCCCGGTCAGCTCGCTCACGTGGCCGATCCCGTGGCGGTCCATGTAGTCGTTGATGCCCGCGAGGATCTTCGGCAGGCACAGCGGATCGTAGAACAGACCGGTACCCACGCCCACGGTAGCAGCCCCCGCCAGCAGGAATTCCAGGGCATCCTCGGCGCGGGTGACCCCGCCCTGGCCGATGATCGGGATGCCGTGGGCCTTCGCTACCTGGTGGACCTGGTGGACCTTCAGCAGCGCCACCGGCTTGATCGCCGGGCCCGACAGTCCGCCCTGGTTGTTGCCGATCACCGCGCGGCCGCTCTCGGCATCCACCGCCATGCCCATCAGGGTGTTGATCACGGCAAAGCCGTCGGTACCCGCCTCGATGCAGCGCCGGGCGTTCTCGGCGATGTCGGTCTGGTTGGGCGAGAGCTTGGTGATCAGGGGCTTCTGCGTGACCGAGCGACAGGCCTCGACCACCCGCGCGGACATGTCGGGGTCGTTGCCGAAGGCGACCCCGCCTTCCTTCACATTGGGGCAGGAGATGTTGATCTCGATCGCGTCCACCGGGGAATCGTCGAAGGCCCGGGTGACTGCGATGTATTCCTCGATGGTGGAGCCGGAGACGTTGGCGATGAAGCGCGTCTCGTCGTAATCCAGCCCCGGCAGGATCCCGCCGACCACCTGTTCGACCCCGGGGTTCTGCAGGCCGATGGCGTTGAGCATGCCCTCCGGGGTCTCGTACACCCGGTGCGGGGGGTTGCCGGGCCGTGCGGCCCCGGTGGTGCCCTTGAGGCACACCGCGCCGGCATCGCGGTTGGAAAAGCCGGCCACCCGGGTATATTCCTCGCCGAAGCCGACACAGCCGGACAGCAGCACCAGAGGCGTGTTGAAATGCAGCCCGCAGAATTCCAGGGAGAGCCGCGAATCGTCGCGCGCTTCGCTCATGTTTCACATCGTCCTGTATCAGCCCGAGATCCCGCCGAACACCGGGAACGTCATTCGTCTGGCCGCCAACAGCGGGGCGGCCCTGCATCTGATCCACCCGCTGGGCTTCAGCCTCGACGAGAGCCGGCTGCGCCGCGCGGGGCTGGATTACCGGGAATGGGCCCGGGTCCGCGAGTATGACAGCCTGGCCGCCTGGCGGGAATCCGTGGCCCCGCGGCGGGTGTTCGCGATCACCACGCGCGGCACCTGCCGCTTTGATACCCCGGCGTTCGCCGCCGGCGATGCCTTCCTGTTCGGCCCCGAGAGCCGCGGCCTGCCGCAGCAGGAACTGGACGCGATCCCGGAGGAGCGACACCTGCGGCTGCCGATGCAGCCCGGCAGCCGCAGCCTCAATCTCGGCAATTCGGTCGCGGCGGTGATCTACGAGGCCTGGCGCCAGCTGGACTTCGCCGGCGGCGAATGAGCCGATGGGTCAGATATTCTCGGCGACCGGGTCGCGCTCCAGCAGGCGCCGCACCGCGTCGTGCACCCGCCGGCCACGGTAGAGCACCGCGTGCACCTCCTCGCAGATCGGCATCTCCACGCCGGCGGCATGCGCGCGTTCCACTGCCACGCGCGCGGTCTCGACCCCTTCCACCGACTGGCCCACCCGCTCGCGCGCGGTCGCCAGGTCGTAACCCTGGCCCAGCAAAAGACCGACGCGGCGGTTGCGCGACTGGTCGTCGGTGCAGGTGAGCAGCAGATCGCCGAGGCCGGACAGCCCGGTCAGGGTCTGCGGCCGCGCCCCCAGGGCCTCGCCCAGGCGCTGTAACTCGGCCAGCCCGCGGGTCAGCAGCGCGGCGCGGGCGTTGGCGCCGAACCCGGCCCCGTCGGCGATACCGGAGGCCACCGCGAGGACGTTCTTGAACGCCCCGCCCAGCTCCACGCCGATCACGTCGGGGTTGCCGTAGATGCGCATGGAACCGCCGTGGAAGGCATCCGCCAGACGTCGCCGGCGCTCCGGGTCGGCCGAGGCGGCGGTGAGGGCAGTGGGCTGACCGCGCGCGACCTCGGCGGCGAACGAAGGCCCGGAGATCAGGGCCGCCGGCTGTCCGGGGCCGAGTTCCGCCTCGGCCACCTCGTGCAGCCAGGCACCGGTCCCGGTTTCCAGCCCCTTGGTGGCCCAGGCCACGACCTGCCCCGGTTCCAGCCGGGGCCGCAGCCAGCGCAGGGTCTCGCGGAAGGCGCCCGAAGGCACGACCACCAGCACCAGGTCGACGCCGTCGACGACCTCCGACGCGGCGGTCACCCGCAGGTTGCGCGGGAAGGTCAGGCCCGGGAGATAGCGGGGATTCTCGCGTTCGCGCTGGAGGCGCTCGGCGGTCTCGGCCGAACGCCCCCACAGCCGCACGTCGTCGTGCAGGCGTGCGGCATGCACCGCCAGGGCGGTCCCCCAGGAACCGGCCCCCAGTACCGCGATGCGCATGCGCCGGGCCGGCTCAGGGGTTTTCGCTGGCCGTGACGGCGGCGCCGTTGCCTCCCTGGCCCTGACCCGAACCTTCCTGCTGTTCCTTCAGGTGCTTGGCATACAGCGCGTCGAAGTTGACCGGCTGCAGCAGCAGCTGCGGGAATCCGCCCTTCAGGACCAGGTCGGCAACCGTCTCGCGGGCGAAGGGGAACAGCGCATTGGGGCAGTAGGCGCCCAGCAGCTGATTGCGCTGTTCCTCGGAAAAACCGCGCACGATGAACACCCCGGCCTGCTTGATCTCGACCAGGTAGCCGGTCTCGCCGTTGGATTCGGTGGTGACCGTCAGGCCCAGCTCGACCTCGTAGACCCCTTCCTGCTCGCCCACCGGGCGCGCCTGGGTGTTGAGCTGGATGCCGGTCTCGCCCTTCCATTCCTTGAGGAAGATCTCCGGGGCGCCGGGGGCCTCGAAGGACAGGTCCTTGATGAAGACCTTCTGCATGGAGAATTCGGGGCCGTCGGAGCCCTGGCCGCCCTGTGCGGCCGCGTCGGTCTGGTTTTCTTCAGCCATGGTGCGTTCGGATCCTTTCAGGTGTTCGTGGAATCGCCGGCGTCCACGCCCCCGCAGGCCTCGATCAGGCGGTCCAGCTCGCCGGACCGTTCCATGGCCTGGAGTTCATCGTAGCCGCCGATATGGGTGTCCCCCAGGAAGATCTGCGGGACGCTGGTGCGTCCGTCCGCCCGCTGTTCCATCTCGTGGCGCAGCCCGGAGTCCCGATCGATGCGGTATTCGTCGAAGCCGAGGTCGCGCTGGTTCAGCAGGCGGCGGGCGAGGATGCAGAAAGGGCAGTGCCCGGTAGAGTAGACCTCGAAGCGCATGTCACTTCTTCTTCAGCGGCATGCCCGCATTTTCCCATGCCTGGATGCCACCGGAGAGATTGACCACGTCCTCGAAGCCGGCCGCCGTCAGCTGGTTCGCGGCCATGGAGGACCGGTTGCCGCTGCGGCAATAGACCACGACGGGGCTGGATTTCCACGCCTCGATGTCCTGCATGCGCTTTTTCAGTTCGCCGATGGGGATATGCTTCGCGCCACCGATGCGGCCGCCGGAGACCTCGTTGTGCTCGCGCACGTCCAGCACGAGGGCATCATCCTGGTTCATCACGCGCACCGCTTCGGTGGGCGCCAGCTCGCGGTACTTGCGTGTCAGGCGCCGGAACTCGGCGTAGATGATCAGGGCAAGCACCGCGACCAGGGCGCCCGTCAGAATCGGGTTGTTGGCGAGGAATTCGGGCAGTCGTTCAAGCATGCGGGAGACCGGTCGGGATTCAGGAACGGCAGAAGACGTCCTGCATCATACCGATCAGGCGCAGGGTGCGGGAGTCCCCCACGCGGTAATAGACCCGATTGGCGTCCTTGCGCGTGGCCAGGATGCCCTTGTCACGCAGGATTCCGAGGTGCTGGGAAATATTGCTCTGCGAGGTCCCGACCTGATCCACGATTTCCTGTACGCTGACCTCCCGGTCGCCCAGAATGCACAGGATCTTGAGCCGCAGCGGATGGGACATGGCCTTCAGCGAGCGCGAGGCCCTCTCGATATCCTCGTCCTGCGACATCAGTTCGTCTTCGATGCACGGTTCGTCGCTCACGGCAGCCTCTCGTTCGGAGGGGCAAGACCCCTGCCACTGGGTGAGAATATTAGAACGCAAACGTACCCCGATATGCGGATTCACGCAATCTTGTCCCTGTCGCTTTCATGGGTTGGCCTGCTGCTGGCGGGCCTGCTGGTTGCCGTGCCGGCCACGGCGCTGGAACCCGAGGCGGAGCTGGAAAAGACCCTGGAGGCCATCCGGGACGTCGAACGTTCGCTGGAGGAACGACGCGCGGCAGTCGCCGATCTGGAAGACCGGATCGCCGCGTCCGCCCGGGGCGCGGGCGAACAACGCGAACGACTGGATGAGCTGGAACGCCGCCGCGAGGCCCAGGAGGAGGTGATTGCCGAGCACGAGGCGCGCGTGGCCCGACGCGAGGAACGGCTGCACGAGCAGCGACGCGACGCGGCGCGACTGGTGCATGACCAGTGGCTGCAGGCGCGCCACGGGCAGCGTGACCGACCGACGGAAGACGGACAGCGGCACCACCCCGTTTACGCGTCCGCCATTCAGCAGGCGCGGGAACGGGCCCTGGCAGACCTGCACGCACGGATCGAGGAGCTGCGGGCGGCGCGTGCCGATCTGACCGAGGAGCGCGAACGGCTGGCACGTCGCGAAACCGAAACCCGCGAAGCGATGGCCGAGCTGGAGCGCCAGGAAGCGGCCCGCCGGGCGGCACTGAAGGAGCTCGAGGCGGCCATGGAAGACGAGGCACTCGAGCTGGAGCGCCTCGAACGCAACGCCGAGACCCTGGATCGCGTGATCACGGAGATCGAAGAAGAACGCCATGCCACCACCGCCGAAGAAGAAACGGGCGAGGAGGCGACCCCTCGGTCCCGCGCGGTCAATCCGGATGTCCCGTTCGCGGATCTGGAGGGGGAGTTGCCGCGACCGGTGGATGCGCGGGTCATCCGCGATTTCGGCAGCGAACGCCGGGGCAGCCTGCGCAGCCAGTGGAACGGGGTGGTGCTGGAGGCGCCCTCCGGCGCGCCGGTGCGGGCAGTGCATCAGGGTCGTGTGGTCTATGGGGACTGGATGCAGGGCTACGGGTTCCTGGTGATCCTGGATCACGGGGACGGTTACCTGACGCTGTACGGCAACCTCGAAGACATCCTGGCCGGGCCGGGGGAATCGGCCGATGCAGGCGAGCCGGTGGGTCGCGCCGGGGAAGGCAGTCCCGCCATCGCGCCGGGACTGTACTTCGAAGTACGGCGGGAGGGGCAGACATTGAACCCGCAGGCATGGTGGCCGTCACAGTAAGGGCGGAATGCTAGAATTGGGCGCATATCCGCAGAAAGACCTCGGACAAGGGATACTCTGATGAACAAGCTTTTCCATTCCGGCTACGGCCTGCTCACCGGCCTCGTTCTGGGCATCATGCTGAGCGTGTCCGTGGGCGTGTACGCCGGGCGCGACGATGCCGCCGGTCTGTCGGCACTGCCGGTCGAGGACCTGCAGCGCTTCACCGACGTCTACATGCGCATCAAGCGCAATTACGTCGAGGAAGTCGACGACAGCGAGCTGCTGGACAACGCCATTCAGGGCATGCTGACGGGGCTCGACGAGCACTCTTCCTACCTCGACGAGGACGACTTCCGTGACATGGAAGCGGGAACCTCGGGCGAGTTCGGCGGCCTCGGAATCGAGGTCGGGATGGAAGACGGCTTCGTGAAGGTCATCGCTCCGATCGACGACACGCCGGCGGATCGTGCGGGCATCCAGGCGGGTGACCTCATCGTGCGTCTGGACGGTGACTCGGTGCGCGGCATGACCCTGTCGGATGCCGTCAGCCGGATGCGCGGCGAACAGGGTTCCGACATCACCCTGACGGTGGTGCGCGACGGCGAGGATCAGCCGCTGGAGATCACCATCACGCGCGACATCATCCAGGTGGAATCGGTCCGCTCCGAGATGCTGGAAGACGGCTACGGCTACGTACGCGTCAGCAACTTCCAGACACGCACGGCGCGGGATCTGGTCAGCGCGATCGAGGAGCTCAAGGAGGCCAACGGACTGAAGGGCCTGGTCCTGGACCTGCGCAACAACCCGGGCGGGATCCTCAACGGCGCCGTGGGCGTGTCCGACGCCTTCCTGGACGGAGGACGGATCGTCTACACCGAGGGCCGTCTGGACGAGGCGCAGATCGAATATGACGCTTCGCCGGGGGACGTCCTCGATGGCGTGCCGATGGTGGTACTGGTCAACCGCGGCTCGGCGTCGGCTTCGGAGATCGTCGCGGGTGCTCTGCAGGACCACGGTCGCGCGATCATCATGGGGCAGAACAGCTTCGGCAAGGGGTCGGTGCAGACCATCCTGCCGCTGTCGGAGCAGACCGGGATCAAGCTGACCACCGCACGCTACTTCACCCCGGACGGCCGGTCCATCCAGGACGAAGGGATCACCCCGGACATCGCGCTGGACGAGACCCTGCGGGTATCGCGCTCGGAAGACGACTCGCCCGCGCGGCCCGACCTGCCGGACGATGTCGATGACGAGGAAGAAGAAAGCCTGGCCGAGCGCGACTTTGGCCTGAACGAGGCCCTCAATCTCCTCAAGGGCCTGAACTTCTACAACGGACGCTAGCGGGAGGGGCTCGATGACGCGAGTGCTCGTACCTCTGGCCTCCGGCTCGGAAGAGCTGGAGGCCGTGACCATGATCGACCTGTTCCGGCGGGCCGGCTTCGAGGTCACGGTGGCCGGTCAGGAGGCCGGGCCGGTCACCTGCTCGCGCGCTACGGTGATCCAGCCGGACAGCGACCTCGAAACGACCGTCGGCGAGGATTTCGATCTGATTGCCATTCCCGGGGGACTGCCGGGCGCGAATCACCTGCGCGATGACCCGCGGCTGATCGCGCGGCTGCAGAAACAGGCAGAAGCGGGCCGGCATCTGGCGGCCATCTGTGCGGCACCCAAGGTCCTGGCGCAGGCGGGGCTGCTGCAGGGCCGCCGAGCGACCTGCTTTACCGGCGCGCTCGATGGCACCGGGGTGGAGTCGAGCGGTGCGGCCGTGGAGATCGACGGGAACGTCATTACCGGGCGCGGGCCCGGCGTGGCGATGGATTTCACCCTGGCGGTGATCGAGGAACTGGCGGGCCGCGAGGCCCGTGAGGCGGTTGAGGGTCCGCTCCTGCGGGCCTGAGGCGGGCCGCCGGAACGGACGGGATATCGGATCGGCGAGAGGGCCGAATCGGTGGCCGAATCGGCGAGGGGGCTCGCCTCCTACAGGGAGGAGGTCGAACCCTGGCCCCGGTAGGAGGCCGGCCCTCCGGCCGATTTTGCGTTCGGCCAATGCCTG
>NZ_KB906450.1:84170-541670 GCF_000381385.1 Thioalkalivibrio sp. ALE10
GGAGGTCGAACCCTGGCCCCGGCAGGAGGCCGGCCCTCCGGCCGATTTTGCGTCCGGCCAATCGCCTGCGCCGGCTCGGCGAGGGGGCTCGCCTCCTACGCGGAGGCCGAACACGGAAATCGCCTCAGTCGGCGCGGCGCAGGAACGGGCGCTGTCCGGACTGCACGGCGCGGCGGATGAAGTCCGCACGGCCGCTTTCGCGCTGGTTGACCTCGTCCGCGCACTGCGACGGCTCGTAGGCCGCGGCCGAGAGCATCACTTCCAGTTCGGCGACGTCTACCTTCGGATCGGTCAGCTGGTCGGAGGTGACGTTCAGGTGGCGCCCCACCTCCCAGAACATGCGTGGACTCCACATCTTGGTCTGCACCCGCGGCGAGTTGAACAGTTCGACGCAGCGCTGATTGATCTGTTGCTGATCCATGGGGTACTCCGGTCACGGTTTTCAGGACGCCGGGGAATCTAGCGAAGCCGGCGTGGCAATACAAGCCATGCGGACTATTCCACGGTCACGGATTTGGCCAGATTGCGCGGCTGGTCCACGTCGGTGCCCTTGAGCACGGCGGTGTGATACGCGAGTAGCTGCAACGGGATCGCGAAGAGAACCGGAGCGATCCACGAGTTCAACGGGCCGTCGTGGGGCATGCCGACCCAGGTGTCATCCGGGCCCAGGGCGCGTGCCGCCGCCTCCTCGCCGATCACGATCAGCTCGCCGCCGCGGGCCCGTACCTCCTGCAGGTTGCTCGCGAGTTTCTCCAGCTGGGCGTCATCCGGTGCCACCGCAATGACCGGCATTTCGGCGTCCACGAGTGCCAGGGGCCCATGCTTGAGCTCGCCCGAAGGGTAAGCCTCCGCATGGATGTAGGAGATCTCCTTCAGCTTCAGGGCGCCCTCCAGCGCAATCGGGTAATGCACCCCCCGCCCCAGGAACAGCGCGTGGTGGCGCTCCACCAGATGCTCCGCCACCTGGGCGAGGCGCCCGTCCAGCTGCAGTGCGGCGTCGGCCATCGCCGGCAGGGCCTGCAGCGCCCGGATGCCGTCCTGGCGGTCGGCGGCCCCGAGCCGCGCGGTGCGCGCCGTATCACCGAGCAGGAGCACCAGGACGGCCAGCGCGGCGAGCTGGGTGGTGAAGGCCTTGGTGGAGGCGACGCCGATCTCGGGGCCGGCCTGGGTCATCAATACCAGGTCCGCGAGCCGGGCCATGGTGCTCTCGGGTACGTTGCAGATGGCCAGCCGCGCGGCGAAGGGCTCTTCGCGCGCCTGGCGCAGCACCGCCAGGGTGTCAGCGGTTTCCCCGGACTGCGACAGCACCAGCAGGAGGGTCCCGGGAGCGACCACATGCCGGCGATAGCGGTACTCGCTCGCCACCTCGACCTGTGCCGGCATGCCGAGATAATCCTCGATCCAGTACCGCGCCACCATGCCCGCGTGATAGCTGGTGCCGCAGGCGACGATCTGCACCGAGGTGACGTCGCACAACAGACGGTCGGTGTCCGGGCCGAGCAGATTCGGCAGCACGCCGTCATGACCGAACCGTCCGGCCAGGGTTTCGGCCAGCGCGCGCGGCTGCTCGTGGATCTCCTTGAGCATAAAATGGCGGTAGTCGCCGCGATCGGCGATGGTCACCTCGCAGCGGGTCTCGCGCGCCTCACGAGTGACCGTGTTGCCACGCGCATCCTCGATCTCGACGCGATCGCGTCGCAGGACCGCGATGTCGCCTTCTTCCAGATCGATGAACCGCTGGGTGACCGGCAGCAGTGCCTGCATGTCGGACGCCGCAAAGTTCTCGCCGATCCCCAGGCCGATCAGCAGGGGCGATCCGTGACGGGCGACGATGACACGGTCGGGTGCATCGGCCACGATGACGGCCAGCGCCCACGCCCCCTGGAGGCGGGCGCAGACACCGCGCACGGCCGCCACCGGTTCGTCCCCGGCAGCCAGCGCCTGTTCGATCAGGTGGGCGATGACCTCGCTGTCGGTGTCGGATGCACAGTTCCAGCCATCGGCCGCCAGGGCGTCCCGCAGGGCCGCATGGTTTTCGATGATGCCGTTGTGCGCAATGGCGACGCGCCGATCGCGCGACAGGTGCGGATGCGCATTCGCCTCGGAGGGCCGCCCGTGGGTAGCCCAGCGGGTGTGAGCCAGACCGGCCTGGCCCTGGAGCCCGGCCTGCGCGACCCGCTCCTCCAGCGCGGCGACCTTGCCCTCGGTACGAACGACCTCAATGCCGGCCGTGCGGGCGACCGCGACCCCGGCGGAGTCATAGCCCCGGTACTCCAGGCGGTGCAGGCCCTCGATCAGTAGCGGAACGATGTTGCGCTCGGCAATGCCGGTAACCAGTCCGCACATGGTTCAGTCCCCGTCTTCCGTTGCCTCGGTGCCGGCTTCGCCCGATTTCGGTCTCTTCGCCGGACGCTGCCAGCCTTCCACGGTCCGTGCCGGCGCCCGCGTCAGGGCCAGCGCGCCGTCCGGCACGTCGCGGCTGATGGTCGAGCCCGCGCCCACGGTCGCGCCCGCACCGATGGAAACCGGCGCGACCAGCGCGGTGTTGGAGCCGATAAACGCGTCCGCGCCAATCTCGGTGTGATGCTTGTTGGCCCCGTCGTAATTACAGGTGATGGTGCCCGCCCCCAGGTTGGCTCCGGCACCGACCCGCGCATCGCCGACGTAGGCAAGATGGTTGGCCTTGGCACCGGACTCCAGGCGCGCGTTTTTCACCTCGACGAAATTGCCGACCCGGGCGCCCTCGCCAAGATCGGCCCCCGGACGCAGGCGCGCGAACGGGCCGGCCTCGGCCCGCTCGCCGAGCCGGGCGCCCTCGACCACCGTATACGGCTGCAGCCGCGCGCCGGAAGCGATACGACAGTCACGCAGCACGCACCCGGCACCGATTTCTACATCATCGCCGAGGATCACCGTTCCCTCCACCACGACATTCACGTCCAGCCGGCAGTCGCGGCCGAACTCCAGCGTACCGCGGCAATCGAACCGGGCCGGGTCTGCCAGTGCCAGACCCTCACGCATGGATTCATCGGCGATCTCCCGCTGGAGCAGGCGTTCCTGCACCGCAAGCTGCGCCCGGTCGTTCACGCCCAGGACCGCGTCGGGGTCCTGGCTGTCGATCAGGGCCACCGACTGGCCCTCGCCCCGGGCCACCGCGACCACATCCGTCAGGTACCACTCGCGCTCGGCATCGGCCGGGGGCTCGCACGCACCCAGCCAGCGTCTCAGCGCCACCGCATCGCCCGCCAGGACCCCGGTATTGATGCGGTTCACGGCGGCCTCCGCAGCGTCCGTCTCCTTGTCCTCCACGATCCGCTCCAGATTGCCCCGCGCGTCTTCGATCAGGCGCCCGTAGCCACGGGGATCGGCCACCCGGGTACCAAGCACCGTGAGCGTCTCCCGCGTACGCGCACAGCCTTCCAGGTCTGCCAACGGGATCCGGGGCACGTCGCCATACAGCACCAGAACCCGCGCACCGTCGGGGATCCCCTCCAGGGCGCGGGCCACCGCGTGTCCGGTGCCCCCGGGATGGCCCTGGTCCACCCAGCGCAGGTCCTCTCGCTGCGCGAAGGCCGCCTGCACCGCCTCCCGGCCGTGGCTGACCACGACATGGACGGCGCTGGCCTCCAGCCGGTCCGCGCGCTCGAGCACGTGCGCCAGCATGGGTCGGCCGCCCAGCGGCTGCAGCACCTTGGGCAGGGCCGAGCGCATCCGCGTGCCCTTGCCGGCGGCGAGTATGATCAGATGCAGTCGTTCCACAATTACCCTTCCATACCGAGATCCCGGCCGGGACCACAAACAACAAGGCCGCCCGAGAGAGGCGGCCTTGTGATCCTTCCCTGCCGTGTCTGCCGCCGGTTCAGCGGCGGCGACGCAGCTTTTCGATCATCTGCAGCCGGGCCGCGGCTTCCGCAAGCTCGGCCTGCGCCTTGGCATAATCGAAGTCGGCCTGCTTGTCGGCCAGGGCTTCCTCCGCCCGCTTCTTGGCCTCGAGCGCCTCGGCCTCGTCCAGGTCCTTCGCGCGGACCGCGGTATCCGCGAGCACCGTGACGTGGCGCGGCTGCACCTCCATCACGCCCCCGGAGACGAACACCGGCTGGGGCTCCGCCCCTTCCTTCTCCTGGATGCGCAGTTCGCCCGGATTCAGACGAACCAGCATCTGCAGGTGACCGGCATACACGCCGACCTCGCCTTCCTCGGCCGGGGCCGCGATCATCTCGGCCGTGCCGGAGTAGATCGACTCCTCGGCACTGACCACGTCCACATGCATTGTCATTGGCATGACAGGTGCTCCTTAGCCGAGTTTGTCGGCCTTCTCGACGGCTTCCTCGATGGTACCCACCATGTAGAACGCCTGCTCGGGCAGGTGATCGTACTCACCGTCCACGATGGCCTGGAAGGCACGAATGGTGTCCTTGAGCGACACGTACTTGCCGGGGGCGCCGGTGAACACTTCCGCAACGAAGAACGGCTGCGACAGGAAGCGCTGGATCTTGCGCGCCCGGGCCACGACCAGCTTGTCGTCTTCCGACAGCTCGTCCATGCCGAGGATCGCGATGATGTCCTTCAGCTCCTTGTAGCGCTGCAACGTACCCTGCACCGCACGCGCGGTGTCGTAGTGCTGCTGCCCGATGATCTGCGGATCCAGCTGACGCGAGGTCGAGTCCAGCGGGTCCACCGCGGGGTAGATCCCCAGCTCGGCAATCTGGCGCGACAGCACGACCGTGGCGTCCAGGTGCGCAAAGGTGGTGGCGGGCGACGGGTCGGTCAGGTCGTCCGCCGGCACGTAGACGGCCTGGATCGAGGTGATCGAGCCCTTCTTGGTGGAGGTGATGCGCTCCTGCAGCACACCCATTTCTTCCGCCAGCGTGGGCTGGTAACCCACCGCGGAGGGCATGCGGCCCAGCAGCGCCGATACCTCGGTGCCGGCCAGGGTGTAACGGTAGATGTTGTCGATGAACATCAGCACGTCACGGCCTTCGTCGCGGAAGTACTCCGCCATCGTCAGACCGGTCAGCGCCACGCGCAGACGGTTGCCCGGCGGCTCGTTCATCTGGCCGTAGACCAGCGCCACCTTGTCGAGCACGTTGGAGTCGTTCATCTCGTGATAGAAGTCGTTCCCTTCACGAGTACGCTCCCCGACGCCGGCAAACACCGAGTACCCGCTGTGCTCGATGGCGATGTTGCGGATGAGCTCCATCATGTTGACGGTCTTGCCCACGCCGGCGCCGCCGAACAGGCCCACCTTGCCGCCCTTGGCGAAGGGGCAGAGCAGGTCGATGACCTTGATCCCGGTTTCCAGCAGGTCCGTGGATCCCGCCTGTTCGTCAAAACTCGGGGCCTTGCGATGGATCGACCATTTTTCTTCGGTTTCCACGTCGCCGGCCTCGTCCACCGGGCGGCCCAGCACGTCCATCACGCGGCCCAGGGTGCCCTGGCCCACCGGCACGGAGATCGGGCCCCCGGTGTTGCTCACGGCGGTCTGGCGCTTGAGGCCGTCGGTGCTGCCCATGGCGATGGTCCGGACGATCCCGTCGCCCAGCTGCTGCTGGACCTCGAGGGTCAGGCCGTTTTCCAGCGTCAGGGCGTCGTAGACCCTGGGCACCTCGCCGTGGGGGAACTCCACGTCCACGACGGCGCCGATGATTTCGACAATCTTTCCAGAGCTCATGCGTTCAATCCTCTAAGTCGTAATTCTTGCCGCGTCGGGCCTGCCGGAGGCGGTCGCTAGACCGCCGCGGCGCCGCTGACGATCTCGGAAATCTCCTGCGTGATCGCGGCCTGGCGTGCCTTGTTGTAGACCAGCTGGAGGTCCTTGATCATCGTGCCGGCGTTGTCGGATGCCGCCTTCATCGCCACCATCCGCGCGGCCATCTCACAGGCCACGTTCTCGACCACGGCCTGATAGATCAGGGATTCCACGTAGCGCTCGACGAGGGTATCCAGAACCTCGTAGGGCTCCGGCTCGTAGATGTAGTCCCAGTGGTATTCCAGTTCTTCGTCCGCGCTTGGCGCGGTCGGCAGCAGCTGCGTGACCTGCGGCTTCTGCGTCATGGTATTGACGAACTTGTTCTCCACCAGAACGACGCGATCGATCTTTTCCTCGCGGAAATCGTCCAGCAGCACCTTCGCGGTTCCGATGAGATCGGAGAGGTGCGGGCGGTCACCGAGATCCGTGGCCTGCGCCACGATGTTGCCCCCCAGCCGCCGGAAGAACTGCAGTGCCTTGTTGCCGAACACGCAGAGATCCACCTCGACCCCTTCGTCGCGGTAGCGCCGCATTTCCGCGACCGCCTGCTTGAACAGGTTGGTGTTCAGGCCGCCACACAGCCCGCGGTCGGTGGACACCACGATCATGGCGACGCGCTTGACGTCGCGCTCCACCATGAACGGGTGACGGTACTGGGCGTTCGCCATCGCGACGTGACCAATCACGTCGCGGATCTTTTCGGCGTACGGCCGGGACTCCTGCATGCGGTCCTGGGCCTTGCGCATCTTGGACGCGGCCACCATTTCCATGGCCTTGGTGATCTTCTGAGTATTCTGGATACTCTTGATCTGCGTCCGGATCTCCTTCGTGCCCGCCATTGCGCGCTCCCGTTACCAGGTGTTCTTGGACTTGAACTCGTCCAGGGCGGCGGTCATGCGTTCCTGGATGGAGTCGTTGTAGTCGCCGGTGCTGTTGATCTCGTCGAGCAGCGCCTTCTGGTTCGAGCGCAGCCAGGCCTGGAGTTCGCGTTCGAAATCCACGACCTTGTCTTCCTCGACGTCGTCGAGGTAGCCCTGATTGGCCGCGTACAGGGAGAACGCCATCTGGCCGATGGACATCGGCTGGTACTGGCCCTGTTTCATCAGCTCGGTGACGCGCTTGCCACGATCCAGCTGCTTGCGCGTGGTTTCGTCCAGATCGGAGGCGAACTGCGAGAATGCGGCCAGTTCGCGGTACTGGGCGAGGTCGAGACGCACGCTGCCGCCCAGCTTCTTGATGATCTTGGTCTGGGCCGAGCCACCGACACGGGAAACCGAAAGGCCGGCATTGATCGCCGGGCGGATACCCGAGTTGAACAGGTCGGTCTCGAGGAAGATCTGACCGTCGGTGATCGAGATCACGTTGGTCGGCACGAACGCGGACACGTCGCCGGCCTGGGTCTCGATGATCGGCAGGGCGGTCAGCGAGCCCGTCTGACCCTTGACCTCGCCATTGGTCGCACGCTCGACGTATTCCTCGTTGACGCGGGAGGCACGCTCGAGCAGACGCGAATGCAGGTAGAACACGTCACCCGGATAGGCTTCGCGGCCCGGCGGACGACGCAGCAGCAGGGACACCTGACGATACGCCCAGGCCTGCTTGGTGAGGTCGTCGTAGACGATCAGGGCATCTTCGCCCTTGTCGCGGAAATATTCGCCCATCGCGCAGCCGGCATAGGGGGCGATGAACTGCATCGCGGCGGATTCGGACGCGTTGGCCGCGACAACGATGGTGTTCTCCATCGCGCCGGCCTGTTCCAGCTTGTTCACCACCGACGCCACCGAGGAGGCCTTCTGGCCAACGGCGACGTAGATGCACTTCACGCCGGAATCCTTCTGGTTGATGATCGCATCCACGGCAACGGCGGTCTTGCCGGTCTGGCGGTCGCCGATGATCAGCTCGCGCTGACCGCGGCCGACGGGGACCATGGCGTCGATGGCCTTGATGCCGCTCTGCAGCGGCTGGTCCACGCCCTGACGTTCGATGACGCCGGGTGCCATGCGCTCGATCGGGCTGGTCTGACCGGTCTCGATCGCGCCCTTGCCGTCCAGCGGCTGCCCGAGCGAATCGACCACGCGGCCGAGCAGCTCGTCGCCCACCGGGACCTCGAGGATGCGGCCGGTGCACTTGACGGTGTCGCCTTCGCGCAGGTGGTTGTAATCACCGAGGATCACCACACCCACGGAGTCGCGCTCGAGGTTGAGCGCCATGCCGTAGGTTTCGCCGGGGAAGGCGAGCATTTCGCCCTGCATGACGTCGCCCAGGCCGTGAACGCGGGCGATGCCGTCCTGCAGGCTGACCACGGTGCCCTCGTTCGAGGCCTCGGAGCCCGCATCGAACTTGTCGATGCGCTGTTTGATCAGATCACTGATCTCGGAGGGATTCAGTTGCATGATAATTTCCTCTTAGCGACTCAAATTGGCAGCCAGGCGGTCTAGCTGGCCTCGCACGGAGCCGTCGATGACCAGGTCGCCGGCGCGGATGATGGCCCCTCCAAGAAGGGAGCTGTCGACCGAGGAGGTCAGATCCACTTCGCGGCCGAGACGTTCGGACAGCGCCTTGTGGATCTCTTTCTCCTGCGCCTGGGTGAGTTTGCGGAACGCAATGACCTCGGCCTCCACGCGGCTTTCGGCTTCGGCCTTCAGCGCGTTGAAGGCCTCGCTCACGGCCGGCAGTGCCGGCAGGCGACCGTTCTCGCCCAGCAGGCAGACCAGGTTGGCCGCACCGTCGTTGAGCTTGCCCTCGGCGATGTCCAGCACGAGCTGGGCACGCTTGTCCCGCGGCACCCGGGGATTCGAGAGGAGATCGTGCATCCGGGAATCGCCGGCGATCGCCGCCAGCAATTCCAGCTGCTCGGCCCAGCCGGCGAGGTCCTGGTCCTCGCGTGCCCGCTCGAAAGCGGCGCGGGCGTAGGGTCGGGCTACCGAAATCAGGTCTGACATAGCCTCTCCTTACAGCTTGGCAGCGAGCTTCTTGAGAAGGTCACCGTGGGCCTTGGCGTCAATCTCCTTGGCCAGGATCTGCTCGGCACCCTGCACCGCCAGGTCGGAGACCTGCTTGCGCAGCTCGTCCTTCGCGCGGTTGAGCTCCTGCTCGGCTTCGGCCTGCGCCGATTCCTTGATTCGCTCCCCTTCCTCGCGGGCGTTGGTGCGGGCTTCCTCGACGAGCTCGTTGGCACGCTTCTGAGCGGAGGCGACGATGTCGTTGGCCTGCTGCTTGGCCTCCTTGATGACCTCGGTCGCACGCTCCTGGGCCAGCTCCTGTTCCTTCTCGCCGCGTTCGGCGGCCGCGAGGCCGTCGGCGATCTTCTTGCGCCGTGCCTCCAGGGCCTGGGTCAGCGGCGGCCACACGAATCGCATGGTGAACCATACGAAAACGCTGAAGGCCAGCAGCTGCCCGATGATGGTGAGATTGATATTCATCCTGCTACCTCAGGTTGACGAGTGGTGAGGGATCCTCGTGACTCGATCAGCCCTTAGCCGAGAACGAACAGGACGTACAGGCCGATACCCACCGAGATCATCGGCACGGCGTCGGTCAGACCCACAACGATGAAGAAGTTGGTGCGCAGCATCGGGATCAGTTCCGGCTGACGGGCAGCGCCTTCGAGGAAGCGACCCCCGAGGGTGGCGACACCAATCGCGGCGCCGATAGCGGCCATGCCCATCATCAGAGCGGCGGCGATAATAACCAGAGCGTTAGCCATTTCCATCGTAATATCTCCAGTGAAGTTGAGACGGTCAGTTGAAGTTAAGGGTTATCAGTGGTCTTCCGAGTGAGCCATGTCCAGATAGACGATGGTCAGCACCATGAAGATGAAGGCCTGCAGCGGCACCACGAGGATGTGGAAGATCGCCCAGCCGACGTGCAGCACGCCCCCGGCGAGCCCCAACATCAGTCCGGCGGAGTACATCAGGCCGATGAGGATAAAGATCATCTCGGCGGCGTACAGGTTGCCGAACAGTCGCAGGGCGAGAGAAGCCGGCTTGGCCAGGAGGTCGACGACTTCCAGCACGAAGTTGGCCACCCAGGTCAGGGGCTTCAGCGGGGTGATGGAGGTCTGGAACGGCGCACCGGTCAGCTCCTTGACGAAACCCACCGGACCCTTGATCTTCAGCGAGTAATAGATGATGAGAATGAACACGCCCAGCGCCAGACCGATCGTCACGTTGATGTCGGTCGTGGGCACGATCTTGAAGTACGGGATGCCCAGCAGATAGGCGAGGTGCGGGATCAGATCCACCGGCACCAGGTCCATCAGGTTCAGGAGGAAGATCCAGATAAAGATAGTCAGTGCCAGCGGCGCGATGAGGTCGTTCTTGTGCTTGAACGAACCGCGCACGTTGGTGTCGACGAAGTCCATGATCCATTCGACGAAGTTCTGCCAGCCACCGGGGACACCGGCGGTGACCCGCTTTGCCGCGTAACGGAAGCTGAGGATGAACAGCAGGCCGAGGCCGATGGACCAGATCATCGAATCGACGTGGATGGCCCAGAAACCCATCTCGGCGGCCTCCGATGCGTTCATCGCGAAGCCGAGCCCGTTCTCCGGGTGATACCCGAAGGTCAGGTTCGTGAGATGGTGATTGATATGGTCGTCCATTTCTGAAGCCATGTCGCTATCTCTTCATTGCTTGGGCGGATGCCCGGTGGACCCACCACACGGGCAGAAGATGCACCGCGAGAAAGCCACCGAACAGGGCGGGCAGGTCGGGGTTCTCGTAACCCGCGAACACCGCCGCAAATGCGGCTGCGATGAGCAGCAGCCGGAATACCTGAGCCAGCATCATGCGCCCGGCCAGGTTGCGGGCGGCCGACGCACGATACGCCCCGAAGACCGCAAATACCATCACGGCGTTTCCGAGGGCGGCAATCCCGCCGCCGAGCGCCATCGAGATGGCGGCCGACGGTAACGACAGCACCAGCAAGAGCACCGTCAGGAGAAGGGTGACTGCGAGCTGCAGACCGAGCGACTGGATGGCAGGGCCGAAGCGTCGCGGTGTCATCTGGTGGATGGGCACAACCCACCCCTCTCCGGAAAATTGCGCGCAGTATAAGTGGGCCCTTAAGGGAGGTCAACGCGACCCGCGGGGGCCGACCGGGTTACTGAATATGTGAAAGGATTCCGTCGAGCTCGTCGAGGGAGTTGTATTCGATCACCAGGCGGCCCTTGCCCTGACGGTTGTAACGCACCTGGACGGGAGCACCCAGGGTGTCGGCCAGGCGGCTCTCCAGCTGCCGGATCTCGGGCGGTGGCTCGGTGGAGACCGGCTCGGCATCCTTCTGCTCGAGGGTGCGGCGAACCAGCTGTTCGGTGGCGCGTACCGAGAGCCCGCGCTTGACGACGCGCTCGGCGACCTCGGGCTGGTCGTCGACCGGCAGGGCGAGGATGCAGCGGGCATGGCCCATCTCGAGGCGACCCTCGTCGACGTGAACCTTGACCGCATCGTGGAGCTCCAGCAGCCGCAGGAGGTTGGTCACCGCGGTGCGGGAGCGGCCAACGGCGGTGGCCGCGTCCTGGTGGGTCAGTTCGAATTCGCCGATCAGCCGGTGGATGGCACTGGCCTCCTCCAGCGGGTTGAGGTTCTCCCGCTGGATGTTCTCGATCAGGGCCATCGCGGCGGCGGCCTGGTCGGGGATCTCGCGGATCACTGCTGGGACCGTTTCGAGGCCTGCCTGCTGGGCGGCGCGCCAGCGTCGCTCGCCGGCGATCAGCTCGTAGCCATCGTCCACCGGCCGCAGGACCACCGGCTGTACGATGCCCTGCGAGCGGATGGATTCGGTCAGTTCGGCCAGCGCCTCTTCGGAAATCCGGCCGCGCGGCTGGTAACGGCCGCGGCGGATGCGTTCGACCGGCACGGACTCCAGGCGATCCTCTTCGCCGGGCTCCTCGGAGGCCCCGCTGAGCAGCGCGTCGATACCACGTCCGAGTCGTCCACTGTTTCTTCTGGCCATGTGTCGAATCCTCCCGAAAGGAGCAATCAGCGGCGCAGCAGTTCGCCTGCCAGGGCGAGATAGGCGACCGCGCCGCGCGATGAAGCATCATACAACAGAGCAGGCTGACCGAAGCTGGGGGCTTCGGCCAGGCGGATGTTGCGCGGGATCACGGTATTGTAGACCCGGTCGCCGAAATACCCGGTCAGCTGCTCGGAGACGTCGCCGGCGAGACGGTTGCGGGCATCGAACATGGTGCGCAGCAGTCCGGCGATGCGCAGGCGGGGATTGGGCCCGCGCTGGATGCTCTCGATGGTGCGCATCAGCGCGGTGAGGCCCTCGAGGGCGTAGTACTCGCACTGCATGGGGATGACCACGCCATCGGCGGCGACCAGACCGTTGACCGTCAGCAGATTGAGCGACGGGGGGCAGTCGACCAGCACGTAGTCCCAGCGGCCACGGGCATCCGCCAGGGCCTGTTGCAGGCGATATTCGCGGCCCTCTTCCTCCATCAGGCGCACCTCGGCCACGGTCAGGTCACCGTTGGCCGGCAGCAGATCGAAGCCGGCCTCGACGCGTTGCACGACATCATCCAGGGGCGCATCACCCAGCAGGACGTCGCAGGTGGTGCGTACGTCGGCATGCTTGTCTTCGCCGGATCCCGTGGTCGCGTTGCCCTGCGGGTCCATGTCGACCACCAGCACCGAACGACCCAGACGGGCGAGCGATGCGGCGAGGTTGACGCAGGTGGTCGTCTTGCCGACGCCGCCCTTCTGGTTGGTGATCGCAAGGGTCTCGGTCACGGCGCGGTTCTCTCGATGATGGCGATGTGACGGGGGGCGTGCTCGCCGGGAATGGTAACCGGCTCGACCGCTTGATACGACCACGGTGCCGGCAACGCTTCGCGGGCACGGTCGGCGGGGCCCAGCATCGCCAGTACCCGCCCCTGCGGGGCGACCAGATGGCCGGCGCGCTGCAGGGTCTCGGCGGGGGCCTTGAAGGCGCGCGAGACCAGGGTATCGAACGGGGCCTGCGGCGCGAACTGCTCGATCCGCAGATGCCGGGCCTCGACGTTTTCCGTCCGCAGCAGGCCGATCACGTGACGCAGGAAACGAACACGCTTGGCGGCACTGTCCAGCAGGCAGTACCGCCGCTTTGCGGCCACATCGCCGTCGGGGGCGTAGGCATCGGCCAGGGCCAGGATCAGCCCCGGCAGTCCGGCGCCGGTTCCCACATCCAGGATACGCTGCCCGTGCAGCCACGGGCGCAGGCTGAGACTGTCGAAGACATGCCGCGACACCATCTGCTGCGGGTCGCGCACCGCGCTCAGGTTGTGCACCCGGTTCCAGCGTTCGAGCTGACTCAGCCAGGTCACCAGCGCGTCGATCGCGGGTTCCGTCAGGCCCGCGGCAGGGGCGTGGCGCGCTAGCTCCGCACGCCAGGTGTCCTCATTCGCCACTGGCGCGCTGCTTCAGATGCACGGCCAGGGCGGACAGCGCGGCCGGGGTCACGCCGGGAATGCGCCCCGCCTGGGCCAGGGTGTGGGGACGAAACTCGGCGAGCTTCTGCCGCAGTTCGGCGGACAGCCCATGGACGCGGTCGTAGTCCAGGTTTTCCGGCAGCGGCGTGTTTTCCGCGCGCGCCTGGCGGCGGACCTCGGTCTGCTGACGTTCGATGTAGCCGGCATATTTCGTCTGGATCTCGACCTGCTCGCAGACGTCGGCGGGCAGGGTCGCAGCCAGCTCGGGCAGGCAGGCCATCAGGCCGGGATAATCCACGTTCGGGCGACGCAGGAGGTCTTCCAGGGTCGCCTCGGGATCGGGTGTCTGGCCGAGGTAGGCGACCAGGGCCTCGTTGCCGCGCTGTTCGCGCGACAGTCGGGTCGCACCCAGGCGCGCGCGTTCGGCCTCCACCTGTTCGGCACGGCGACCGAACACGGTCCAGCGTTCATCATCGACCAGGCCCATTTCGCGGCCCGCCGGCGTGAGGCGCAGATCGGCGTTGTCCTCGCGCAGCAGCAGGCGATGTTCGGCGCGCGAGGTGAACATCCGGTAGGGCTCGCGGGTACCGCGGGTGACCAGATCGTCGATCAGCACCCCGATGTAGGCCTCGGAACGCTGCGGGACCCACGGGTCGTGCCCGGCGACGTGACGGGCGGCGTTGAGGCCGGCCACCAGCCCCTGGGCGGCCGCTTCCTCGTAGCCGGTCGTACCGTTGATCTGGCCCGCGAGGAACAGGTTGCCGACGTCGCGGGTCGCCAAGCCCGGGGTCAGGCCGCGCGGGTCGAAGAAATCGTATTCGATCGCATACCCCGGACGGGTGATGTGTGCGTGCGCGAAACCGGGGATGCTGCGCACCACGTCGACCTGTACCTCCCAGGGGAGGCTGGTGGAGATGCCGTTGGGATACAGTTCGTGGGTATCCAGGCCTTCGGGTTCGACAAAGATCTGGTGACTGTCCTTGTCCGCGAAGCGCACCACCTTGTCCTCGATCGACGGACAGTAGCGCGGACCGGTGCTGTCGATGGCCCCGGAATACATCGGCGAACGCTCGAGGTTGTCGCGGATGATCGCGTGGGTATGCTCGGTGGTCCGGGCGATATGACAGGCACGCTGCGGCGGATGCTCGTCGCGCGAACCGATGAACGAGAAGACCGGGCGCGGATCGTCGCCGGGCTGACGTTCCAGCACGGAAAAGTCGACGCTGCGCCCGTCGATGCGCGGCGGGGTACCGGTCTTCAGCCGGCCGACATCGAAGGCCATCTCGCGCAGGCGCGCCGCCAGGCGTTCGCTCGGCGGGTCGCCGGCGCGGCCGCCGGCCTGGTTCTGCTCGCCGGTATGCATCCGGCCGTTGAGGAAGGTGCCCACGGTCAGCACCACCGAGCCGGCCTCGAAGCGGATCCCGCCGTCGGTCACCACCGCCGCAGCGCGGTCACCGTCGAGCACGACATCAGCCACGCCCTGCTGAAAGACCCGCAGGTTGGGGCACTGGTCGACGGCGCGGCGCACGGCCAGGCGATAGAGCTGGCGATCCGACTGGGCGCGGGTCGCGCGCACCGCCGGCCCCTTGCGCCGGTTCAGGACGCGGAAATGGATACCCGCGGCATCCGCGGCCCGCGCCATGACCCCGCCCAGCGCATCGATCTCCCGGACCAGATGCCCCTTGCCAATGCCGCCGATCGCCGGGTTGCAGCTCATCTGCCCGACGGTCTCGAGGTTGTGGGTCAACAGCAGGGTTTGCGCACCGGTACGCGCGGCCGCCAGGGCTGCCTCGGTACCGGCATGCCCGCCGCCCACTACGATGACATCGAAGGATTCCGCCATGCTCCAGAACTTCCCGGCCCGGGGGTCGGGCCACTGCGTTGCAAGCGATCAGTGTAGCAGGAGCGCGCGCATCGATCAGGTCGGCACGGGGGCGCTGCGCACACAGTCGCGGCCGGCGGTCTTGGCGGCGTACAGTGCGTCATCGGCACGCTGCACCAGCGCGTCCAGCGATTCGCCGCCGTGGCGACACGCCACGCCTACCGAGGCGGTGACGGTCAGCGAATCCGCCGGAAACAGATCGACCGGTTCCGCCCCCAGACGCTCACGGATCCGTTCCGCCAGCGCTCGCGCGTGCTCGAGGTCGCCATGCGGGAGGACCGCGAGGAATTCCTCACCGCCCCAGCGGCCGGGGGTGCCACCATCGCGCAACTCGTCCTGCAGCAGGGCAGCGAAATGTTCCAGCACCCGGTCACCGGCACGATGGCCATGGGTGTCGTTGATCCGCTTGAACCAGTCGAGATCGAACAGCAGCACACACAGGCCGGCATCCGCCCCGCCGCCGACTTCCAGCTGACGCCGGACCCGGCGCGCAAGGGCCCCGCGGTTAAACAGGCCGGTCAACGGATCACGAGTGGCCTGACGGTAGAGCCGCAGCAGCATGTGCAGCTGACTGAGAGCGGCCCATACGGCTACCCCGGCCACCAGCACCAGCAGCCAGAGATTGCCCAGGGTGTCCCAGCGACCCAGATTCCCCATGGCCGCCTCGATGGCCATGTAGACGGCGAGGATGGCGACCGAACCGAACGCACCTTCGCGCAGGGTCAGCGGGAAGATGGCCAGGGCCGCGACCGTGAGTGCGGGAAAGAAAGCGTAACCCGAGGCGAGCGCCGACCCGAGGTCGGAATTGATGATGAACCGCGCCATGGCATAGAGCGTCATCGGAATCGCCAGCAGCAGGGCGAGGCGCCACAGCGTCCCTCGGTAGCCGGTATCCTGGCGGCAACTCCACCACAGCACCAGTCCGGCGCCGGCACCGGTGAGCCGCAGGATCATCGTGAGCAGGGCGTCCGGGGTATCCAGCAGGAAGAATTCGAGCGGCAGCCACAGGGGCAGACCGATGGCCAGCAACAGCGCGAGCGGCCGGATCCGTCGGCGGATGTAGTCCGCCCGGGTTTCGCGGAAGTCGGGCGCGTGACCGCCGCCGTGGACCAGATCGGGAAGATTCATCCGGATCAGGCGTTCACGCAGGGAGGCAGGGGAGGATTCCTCGGTCGGGACTTCCGGTTCGGTCGCCATGCCGCATTCCTTCGCTCGGGATTCGGCAAGCCTGCGGCGGGATCACGGCGAATGCAAAAGTCGCAGGACGGCACTCGGATTATTTGCCGATACAGAATCCGGCGAAGATCTCGCCCAGCAGGGCCTCGTGGTCCTGGCGCCCGAGCAGGGCGTCCAGGGCCTGTTCGGCGCTGCGCAGTTCTTCCGCGGCGAGATCGCCGGGCAGTGCCGGGTCGATGCGTTCCAGGGCGCCGGCCGCCGCCGCCAGGCCGTCCAGGTGACGCGCACGCACGCTGAAGCCGCCATCCGTCTCGGGGGCCAGGCCCAGGCGCGCGGCAATCGCGTCGCGCAGCGCATCCAGTCCCTCGCCGGTGCGCGCGGAGATCGCGAGTGCGTCGGCGGAAACACAACCCTCCCGATCATCGGCAAGATCGGTCTTGTTCCACACGACCAGGCGGGGCAGATCGGCCGGCAGGTCCTGCGGTATCCCGGCGTCGGGATCGGTCAGGTCACGCAGCTCGAGGACCAGATCGGCCGTCCGTCCGGCCTCGCGGGCCCGTTCCATGCCGATCTGCTCCACCGGATCCTCGCTCCCGTGCAGGCCGGCGGTATCCACCACCTCGACCGGAATGCCGTGGATCGCGACCGGTGCCCGCAGCACGTCGCGCGTGGTCCCGGGCCGATCGGTGACAATCGCGACCTCATCCTCTGCAAGGCGGTTCATCAGACTGGACTTGCCGGCGTTGGGCGGCCCGAGCAGCGCCAGTCGCAGACCGCGGTCCAGGTAGCGGCCGGGCCGCAGGCGTTCGATCAGCGCACGGATCTGCGCGGCGAGTTCGGCCGCCGCCGGCACCAGTGTCCCGGCCACATCCGACTCGAGATCGGTCTCGCCAAAGTCCAGTTCCGCCTCCATGTGGACCCGCAGGTCGCGGATGCGGCGCGAGACCGGCTGCAGCTCGGCGGCCAGGGCGCCGTCCAGACTGGAACGTGCGCGCCGCGCCGCGCGCTCGGTCTGGGCGTGGATGAGATCGGCGACGGCCTCCGCCTGGGCCAGGTCCATGCGGCCATTGAGGAATGCGCGTTCGGTGTATTCGCCGGGGCGCGCACGACGCGCGCCCAGGGCCACGCAGGCGGCAACCAGCCGTTCCAGCAACACGGGGCTCCCGTGGCCCTGAAACTCCACCACGTCCTCGCCGGTGTAGGAACGCGGGCCCGGGAAGAACAGCACCAGACCGTCGTCGATCAGCGCGCCATCGGCGGGGTCCTGCAGCCGCACGTAATGGGCGTGCCGCGGCCGTGGATCTAGCCCGGCGATCCGCCGCGCCATTACCGCGGACTCGGGACCGGAAAGGCGCACCACCCCGATGCCGCCGGACCCCGGAGGGGTCGCGACCGCGACGATGGTGTCACCGTCCACGTAGGGTCACTCCTTCTGCTTGTCGGGGTCCGCGCCGGTCTCGATCTTGCGCGTGATGTACCACTGCTGCGCGATGGAGAACAGGTTGTTGGTGAACCAGTACAGCACCAGGCCCGCCGGGAAGAAGGCGAAGAACACGGTGAACACGAACGGCAGCGCCATGAAGACCTTCTGCTGTACCGGATCCATCGGCGGCGGGTTCAGCTTGTACTGCACGAACATGGACACGCCCATCAGGATCGGCAGGATGAAGAACGGATCGCGCGACGACAGGTCCTGGATCCACAGCCACCACGGGGCCTGGCGCAGTTCGACACTCTCCAGCAGCACCCAGTACAGGGCGATGAACACCGGTATCTGCACCAGGATCGGGAGACAGCCGCCCAGCGGATTGATCTTCTCCTTCTTGTACAGGTCCATCAGCGCCTGGTTCATGCGCTGCTTGTCGTCCTTGTAGCGCTCCTTCAGCTCCTGCAGCTTGGGCGCGACCTTGCGCATGCGCGCCATGGAGCGGTAACTGGTCGCCGACAGCTTGAAGAAGGCCAGCTTGATCAGGATCGTCAGGATGACGATGGACCAGCCCCAGTTACCGACGACCGCGTGGATCTTGTCCAGCAGCCAGAACAGCGGGCTGGAGAGGAAGGTGAACACCCCGTAATCGACCGTCAGTTGCAGGCCGTCCGCGATCTCGGCCAGTTCGGCCTGGGTCTTGGGCCCCACCCACAGCCGGGTGTGGAAATCCCCGGTCTCACCGGGACCAACGCGCAGTGGCTCGGCCGAATGCAGGCCGATCAGGTATTCCTCGCCCACCTCGCCGGGCACGGAGCGGGCGTACAGGGCGTTGAGTTCCTCGGCGCCCGGGATCCACGCCGACACGAAATAGTGCTCGATCATCGAGACCCAGCCACCCTCGATGCGATCCTCGACCGGATCGTCTGCCAGCGACTCGAAACGCTCGCGCTCGTAGCTGCCGTCGTACCAGGCCGCCCCGGTGAAGGTGTACAGCCACCAGGATTCACGGTCGGGGGTCTCGCCATGACGCAGCTGGCGATACTGGCGCCCGATCCAGGGATCGGCACTGTGATTGTGAACCTCGTATTCCACCTCGATCAGGTGGGTGCCGCGGTTGAAGACGTAGGTCTTCACGACTTCGATCTCGCCGTCTTCCGAGGTCCAGCGCAGCGGCACGCGCAGCTGATCCTGGCCTTCGCCCAGCTCGAAACGATCCTGATCGACCTCGAAGTCGGCGTGATGCGAGGGCGCGCGTCCTTCGGGGTCGACACCCTCGACGCGGTCGTGGGTCAGGCCGCTCTGCGCGACATAACCGCGAATGCGGTGATCCAGTAAGCGCACCGGCACCAGGGGGTCGTCGCGCAGATCCTGCGGGAACTGCAGCAGATCGGCCCGCAGGATCGTGCCACCGCGGGTATCGATCAGCAGGTCATGCTTGTCGGTCACCACCTGGATCTGACGCCGCTCCGGGGCCGCGATGGGTTCCGGGGCATCGGTGGCCTGGTCGGCCTCGGGCTCGGCCGCCGCCTCCGGAGTATCCGGAACATCCTCCGGCCGCGCATCCGGATCCTCTTCCAGCTCGCGTTCGGCCGCGGTCTCGGTGGCCGGTCGGGTGCCGTAGTCATCGTTCCAGGCCATCCACATCAGGAACAGGATGAAGGCCAGGGTCAACCACAGCAGGGGACGGATGTTATCCATGGGCGCGATTACTTCCGGGAAGGAGATTGAGAGTCGGGATCCCGCGGCGGGACCGGATCATAGCCACCCGGTGACCAGGGATGACAGCGCAGGATGCGGCGCAGGCCCAGCCAGAATCCGCGCAGCACGCCGTGGGTCTCCACGGCTTCCACCGTGTAGGCAGAACACGTCGGGAAATGGCGGCAATGCGGCGCCATGAACGGCGAAATGCCGTACTGGTAGGCCCGCACGGGCAACAGGGCGATCTTGCGCAGCAGACGGCTCATCGGATGCGGTCCAGCAAATGGTCGATCTCGCGCCGCAGGGCTTCGGCCTGCACGTCGCCCGCGCCGCCGCGCGCGAGGATGATGATATCCACCGGCGGCAGTTCGGTACGGCGCTGGCGAAAGGCCTCGCGGGCAATTCGCTTGATACGGTTGCGCCGTACCGCGCGTCGGACATGGCGCTTGCCGATCGCCAGGCCCAGCCGGGCGGGGCCGTCCTCGCTCCGCGGGCGGTAAAGCAGGGTCAGGTGGCGCCCGCGCACCCGCCGTGCGTCCTGGAAGACGTAGCGGTAGTCACCGCCGGTCAGCAGGCGCGCGGCGCGCGGAAAACCGGCCGGCGAGGACGGCGCGGGCACTCGGGCCGAGGCCGGGCGTTACGGCGTCAGGTGCTTGCGGCCCTTGGCCCGACGGGCATTGATGACCTTGCGACCGCCACGGGTGGCCATGCGGGCACGGAATCCGTGGGTTCGCGCGCGGACGAGACGGCTGGGCTGGAAGGTGCGCTTCATGATGATTCCGGAATGACTGGATGAAAGGCCGGTGAACCTACCCCGTGTAGCGCCACAAGTCAATCGTCCCCGGGGGATGCGGCTGGCGTGACCCGGCACGGCGGGCGTAGACTGCACGCCTGTTTCGTATCCCTCATCGGAGAATATCGCGTGGCTTCCGACAGCCTTTGGAGGGCCTGCCTGGACCGCCTGCAGGACAAGGTCTCCGAACAGCAGCTCAATACCTGGCTGCGCCCCCTGCATGCGGATGAAAGTGGCGACACCCTGCGCCTTCTGGCCCCGAACCAGTTCGTGTTCGAGCACGTGCGGGACCATCTCCTCGGGACGATCGAAGAGGCGGTGGTGGAGATCGCCCCCGCCGGTTCCGGGGGTGAGACGCCGGCCGTCCGTCTCGGGATCGGCGGCGAGGAACCGGCGCCGGCAGCGGCAGGCGACGGGGAGCGCGCCAGCGGGACGCGGCCGGCCGAAGGTGCCGGCGCGCCGCCTCGCGCATCCGGACCGGTCAGCAACCTGAATCCGGCGTTCACCTTCGAGACCTTCGTCGAGGGCAAGTCCAACCAGCTGGCCAAGGCCGCCAGTCTGCAGGTCGCGGAAAATCCCGGGGTCGGCTACAACCCCCTGTTCATTTACGGCGGTGTCGGCCTGGGCAAGACCCATCTGATGCATGCGATCGGCAACAGTATCCTCGCACGCCAGCCCGAAGGCCGGATCATCTACCTGCATTCCGAGCGCTTCGTGGCCGACATGATCAAGGCGCTGCAGCACAACGCGATCGACGATTTCAAGCAGCACTACCGCAGTGCGGATGCGCTGCTGATCGACGACATCCAGTTCTTTGCCGGCAAGGAACGCTCGCAGGAAGAATTCTTCCACACCTTCAACGCGCTCCTGGAAGGCCAGCAGCAGATCATCCTGACCTCCGACCGTTACCCCAAGGAAGTCGAGGGGCTGGAGGAACGCCTGAAGTCGCGGTTCGGCTGGGGACTGACCATCGCGATCGAACCGCCGGAACTGGAGACCCGTGTCGCCATCCTGCAGCGCAAGGCGGAACAGGCAGGGATCGAACTGCCCAGCGAGGTGGCCTTCTTCATGGGCAAGCGGATCCGTTCGAACATCCGCGAACTGGAAGGTTCGCTGCGTCGGGTCCTGGCGAACGCCCACTTCACCGGCAAACCGATTACGGTGGACTTCGCGAAGGAGGCGCTGCGCGACCTGCTGGCGGTGCAGAACAAGCTGATTACGCTGGAAAACATCCAGAAGACGGTAGCCGATTACTACCGCATCAAGGTTGCGGATCTGTTGTCGACGCGGCGCAGCCGCTCCATCGCGCGACCGCGTCAGGTCGCGATGGCTCTGGCCAAGGAACTGACCCAGCACAGCCTGCCGGAGATCGGTCAGGCCTTTGGCGGGCGCGATCACACCACGGTCATGCACGCCTGCCGCAAGATCGCGGAACTGCGCGAATCGGACGCGAGCCTGGACGAGGATTATTCCAATCTGCTGCGAACACTGAGCAGCTGACAGCCGGGTCGGTGAACCTGCTCTGCGGGCTGTGGACAAGACGGTGGACAACCTGTCCGGGTGACGGTGCATAAACCGTGGGCGAATGAGCAGACGGAATCTGTCCACAGGTCACGCACAGTTGCCCCCAAGGGCTCACGGGACGGCGAAATAGTATCAAGTATTTGTTTTGAAAAAGGAAATAGTCTTTTTCCCACAGGCTGATGCGTCAGTTATTACTGCAAGTATTCATTTAGAAAGCTCTTACAACAGGACACGCCATGGAACTCTCATTCAACCGGGAAGCGATGACCGAGGCCCTGCAGCGGATCGTGGGTGCGGCCGAGAAGCGGCTGACCATGCCGATCCTCGGGAATGTCCGCGTGCGACCGGACGAGTCCGGGGGCATGCGGCTGGAAACCACGGACCTGGAACTGGCCTGGAGTGCCCATGCAGCCGGGGACATCCCGGCGGAATGCGACACTACGGTCTCGGTGCGCAAGCTGCTGGATGTGGTGAAGGCCGCACCCGTTGAGAGCGAGATCCGGGCGAGCCTGGATGCCGAACGCATGAGTGTCGGTTTTGGCGGTTCTCGGTTTTCGCTCGCCACCCTGCCCGGGGCGGATTTCCCCGACTGGGAAGCCGGCGGAATCCTGGCCGCGGTAGATGTCCCACAGAACCGCCTGCGGCGGTTGCTGGAGGCGACCATGTTCTCCATGGCGCAGCAGGATGTGCGTTACTACCTCCAGGGGCTGCTGCTCGTGGCTACCGGACACACCCTGCGCGCGGTCGCCACCGATGGCCATCGCCTCGCCCTGGCGGAGATCGAACTCGACCAGCCCGTGGAGAATCGCATCGAGCGGATCGTGCCGCGCAAGGCGGTGGCCGAGCTGAAGCGCAACCTCAACGACGACGATCAGGCGGTGCGTATCGGGTTCGCCGAGGACCAGATCGTGTTCGAGCTGGGAACGGCAGTGTTGCGTTCCAAGGTGATCGAGGGGCGCTTTCCGGACTACGAACGGGTCATCCCTGCGGATCTCCCGGCGACCCTGGTGGTTGAACGGGAATTGCTCAAAAGGGCGCTGGCGCGGGTCTCCATCGTCGCGAGTGACAAGTACCGGGGGGTGCGGATGGTCCTGGGACCGGCGGGCTGCCAGGTGATGACCCATAACGCCGATCGCGAGGAAGCACAGGAGTCGGTGGAAGCATCCTATGACGGGCCGGAAATGGAGATCGGCTTCAACCTCGGGTACCTGCAGGACGTGCTCAACGTGATCGAAACGGATTCAGTGCGGATCGGCCTTCGGGACGGAAACTCCTCGATCCTGATCCAGGCGGAACCGCCCGGCGGCGCGCGCTACGTGGTCATGCCGATGCGTCTGTAGCTGCGGACCCGGAGTGCTGGAAGAACTGCGTATCCAGGGCGTACGCAACCTGGAGGCAACCCGGCTGCAGCTGGGTGGCGGATTCAACGTGTTCACCGGGGCCAACGGAGCCGGCAAGACATCGGTGGTGGAGGCCTGTCACCTGTTGTCGGTCGGTCGTTCGTTTCGTACTCAGCAACTGCGCCGGGTGGTGAGCGAGGGGGAACACTACCTCGGCGTGGGAGGCACGGTACGGGATCCGGTCAGCGGGACGCGCCACCGGCTCGGTGTGGAATGGCAGGGAAGCCGACGCTCGCGTCTGGACGGGGAATGGCTGCGGGGGCATGCGCGCGTGGCGGAATGGCTGCCGTCGCGGGTGCTGCACGCGGGCAGCTTCGACCTGGTGCGCGAAGGACCGGAAGAACGGCGACGCCTGCTGGACTGGGGGTGTTTTCACGGAATTGCCGGGTATCGCGAGGCATGGCAGCGCTGGCGGCGGGCCCACGAGCAACGCAACGCGGCGTTGCGTCAGGGACAGGGTCGCGCGGCGCGCGAATTCGAGGGGCCGCTGGTGGCGGCGGGTGAACGCGTGACCCGGGCGCGCGAAGATTATGTCGGGGAGTGGCGGGCACGGACGCTGGAAGCCGCGGGGAAGCTGGGATTCGAGGGGGACCTGGAAGGACTGGATCTGCGGCTGCGGCCGGGATGGGAGCAGCGACGTTCGCTGGCGGAAGCGGTCGACCGCAGTCGGAGCACGGATGCGGAACGGGGGTTTGCACAGGTCGGGCCGCAGCGGGCCGACCTGGTGCTCAAACTGGCCGGAAGGGACGCGACGGAGGGATCGCGCGGGGAACAGAAACGGCTGGTGACGGCACTGGTGGTGGGCCAGGGTCTGATGCTGGAGGTGCGTACGGGGCGCTCGCCGCTGCTGTTGCTGGACGACGTTCTGTCGGAACTGGATCGAGGGGTGACGGCCGGGCTGCTCGGCGGGCTGGATATGCTGGGCTGGCAGGTCCTGCTGACCGCAGTGGATCACGGCGCGGTCGGGGACCGGGTTCGGGAGCCCCGGATGTTTCACGTGGAACACGGGCGGGTGGCTGCTCCGCCCGACTGATGTTCCACGTGGAACATTCCTCCTCCTCCTTTTCAGCCGCCGACGCGCCGACCGCCAGAATCGGCCGGCTTTGCGGTACAATGACGGGATTGTCACCTGCCGGAAGCGCATCCATGGCCGACCACGAAATCCCCGCCGATCCCGCCGCCTATGATTCCAGCCAGATCCGTGTCCTCAAGGGGCTGGACGCGGTGCGCAAGCGTCCAGGGATGTACATCGGCGATACCGATGACGGCACCGGTCTGCACCACATGGTCTTCGAGGTGGTGGACAACTCCATCGACGAGGCGCTGGCCGGACACTGTGACAGCATCGAGGTCGTGATCCACGAGGACAATGCCATCAGCGTTGCCGACAACGGCCGCGGCATTCCCACGGATGTCCACGAGGAAGAAGGCAAGTCGGCGGCCGAAGTCATCCTTACCGTCCTCCACGCCGGCGGCAAGTTCGACAACAATTCCTACAAGGTCTCGGGTGGCCTCCACGGGGTCGGCGTGTCGGTGGTCAACGCCCTGTCGGAAGAACTTCGCCTGGAGATCCATCGCGACGGCCAGCGGCACGAACAGATCTACCACCTCGGCGTACCGGAGACCGATCTGACCGTGGCGGGGTCGACCGAGCGGCACGGTACCCGCATCTGGTTCCGGCCCAGCAGCGAGATCTTCTCCGACATCGAGTTCCATTACGAGATCCTCGCCAAACGCCTGCGCGAGCTTTCGTTCCTCAACTCGGGGGTGCGCATCACGCTCCGAGACCTGCGTGACAACCGCGAAGAGACCTTCGTGTTCGAAGGCGGTATCCGTGCCTTCGTCGAACACCTGAACCAGAAAAAGACCGCCCTGCATCCCACGGTCATCTACGCCGACCAGATGCGGGATGATTACGCAGTAGAGATCGCCCTGCAGTGGAATGATTCGTATCAGGAGAATATCTTCTGCTACACCAACAACATTCCGCAGCGCGACGGTGGCAGCCACATGGCCGGTTTTCGCGCCGCGCTCACCCGCACGATCAACCAGTATCTCGAGCGTGAGGGTCTGACCAAAAAGGCGAAGGTCGCCACGGCCGGCGATGACATGCGGGAGGGTCTGACCGCGGTCCTGTCGGTGAAGGTTCCCGACCCCAAATTCTCGTCGCAGACCAAGGACAAGCTGGTCTCCTCCGAGGTGAAGCCGATCGTCGATTCGGTGCTCTCCGATGCGCTGGGCGCCTTCCTGCTGGAAAATCCGCCCGAGGCCAAGGCGATCACCGACAAGGTGCTGGATGCCGCCCGCGCCCGCGAGGCCGCGCGCAAGGCACGTGAAGTCACCCGTCGCAAGGGTGCCCTGGACGTTGCCGGCCTGCCCGGCAAGCTCGCCGACTGCCAGGAAAAGGACCCGTCCCGCTCGGAACTCTACCTGGTGGAGGGGGACTCGGCCGGCGGATCGGCCAAGCAGGGCCGCGACCGCCATTTCCAGGCGATCCTTCCGCTCAAGGGCAAGATCCTCAACGTGGAGCGCGCGCGTTTCGACCGCATGCTCGGTTCCGCCGAGGTCGGTACGCTGATCACCGCCCTGGGCTGCGGCATCGGCAAGGACGAATACGACCCCGACAAGCTGCGCTATCACCGCATAATCATCATGACCGACGCGGATGTCGACGGCTCGCATATCCGCACCCTGCTGCTGACCTTCTTCTTCCGTCAGATGCCGGAGCTGATCGAGCGCGGCCACGTCTACATCGCCCAGCCGCCGCTGTACAAGATCAAGCGCGGCAAGCGCGAGCAGTACATCCGCGACGAACAGGAGATGCAGCAGATCATCCACTCCCTGGCCCTGGACGGGGCAGCGCTGCATCCCGCCGCCGAGGCCCCCGCGATCACCGGCGAGGCGTTCGAGGACCTGATCCGTGCCTACCAGGCGGCCGCCGCGGCGGTCGGGCGTCTGGGACGTCTGTATGATCCCCGCGTCCTGTGGGGCATGCTCGAAGCGCCACCCATGCCGCGCCCGCGTTCGGTGACCGAACCTGCGGTTCAGCAGTGGTTCCAGGCGATTCTCGACGGACTGTCGAGTGACAAGGCGGGTGCCACGCGCTACGAACTGGAGGCCGATCGCGACCCCGACGGTCATGACCGGCTCGCACTCCATCGTCTCGAGCACGGCGCGCGGCTGTCGCAGCACCTCACCGACGACACCCTGGCCTCGCGCGATTTCCAGGCCATCCTCGATCTCTCCGAACGCCTGCAGAGCCTGCTGGACGAAGGGGCCTACATCCAGCGCGGCGAGCGACGCCACGAAATCGTCCGTTTCTCCGAAGCCATGGAATGGCTGCTGGCCGAAGGCCGGCGTGGGCTGTCCGTCCAGCGGTACAAGGGCCTCGGGGAAATGAACGCCGAGCAGCTGTGGGAGACGACCATGGACCCCGAATCCCGGCGCCTCCTGCAGGTCCGCGTGGAGGATGCGATTCGCGCGGACGAGATCTTCACCACCCTGATGGGCGACCAGGTCGAGCCGCGCCGCGACTTCATCGAGACCCGCGCGCTGAGCGCCGAAAACGTCGACATCTGAGCCGCGCGCGTCGCCCGTGCTCGCCCTGCTGCTGACCCTTGTCGGCGCGATCGGACTCGTCTGGCTGGGGCGGACGGCGGCCCGTCTCGCCCACTGTCATCGCCAGGTCACCCGTGCCTGGGAGCAGTTCGATGTCCTGGTGTGCCAGCGTAATGCGCTTTTACCGCAGGCTCTGACCGAACTCGCGGTACCGCCCACCCGCCGCGCCGGCCTCGACACCGCCCTGGAGGCCCATGAATTTGCCCGCCGCTACGGCAATCCACCGCGTCTTGCGGCGGCCGAGCGAGATTTGCGGAAGAACTGGGACCTCCTCCTCGCGGAGTTACCGGAAACCGCCCGCGATCACTCCGGCGTCCGGCAAATCGAGGCCCTGGATGCAGCGATTACCGATGCCATTCGCCGTTACAATGCGGCCCTTGGCACCTATCACTCGCTGTGCCGAACCCCCCCGGGAATACTGATCGCGCGCCTGACCGCCCGTGGTTCCTACGCCCCCCTGGAGCCCTCTCACCAGCGCGAGCATGCGCATTGATCAGTGCTTCCCTGACAGTGGCATAATCCCGATCCCAAACACCGACCCCCGGAGCCGCCGTGTCCAATCCGTTGCTGAACGTGGATTCCCTGCCCGCGTTCCGGTCCATCGAGCCGGATCATGTGATTCCGGCCATTGATCAGTTGCTTGCCGACAACCGCCGCGAGATCGATGAACTCGTCGCCCGCGCCGGTGATCGGCCCACCTGGGAGAACCTGGTCGCTCCTCTCCAGGAACTGGAAAACCGCCTGGAGACCGCCTGGTCACCGGTCAGCCATCTGAATTCGGTGATGAATTCGCCGGCCCTGCGCGAGGCCTACAATGCATGCCTGCCCAGGCTGTCGGATTACGGCTCCTGGCTGTCGCAGCACCAGGGCCTGTACCAGGCCTTCCGCGCGCTGGCCGATGGCGATGAATACCCGCGCCTTTCGCCGCAGCGGCGCAAGGTCATCGACGATGCCCTGCGCGACTTTCATCTGAGCGGGGTCGACCTGCCCGGGGAGGCGCGCGAACGTCTGCGAGCCATCGACGGGCGGCTCTCCGAGCTGACCGCCAGCTTCGAAGAGAATGTGCTGGACGCCACTCAGGCCTGGGCCCATCCGCTACACGAGGAGGGCGAACTCGCCGGCCTGTCCGATTCCGACCGCGCCCTGCTGGCCCGGAACGCCCGTGACCACGAACTGGACGCACCCTGGGCCGCCACCCTCGACTTCCCCAGCGTGCACGCCGTCCTCACTCACGCCGACGATCGCGCGCTGCGCGAACGCGTGTATCACGCCTTCGTCACCCGAGCCTCGGAGACCGGCCCGCACGACGTTGCCTACGACAACTCCGCCAACATGGTCGAAATCCTGCAGCTGCGCCAGGAAAAGGCCGAACTCACCGGTTTTCCCCGTTACGCCCATCGTTCGCTGGCGACCAAGATGGCCGAGACCCCGGAGCAGGTTGAGCAGTTTCTCGCCGATCTCGCCCACCGCGCCCGTCCGCAGGCCGAACGCGACCGTGCCGAGCTGGAGCGCTTTGCCCGCGAGGAACTCGGCCTCGAGCAACTCGAGTCCTGGGATGTGGCCTGGGCCGCGGAGAAGATGCGCGAGCGCCGGCTCGGACTGTCGCAAGAGATGCTGAAACCGTATTTCCCCGCCACCCGGGCCGTGGACGGTCTGTTCCGTCTGGTCGAACGCCTGTTCGGGGTCCGCTTCGAGGCCGATCCGGAGATCGAGACCTGGCACGACGACGTGACCTTCTACCGCATCTTCGGCCCCGAGGGCGATGAGCGGGCCGGCTTCTACCTGGACCTCTACGCTCGCCGCAACAAGCGCGGAGGCGCCTGGATGGATGTCTGCCGCCAGCGCTATGCGCGGGCCGACGGGTTGCAACTGCCCGTGGCCTACATGACCTGCAATTCCACGCCGCCGGTGGATGACCAGCCCGCGCTGTTCACCCACGACGAGGTGATCACGCTTTTCCACGAATTCGGCCACGGTCTGCACCACATGCTGACCCGGGTCGACGAGCCCGAGATCGCCGGTATCAACGGGGTGGAATGGGATGCGGTCGAACTGCCCAGCCAGTTCATGGAAAACTGGTGCTGGGAGCGAGAAGCCCTGGACCTCTTCGCCCGGCATCACGCGACCGACGAGCCGATGCCCGACGATCTGTATGAACGCCTGCAGGGGACGCGTCATTTTCATGCTGCCCTGCAGCTGTTGCGCCAGGTGGAGTTCTCCCTGTTCGACATGCGCCTGCACGACCGTCCGGCCCCGACGGATCCCGCCGAGATCCAGGATCTGCTGGATGCGGTACGCCAGGAGGTCGCGGTCTTCACTCCGCCGTCCTATAACCGTTTTCAGCACGGTTTCGCCCACATCTTCGCGGGGGGCTACGCCGCGGGTTACTACTCCTACAAGTGGGCCGAAGTGCTCTCGGCGGACGCCTTTGCCCGGTTCGAGGAGGAGGGCCTGTTCTCGCGCGAGGCCGGCGCCGATTACCTGCACGAGATCCTCGAGGCGGGGGCATCCCGCCCTGCCGCGGATTCCTTCCGCGCGTTCCGCGGCCGCGACCCGCAGATCGATGCGCTGCTGCGCCACAGTGGACTGGAGGAGAAGGCCGCGTGAAGATCGCCAGCTGGAACGTCAATTCCCTGAAGGTGCGCCTGCCCCAGGTCCTGTCATGGCTCGGCACGTCGCACACCGACATCCTCGCCCTGCAGGAGACCAAACTGACCGACGAAGCCTTCCCCGTGGCCGCCATCCACGAGGCCGGCTATCAGGTGGTCCATTCCGGCCAGAAAACCTATAATGGGGTCGCCATCCTGTCGCGAACCGAGGCCACTGACGTGGTGACCGATCCGCCCGGGCTCGACGACGCCCAGCGCCGCATCCTCGCCGCGACCATCGCCGGCGTGCGGGTGGTGAACCTGTATGTCGTCAATGGCGAGGCCGTGGATTCGGAAAAATACGCCTACAAGCTCGACTGGCTGTCGCGGGTCCGCAACTGGCTGGAAGAAGAGGCCAGGCACCACGAGAGGCTCGTGGTCCTAGGGGATTTCAATATCGCGCCGGACGACCGCGACGTCCACGACCCGGAGGCCTGGGAGGGCAAGGTCCTGTGTTCGGCACCCGAACGCGAAGCGTTACAGTCCCTGCAGGCCCTGGGGCTGCAGGATACGTTCCGCGCGTTCGATCAGCCCGAAGGTGAATTCTCCTGGTTCGACTACCGTGCCGCGTCCTTCCGCCGCAATCGCGGGCTGCGCATTGATCTGATCCTCGCGTCGGCGGCCCTCGCCAGCCGGCTGGCGGGAGCCGGTATCGACCGCGAGCCCCGCGCCTGGGAACGCCCCTCCGACCACGCGCCGGTGTGGGCGGAATTTAACGACGACTGACCCGCCGCCCGCGGTACCACCACCCATCACGGGGAGGACCCATGCAGTACAAGGATCTGCGCGATTTCATCGACGGCCTGGAACAGCGGGGAGAGCTCCGCCGCATCCAGCGCGAGGTCAGCCCCGACCTGGAGATGACCGAGATCAGCGACCGCGTGCTGCGTGCCGGCGGCCCCGCCCTGCTGTTCGAGAACCCGACCGGTTCCGACATCCCGGTGCTGGCCAATCTGTTCGGCACGCCGGAACGCGTGGCCCTGGGCATGGGCGAGGATTCGGTGGAGGCATTGCGCGAGGTCGGCCGCCTGCTCGCCTTTCTCAAGCAGCCCGATCCGCCCAAGGGTCTGAAGGCGGCCTGGGAGCAGCTCCCGGTGTTCCGCAAGGTCCTCGACATGGCGCCGAAGAAGGTGCGCAGTCCGGACTGCCAGCGACACGTGCTCGAGGGTGATGACGTCGACCTGAACCGACTGCCGGTGCAGACCTGCTGGCCGGGCGATGCCGGGCCCCTGATCACCTGGGGCCTGGTCGTGACCCGCGGCCCGGAGAAGACCCGACAGAACCTGGGCATCTATCGCCAGCAGGTGATCGGACGCAATCGCGTGATCATGCGCTGGCTGTCACACCGGGGTGGCGCGCTGGATTATCAGGAATGGTGCCGGGCTCACCCGGGCGAGCCGTTCCCGGTGGCCGTCACCCTGGGTGCAGATCCGGCGACGATCCTGGGCGCGGTCACCCCGGTGCCGGATACCCTGTCGGAGTATGCCTTCGCCGGCCTGCTGCGCGGGCGCCGGACGGAACTGGCCACCTGCATCGGATCCGATCTGCAGGTCCCGGCTTCTGCGGAGTTCGTCCTCGAGGGGCATATCCATCCGGGCGATACTGCGCCGGAAGGTCCCTTCGGCGATCACACCGGATACTACAACGAGGTCGACGAATTCCCGGTCTTCACCATCGACCGGATTACCCACCGCGAACGGCCGATCTATCACTCGACCTACACTGGTCGCCCGCCCGACGAGCCGGCGATCCTCGGCGTCGCGCTCAACGAGGTCTTTGTTCCGATCCTGCAGAAGCAGTTTCCGGAGATCGTGGATTTCTACCTTCCTCCCGAAGGCTGTTCCTACCGCCTCGCGGTAGTCTCCATGCGCAAGCAGTACCCCGGCCATGCCAAGCGGGTGATGATGGGGGTCTGGAGTTTCCTGCGGCAGTTCATGTACACCAAGTTCGTCATCGTGGTCGACGAAGACGTGAACACCCGCGACTGGAAGGACGTGATCTGGGCGATCACCACCCGCATGGATCCGGTCCGCGATACCACGCTGGTCGAGAATACACCCATCGATTATCTGGATTTTGCCTCGCCGGTATCCGGTCTGGGATCCAAGATGGGGATGGATGCGACATCCAAATGGCCCGGCGAGACCGACCGCGAATGGGGCCGACCCATCAGCATGGATCCGGCCGTGAAGGAACGGGTGGACGCCATCTGGGACGAACTCGGGCTCTGAACCCGCCTACCGGGCTGCCCGTCGGCCAACGGTCGATGCCTCCGCCGGAAGGGGGGGCGCAGGAAGGGGGGCAAGCCCGGGGATATTCGGGCCCGCCCCCCGGTTGCGGGACTCAGTCGCCCAGATGGGCGCCGTCTTCCGGTACCCGCGACCATGCCGCGATGTCCGAGCCCATCGCGCGGATCGTGCGTCCCATTACCGAACAGGTACCCTTGAATCCGCCGAAGGCGCCGCCACCGGAGATGCGACGAGAAGTGAAGTCCGCGACGGCTTCACCGTCCTCGTACAGGGTCCCTTCGGCTTCGCTGAAGGCACGGTGTCCGGACCAGGCATTCCCGTCGTTGCGCGCCTGGGTGATCTCCACCATCAGGACCTGGCCGCCGTCCGCCGGATTCGCGTCACCGCGCTCCTCGAAGCGAATGTCATGCCGTGCACCGAACTCCCGCACGAACTCCGGAAAGCGTTCTTCCAGCTCGCATTCATTGCGGATGGCCTGCGTCACCACCGCATCATCGCTGTAGGCGAAGCGCTCGGGCATCACGATGGTGACCGCCGGATCACTGACCGCCGGCGCCGCCTGCGCCTCCCCGCCCGAATCCCGGGTCTCGTTCGCGGCACAGCCACTCAGTGCCAGCAGGCCCGTTGCGGCCAGCACGCTCAGGTATTGCTTCTTTTGCATGGCTTTCTCCCCTTTGCCCATTGTGGTCTCGCAAAGTCTGCCCCAGAACCCACCCGTCATGCACCCTCCAAATCGGGGGGCCGGGCGGTCCTTGCGGTTGCTTGCGTTCCCCGGTTCTCTGCCCACAATGAACGCCTTTTCCGCATGGAGAATGCCCCATGGCCTTTGACGTCACCATCCAGCCCAGCGGCCACCAGTTCGAAGTCGAGGACGATGAAACCGTCCTCGAGGCCGGCTTGCGCCAGGGATTCGCGTTCCCCTACGGCTGCCGCAACGGCGCCTGCGGCTCGTGCAAGGGTCGGGTGCTCTCGGGCGAGGTGGATCACGGACCGAAACTGCCGCCCGGCATTACCGAGGCCGAGCTGGCCGACGGCCTGGCGTTGTTCTGCCAGGCGGTCCCGGTGGACGATCTGGAGATCGAGGTGCGCGAGATCGGCGCGGCCCGTGACATCGAGGTCAAGACACTGCCGTGCCGCGTGGCAGCCCTCAACCGCCTGGCCGATGACGTGATGGAACTCCGGATCCAGCTGCCCGCCCGGGAACGCCTGCAGTTCCTCGCCGGACAGTACCTCGATGTCCTGCTGAAAGGGGGCGAACGCCGCAGCTATTCCCTGGCCAACGCTCCGCACGACGACGAACAGCTGATTCTGCACGTGAAGTACGTCGAGGGCGGACGCTTCTCGGCCCATGTGTTCGAAGAGATGCAGCCCAAGGCCCTGCTGCGTATCGAAGGTCCCCTGGGGCAGTTCTTCGTGGATGAGGAATCCCCGCGCCCGCGCCTGTTCGTGGGCGGAGGGACCGGTTTCGGTCCGCTGAAGGGGATGCTGGACCACCTGGCGAACGAGGGGCTGGACCGGCGGCACCACCTGTTCTGGGGCGCGCGGGAGGCGGCGGGTATCTACGCCCCCGAGTGGCTGCAGGCGATGGCGGCGGCGGAACCGGAGCACTTCCGTTTTACCCCGGTGCTGTCCGATCATCCGCAGGACGAGGCGGCGGGCTTCGCCGCGCGGGCGGGACTGCCCCACGAGGCGGTGCTGGCCGAATATCCGGATCTGTCCGGCTTCGATGTCTACATGGCGGGGCCACCACCCATGGTCCATGCGGCCCGCGAGGCCTTCCGTGCAGCGGGCCTGCCCCCGGAACAGCTGTACTACGACAGTTTCGAGCCGGCGGGTGGCTCCTGACCGGGGGCACGGGACCCTGTTCGCCTGCGAACCGGCGCCTGCCGGTTTCGTGGGCGCGGGCCAGACCCTTTCTCAGCCGTCGCCGCCGTCCAGGCGCGCTGCGAGACGGCGTGCGGCCGCCAGCATGGATGCATCGGTGGGATCCTCGGCCGTCTCCACCGCGGACTTGAAGCCGAGCTCCTGCGCGATTTCGGCGATGCGTTCGCTGCCCACCACCAGGGGGGTCTTGCGCAGCCACATGCGTCCCAGCTTGCCGACCATCTCGTAGAGATTGCGCAGGCCCTCGCCCGAGGTGATGGTGATGATGTCGATCTGCCCGCGCGAGAACGCATACATCAGATCCCCGGTGTCCCCCTCCGGGCGTCCGCGCCGGTAGGCCTCGGCGAAGGTCACCCCGGCCCCGCGTTCGCGCAGGGTATCTCCCAGCAGCTCGCGCCCGCCGTCTCCGCGGAAGATCACCACCCGCTTGCCGCTCACGTCCTGCATCGCCGGCTCCGCCAGTAGCGCCTCGCTGTCAAAGCGGCGGGGCGGGGCAATGTCGGGCGCGTGGCCGAAACTGCGCAACTCCTGGGCCGTCCGGTTGCCGATCGCGGCGATGGCGGTCCCGGCGGGCCACTCACGATCCGCCAGCGCCAGGTTCATCACGCGCTGAACGGCGTTGGGGCTGATGAACACCGCAATATCGAACCGATCCAGCTCGTCCAGCACTGAGCGCAGATTGGTGGGATCGCTGGGTGCGAGGATCTCCAGCACGGGGAAGCGGATCACCCGCGCCCCTTCATTTTCCAGCGCCTCACAGAACGGTTCCGCCTGAGCGGCGGGCCGGGTCACCAGAATGCCCCGGTCGGCGAGGCTCGGCACCCGGCTCCGGGCAGCGGTTTCGGCATCGGCCATGATGCGGTCCTCAGTGATCGTTCATTGCGGCGCGCAGGAGTGCCCCGGCGCCCAGTTCCAGCAGCTCGTCGGCCAGGCGGATGCCCAGTGTCTCGGCTTCGGCACGTGGCCCGCGTACCTCGCGCTGCAGCAGCTGGCTGCCGTCGACCGCGCCCACCAGCCCGCGCAGCCACAGGCCACCGTCGGCCTCGAGGATCGCATGGGCGGCCAGCGGTACCTGACAACCCCCCTCGAGCCGGCGGTTGAACGCGCGTTCCGCGCGTACCCGATCGCTGGTATCCGGATCATTCAGACTGGCGATCCGTCCTTCCACCTCGTTGTCCCCGTCGCGGCATTCGATCGCGATGGCGCCCTGACCGACGGCGGGCAGGCTGACCTCGGGTTCCAGGCAGTTGCGAATGCGCTCGTCGAAGCCGAGGCGCTTGAGTCCCGCCGCGGCCAGCAGGATCGCGTCGTATTCGCCGGCATCCAGCTTGCCCAGCCGCGTGTTCACGTTGCCGCGCAGGTCATGGACTTCAAGATCGGGCCGGCGGGCACGCAGCTGGCACTGGCGACGCAGGCTGGAGGAGCCGACCCGCGCGCCCGCCGGGAGCTCGTCCACGTGCCCGTAGTGATTCGACACGAACGCATCCAGCGGGTCCTCGCGATCGAGGATGACCGGCAGGGCCAGGCCGTCCGGAAGCTCCATCGGCACATCCTTGACCGAATGCACCGCGATATCCGCGCGATCTTCCAGAAGCGCGTTCTCCAGCTCCTTTACGAACAGGCCCTTGCCGCCGATTTTCGCCAAAGGCGAGTCGAGCACGCGGTCCCCCTGAGTGGTCATGCCCACCAGTTCGACCGGCCGGTCCGGGTGTGCCGCGCGCAAACGCTCGGCGACGTGTTCGGCCTGCCACATGGCCAGCGGACTCTTGCGGGTGGCGATGCGTAGCGGTTTCATGCAGTGTCCCGGTCGGGGAACCCGGTGGTTTGTCCCGGGTCCATAAAAACGACGTAGTATAACGGCTCGCAACCCGCAGCCGAAAAAACCGATGGACGAGTTCATGATGACACGCAACCGGATTCTCGCGGCCTTCGGCCTGGCCGCGGCCATGCTGTTCGCCGGTCCGGCTCAGGCGGAGCTGGAACGGGTGACCGACCTGCAGGCGCTCAAGGACAACGGCGAGCGCAAGCCCACCGTAGTGATGTTCACCGCCGAGAATTGCCCCTACTGCGAGCTCGCGAAGGAGGCCCATCTGGGTCCGATGAGCCGCGACGAGGCCCATTCCGACGTCAATATCCTCATGGTGGAGATGAACGGCGAAGAAGTCCGCGATTTCGATGGCAATACCATGCGTGGCTCCGAGCTGGGGAACCGGTACGGGGCCCGCGTGACTCCCACCCTGGTGGCGTTCGACGCCGAGGGCAATCCGGTCGGGCGTCCGCTGGTGGGCATTCCCAACGAGGAGCTCTACCGCAGTCAGGTGCGCATGCGCATCAACGCCGCACGCGAGGGCAGCTGACCCGAGCCACGTCCCGCCGGACCGGACCCGCGCGGATCCGACCCGCCCGGATCACACGCGCGTGTGCCGCCGCAGAAAATCGCGCACCCGGGCCAGCTGCCGCCGGCTCACCGGTATCGGTTCGGCCCCGTCACGAAACCGCAGACGGTGGTCCCCGGCGTTGCGGGTCTCCAGGCCCGCAACGTTCCGGGCCACCGCCAGGGCCCCGCGGTGCACGCGCAGCACCTCGTCCCCCAGCGCCTGTTCCAGATCCTGCAGCCGAGCCTCGACGAAGCCCTCGAGGTCCCGCCCGCGTGCGACTACGCAGCCATCTTCGGTGACGAAACAGTCGATCGCATCCAGCTGCACCGACTCTTCGCGCCGGCCGATGCGCAGGCGTATGGCAGGCGGCTCGTCCGTTTGCGCGGCTCCGGCCGTTGACTGCCGGGCCCGTTCCAGTGCCTGCTCCAGTCGCTCCCGGCGTACGGGCTTGAGCACGTAATCGCGCACGCCCGCTTCGAAGGCCTCCAGGCCGAAATCCTCGTGTGCGGTGACCAGGATCACGACCACTTCGGGATGGCTCCGTGCAAGCTGGCCCGCCAGCTCGATCCCGCGCTCGCCGGGCATTTCGATGTCCAGCAGCAGCGCTCCCGGCCGGTGGGTCTGCAGGGCCGTACGGACCTCGCCGGCGTCCGCGGCTTCCGCCACCACCCGGTGGCCCAGCTCGGTTACCAGGTCGCGCAGCCGCTCGCGCGCGACCGGTTCGTCATCCGCGATCAGCAATTCCATGGATCAGCGTCTCCCTCGTCGATCCTGCGGTGTGCGGGGTATCTGCAGCCGGACCCGGAATTCGTCTCCCTCGCGTTGCGCGTGAAGCGATGCCCGGTCGCCGAAGGCGTGGCGCAGGCGCAGCCAGACCGCGTCGCTGGCGGTTCCGGTACCGGCCGGAGCGGTCACCTCCGGCAGGCTGTTGCGGATCTCGATGGTCAGCGTATCCCGTTCCGGGCGGATCCGGATTCCCAGATGCCCCTGCCCGCGGGCCGGAGCGATCCCGTGCTGGATCGCGTTCTCCACCAGCGGCAGCAGCACCAGGGACGGGATCTGCTGTTCCAGCGCCGGGTCCTGCTCGGGCCACTCCCGGTCAATCCGGAACTGCCCGCCCAGGCGTGTCTGCTCCACCCGCAGATAGCCCTCGACCACGGCCAGCTCCTCGCGCAGCGAATGGCGGTCGGCGCCATTGAACGCGGCACGAAACAGATCCGCGAGGTCCAGGGTGACCTGCTCCGCGCGCGAGGGATCCGTGCGGCACAGCCCGGCGATGGTGTTCATGCTGTTGTAGAGGAAATGCGGCCGCAGGCGTGCCCGCATGGCCTGTTCCCGCGCCTGCGCCACGGCCCGGGTCTCGCGCTGCCAGGCCGCCTGCAGATACAGGTAGTGCATCGCGACCAGGCTCAGGATCACCGCGATGCCCAGCACTGGCAGACGCAGCTCGGGATCCGCCAGCTGCACCGACTCGGCGGCGCGCTGCACCAGCGCGGTATTGACGATGGGGACCAGCGGCGGCAGGACGATCTGCAGGGTCAGCGGGCCACGCCGCAGCGGGCGTTGCAGCAGGCACAGGATCAGCAGACTGGTGAGCGCGACCCAGAAGATGAACAGGGCATACAGCGCCAGGGTCCCCGCCCAGTCGCCGGTCCCCGGTCGCAGCAGGGTGATCGCCAGCGCCAGCAGCACCGCCAGCATGAGCACCCGCAGCAGGGTCTCCGCGCCACAGAAATCCGGCAGCGGCGAGACGCGTTCCGCGCGGGCCTCGAGCGCCGGCGTGTTCCCGCTGGACGAACCCGGTTCCGGGCGCATGGCAGTCGCTCTCCCTGTATACTTCCCTGTCGTTCAAACCCCGTTCAGAGTGCACCATGACGCAGGATTCCCCGCAGGACAAGCCGGCCGCCGAAGCCAAGCTCTGGGGTGGCCGCTTCTCCGAGCCCACCGATGCCTTCGTGGAGCGATTTACCGCCTCGGTGGACTTCGACCGCCGCCTCTACCGCGAGGACATCCGGGGCTCGCAGGCCCACGCGCACATGCTGGCCAGGGTGGGGGTCCTGAGCGAGGACGAGGCGCGCCGGATCGTCGACGGGCTGGACGCCATCCGCGACGAGATCGCCGCCGGGGAGTTCGACTGGCAGGTGGGCCGCGAGGATGTCCACATGAACATCGAGGCGCGCCTGATCGAGCGCATCGGCGATGTCGGCAAGAAGCTGCACACCGGCCGCTCGCGCAACGACCAGATCGCCACCGACATTCGCCTGTGGCTGCGCGCCGCGATCGACGAGATCCTCGAACTGATTCGTTCCTACCAGAGCGGCCTGGTGGATCTGGCCGAGCGCGAGGCCGACACCATCATGCCCGGGTTCACCCATCTGCAGACGGCCCAGCCGGTGACCTTCGGCCACCACATGCTGGCGTGGTACGAGATGCTCGAGCGCGATGCCGAACGGCTGCGCGACTGCCGGCGCCGGGTGAACGTCCTGCCGCTGGGCGCCGCTGCCCTGGCGGGTACGCCGTACCCCCTGGACCGCGAACACGTGGCGGAACAGCTCGGATTCGACGGGGTCACGCGCAACTCGCTGGATGCGGTGTCGGATCGCGATTTCGCGATCGAATTCACCGCGGCGGCCTCGACCCTGATGATGCATCTGTCGCGTCAGGCCGAGGAGCTGGTGCTGTGGACCAGCGCCCAGTTCGACTTCATCGAGCTGCCGGATCGCTACTGCACCGGATCCTCCATCATGCCGCAGAAGAAGAACCCGGACGTGCCCGAGCTGGTGCGCGGCAAGACCGGCCGGGTGTATGGCCATCTGACCAGTCTCCTGACCCTGATGAAGAGCCAGCCGCTGGCCTACAACAAGGACAACCAGGAGGACAAGGAGCCGCTGTTCGATACCGTGGACACCCTGCTGGGCTCCCTGCGGGCGTTCGCCGACATGGTTCCCAACCTGGCCGTGCGTCGTGCGAACACCCTGGCGGCCACTACCCGCGGTTTCGCCACCGCCACCGATCTCGCCGACTACCTGGTGGAGCGGGGCGTGGCCTTCCGCGACGCCCACGAGGTGGTGGGCCGTGCGGTGCGCCTGGCGCAGGAGCGGGGTGTGGACCTGGCACAGCTGTCACTGGGGGAACTGCAGCAGCTGAGTGCCGCGGTGGGCGAGGATGTCCACGGGGTGCTGACCGCCGAGGGCTCGGTGGCCGCCCGCCGGGTGACCGGCGGGACGGCGCCGGAACAGGTCCGGCGCCAGGTCGCGGCCGCGCGCGCGCGTCTGGCCGCGGCCGGGGATCAGTCCTCGACGTAGCCGTCGACCACGTCCCACATCACGTTGCCGTGCACCACCTCGTATTCCAGTAGCAGCTGGCCGAAGCGGTCGCCGCTCTCGAAATGGGCGAGCACCCAGCGCGCGTTGAGTACGTAGATCCCGTCTTCGCGGAATTCGGCGGTGTCACCGTCGCGCAGGACCTCGGGAACCAGTTGCGGATTCTCGACCAGATCCTCGGACAGCCGGCGCTCCGGGTTGGTCATCCCCAGGCGCTGCAGCTGCTGGATGTCGGCGTTGCGCAGACCGATCTCCACCGGGCGCGGCACCTCCTCGCGGGTGTATTCGGCCAGCTGCATCTGGGCCTCCAGCAGCTCGCGGTTGGCCTCGGTGACGTCGTGCTCCAGGCCTTCGGCGCGCGCGATGTAGATCGCCAGGATGATGACGAAGAACGCCATCAGGCCCAGCCACATCAGGCGTTCACGGGTACGCAGGCGACCCGGATCCTCGTTGTCGGTCTCGGGGTTGCGGTTTTCATCATCCTGGGACACGGCGGTTCTCCTCGGTTGCGGGCGGGCGGTAGTCCCGGGCCGAGTGGGCCCATGGGACGTACCCTCGACATGTGGCGCATGATAACCCGCAATGTTCCCGCTGCCGAGGTGCCGCCCCATGTCCGCCGCCGAGCCGAACCGCGAACGTCCTCCGGAGACCCCGCCGTCGGGCGCCGGGCTGGAATGGATCAACCGTTTCGCCGCGCTGCCGGACGCCTTCCATCACCGCCCGGAGCCGGCCCCGTTCCCCGGGGCCCGGCTGCTCGCCAGCAGCCCGGCGATGCGCGAGCGTCTGGGTCTGACGCCCGAGGATCTCGCCGCGGAACCGTGGCTCGGCATGATTACCCGCGGCGAGCCGGCGGCGGGCACGCCGCAGGTCGCCAGCGTGTATGCGGGTCACCAGTTCGGGGTCTACGTGCCGCAGCTGGGCGACGGCCGGGCCAAGTTGCTGGGCGAGGTGCGCACGCCCGCCGGCGAGCACTGGGAACTGCAGAGCAAGGGCTCCGGTCCGACCGCGTTCTCGCGTCATGCCGACGGACGCGCGGTGCTGCGCTCGTCGATCCGCGAATACCTGGTTTCCGAGCACATGGCGGCGCTGGGTATCCCCACCACGCGCGCGGTGGCCCTCTACGGGTCCTCGCTGCGGGTGTTCCGTGAGCGCATCGAGAGTGGCGCGGTGGTACTGCGCGCGGCGCCCAGCTTCCTGCGTTTCGGGCATTTCGAATACTTCCACTACGCCGGCTATCCGGAGCGGTTGCGCCAGCTGATCGACTACGCGCTGGACCATGACTTTCCCGAGCACAGGGACGCGGAAGACCCCGTGCGGGCGATGCTGGAGACCGTGACCGCGCGCACCGCCGAGCTGATGGCGGACTGGCAGGCGGTGGGCTTCAGCCACGGAGTGATGAACACCGACAACATGAGCCTGATCGGGCTCACCATCGATTACGGCCCGTTTGCGTTCATGGACGCCTACGATCCCGATTACATCTGCAACCATACCGACCAGGGGGGTCGTTATGCCTTCGGCCGCCAGCCGGGCGTGGCTCAGTGGAACCTGATCCGCCTCGCGGAGACCCTGGTGGGGCAGTTCCGCGCCCCCGACATCGACACCGCGGTGGAGCAGGCGAAGCCCGTCCTCGAGGCGTACCAGGAGCAGTTCCGCGCGGCCTGGTTGCGGCGCATGCGCGCCAAGCTGGGCCTGCAGCTCGAACGCGACGAGGACGAGGCCCTGATCCAGGATCTGCTCGCCCGGATGGCGGCCGAAGGCGTCGACTACACCCGGTTCTTCCGTCAGTTGCCGGAACTGGAAGACGGAGAGACGCGTCAGGGATTCATCGAAGAACTGGAAGACCCGCGTGCCTGGGAGGCCTGGGAGGATCGCTGGCGTGCCCGTCTGGGCCACGAGACGCGCCCGACCACGGAACGCCATGTGGCGATGCGGGCGGTCAACCCGAAATACATCCTGCGCAACCACCTGGCGCAGGCTGCTATCGAACGCGCCGAGGAGGGTGACCTGTCGGAGGTCGAACGACTGCAGCGCGTGCTGAGCCGGCCGTTCGACGAACAGCCGGAGGACGAGGACCTCGCCGGGCTCCCGCCGGCCTGGGCCAGCGGGATCCAGCTCAGCTGTTCGTCCTGAGGGGGGCGCTGTCCGGCTTCAGGCCGAGTCGGGGACCTCTTCCAGCAGCAGGCTGCGTCCGCCCATCGCGCTCGGCTTGGGTACGCCCATCAGGTCGAGCACCGTGGGGGCGACGTCGGCGAGTCCGCCGCCGGTGCGCAGGCGCCAGCGCTGGCTGTCGAGGATCATGCACATCACCGGGTAGATGGTGTGCTGGGTATGTGGTGCCCCGGTGACCGGGTCGACGTATTCGTCGCAGTTGCCGTGGTCGGCGGTGAGAATCACCGAATACTGCTGGGCCTCGGCTGCATCCAGCACGCGCCCGACTTCGCGGTCGAGGGTGTGGACCGCCTCGATCAGGGCCTCGCGGCGGGCGGTGTGGCCCACCATGTCACCATTGGCGAAATTCACCAGGATGAACCCGTAACGCCCGCTTTCCATCGCCTTGATGGTCTCGTCGGCCACCTCGCGCGCGCTCATCTCCGGCTGCTCGTCATAGGTGTCCACCGCGGGCGAGGGCACCATCACCCGCTTTTCGCCCGCGTAGGGTTCTTCCTTGCCACCGTTGAAGAAGAACGTGACGTGGGCGTATTTCTCGGTCTCCGCGCAGTGGAACTGCGGGATCCCGGCGGAGGCGATGGTGGAACCCAGGGTGGTGGACGGGCGTTCCGGGGGGAATGCGATCGGCGACAGAAAGCGCGGGTCGTATTCGGTCAGGCAGGTCTCGGAGACCGGATGGAAGTCCCCGCGATCGAACCCGTCAAAATCATCCATGCCCAGGGCGGCGGTGAGCTGGCGCGGGCGGTCGTTGCGGAAGTTGAACAGCACGCATTCCGCCTCGGTGCCCATCGGCGCCCCGCCATTGATGATGCGGGGCTTGATGAATTCGTCATCCTCGCCCGCGGCCCAGGCACCCTCGATCGCCTCGCGCGCGCTGCCGACCGGTTCGCCTTCGGCGAAGGCCATCGCGCGGAAGGCCTTCTCCGTGCGGTTCCAGCGCTTGTCACGGTCCATGGCGTAGTAGCGTCCGCAGACCGTGGCGATGAACCCGCCGGCCTGCTCCAGTTCCGGCTCCAGGGTCTCGAGATAGTTCAGGGCCGAGCGCGGGGCGGTATCACGGCCGTCGGTGATCATGTGCACGATCGGCCGGGCGCCTTCCTGACGGCAGATGCCAATCAGGGCCACCAGGTGCCGGATATGCGAATGCACGCCGCCATCGGACACCAGGCCGATCAGGTGCAGCGGCTGATCCTTGGAGGCCGCGGCCCGCGCCGCACTGACCAGGGCATCGTTCTCGAAGAAGCTGCCGTCGGCAATGGCGTCGTCGATGCGCACCAGGTCCTGATTGACGACCGTGCCCGCGCCCAGCGTCAGATGGCCGACCTCGGAGTTGCCCATCTGTCCGTCCGGCAGGCCGACCGCACGACCGCAGGCATCCAGGGTGGTGTGCGTGCGGGTCGACAGATAGCGGTCGAGGTTGGGGGTGTCCGCCTCGGCGTAGGCGTTGTTGATCTTGCTCGGGTTCACGCCCACCCCGTCCATGACGATGAGGAGGACGGGGCGGCGAGGGGTGGTGCGCGGATCAGCCATCGCGGTCTCGGTACCTGGGTGCGTGGGTGGGACGGAATTTCAGTGAGTGCTGAATTTTACCAGCTCCGCAGGCGGTTTGGAGGTCCGGGACGCTCGCGAATCAGCGGGGATCGCGCTCGGGGCGGTCCCCGGATTCGTCCACCGCGTCGTCCGCGGCATCGGTCGGCGCATCCTTCCGGTTATCCGTGGTCTGGTTTACCCGTCGGGCGTCTTCGGCCTCGATGCGATCGAGTTCGGCATCCATCTCCGCCTCGGACAGCGGGGTGTAGCCGGTACGAGCGGCGGGAGACGGACGCGTTTCGTCGGAGGTGCCGGCGGCCGGCGCCCTGCCCGCGGGTTCGGGCCGGGTGGTGCCGGAGCGCGGTGCGGGGCCGGAATCCGGTCCGCTCTGCGGCCCCGCGCCCGGGCCGCCGCCCGGTCCGCCCTCGGGGTCATCGGGCCCCTCCGGGTCGTCCTCGGGGGTGGCCTTCTGTTCGGCCTTGCGCCGCTCCATGATGCGCGCAAGGATCAGGCCGACCTCGAACAGCAACCACATCGGCAGGGCCAGCAGCGTCTGCGAAATGATGTCCGGCGGGGTCAGGACCATGCCCACCAGGAACACCCCGACGATCACGTACGGGCGCTTGGCGGCCAGCTTCTCGGTGGTGGTGGCCCCCATGGTCACCAGGAGGATGGTGGCCACCGGCATCTCGAAAGCAATGCCGAAGGCGATGAACAGCAGGATGACGAAATCCAGGTAGCGCGAGATGTCCGTCATCACGTCCACGCCTTCCGGCGCGGCCGCGGTGAAGAACGCGAAGATCAGCGGAAAGACCACGAAATAGGCGAACGCCATCCCGAGGTAGAACAGGATGGTGGATGACGCGACCAGAGGGCCGGCCAGGCTCTTCTCGTGCTGATAAAGCCCCGGCGCGATGAACGCCCAGAGCTGATAGAGCAGGTACGGGATACTGATCGCCACCGCCAGCAGCAGGGTCAGCTTGAACGGGATCAGAAACGGCGCGGCCACCTCGATCGCGATCATGCTGGTGCCTTCCGGCAGATGCGCCATCAGCGGATCGGCCAGGAAGGTATAGAGCTGGTTGGCGAACGGGAACAGGATCAGGAACACCACCAGCACGGCGATGAACATCCGCAGGACCCGGTCGCGCAGCTCGATCAGGTGGGAGAGCAGGGTCTCGGTGGCCTCTTCCGTGGGTTCGACCCCCGGGCTGGTCTTGCTCATGGGCGTTCGTCAGGCGTGCGGGGTGAGTGGTCGGTGTCGGTTTCCTGCGGCCCGTCGCCGCCCTGTCCTTCCGGGGATTCCGGCGCTTGCCCGGCGGGGCGCTGCGGCCGGCGCCCGGCGGTGCGCCGCCGGGGCCGTTCTTCCCGCGTGCTGCGCTGTTCGCGTTCGGCCGCCAGTGCGGGATCTTCGGTGGCCAGGTCCGGGCCCATGTTGTGGCTGACGGGTACCCGCTCGAGGTCGCCGTCGGCCGCGTCCCAGGCCGGTTCCTCCGGCGCGGATCCCGCCTCGCTGTCCTGCGTGCCGGCATCCTCTACCGAATTGGCGCGGGAGGTGTCGGTTTCGCGACCGGCCGGTTCCGGAGGGGTGCGACGTTCGCGAACCGCGGGACGTGCCGGCTTCGCCGGTTGCGTGTCCCCGTCGGCCGCCTCGCCGGCATTCGCATCCGCCGGGGTGTCGTCGGTGTCGCGCAGCTCGCGGTTGATCTCGCGTTCGGTCTGCTCCAGATCCTCACGCAGGCTGGTCTCGGTGTCCTCGACCATGTGCTTGAGTTCGCGGATCTCGCGGTCCTGGCTCTTGACCATCTCGCGCAGTTCCTCGGTCTGGAACTCGCGCTCCACGTCCGAGCGCACGCTCTGGACAAAGCGCCGGGTCTTGCCGACGAACCGGCCGATCTCGCGCGCAAGGCCGGGCAGGCGCTCCGGTCCCACGACCAGGAGCGCCACCACGACGATGATCAGGATTTCCCAGAAGCCGATGTCGAACATGGACTAGCGCCGCTGCCGGCCGGTCGTTGCGGACCGGAACCGGATCAGGCGTTCTTGTCCGACGAGTCGTTGTCGCCGGACTTCTCGCTGCGCTTTTTCACCTCGGCGTCGACCACGCGACCTTCGTCGTCTTCGCTCTGGTTCTCGACGCCCGGCTTTTCGCCTTCCACGCCTTCCTCCCCTTCTTCCTTCTTCTGGTTCTCGCCGTCGGGGTCCTTGACCGCCTGCCGGAAGTTCTTCAGCGCGGAGCCGACGTCACCGCCCATGTTGCGCAGTTTTTTCGTGCCGAACAGCAGGACCACGATCAGAAGGATGATCAGGAGCTGCCAGATGCTGATACCACCAATACCCATGGAGTGTCTCCGAAATAAGTTCCTTGCCGGACAGCCTGACCGGGGAGGGTTCCCGAATCAACCAGGCCGCCTATTTGTCCGAACGCTGTCCTGCGACTTCGCGGCCGGCCTTTTCGTCCACGCCGGACAGGCCGAAACGCCGGGCCAGTTCGTCGAGGACGTCGTCGGGGTGCCGGTCGCGCGCCCGCAGGACGATGAGGGTATGAAACCACAGGTCGGCCATTTCCGACACCAGCGCATCGGCGTCGTCGTCCTTGGCCGCCAGCACCGCTTCGGTGGCTTCTTCACCCACCTTCTTGAGCATGGCATCCAGGCCGCGTGCCTGCAGCTTCGCGACGTAGGAGCGTTCGGGATCCGCGGAGCGTCGCTCGTCGATGACTTCGGCCAGCGCCGCCAGCAGGTGCTCGCGCGGGTTTGCGGAGGGGTCGTTCAAGCCGTCACCTCCTGCAGGGGACGCACGGGCACCCCCGCGGCTTCCATCGTGGCCTTGGCCTCGCCGACCGTGTGCTCGCCGAAGTGGAAGATGCTGGCCGCCAGCACGGCATCCGCGTGCCCGGTGGTCACGCCCTCGACCAGATGTTCCAGGCTGCCCACGCCGCCCGAGGCGATCACCGGAATGTTCACTGCGTCACTCACCGCCCGGGTCAGTTCCAGGTCGAAGCCGCTGCGGGTGCCGTCGCGGTCCATGCTGGTCAGCAGGATCTCGCCGGCGCCCAGCTCGGCCATGTGGCGCGCCCATTCGATGGCATCCAGGCCGGTCTCGCGGCGCCCGCCGTGGGTGAAGATCTCCCAGCGTGCGGGCTCGCCTTCGGCGCTGGTGCGGCGCGCGTCGATGGCCACCACGATGCACTGCGAGCCGACCCAGTCGGCGGCTTCGCGCACCAGTTCGGGTCGGTGAACCGCCGCAGTGTTGATGGACACCTTGTCCGCCCCGGCGTTCAGCAGACGGCGGATGTCGTCCACCGCGCGCACGCCGCCGCCCACGGTCAGCGGGATGAAGACCTGCGAGGCGACTTCTTCGACCACGTGCAGGATGGTGCTGCGGTCGTCGGAGGAGGCGGTGATGTCGAGGAACGTCAGCTCGTCGGCCCCCTGAGCGTCGTAGCGCCGGGCGATCTCCACCGGGTCACCGGCGTCGCGGATGCCGACGAAGTTCACGCCCTTCACCACGCGGCCGGCGTCCACGTCCAGGCAGGGGATGATGCGGCGTGCCAGCATCTCAGGTGTCCTCGCCCCGGGCGGCCGTGCGCGCCTGCTCCAGGGTGAAGGCGTCCTCGTACAGGGCGCGGCCGACGATCACGCCGTCGATACCGGCGTCGGCCCCGCGGGCGAGGCTGCGGATGTCGTCCAGCGAGCTGACGCCGCCGGAGGCGATCACCGGTACGCGCACGTTCTCCGCGAGCTTCGCGGTGGCCTCCACGTTGGGGCCTTCCATCATCCCGTCGCGCGCGATGTCGGTGTAGATGATCGCGGCGACGCCGTCGGACTCGAAGTGCTGGGCGAGGTCGATCACGTCGTGACGCGAGAGCTTGGACCAGCCGTCCACCGCGATCTTGCCGTCGCGGGCGTCCAGGCCGACGATGATGTGACCCGGGAATTCCAGGCACAGGTCGTTGACGAAATGCGGCGCGCTGACCGCCCGTGTGCCGATGATCACGTACTGCACGCCGGCATCGAGGTAGGCCTGCACGGTGTCATCGTCGCGGATGCCGCCACCGATCTGGATGGTCAGGTCGGGAAAGGTCTCGACGATTGCATGGATCGCCTCGGCATTGCGCGGCCGCCCCGCGAATGCCCCGTCGAGGTCCACGATGTGCAGGCGTTCGGCCCCGGCCTCGACCCAGCGTCGGGCCATTTCCACCGGCTCTTCGCCGAATACCGTCGAGTCCTCCATGCGCCCCTGGCGCAGGCGCACGCACTTGCCTTCCTTCAGGTCGATCGCGGGAATGACCAGCATCTCTCTCCGCCTCCTGTTGCGGCGTTCACGGGGCGTCCGGGGCGTCGCCGTCCCAGCGCAGAAAGTTGTTCAGCAGGCGCAGGCCGCAGGCCGCGCTCTTTTCCGGGTGACACTGCATAGTGAACAGCGAGCCGCGGGCGAGGGCCGAGGCGAAGGTTTCGCCATAATCCGTGTGCGCAGCCACGCTGGCCGCGTCGCGCGGCTGCACCCGGAAGCTGTGCACGAAATAGAACCACGGCGTCTCCGGCAGGCCGTGCCACAGCGGGTGCTCGCCGGTGGGCTGCACGCGGTTCCAGCCCATGTGCGGCACCTTCAGGCGACGCCCCTGCGCATCGCTGCGTTCCGGAAAGCGGGCGACCCCGCCGGGGATCACCCCCAGCAGGTCGACGCCGCCGCTTTCGTCCGAGTGCTCCATCAGGATCTGCTGCCCCAGGCAGAGTCCGAGGAACGGGCGCGAACCGGCCAGTTCCGGCAGCAGGCGGTTGAGACCGCGCCGGGCGAGGGCCTGCATCGCGTCGCCGGCCGCCCCCTGGCCGGGAAACACCAGCCGGTCGGCCTCGCGCAGGATCTCCGGGTCGTCGGTACGCAGGATGCGCTGGCCGGGTGCGGCCTCGTGCGTCAGGGCACGCTCCACCGAGTGGAGGTTGCCCATGCCGTAGTCGATGACGGCGACGGTTTCCATGTGGCTTCCCTGTTGCGGCGGGCCTTACAGGCTGCCCTTGGTGGAGGGCGTGATGCCGGCGCCGCGGGGGTCTTCCTCCGCGGCCTCGCGCAGCGCGCGGCCGAAGGCCTTGAAGATGGTCTCCGCCACGTGATGGGCATTGTCCCCGCGCAGGCAGTCCACGTGCAGGGTGATCCACGCGTGGTTCACCAGGCCCTGGAAGAATTCGTGGAACAGGTCGACATCGAACCGGCCGATGTGCGAGCGGCGGAAATCGGCGTGCATCTCCAGGCCCGGGCGGCCGGAGAAGTCGATCACCACCCGTGACAGGGCCTCGTCCAGCGGCACATAGGCATGGCCGTAGCGGCGGATGCCCTTCTTGTTGCCGATCGCCTGCGCCAGTGCCTGGCCCAGGGTGATGCCGATGTCTTCCACCGTGTGGTGGTCGTCGATGTGCAGGTCGCCTTCGGCGCGCACGTCCAGATCGACCATCCCGTGACGCGCGATCTGGTCGAGCATGTGGTCGAGGAACGGGATGCCGGTCTCGGTGTGGCACTGGCCGGTGCCGTCGAGGTTCAGTTCGACGGCGATCCGGGTCTCGAGGGTGTCGCGGCGGACTGAGGCGGTACGCTGGTTCATCTTGGCTGGCTTCGACGCAGAAAGTTCCAGTGTAGCAAGGCTGGCGCCCGGCCGGTATGCCGTACTCGCGGCCCGGGACATGCAGCGCGACGTCTTTCCACCCATCGGCGCGCCGGATACGGGTACCCATAAAAAAGGCCGGGGCGAACCCCGGCCTTTCCGCATCCATCAAGGGAGATGGATTTACCGGACGGAAACCGACTCGGAAGCGGTTTCGCCCTGGTTGTCTTCCCAGCTGATCTCGACGGTGTCGCCGGACGAACCTTCGAATTCCAGCTCGAGGAAGGGGTTCTGCGAGATGGTCACGTTCCAGTGGGCGGTGACCATGGTTTCGCCGTTGCGCTTGGCTTCGACGGTCTGAATGAAATGCTCGGGGATGGTTTCGCCGGCATCATCGGTCTGATCCCCGGTATGCATCGGGTGGCTCAGCAGGGCGCGGACGTTGATCATCCCGTCCTGTTCCTGGGCGCGAATACGGATGGACATAGTTCTTTACCTCCAGACTGTTGATCGGATCGGTGAGGGTGCCGGCTTAGCCGCCGCAGCCACCCACCGTCACTTCGACGTTGCGGGACGTCATGTACCAGTTGCCGTCGGCCTTGACGGCGGCGACCACGTCCGAGGTATCACCCAGGCGGATGCGCATCGAAGCCTTCGGCTTGGCGCCGGAGGCGAAGACATAACGGCCGGTGAGGGAGCGCTCGTTGGCCTCGGCGAAGACCGCGATCTCCTCGACGTTGTCCATGTGGGCCTCGACCGAGACCGGGACCACGGCGCCGTTCTCGGCGATTTCCGGGGCGCTCAGGTCGATGTCGTCGGACTGCTGCATGTCGGTGGTGCCGGCGACGGCGTTCATCGCCTCGGACATGCCCTCCGTCTCGAACATGTCGGCGGACCAGGCGGCGAGCAGCTTGCTCGGGGCCAGCAGACCGGCGCCCACGGCGGCGCCAACGGTACCGGCGGCGAGAGTGCCTTTCAGGAAGACACGACGCTTGGTGCTAATCATGGAGATCTCCTCTCATCTTTTTGGATCAAATCCGGACATTCCCGGGGCGCGAGCGATCCATCTGGATGCAGGCGCCTGTGCGTTGTGACGGGGTACCGTTCGGTTCTATTCCCCGTCCCCGGATCAGCCCCCTTTGGTGTCGGGCCCTTTGCTGATCCTGCAACTCCAGAGTCCCAGAATGTGGCTGAACGCTTCATGAACGGATCCGTTATCGAGCGGCTCCGGGCCGCATCGCCCCTGATCCGAGTGAAGCCAGCCCCGTATCAATGGCACACTATGCCCTCCCGATGCAATCATTTCCGGATACCGCACCCATGCCCTTCTGCAAGGCCCACCTGTTGCTGCTGATCGTGGTTGTCGTCCTCGGAGGCGCGCAGATGCTGGCCAGCTGCGGGCAGAAGGGCGATCTCTACTTCCCCGAGGACGAGCAGGAGGAAGCCCGCTAGATGGACTATTTCGATTACCGCGGGGGCACGCTGCATTGCGAGAGCGTGGACCTCGACGCCCTGGCCCGCCGGGTGGGGACCCCCGCCTACGTCTACTCCCGCGCCACCCTGGAGCGCCATTACCGTGCGTTCGCCGAGGCCCTGATCGGGATGCCGCATCAGGTCTGCTTCGCGGTCAAGGCCAACTCCAGCCTGGCGGTGCTGAACGTGCTGGCCCGCATGGGCTCGGGGTTCGACATCGTCTCCGGCGGCGAACTGGAGCGGGTGCTGCGTGCCGGCGGCGACCCCGCGCGGGTGGTGTTCTCCGGGGTCGGCAAGACCGCGGTGGAGATGCAGCGCGCGCTGGACGTGGGCATCCACTGCTTCAACCTCGAATCGGAGGGCGAGCTGGAACGCCTGGAAGCGGTCGCCGCCGAGCGCGGGGAGACTGCCCCGGTGTCGTTGCGGGTGAACCCGGACGTCGACGCCGAGACCCATCCCTACATTGCCACCGGCCTGCGCGACAACAAGTTCGGCGTGGCGATCGAGGACGCGCCGGCGCTGTATCGCCGCATCCATGAGTCCGGGCACCTGGACGCGATCGGCGTGGATTTCCACATCGGCTCGCAGCTGACCAGCACCGAGCCGTTCGTCGACGCGCTGGAACGGGTGCTGGCGCTGGTGGACCGGCTGGCGGAAGACGGCATCGAGCTGTCGCACATCGATGTCGGCGGCGGGCTGGGCGTGCGTTATCGCGACGAGACCCCTCCGGAGCCCGACGTCTGGGCGGCGGCCCTGCGCGAGACCCTGGGCCAGCGGCCGCTGAAGGTGCTGCTGGAGCCGGGCCGGGCGATCGCCGCCAACGCCGGGGTGTTTCTGACCCGGGTGGAATACCTCAAGCACTCGGAGCACCGCGATTTCGCGATCGTCGACGGGGCGATGAACGACCTGCTGCGCCCGGCGCTGTACGGCGCGTGGCAGGCGATCGATCCGATCGTGCCGCGCGACGACACCGAGACCCGCAGTTACGACGTGGTCGGACCCGTATGCGAGACCGGGGATTTCCTCGGGCGCGAACGCGATCTCGCGCTGGCCCCCGACGACGTGCTGGCGGTGCGCTCCGCCGGGGCCTACGGCTATGTGATGGCGGGCAACTACAACAGCCGCCCGCGCCCGCCCGAGGTCATGGTGGACGGTGACCACTATCAGATCGTCAACCGCCGCGAGCAGGCCGATCATCTGATGATGCGCGAGAGCATGCTGCCGCGCGATCCCGACGAGGAAGATCCGCCCGGGAGGGTCGATCCGTGATCCCGCGACGGCCCGAGCCCGAGCTGATGCTGGAATCCGGCCAGGCCCGGGCCTATGCCGAGGCGGATTTCGCGCAGCCCCACGAGGGCTTTGTCGATGCCTTCGCCGAGGTGTTCCCGGAGCCGGTGCGCGGCCCGGTGCTGGATCCGGGCTGTGGCCCGGGGGATGTCAGCCTGCGCTTCGCTGCGCGCCATCCCGAGTGCGAGGTCGACGGGCTGGACGGGGCTCCCGCGATGCTGGCGGCCGGGGCTGCGCTGTGTGCGGGGCATCCGGCCGCCGATCGCGTGCATCTGGCCGAGGGTTGCCTGCCCGATGCGCGGGGCCCGCGCGCGCCCTACGCCACCATCATCTGCAACTCGCTGCTGCATCACCTGCATGATCCGGGAGTGCTGTGGCAGGTGATCCGTCGTGACGGCGCCCCCGGGGCGCGGGTGTTCGTGATGGATCTGCGTCGTCCCGATTCGGAGGCCGAAGTGAAACGCCTGGTGGCGGAGCACGCGGCCGACGCCCCGGAAGTCCTGCGGCGCGACTTCGAGCACTCGCTGCATGCGGCGTTTACCCCCGAGGAGGTCCAGGACCAGCTGGCCGCGGCCGGCCTCGACGGCTTCCGCGTGCGGGTCACCAGCGACCGCCACATGGTCATCCACGGGCGGTTGCCGGAGCGCCGGGGATGAGTGCGCTCGCCTTTACCAAGATGCACGGCCTGGGCAACGACTTCGTGGTGTTCGACGGCGTGCGCCAGGCGGTCGCGCTGAGCACCGAGCAGCTGCGCCTGCTGGCCGATCGCCATTTCGGCGTGGGCTGCGACCAGATCCTGCTGGTGGAGCCGCCCGCCGATCCCGCGAGCGCGCTGTTTCGCTACCGCATCTTCAACGCCGACGGCGGCGAGGTGGAGCAGTGCGGCAATGGCGCGCGCTGCTTCGCCCGCTTCGTACGCGAACAGGGCCTGACCGACGCCCGCGAGATCCCGGTGGAGACCCTGGGTGGTCCGCTGGTGCTGCGGGTGGAGGCGGACGAACAGGTCACCGTCGACATGGGCTGCCCGGTGCTGGAACCGGCGCGCATCCCGTTCGAGGCCGACTTCCAGGCACCGGAGTACCCCCTCGAGGTCGGCGACACCTTCCTGAAGATCGGCGCGGTGTCCATGGGCAACCCGCATGCCGTGACCTTTGTCGACGACGTGGGGCAGGCACCGGTGGCGACCCTGGGGCCCGCGATCGAGGCGCATCCCCGCTTCCCGCGCCGCGTGAACGCCGGTTTCGCCGCGGTACGTGATCGCGGGCACCTGGACCTGCGGGTATACGAACGCGGCGCCGGCGAGACCCTGGCCTGCGGCTCCGGCGCCGCCGCGGCGATGGTGGTGGCCCGTCTGCAGGGCCGGGTCGATGACTGCGTGCGGGTCTCGCTGCCGGGCGGGGCCCTTGTGCTAAGCTGGGAGGGCAGCCCGGAGTCGCCGGTGCGGCTGACCGGCCCCGCAACCACGGTATTCAACGGCAGGATCGATCTATGAGTACAGACCCCTCCAGTGCCTCCCCGGCGGGGGATGGCGCCGAACTCTCGGCGGCCGAGGTCGAGGCCTGGCTGCGCGAGCACCCGGATTTCTTCCTCGACCACCAGGCCCTGCTGGACGTGCTGCGCATCCCGCATCCGGCCGGTGGAGCCGAGTCTCTGGTCGAACGCCAGCTCAAGCGCCTGCGCGAGCAGAACCGCCAGCTGGAGCAGCGTATGCACGAGCTGGTGGAGCGTGCCCGCGACAACGAACGGGTCGGCCGCCAGCTGCACGATCTGGCCCGAACCCTGATGCGTGCGGAGAACCTGGATGCGGTGCTGGCGCTGACGCAGGACGCCCTGCGCGATGAACTGGGCGCCGAGCGGGTGAGCATCCGTCTGGCGGAGCGCGAGGTGCAGGACCTGCACGCCCTGGATACCGCCCAGCTGGCCGTGCTGGAACCACTGTTCGCCCGCGGCCGGGCACAGTGTGGCCGCGTGCCCCCGGACATGCTGAAGGTGCTGTTCGACGATGCGGACGACACGGTGGGTTCGGCGATCCTGATGCCGCTGCTGGCGGACGACGAACGCGTGGGCGTTCTGGGCCTGGCCAGTGCCTCGCCGGACCGCTTCCAGCCGGATATGGGGACCTACTTCGTCACCCATATCGGCGAGCTGCTGGCCGAGTCCATCCGCTGCCATGCCGAACGCAAACAGGCCGCCTGAGTCCGAGCCGCAACCCGACCCCGCCATCGAGGCCTATCTCGCGCATCTGCGTGATGTGCGCGGGCTGTCGCCGCACACCGTAGCCGCGTACCGTCGCGACCTGCGCGAACTGCGCCGGGCCTGGGACGCGCCCTGGGCGGAGCTGGATGCCGCCGCGCTGCGCCGCATCGTGGCCGGGCTGGCACGCGGCGGGCGCCATCCGCGCTCGGTCCGCCGGTTTCTCGCCGCAGTGCGCGGTTTCCTCGATTTTCAGGTGGAGCGTGGCGAGCGCGCCGCCAACCCCGCCGCGGGGCTGCGCGGTCCGAAGACCGACCGTCCGCTGCCCCGCGGGCTGGACGTGGATCAGGCGCAGCAGGCGCTGGATGCCCCGCCCGCCACTGGCTCCGCGCCGGACGGGGAAGCGGCCGATCCCGATTCGCCCCTGGCGCGCCGCGACCGCGCGATGCTGGAGCTGCTGTACGGCTCCGGACTGCGGCTGGCGGAACTGACCGGGCTGGATCTGCCGGACGTGGACCTGGACGCCGGCATGGTGCGTGTTCTCGGCAAGGGCCGCCGCGAGCGGCGGGTGCCCGCCGGGCGCATGGCGCTGGCCGCCCTGCGCGACTGGCTGGCGGTGCGCGGGCAGTGGGCGGATGCCGACGAACCCGCGCTGTTCGTGACCCGCCGGGGGCGGCGCATCAGCAACCGCTCGGTGCAGCGCCGGGTCGAGGAGGCCGGGCGCCGGGGCGGGCTCGACGTGCATCTGAACCCGCATCGCCTGCGCCACGCCTTCGCCAGCCACCTGCTGGAATCCAGCGGCGACCTGCGTGCGGTGCAGGAACTGCTGGGGCATGCCGATCTGTCCACTACCCAGATCTACACCCATCTGGACTATCAGCACCTGGCCGAGGTCTACGATGCCGCCCATCCCCGCGCGCGGCGTCACGATCCGGCCGACGAGACGGGTTCGTAGGCGGGCGCAACCGCGTACAATCCCGGTCCGGATCCGACCACCGATTGCAGGAGACCACCGTGGAGCAGTTTCGTGGCACCACCATCGTCTGCGTGCGCCGCAACGGCGCCGTGACCCTGGGCGGCGACGGCCAGGTATCGCTGGGCAACACCGTGATGAAGGGCAACGCGCGCAAGGTGCGCCGCGTCTATCACGACCGCATCCTCGCCGGTTTCGCCGGCGGCACGGCCGACGCCTTTACCCTGTTCGAGCGCTTCGAGGGCATGCTGGAGAAGCACTCCGGCAACATCACCCGGGCCGCGGTCGAGCTGGCCAAGGACTGGCGCACCGACCGTGCGCTGCGCAAGCTGGAGGCGCTGCTGGCGGTGTCCGATCGCGAGAACTCGTTCGTGATCTCGGGCAATGGCGACGTGATCGAGCCCGAGAACGCGCTGATCGCGATCGGCTCCGGCGGCCCCTACGCCCAGGCCTCGGCCCAGGCCCTGCTGCAGAACACCGATCTGCCGGCGCGCGACGTGGTGGAGAAGAGCCTCCATACCGCCGCCGACATCTGCGTCTACACCAATCACAACATCACGCTGGAGAGCCTCGACGCCGAGTGACGCCCCGGCGTCGCCCGCAAGGCTCCCCGGCCGCGACCCTTCAGGACCGCAAGCCATGAGCGACATGACCCCCCGCGAAATCGTCCAGGAACTGGATCGCTACATCATTGGCCAGGACGGGGCCAAGCGTTCCGTGGCCGTCGCCCTGCGCAACCGCTGGCGCCGGCGACAGCTGCCCGAGGCCCTGCAGCCCGAGGTCACGCCCAAGAACATCCTGATGATCGGCCCCACCGGCGTCGGCAAGACCGAGATCGCCCGCCGCCTGGCGAAGCTGGCCAAGGCCCCGTTCATCAAGGTCGAGGCGACCAAGTTCACCGAAGTCGGCTATGTCGGGCGCGATGTGGAGTCGATCATCCGGGACCTGGCCGAAAACGCGATCAAGCAGCTGCGCGAGGAAGAGATGCAGCAGCACCGCGGCCAGGCCGAGGACGCCGCCGAGGAGCGCATCCTCGATGCCCTGCTGCCGCGGCCGCGCAACGCCGGTTTCACCGAGTCCGGCGACGACGCAGCCAACAACGAGACCCGGCAGAAGCTGCGCAAGCGCCTGCGCGAGGGCAGCCTGGATGAGCGCGAGATCGACATCGAGCTCCAGCAGCAGGGGCAGAACGTCGAACTGATGACACCGCCCGGCATGGAAGAGATGGCCAGCCAGCTGCAGTCGATGTTCCAGAACATGGGTGGCCAGAAGAGCCAGCAGCGGCGCCTGAAGATCGCCGATGCCCGGCGTCTGCTGGTGGACGAGGAGGCCGCGCGCCTGGTCAACGAGGAAGAACTCAAGGTCAAGGCGATCGAGCGGGTCGAGCAGAGCGGCATCGTGTTCCTCGACGAGATCGACAAGGTCGCCAAGGGCAGCGAGAAGAGCGGCTCGGATGTCTCCCGCGAGGGCGTGCAGCGCGACCTGCTGCCGCTGATCGAGGGCACCACCGTGTCCACCAAGCTGGGCATGGTGCGCACCGACCACATCCTGTTCATCGCCTCCGGCGCGTTCCACCTGAGCAAGCCGTCGGACATGGTCCCCGAGCTCCAGGGCCGGCTGCCGATCCGGGTGGAACTGGAACCGCTGTCGGTGGAGGCCTTCGTGCGCATCCTGACCGAGCCCACCGCGTCGCTGACCGAGCAGTACGTCGAGCTGATGAAGACCGAAGGCGTCAGCGTGGAATTCCGCGACGAGGGCGTGCAGCGCCTCGCCGAGATCGCCCACGACGTCAATGCGCGCACCGAGAACATCGGCGCGCGGCGGCTGCACACCGTGCTCGAACGCCTGCTGCAGGACGTCGCCTTCCGCGCCCCCGATATCCCGGAACCGGTCGTGATCGACCGCGCGTTCGTCGACGAACGCCTGAGCGACCTGGCCGAGGACGAGGACCTGTCGCGCTACATCCTGTAGCGCGCCAACCCCGGAGCCCGTGCCGGGGTATGCCCGCCGGGGCGCGCGGGCTGGTATCCTCGCCGGCGGCAGTGATTCCGGAACCGCCCTGGCGGTTCCGGGCGTTCCCATCGTCCCGGGCAATCCGGGCGCCGCACGTCGGAGGCCGCATGAGCAGTACGCAACGACCCACGGACATCCAGCTGCACCAGAAGTCGCGCATCCTCGAGCTGCGCTATGCCGACGGCTCGCATTTCGAGCTGCCCTGCGAGTTCCTGCGGGTGTATTCGCCGTCGGCCGAGGTGCGCGGACACGGCCCCGGACAGGAGGTCCTGCAGGTCGGCAAGGAGGACGTGAACATCACCGCGATCGAGCCGGTCGGCAACTACGCGGTCAAGCTGGTGTTCTCCGACGGCCACGATACGGGCATCTACGACTGGGATTACCTCTACAAGCTGGGTACGGAACAGGAGCGTCTGTGGCAGGATTACCTGGAACGGCTGCATCAGGCCGGTCACGAACGCCGAACCCACTGACGCAAGAAGACTCATGAACGACGACGACCCCGGCAAGACCCACTTCGGTTATCAGACCGTTTCCGAATCCGAGAAGACCGAGCGGGTCGGACAGGTGTTCCACTCCGTGGCTTCCCGCTACGACGTGATGAACGACCTGATGTCCATGGGCATCCACCGCGTGTGGAAGCGCTACACCGTGGAGCGCGCCGGGGTGCGCCCCGGCATGCGCATCCTCGACCTTGCTGGCGGGACCGGCGATCTGGCCAGTGCGTTCGCGCCGCGGGTCGGGCCGAAGGGGCAGGTCGTGGTCTGCGATATCAACGCCTCCATGCTGGAGGCCGGGCGCGACCGGCTGATCGACGAGGGTCGGGTTGGCAACATCGAATACGTGCAGGCGGATGCCGAAGTCCTGCCGTATCCCGACGAGTCATTCGACCGCATCACCATGGCCTTCGGCCTGCGCAACGTGACCCGCAAGGAAAACGCGCTGGCGGAGATGCGCCGGGTGCTCAAGCCCGGCGGTCGGGTGCTGATCCTGGAGTTTTCGCAGCCGGTGGCGCCATTGCGGCCGGCCTACGATGTCTATTCCTTCAAGCTCCTGCCGCTGATGGGCCGTCTGGTCGCCAATGATGCCGACTCCTATCGCTATCTGGCCGAATCCATCCGCATGCACCCGGATCAGGAGACCCTCGCCGGGCTGATGCGCGATGCCGGCCTGGAACGCGTCGAATACGACAACCTGACGGGCGGCATCGTCGCCCTGCACCGCGCTACCCGCCTGTAACAGCCGGAGAAGAATCGCGATGGCCGAGCCCGCCGCCCTGCCGAGCCCCGTCACCGCTCTGGTCGAGACCCTGCTGAACGAGCTCCTGGAGGCCGCCCCGCCCCACGCGCGCGAACGCCTGGCCGGACGCGCGGTGGCCATCGTGGTCGAGCCGCCCGGGGTCGCGTTCAGTCTGGTGGGTGCCGCTGACCGCCTGCAGGTGATCGGGGGCGTGGAAGAACCCGTGGATGCCCGCGTGGCCGGCTCGCCATTGTCGCTGGGGGCGGCCATGGCCCGCGACGACCGCAGCGGCCTGCAGATCGAGGGGGATGCCACCGCGCTGTCCGATCTGCAGCGCGCGCTGGGCGAGGCCGAGCATGACTGGGCGGCCCTGTTCGAACGGGTCGCCGGCGCCGGGTCCGCGGGTCCGCTGCAGGACCTGTTCCGGCGTGCGACCGGCGGCCTGCGTCATGCGGCCACGCGCTCCGCCGAGGACCTGGCCGATTATGCCCGCGACGAGGCGGGCTGGCTGCCGCCGTCCGGGGCCTTCGAGGCCTTCAGCGAGGACGTGGCCCGCCTGCGTGACGATACCGCCCGGCTGGAGGCGCGCCTGCGCCGTCTCGAATCCGGAGACGCCTGACCCCCATGCGACGCAGCTTCTACCAGGGTCTGCGGCTGTGGACCATCGCCCGGGTCCTGGTGCGCTACCGCCTGGACGTCATCCTGTTCACCCTCAAGCCGCTGCGCCCGCTGAGCTTCCTGCTCTATCTCGCGCCATGGAACTGGTTCCGCCGCACCCGGGGCACGCGGGGCGAACGCATCCGCCGCGCGCTGGAGGACCTGGGCCCGATCTTCATCAAGTTCGGGCAGATGCTGTCGACCCGCCGCGACCTCCTCCCGGACGACATCGCGGTGGAGCTGGCGCGCCTGCAGGATCGCGTCCCGCCGTTCCCCGCCGACCGAGCGCGCGCGGTGATCGAGGCCGAGCTGGAACGCCCGGTGGACATCGCCTTTGCCGAGTTTTCCGATACCCCGCTGGCCTCGGCCTCCATCGCCCAGGTGCACGAGGCGCGGCTGCAGGACGGCCGCGAGGTGGTGGTGAAGGTCGTGCGGCCCGGCATCCTGAAGACCATCCGTGCGGACCTCGAGGTGATGCATACCATCGCCGCGCTGGCGGATCGCTACTGGAGCGAGGCCCGCCGGCTGCGCCCGCGCGAGGTGGTGGACGAGTACGAAAAGACCGTCACCGATGAGCTGGACCTGATCCGCGAGGGCGCCAACGCGGCGGCCATCCATCGCAATTTCGCGGACAGCCACCTGCTCTACATCCCGGAGATCATCTGGGACTACACGCGCCAGAGCGTGCTGGTGATGGAACGCATCGAGGGCATTCCGGTGGCCGACGTGGCCGCCCTGCGTGAACGCGGGGTGGACCTGCGGCTGCTGGCGGAGCGCGGCGTGGAGATCTTCTTCACCCAGGTGTTCAAGCACAACTTCTTCCACGCCGACATGCACCCGGGCAATATCTTCGTCGATGCCACCCATCCGGACGACCCGACGTACCGCGCGGTCGATTTCGGCATCGTCGGCTCGCTGCTGGACTCCGATCAGCGCTACCTCGCGGAGAACTTCTACGCCTTCTTCAACCGTGACTACCGGCGCGTGGCCGAGTTGCACGTGGAGTCCGGCTGGGTGCCGAAGGACACCCGGGTCGACGAGTTCGAGGCGGCGATCCGGTCGGTGTGCGAGCCGATCTTTCAGAAGCCGCTGGACGAGATCTCCTTCGGCCAGGTGCTGATGCGGCTGTTCCAGACCGCGCGGCGCTTCGACATGGAGGTCCAGCCGCAGCTGGTGCTGCTGCAGAAGACCCTGCTGAACATCGAGGGCCTGGGGCGCCAGCTGTACCCGCAGCTGGACCTGTGGACGACGGCCAAGCCGTTCATCGAGCAGTGGATGCACGAGCGCATGGGGACGCGAGCCTTCTTCCGCAGCGCGCGCGAACACCTGCCGCGGCTGCTGGCCCATCTGCCGGAGCTGCCGCTGCATGTGGAGAAGGCGCTGACGGTGGAGGAGCAGCGGGCCGAACGCGATGCCGCGCTGCGCCAGCAGATCCGCGAGCTGGAGGACGGTCTCGGCCGGCAGGACCGGCGCCGGCGCGAGGGCCTGGCCGCGCTGGGGCTGCTGGTGGTGGCGGGCCTGACTTTCCAGCTCGACGTGCCGCAATGGCTGGGGATCGCCTGGCCGGCGTGGCCCGCCGGGGTCCTGGGCCTGGGTCTGCTGTTGTTCAGCCTGCGGCCGCTGCCGCCGCGGCCGCAGAACTGACCCGGCCGGCTCCGTTCCTGGCCCGGCCCGGGCCTCAGCCGAGCAGGCCGCGCAGCACGTAGAAGAACAGGATCGCCAGGATCGCCCCGGCCGGCAGGGTCACGATCCACGACATGAAGATCATGCGTACCAGGCGCAGGTCGATCGCCGCGATCCCGCGGGCCAGGCCCACGCCGAGGATCGCGCCCACCAGGGTGTGGGTGGTGGAGATCGGCAGGCCGGTGCCCGAGGCCAGCACCACGGTGGCGGCCGCAGCCGCCGTCGCGGAATAGCCGCGGCTGGGGGTCAGCTGGGTGATGCCGGTGCCCACCGTGGCGATCACCTTGTGGCCGTAGGTGAACAGGCCGAACACGATCCCGAAGCCGCCCAGCAGCAGCACCCACATCGGCACCAGCGTCTCCGGGTCCACCTCGCCGGTCTGGATCACGTCCACCACCGCGGCCAGCGGGCCTACCGCATTGGCCACGTCGTTGGAGCCCAGGGCAAAGGCCATGGCGCAGCCCGTGACCACCATCAGCACGCCGAAGACCTTCTCGACGTCACTGAAGTGCGAGCCGTTTTCGTCCGCCGGGATCTCCTCGAACCGCAGCCGGCGGATGGCCAGCATGCCGAACGCCACCACGATCAGGCTGATCAGGATCGCAAGGCCGTAACTCTGTACGGTGGTGAGATTGAGGCCGACATGGGTCAGCCCCTTGAACATGGTGACCAGCGCGGTCACGAAGGCGGTGAGGAAGATGTACAGCGGGGCCCAGCGCTTTGCGTTTTTCAGCGGGTCGACCGTGTCCAGGATCAGGAGCTGCACGCTGCGGAACAGGGCGAACGCGATCGCGCCGCCGATCATCGGCGAAAGAACCCAGGATGCCGCGATGGTGCCGACCCGCTCCCAGCGCACCACCTCGAACCCGAGCCCGACCACCGCGAAGCCGATGATGGCGCCGATGATGGAATGCGTGGTGGAGACCGGCCAGCCGAAATAGGACGCGACCATCAGCCAGGTCCCGGCCGCCGCCAGGGCCGCCAGCATCCCGAACACCAGCAGGTCCGGACTGTCCGCCAGTAGCTCGGAATCGACCATCCCGCTGCGGATGGTCTGGGTCACCTCGCCCCCGGCCAGCCAGGCACCGGCGAACACGAAGACCCCGGCCACCACCACCGCCTGGCGGATGGTCAGGGCACGTGACCCAACCGAGGTGCCCATGGCATTGGCCACGTCGTTGGCGCCGATGCCCCAGGCCATGAACAGACCGAAGATGACCGCAAGGGCGAGCAGCACAATGCCGTATTCCATGCCGTCTCCCGAGCCTCGTCTTGTATCGGGTGGTTACTTGGCCAGCATCAGCTGCAGGCGGCTGCCCACGCGCTGTGCCAGGTCGGCGAGATCGCCAATGGAGTCGATCACGCGATACATGAACATCACGTTCACCGGCGGCAGCTCCGTCTCCCGGGCAAACAGCATCTCGCGGACCTCGCGCTGGGCGTCATCGGCCTCGTGCTCGAGGCTGTCGAGCTTCTGCAGGATGCGGTTGACGACCTCGACCTCGTGGCCGCGGAAACCGGCTTCCACCAGTTCGTCCAGTTCGTTGACCGCGCGGCCGGCCTGGTCGACGGTGTCCACGCTGCGCTGCAGGAACCGCTGTACCGGTTCCTGCATGTCGTCGGGGAAACGCATCTGGCGGCCCAGCATGAGCCCGGCGATGTCCTTGGCCTTGTTGGCGATCTGGTCCTGGATGAGGAGGGTGTCGAGGACGTCGCGGCGCGACATGGCGAGCATCAGCCCCTTGGGAAGGTGCAGACGCAGATCCTTCTTCAGGCGGTCGGCGTCGTGTTCGAGCTCGACGATGCGCTCCTGATGGGTGCGGGCCGCATCCCAGTCTTCGCGATCCACCGCCTGAATGAACAGCGGCAGTTCCGCGATACAGGAACGGACCTTGTCCATGTGCGCCTGCAGCGGGCGCACCGGGGACCGGCCGAACAGCTCGAAGACAAAGTTCTTGGGGCTCATGGCGGCGCGAAGAGTGTCACAGACCTTTAATCTAGCGCAAACGACCCCGCCGTGCTTACCGGGCGGCTCTGCGTTACACTCGGCTGTGAGCTGGGGGTGCCCCCCGTTGTCGCGAGCGACGAGGGGGCTGAGAGAGTCCCCTTGAACCTGAACCGGTTAACACCGGCGGAGGGAAGCTCGGTCAACGGTCCGCTGCACCCGGGGTTCCTGCCCCCGCGATCGCCCTGCCCGCGCTCCCTTCGCCCCGTGCGACAGCAGCAGAGGTCCGATCATGAGCGCCATCCCCGAGTCGTTTGCCCGCAAGACCGCCGAGGTCTCCGCCGAAGTCACCCGCCCGTTCCCGAACTCCGGGAAGCGTTACGTCCAGGGTTCGCGTGTGGACATCCGCGTGCCGTATCGCGAGGTCGCGCAGACGCCGACGATGACCTCCGGCACCCCCGAGGAGAACCCGCCGATCCCGGTCTACGACACCTCCGGCCCCTACACCGACCCCGAGGCGACCATCGACCTGCACCGGGGCCTGGCGGATCTGCGTGGTGGCTGGATCGACGAACGCGCGGACACCGAGTGGCTGGACGGCCCGAGCTCGGAGTACGGCCGTGCTCGCGCCGCCGACCCGGAACTGGCCAGCCTGCGCTTCGAGCACATCCGCCCGCCGCGCCGCGCGCAGGCCGGGGCGAACGTCTCGCAGATGCACTACGCCCGCCAGGGCCTCATCACCCCGGAGATGGAGTTCGTCGCCATCCGCGAGAACAACCGCCTCGAGGCGCTGCGCGCCGACCCGCGCTACCAGAAGTTGCTGCGAAGCCACGCCGGCGAGTCGTTCGGGGCCTCGATCCCCGAGGAGATCACGCCCGAGTTCGTGCGCGACGAGATCGCCCGCGGCCGCGCGATCATCCCCGCGAACATCAACCACCCGGAGCTCGAGCCGATGATCATCGGCCGCAACTTCCGGGTGAAGGTCAACACCAACATCGGCAACTCGGCGGTCTCCTCGTCGATCGAGGAAGAGGTCGAGAAGCTGGTGTGGTCCGCGCGCTGGGGCGGCGACACCCTGATGGACCTGTCTACCGGCAAGAACATCCACGAGACCCGCGAGTGGATCCTGCGCAACTCGCCGGTGCCGATCGGCACCGTGCCGATCTACCAGGCGCTGGAGAAGGTCGACGGCAAGCCGGAGGACCTGACCTGGGAGCTGTTCCGCGACACCCTGATCGAGCAGGCGGAACAGGGCGTGGACTACTTCACCATCCACGCCGGCGTGCGCTTGCAGTACGTGCCGCTGACCGCCGACCGCGTGACCGGCATCGTCTCGCGCGGCGGCTCGATCATGGCCAAGTGGTGCCTGGCGCATCACGAGGAGAGCTTCCTCTACACCCGCTTCGACGAGATCTGCGAGATCATGCAGGCCTTCGATGTCTCGTTCTCGCTGGGTGACGGCCTGCGCCCCGGCTGCCTGGCGGACGCCAACGACGCCGCGCAGTTCGGCGAGCTGGAGACCCTGGGCGAGCTGACGCAGAAGGCCTGGGCGCACGACGTGCAGGTGATGATCGAGGGCCCCGGCCACGTGCCGCTGCAGAAGGTGAAGGAGAACGTCGACAAGGAGCTGGAGGACTGCTTCGAGGCGCCCTTCTACACCCTCGGCCCGCTGGTGACCGACATCGCCCCGGCCTACGACCACATCACCTCCGGCATCGGCGCGGCCAACATCGGCTGGTACGGCACCGCGATGCTCTGCTACGTGACACCGAAGGAACATCTGGGCCTGCCGAACAAGCAGGACGTGCGCGACGGCATCATCACCTACAAGATCGCCGCCCACGCCGCCGATCTGGCCAAGGGCTTCCCCGGCGCGCAGCTGCAGGACAACGCACTCAGCAAGGCGCGCTTCGAATTCCGCTGGGAGGACCAGTTCAACCTGGCGCTGGACCCGGAGCGCGCACGCGAATTCCACGACGAGACCCTGCCGAAGGAAGCGCACAAGGTCGCCCACTTCTGTTCCATGTGCGGCCCGAACTTCTGCTCGATGAAGATCACCCAGGACGTGCGCGACTACGCCGCGGCCCAGGGGCTTTCGGAACAGGAGGCGCTGGAAAAGGGCATGCAGGAGAAGGCGGTGGAGTTCGTCGAGAAGGGCGCGCAGATCTACCGCGAGGTGTGAGCCGCCGCGTTAGCGTACTTCGATGCGGTCGCGGCCATTCTTCTTGGCCGCGTACAGGGCCCGGTCGGCACGGTCGAAGGTGTCGACCCGGTCCTCGCCGGGTCGGTATTCGGTCACCCCGAAGCTCGCGGTGAGCGGCCCGACCGTCTCGAAGTCGAAGGCATTGATGCGGGCCTGCAGGTCGCGGGCGGCGGCCACGCCCTGGTCGGCCCGGGTCTGCCGCAGCAGCACGAAGAATTCCTCCCCGCCGATCCGCCCCGCGGCGTCCGCCTTGCGCAGGTGTTGGCGCAACAGTTCGGCGAACTGCTGCAGCACCGCGTCGCCGACGCTGTGGCCCCAGGTGTCGTTCACCGCCTTGAAGTGGTCGATATCCATCAGGATCACCGAGAACGGCTGGCCGTAGCGCTCGGCGCGGGCGCGCTCCTCCTCGAACCGCTGTTCGATGTGCGCGCGGTTCCACAGCGAGGTCAGCGAATCGATCTGCGCGGAATGCGCCAGCTCGCACTGCTGCAGGAACGTGGCCTTGAGCGCGCGTTCCAGGATGAAGGCGGCCAGCAACCCGAACGAGAAGGCCGCCAGTATCCAGAACAGATGCAGCTGCACCAGTCCGGTCGGCATCGGCAGCTGGATCGTCGCGGCAATCACCAGGGCGACGATCGCTCCGGCCGAAATCGAGGCCTGACGCAGCGTCAGTCCCGATACCGTGAAGGTCCAGATGATGCTCAGGTAGATCTCGGGGGCGAACACCAGGAACTGCGGCGAGCCCGCGTTCAGGTGCAGATTGGCGGCGTTCGCGACCACCGGCGCGATCATCAGCAATGCCCACATCCAGCGCTGCAGGGAGGCCCGCAGGCTCATCGCCGCCACCGCCAGCAGCATCCCCGGGACCAGCAGGGCATGGGCGAAGACGCGCAGGCCGGCCGCATCGGCGTCCACCGTCTGTTCGATGCCGGCGTACAGCAGATACATCGCGGCGGTCAGAAGCGCGATGTAGCGAACCTGCGGGATGCGCGTGGCCCGCAGCCAGGCCGAGAACGCGTGGCGGGTCGCCTCGTCTTCGCCGTGCAGCGGATCCAGTCGGGCCCGCAGTGGTCGTTCCGTCTCCAAATTGACCCCCCGTTGCGAGACCGGCCTCCGCCGCCGGTGTGCCACCGGGGCACCATGGGCCCGCCACCATCATGATGCGGGTATTCACCGGAAAATGTCAGCCCGGCAGGAGCGATGGCCTCGCCTGGCGGGTTGACGCTGTGGGCCCGCTTCGGTAGGAAGAATGTCCATTGTCCGTCGGGTTTTCCGTCGCGGGCAATCACTCACGGTCGAGGTCCTTCCATGTTGCGAATCCGAACCCTCCCGGTGCTGTTTCTCGTGCTGGCCGTCGCCGGTCCCGGCTCCGTGGCGCTGGCCTTCGAGCGCGGCGATCCCGGGGACGTGGCCGTGCGTTCGGCCGAGCTGCGCGAGGCGCCCGGTCATCTGAGCGCGATCCGTGGTCATCTCGATTACGGCACCCGAGTCGAGGTCAGGGACCATAGCCAGGGATTTCTGCGGGTGCGCAGCGAGGCCGGCGAGGAGGGCTGGCTGCACCCGTCCGCGCTGAGCCGGGATCCGGTGATCCTGACGGAGGACGGAGACGACGTTGAACGGGACGCGGACCGCGACGAGATCGCGCTGGCCGGGCGCGGCTTCAACGAGGAGGTGGAAGAGCGCTATCGCCGTGAGCGCGGCCTGTCCTTTGCCCCGGTCGACCGGATGGAAGCCGGGGGAGCGGATCCCGAGGATCTGAGGGCATTCATCGAGCAGGGCGAGCTGCATCTGCCGGGGGGTGAGTGATGCGGGTCTGCAACGGATCATCCCTGCTGCCGTTGGTGTTCCTGGTACTGTCGCTGGCGCTGCTGGCGGGTTGCCGCACGGTCGCTTCGGTGGGTGCCGAGCTGGGGACCCGGACCGGCGTGCTGGATGCGCGGCAGGCCGAAAGCCTGCGCCAGACCGGTGAGCTGGCGGAGCGCAGCATGGAGGACTTCACCCCGGAGCAGGAATATTTCATCGGCCGCGCCGTGGCGGCCCGGGTGCTGGAGGACTACGCGGTCCTCGATGATCCGGCCGCACAGGCGTACCTCAACAACCTGGGCGGGGTCCTGGCCCTGCACTCGGAGCGCCCGAGCCTCTATCAGGGGTATTCCTTCCGCCTGCTGGATTCCGACGAGCTCAATGCCTTTGCCACCCCGGGCGGGCATATCTTCATCACCCGCGGCATGGCCCGGCTGGCGGAAACCGAGGACGAACTGGCGGCCATCCTCGCGCACGAGATCGCGCACGTGCAGGAGCGCCACGGCCTGCAGGCGATCCGCAGCTCGCGCGTGACCGCGGCGCTTACCAGTGCGGCGCTGACCGGGGCGCAGCTGGCGGGGGACGATGATCTGCGCGAGCTGACGGACATCTTCGAGGACTCCATCGACGACATCACCCGGACCCTGTTCGTGAATGGCTATTCGCGCGAGTTCGAGCGCGAGGCCGATGCCGGCGCGGTGGCCATCCTCGAGCGCACGGGCTATCGCCCCGAGGCGCTGACTCGCGTGCTGGAGCGCATGGATGACGAATGGGACCCGCAGGGCCCGGGATTCGCCCGCACCCATCCATCGCCCTCCAGGCGCATCGCGGAGCTGGGGCTGGAGCCGGCGGACTCGCGCAGCGAGGCCCGGGCCGAGCGTTTCTCGCGGTTCCGCGCGGCCCTCTGACGGCGACTCCGGATGTCCGCCAGCTCCCGCTCCGGAGGCCGTTTCCGGCGGGCCCTGATGACCGGGCTGCTGGCGGTCCTGCTGGCCCTGGTGGCGGAGCAGTCGGGCTGGGTCGACGGTCCGGAGCGGGCGGCCTACGACCTGCAGGCGCGCCTGCTGGCCGGGCTGATGCCTCCGGACCAGGACGACGAGGTCGTGCTGATCCTGGTCGACGAGCAGAGCCTCGAGTGGGCGCTGGATACCCAGGGCCAGGGCTGGCCATGGCCGCGCGAGTACCCGGCGGTGATCGCCGATTTCGCCCGTCGTGCGGGGGCCGCCTCGCTGACCTTTGATGTGCTCTACACCGACGATTCCCGTTTCGGCGTGCATGATGATCGCCGTTTTGCGCGGGCCGCCGAGGATTTCGGTCCGACGGTCTTCGCCGCGCTGTACGGCGAGGAGGCCGCCCGCCACGACCGGTTCCCGCAGGACGCGCCCGTCTCGTCCGCGACGGTGGAGGTGGAAGGGGCCGGCGGCGACGATTTCCCCGCGTTTTCCCGCGCGACCTTTCCGGTGCCCGAGCTTGCGCAATCGGCGGCGCGCATGGGCAACGTGCACATCACCCCGGATCCCGACGGGGTCTACCGCCGGGTTCCGCCGGTGACCCGCTTCGACGGGGAACTGGTGCCGGGTCTGGGGCTGGCGGCCTTTCTTGCGGGAGCGGGGGAGTCGCCCGGTCTGCGGCTGGAGGACGACGGGCGGGCGCTGCGGGTGGGTGACCGGCGTCTGCCGCTGGACCCGGAGGGTCGCCTGATCCTGCGCTTTGACCGGTCGGGCGCGGAGCGCACGCGGCTGCGGGCGGCCGCGGTCATCCAGAGCGAACTGCGGCTGGCGGCTGACGCCGAGGCCGAACCCGGGGCCGCTACCCCGGTCGACCCCGCGGAACTCGAAGGGCGGCACGTGATGGTGGGGCTGTCAGCGGCCGGGCTGTTCGACCTGCGACCGCTGCCGCTGGATCCGCGTGCGCCCGGCGTGGAGTTCCACGCGACCATGCTGGAGAACCTGACCGCGGGGCGTTTCATGCGCGAGGTCGACGCCACCCGGGCGCAGGTGCTGGTGGGCCTGCTGGCCTTTCTGCCGGCCTTCCTCGCCGGGCTGGGGCGCAGCAGCGCGAGCACGGCCCTGGCGATTGCGTTCGCCCTGGTGGCGCCGGTGCTGCTGTCCGGCTTTGCGCATGCCGGCGGGGTCTGGCTGCCCCTGGTCGTGCCGCTGGTGGCCGGGCTGACGGGGACCGTGGGGGCCGCGGTCTATAACTATGCCCGCGAGGGCCGTGAACGGCGCTTCATCAAGGCGGCCTTCGCGCAGTATCTCAGCCCGCAGGTGATCGAGCGCCTGCTGGAGGAGCCCGATCGCCTGAAGCTGGGCGGCGAGCGCCGCGAACTCACCATCTTCTTCAGTGACCTGGAGGGGTTTACCAGCCTCAGCGAACGGCTGTCACCGGATGATCTCACGCGGCTGCTCAACGAGTACCTGACCGAGATGACCGACATCCTCACGGCCTACGGTGCCACCATCGACAAGTACGAGGGGGATGCGATCATCGCCTTCTGGAACGCGCCGGTGGATGTCCCCGATCATCCGCGCCGGGCGGTGGAGGCGGCGCTCGAATGTCAGCGCCGGCTGGCGGCCATGGCGCCGCGCCTGCGCGGGCGGGCCGGACGCGATCTCGCGATGCGTATCGGCGTGAACACCGGCGAGGCGGTGGTCGGCAACATGGGTTCGCGTACCCGTTTCGACTACACCATGCTCGGTGACGCGGTGAATCTGGCCGCGCGGCTGGAAGGGGCGAACAAGGTCTTCGGCACGTACACCCTGATCGCGGAGAGCACCGTACGGAAGCTCCCCGAAACGTTGTATTGCCGCGAGCTGGGCGAGATCCGCGTGGTCGGACGGGCGCGCCCGGTGCGGGTCTACGAGCCGGTCGCGCGGCTGGCCCTGGATGCGGCTCCCGAGCGCTACGAGGTCTTCGCCCGGGCGCTGCAGACCCTGAGGCAGGGCCGGGTGGAGGAGGCGCGAGCGCTGTTCGCGACCATTGCCGATCAGGACCCGCCCGCGGCACGCTACGTCGAACGCTGCACGCGACTGCTGGAACAGGGCGAGGCCGGCGACGGCGTCTGGGAGCTCGACGCGAAGTAGCCGCGCCGCGTTCAGAGCCCCTGGCGCAGGGTGCCCAGCAGCTGGCTCATGCTCGCGTCGATGTCCATCTCGACGATCGTGGTGATGGATACAAAGTTCTGCATGGCATTGATGTTGGCGTCGCGCCGCGATGCCAGGCGTATCCGCTCCATCAGGGCACGGTTGACCGTGTTCAGCTCCCGGTGCAGTTCCTGCAGCCCCTCCATGTCCCAGTCCGGCGATGCTTCGCCCTCCCGGCGGTCGAGGTACTGACGGACCAGATACGTCCCCGCCATGCGGTACAGCGTTTCCTCGAGGGTGGCGAACGGCAGGTGGAATTCCGCCAGCGGGCGCAGCCGCGACAGGATCGGGCAGGCGCCCGAGGCCATGATCAGCCCGAACAGCGAGCGCAGGAATTCCTGGACGTCGCATTCTTTCAGATAGCTGCGTGCGGGGGTGTCCACGCGGCCCCGGATGCGTTCCACCGACGGGCTGTCGGCGAAATGCCGGGCGATATCGGCGAACTCGATGGCCGCCGGGCAGTATTCCACGGTGCGCGCGTCCAGCGGACAGTTTTCGCACTGTCGGCATTCCAGGCGGGTCCAGTCCGGATGGGCCTCGTCATTGTGGCGCGCCGGGTCCCGCGAGCGGTGGATATCCACCTGGTAGCACCACTCGCTGCCGTCACTGCGTTCCAGGCGATAGGTGATTTCGCTCATTGCTTTCTCTTCCCGCCGCTTTCACCGTGTTTTTGTGAAGCCTATCACGCCTCGCCGGGCCTGCCGTTCTCCGCCCTCGCGGGCCCCGGCTCGTGCCCCCTGCAAACATGCAGGTAAGTTCGCGCGGTCCGGCTGCTACACTTCGGGAAGGCGTCGGCGGCTGCGGGCGTCCTGCCACCGAGGGAGAGAAAAGGGGAATCATGAACGAGACAACCAGTACGACCGGCGTGCGCGAACTCATCGAGCCGGTTTATCGCGGCAAATTCTGGATGCAGTTGATCGGGGTCATGCTGATCCTGTCCGGGGTGCTCACGGCCCTGTCGATCATCGGCATCATCGTGGCCTGGATCCCGATCTGGGCCGGCGTGGTGCTGATGCAGGCCGCCGGCAGTTTCGCCCGCGCCTACGAGCGCGATGACGAGCTGGAGGCGAAGAATGCCATGGGCCGGCTGCGCACCCACTTCACCATCATGGGCGTGCTCCTGCTGGTCTACATCCTGCTGATGGTGCTGGGTTTCCTGTTCGGCATCGGCGCGGGGATGATGGGCATGAGCGAGCTTCAGGGCATGTAACCCGGGCAGTCGGGTCGCCAGCCGTGGCCCATTGCCTTTTGCGGTCCGTCGTCATAGCTTCTCCGGTATGTCCATCGTCCAGACCGGAGGTTCGTGATGACCCGCTCGCCAGCCGTGCTGTTCGCCGCGTCGCTTCTGCTTCCCGCTTCCGTGCTGGCCGGGCCGGATGCCGGTGAAGCGGAAGCCGATGCCTTCACGCGTGCCTACGCGGATTCCTGTCTGAGCGGAGTGAGCGATCTGGAGGCACTGCGGGCCGAACAGGAGGAAGACGATCTGCTGCGTCCGGAGCTGGCCGCGCCGTTTCTGGGCGGCCAGGAAGGCGAAGCCTGGCGTCTGGAGTCCGAGGCCGGGCGTTTCGTGCTGGCCCTTCCCGAGGGTGACACGTTCTGTGCGGTGCACGCGCGTCGCGCCGATGTCGAGCATGCGCACGAGGCGTTCGTGCGTCTGATCTCGGAGGCCCCCGACCCGATCGAGGCCCGTGAGGTCCGCGATGACACCCGGGATGTGCCGGGGCGCGGCCCGACGCGTACCGTATCCTGGGAATGGGCGGTGCCCGAAGCCCCTCTCAAGCAGCTGTTCACCCTGAGCCTGGCACCGGCCGACGATGACGGCCGGGGCCAGCTGATGGGGTCGGCGGCCCTGGTGACCGCGGACGACGACTGAGCCCCCGGGCGTTGCTCGCCCGGGGCACACTGGCAACACCCACTAAAGAAGGGAGTCATTATGGCAAGTGGACTGGCGAAGGCCGGCGTGGCCGTCGGTGTCGTGGTGCTGGGCGGAGCGGCCTGGGCGGGCGGTGACCGTCTGGTTCAGGCGCAGGCGCAGGACAGCCTGCAGGAGGCGCTCGACCGCTTCGAGGCGGATGCCGCGGCGGTGGACGAGTTCGACGTGATCCGGCTCGCTTATGACCGGGATGCCGGGACGGTCGATTATCGCTTCCGCTACCGCCCGGAGTCCGACAACCCGCTGCACGAGCCGCTGGCGGAACTGCAGGGCACGCCGGAGCCGAGCGTGAGTGCCAGTGGGCGCATGGAGGTCGAGGATTACGGCCTCGCCCGCTGGGTCAGCGGCCAGCCGTTCCGCGCCGCCGGCACGCTGCCGTGGGCCGAGGCGGTGGCGGCCGACCTGCCCGCACTGGAGCAGGATCACTGGGCCACGCTGGAGGTCGCCCATCGCCCCGGGGGCGACACCCGCATCCATCTGCAGGGCACCGGTTATGACGGCGATCTGCTGATGGCCGGCCAGCATCGCATTGGCGAGCTGTCGTGGGACGCCTGGGAGGCCTCCGCACAGATCGCGGGCGAGGCCGGTCTGCAGGCGCTGCACGCCGAGCTGCCCCGGGCCTGGATCGGCGTGCCGGGCGAGGTGGATCTGCGGATCGACGGCCTGCGCATGCGCGGCGACAACCTCGTCATCGTCGACTCGCTGCTGGTGGAAGGCGATTCCGAACTCGCGCTGGACGGGATCGAGGGTGAGTTCGACGACGGGTCTTTCCGCATGCGCGACCTGCGTCTGGCGGGGGTGACCCGCGAGACCGACGGCCGTTCGCGCAGTGACCTGAGTCTGGAGCTGGGCGAGACCCGGGCGGAAGGCCTGACCGGTCTGCAGCAGTTCCGCGCCGAGCTGCATCTGGACCTCGATGCCGCCGCCGTCCGCGAGGCCGGGCGTCTGGGCCGCGAGGTCGAAGCCGGCGTGCACGCGCTGGAGGATGTGGACGCCCTGTATCAGCAGTGGCTGATGGATACCGCCTCGCACGGGGCCGCTCTGGAGCTGCGGGAACTGCGGGTGGTGGACGCCCGGGGCGATGCCCTGGACGGCAGCCTGACGCTGCGGGCCGGCGAGATCCCGCCAGCCGCCTGGCAGGGCCCGGGATTGCTGGAGTATCTGTCGGGTTCGTTGCAGGCGGGCGTGGACCGGGGGCTGATCCGCACCTCGGTGCGCGAGGACATGGCCCTGCGTGAGCCGCATCGGCCGGCGGCGGAGGTGGATCGCGAGGCCGAGGAAATCGTGGCCATGCTGATGCAGGGCGCGCGCGAGTTCCCGCTGTTCACGGTGGAGGATGACCGGGTCCGGCTGGACGTCGAGGTCGCCGAGGGCATGATCGTGGTCGATGGCGAGCCGATGATGGCGGTCACCGACCTGATGATGCTGCTGCAGGGATAGCGATCAGGCGATCTGGTATTTCTTCATGCGGTAGAGCAGGGTGTCGCGGGTCAGCCCCAGCAGGCGGGCGGCCCGCGACCGGTTGCCGGCGGTCTGTTCCAGGGCCTGGCGGATCAGGTCCATCTCCAGGCGCTCCAGGCTGAGCCCTCCCGGCGGGATCACGAACGGCCCGCCGGCCTGGTCCTGCGGGGTCTGCAGCCAGGCATCGGGCAGATCGCCCGGGTTGACCTCGGCACCGCTCATGAAGATTACGCAGCGCTCGACCAGGTTCTTCAGCTCGCGCACGTTGCCGGGCCAGGGCCACTGGCCGAGCCAGCGCAGCAGTGCGGGCGTGAACCGCGGCGGTTCCACGCCGTGGTGTTCCGCCAGTGTGACGCGAAAGTGTTCGGCCAGACGGCGCACGTCTCCCTGGCGGCTGCGCAGCGGCGGCATCTCCAGCGGCACCACCTGCAGGCGATAGTACAGGTCGGCGCGGAAACGCCCGTCGGCCACGCGCTGCTGCAGATCCTGGTGGGTCGCGGCGATCACGCGAACGTCGATCTGTTCCGCCTCGGCCGCGCCCAGCGGCTGGCATTCCCCGTTTTCCAGAAAGCGCAGCAGCTTGGCCTGGGCCCCGGCCGGGAGTTCGGCGATCTCGTCGAGCAGCAGCGTGCCGCCATGTGCCTGGCGCACCAGCCCCGGTTGATGGTCGTTCGCGCCGGTGAAGGCCCCGCGGCGGTGGCCGAACAGTTCGGACTCGACCAGTTCTTCGGGCAGGGCCGCGCAGTTCACCGTGACCAGCGGTCCGTCCGGGCGCCGACTGCGGGCATGGATGTGGCGCGCCAGGTGTTCCTTGCCGGTTCCGCTCTCGCCCAGCACCAGCACCGTGGCATCGGTGGCCGCCACCATGCTGGCCTGACGCAGCACGGCCTGCAGCTCGGGCGAGCTCCCAACGAAATGTTCGGCGGTATTTTCTGATTCGACCAACATCTCCTCCCGGCCGCCAGGCGCTTGCGGCATGACTGCATAGCCTGCCCCAGAGTCCGTGCCCGGGCAAGGGAATCCGTCCGCGTCCGGTTCGCAACTGCGGCGTTTCTCCCATCCGCTGTGGCAAATCCCGCACCGGCCCCGGGGGCTGCCGTGTATGCGTGGCGGTTCCGGCCACCTCCGGTGGTGCTCCCAATGGTGCTTCGGGCGCCGCAGTCCGCCATTCCGGTTTCCCGATCCTTGTTGGTGCCCGTACCTGGCCCCTACCTGGCCCGGTGCTTGCTGGCGAGTCGGTCGCACGACACCAATGACAAGAACAAGGACGGAGAGAAATCATGAAGCATTTGCATGGATTCCGGTGCCGCTGGATCCCCCTGGCGATCGCCGGTGCCGCGGCCGCGCCCGTGGCGGCCGAAGGGCCTTCTGCGCCGCAGGCCGGGGATCCGGCGCGGCTGGCCCCGGTGGTGGTAACGGTTCCCGCCATGGAGGGGCCCGGGCGGGTCAGTACCGATCCACGCCAGCCCCGGCTTCCGTTGCCGGCGCATGATGGCGGGGCGTATCTGGCCTCCATCCCCGGATTCGTGACCAGCCGCAAGGGCGGTACCAGTGGCGATCCGGCCCTGCGAGGCCTGGGAGGCTCGCGACTGTCGCTGCTGCTGGACGACGATCCGGTGCTGGGCGGCTGCGGCGGGCGCATGGACCCGCCCACGGCGTATGCCTATCCGCAGGCCTTTGACCGCATCGAGGTGAGCAAGGGTCCGCAGAGCGTGCGGCACGGTGCCGTGTCGGGCGGTACGGTGCGTTTCGAGCGGGACGCGCCGGTGTTCACGGAGGCCGGGGAGGTCACCGGATTCGCGGGCCTGACCGTCGGGCGTTTCGATCGCACCGACCTGGTGGCGGACGTGGCGACCGGGTCCTCCGCGGGCTATCTGCGTGCCATCGGCACCTTCTCGGATCAGGACGATTACCGCGACGGCGATGGCAACGAGGTCCACTCGCGGTATTCCCGCTGGAGTGGCACCGGGATCGCCGGCTGGCGCCCTGACGAGCAGACCCTCATTGAGTTCACGTATGACCGTTCCGACGCCGAGGCCGCTTACGACGACCGTGGCATGGACGGCGTGCGCTTCGACCGCACCGGCTACAGCCTTGCGCTTACCCGCGATGATCTCGCGCCCTGGTTCGAGACCCTGGAGGCGCGGGTCTTCCGCAACGAGATCGACCATGTGATGGACAACTACACCCTGCGGGAGCCTCCGGGCATGCCCATGGTCAGCTACCCCGAACGCATCACCGAAGGGGCGCGGGTGGCCGGGGATTTCCGGCTGCCGCGGGACATGGCCCTGCACGCCGGGTTCGATTACAGCCGCAACCGCCACAGCGGGAACCGCCTGATGGGGCCGGACGCCTTCGGGTGGCGCGATGTCGCCCGCGAGGATACCGCGCGATTCCGCGACGCAGGGGTGTTCGGCGAACTCGAGATCCCGCTGGATGCGCGGCGCCGCGTGGTGAGCGGCCTGCGGGTTGACCGGACCCGGGCCGAGGCGCAGCGCGACGGCTTTGGTGGCGCCAGCGACGGCGACCGCGAGCGTGCGACCGCCACCAGCGGTTTCCTGCGCTACGAACAGGAGCAGGCGCAGCGGTCGCTGGCCTGGCACGTCGGGATCGGACGTTCGGAGCGTGCGGCGGATTTCTGGGAACGCCGGCGGGTATTCGATCTGGATACCGAGGTCCTGACCCAGCTGGATGCGGGCATTGCCTGGAACGGGCCGCGCCTACGTGCCTCGCTGTCCGGTTTCTACGGCGAGTTCGACGACTACATCCTGGTGGCGCAGCCCGGGGATCGCACGCGCAACGTGGATGCGCGGACCTGGGGCTTCGAAGTGGACGGCGCCTGGGAACTGACGTCGGCGTGGACCGTGAACGCGAGTGCCGCCTGGGTGCGCTCGGAGAACACCACGGACGACGTGCCCCTGGCGCAGACCCCGCCGGCGGAAGCGACGCTGGGTGCGGAGTATGCGTCGGGGACGTATTTCGGCGGGCTGCAGGTCCGCGGCGTGATGCGTCAGGACCGCATCCACGAGGATCACGGTACGATCTACAGCCTGGACACCGGAGAGACCTCGGGCTTTGCCACCGTCGCGCTGTACGGCGGGGTGGAGCTGTTCGGGAACTCGCAGCTGACCGTGGGCGTGGACAACCTGTTCGATCGCACCTATAGCGAGCACATCCAGCGCGGCAGTGCCGAACTGGGAGCGGCCACCCGGCCGGTCAACGAGCCCGGGCGGACCGTCTGGGCCCAGTGGAATGTTGAATTCTGAAAAATGAAAGAGTGGAGGAGCATCGCATGATCCATTGGCTGCAGTGTTTTCGCCCGGGCCGTGCGGCCCTGACCGGTGCCGCATTCCTGGCACTGGTCGCCACCGGCGCCACGGCCGGAGAACCGGCTCACGGCACGGACGAGGCCTTCGCCTGCGACTGTCCGGAGGGCCTGGAAATCGTGTCCGAGCCCTGGGTGCGCATGATGCCGCCGGGCATGGGCTCGACCGCGGCGTATCTGACCCTTGCCAACCATACCGACGAGGACATCGAGCTGGTCCGGGGCGAATCGCCGGTCGCCGGGGTCACCGAGCTGCACGACCACGTGCAGGATGACGCAGGCGTGATGCGCATGCGCGAGGTCGAGGCCATCACCATCCCGGCCGGCGGGAAGACCGCGCTGGAGCCGGGTGGCCTGCACGTGATGCTGATCGATCTGCATGAACCGCTGGAGCGGGATCAGCGTGTGTCGGTCACCCTGGAGACGGCCGCGGGCGAAACCGCGCGCTTCGAGGCCACGGTACGCGATGGTGACGGGTCGCGCCATGGCCACGGGTCCGGTCACCACGGGCACTGAGGATTGATCCAGATCGTTGTGACCCTCCCGGGGGTGCGGGCATACTCCATCCCGTATGTCCATTCACGGGGGGAGCATGAACGAGCATTCCGAGGGACGGGGCGAGGGCCGCGACCGTAACGGCCCGCAGGGCACCATGCTGTTTCAGCGCGGCGAACTGCCCGAGGCCCCGCCGGAGCCCGCCGGCACCGAGGTCGAGGAGAGTGACCTTCCGGTGCTGGTGGGGGTCGCCGAGCCGTTCAAGCAGCAACGCCTGCTCATGCGCCCCGGCCGCCATTCGCTGGGGCGTCAGTCCGACAACGACATCGTCCTGCAGGAGCCGAGCGTGTCCTCCCAGCACGCCTGGGTCATCAACGAGGACGGCGAATGCCGGGTGATGAACCTGCTCTCCACCAATGGCACCTGGGTCAACGGCGAGCGGGTGCACGAGGCCACGCTCCGTGAGGGCGACCGCGTGCGCTTCGGCGGGGCCGAATTCGTGTTTCATCACCGGGATCATGCCGGGGCCGGTCTGCCCCTGGCCGGCCGCCGTCCGCGCTGGCGAGCCTGGCTGGCGGGCGGTGCCGCGGTGCTGGTGGTGGCGGTGCTGGTACGGATCGGGCTGGAGGTCCTGGCCTGATTCATGCGCCGCTTCGGCCGGTACGAAGTAGGGGAGGAGCTGGGCCGCGGCGCGATGGCGACGGTCCATCAGGGGTATGACCCGCAGATCCGTCGGACTCTGGCCATCAAGATCCTGCATGACGACTACGCCTGCGATCCGGAATACCGCCAGCGCTTCCTGACCGAGGCCCGTGCCGCGGGTACGCTGACCCACCCGGGTATTGTCACGGTCTTCGACGTGGGCGAAGCCGAGGGCCGTCCGTTCATCGCCATGGAGCTGGTGGAGGGGCAGACGCTGGATGCCTACGCCGAACAGTTCCGTCCACTGCTGCTGCGCAACTTTCTCAAGGTGGCGCAGCAGCTGGCCGAGGCGCTGGATTATGCGCACCGGCACGGGGTCATCCATCGCGACATCAAGCCGGAAAACATCCTCGTCACCAGTGCCACGGTCAACATCAAGGTGATGGATTTCGGCATTGCCGAGACTTTGTTCGACCCCGAATGGCGCGCCGAGGACCACACCGCGTCGGCCGGGACCCCCCATTACATGGCCCCCGAGCTGATCCGCGGCGGTGATGCCGACGGTCGCAGCGATCTGTGGTCGATGGGCGTGGTGCTGTACGAACTGCTCACCGGGCATCGGCCGTTTCTCGATGGCGAGGCCGGTCGGGTCCTGCAGCGGGTCCTGGAAGAGCCGGTGCCGGAACCCCGGCCGATCATCCGCGACTGCCCGGAAGACCTGGTCGCGTTGGTGCGCCGGCTGCTGGAACGCGACCCGTCCCGGCGGTATCAGTCGGCCGCCGAGCTGCTGGTGGACCTGCAGCGCATCGAGGACGAGCGCGCCGAACGCGAACGCGCCGGAGCCGGGCGCCGCATCGTGCCTCTGCGCCTGCGCTGGACCGCGGTGATGGGGGCTCTGGTCGCGGTCACGCTGGCGGTGGGTGCCTTCCTGGTGCAGCAGAAACAGAACGAGGTGATGACCGACCTCGCTTTCGATTACGGCTCCACGCTCGCGGGCACCATCGCGGTGGAGAGCGCCGAGGATCTGCTGCTGGAGGATTCCATCGCGATGCAGGCGCGCCTGCGCGACATGCAGGCCAATCGCGAGATCGAACTGCTGTCCGTCAGCGATCGGCACGGACGTATCGTCGCCAGCTCCGATCCGGAGGCGCTGGGCGAGCCGCGCAACGAGCCGCCAGCCGAGGATCTTCTGCTCTCGCGCGACGGGCGCACGGTATGGTCCACCGCCGGTCCGGACGGCAACGACGTGTTCCTGTTCGAGGCGCCGGTGCGGTTCCAGGATTTCGAACTCGGGCATCTGCAGGTCGCGCTCAGTACCTCTTCGCTGCAGGAAGCGGGGCGCACCACCATGATGGCGCTGCTCATGCTGACGGTGGTGACCGTGCTGGCGGTGCTGCTGGGCGTCTATGTCTTTGCCCGGCGCCTGCAGGTGCCGATGGAAACCCTGCGCGGCGCGCTGGACCAGATCGCTCAGGGGCGGCTGGATACCCGTATCCGGGTGCGGCGGCGGGACGACTTCGAACGCGTATTCTCCGCCTACAACGCCATGGCGGATTCGCTGGAAGCGCGGGTCAAGCGGGCGGCTGCGGACCCGGCGCCGTCGGGGCACAAGGACGATGCCTCCGCCACGCGGACCATGCCAGTGGCTCCACCGGAACGGCCGCCCGGCGCGGACCCGGGCGGCGACGAACGCAGCGGATAGTCCGCCGCGGTCCGGCCGGTTACTCCATGTTCTCCAGGCGCCGCTGCAGCTCGCGGGCGCGCAGGCGATAGCCTTCCGCCGCGTCGAAGTCGGGATCGAGCTCGAGCGCGGCATCCCACAGCTCAATGGCCCGCTCGAGTTCCTGGTTGCGGTAGTGGACGATCGCGGCGGAGTGCAGGGTCTCCGCTTCCGCGCGCCGCAGACGCGCCAGTTCGGTTCGTGCCGGTTCGCGCCCGGGTTCCGCCTCGAGTGCGCGTTCCAGCCAGTCCCTGGCCGCGTCCGCGTCGTCCCGGTCTCGCGCATCCAGGCCGCGCCGTTCGTAATGGGCCGCCGCGGCCTCCCGTTCCAGCGGGTCGAGCCAGTCGTCCCAGGCCTCCCCGGGGGCGGCTTCCCGGGCGGCCCGTGCGGTCTCGTAGGCCGCTTCGTGGCGCCCGGCGTCGAGGTCGGCGCGGATGGTCATGCGGTAGGACTCCCCGCGTTCGCCCGAGCCGTCTTCCGCGCCTGCGTCCAGGGCCTGCAGCTGCTCGTCGAGATCGGGGGTGACACCGGGCTCGCCGGCGTCCTGCGGGTCGGCGGGCGAGGGAACCCGCAGCTGCTGACCGACGGTCAGGTGTTCCGGCCGCCGGATGTCGTTGAGCCGAGCCAGGATCACGAACTGCGTGGCGTCGCCGGTGTAGCGCCTGGCGATCAGACCCAGGGTCTCCCCCGCCTCCACGGTATGCCGGGTCTCGCCGTCGGCGAGCAGCGTTTCCGGGTCCTCCTTGAGTTGACGTTGCAGCGAGCGCGCGGTGGGGTCCTCGGGGCGGGATTCCCGGAACTGCTCCAGCATGGCCTCCGCCCGGTCCCATTCGCCTGCCTGCAGCCGGTTCAGGATGCCCGCAAGGGTCGGCGGCGAGGCGCGTTCTTCGTCCGACCGGGCTGCTTCCGGCGGTTCATCCGTCGCTTGCGGGTCCCGGGTCGGTTCCGGGTCTGCGTCCGGTTCCTGTTCCAGCAGTGCACAGCCGCCCGTCAGGGACAGCAGGGACAGCAGCAACAGCGCGCGGACGAAACGGGAGGGGGGCATCGGGCGATCCATTATGTGAACGGCTTCACTTTTTCTGCAGTATGCGGGTTTGGTGATTTCCGCTCATCCGCCGCCGACCGGCCAGAACAGGATCGCCAGCACCGCCAGCAGGATGATCCCGCCCAGCAGCGTCGACGGGACCAGCGACCCGCCCCGATGGCGCAGGCGATCGAAGCCCCGGGGGGCGCTACTGCGCCAGGCGGCCACGGCGATGTTGTCGCCGCGCGGGCCCCCGCGCCTGGCGGCTACCCGCACCGCCTCGTCGAGCCCGCGGGACAGGTCATCGGACACCAGCAGGCCCGCCATCTCCGCCGGCTCGATCTGTTCCCAGAAACCGTCGGTGCACAGCAGGAACGCGGAGTCCGGATGGCGTTTCGCGTGTCCGTGGTCCAGGCGCAGGCCTCCGGGCATGCCCAGCGCCGCGAGCAGGTGGTTCTGATCCGGGTGGGTGGCCATCTCCTGCTCGCGGATCATTCCGGCCTCGAACAGCTCCTGCACCCGCGAGTGGTCGCGGGTGCGTTCGATCAGGCGCGTGCCACGGAAATGCAGCAGGCGGCTGTCCCCGCAGTGCACCCACCACGCACCGGACTCATCGACGAACAGCACCACCAGGGTACTCCCGGGCGGGGCGGTGTCGTCGGTGATTTCCGCGCGCAGGGCGTCGTGGGCCGCGCGGGCAACGGTTTCCAGCCAGCGGGCCGGACGCGTGGGCATGCCGTTGCACTGCTCCCAGTGCGCCTCGATGGTGGCGATGGCGGTATGCGAGGCCCAGGCCCCGGCCGCGTGGCCGCCCATGCCGTCGGCGACGGCCAGCAGTGCGCGGCGACCGTCGTCGGAGACCCGGACGGTGACGGCATCCTGCTGTTCGGGGCGCGCCCCGATGTCGCTGGCGGAGGCGGTTTCCATGTCCGAGTCCGGCGGGAGGGATGAAGACCCTGCCATGATGCCGGTTTCGGGGATTGCGGGACACCCCCGGGCGGGAGAGTACGAAACGGGTGACACGGCCCCGGTGGCATCCGGGGCCGCGGAGGATCCGGACGGATCCGGGTAGGGTCAGTCGCTGCGGTGGATCTTGTCGGCGTTCATCTCGCGGCTCCACGGCAGGCCGGAGTTCTGCCAGCCGTTCTTCAGGCGGAAGCCGGCGCGTTCGCCTTCGCTGATGGCGTCGCCCTGGAAGCCGTTGACCACGTAACGGGCGTTGGGAAAGCCGTTCTCGCGCAGGAATGCCGCGCTGGGCTCTCCGCGTTCGCTGCCGGAGCGGCACATGGTGATGATCGTGGCGTCGCGGTTCAGACCGCGCTCTTCCAGCGCCGCGTCGATCTGGTCGACGAAGTCGGGGTTACGCGAGGGGTTGAAGCGGTTCTTCTCGTCATCCCAGTCGTGGCGGTCCACCAGCAGGAAGGGGATGTTGAGATCGACCTCGTCGGTGAAGCCCACGAACATGATCTCGACCGGGTCGCGGACATCGATGAACAGGACGTCATCGCCGTCTTCCTGCACCAGGTTGTAGGTCGCCTGCGGCGAGATCCCGAATTCGTGGACGTCGTCGGCCACGGCGGTGGCGGGCAGGGCGAGGGCCAGGCCCAGAGTCAGGGCGGCGAGGGTACGCTGCATGCTTCTCTCCAGTATTTATTAGGGAATCCTAATATACATGCAGCGCCGTGATCCCGGGAAAATGACCCGGCCCCCGAGGGGGTATGAGGCCGGGGCGGATCAGCCGGTCGCCCCCAGCCAGAATTCGATGGAACGCCCGAGGAATTCCTCGGAGGTCATGTAGTGCGAGCCGTCGCAGGAGAAGGTCAGGCTGACCATGCCGTTGAACAGGTTGAGCGACGCGGAACGCAGATACACGGTGTCGTCGGCGAAACGCAGGGTCCGCAGGCCGTCCAGCACCCGGCCGATGTCCCGTTGCGGGATCAGTGCCTCCTCCGGGTAGGGCTCGTGGGGGAAGGCCAGACAGACATCCGGGTCGGCCAGCGACTCGTGGGTCAGGATGCGGTAGCGATACGGATCCTCGGTGGTCCACAGGGTCGCGCGCGAGCTGGAGAAGTGGAACACGCCCTGGAACACGCCCCGCTCGGTGAACAGCTCCTCCAGGATGGCCAGCGCGGTGTCCATGTTGCGGTCCATCAGGCTTTCGGTGCGGCTCTGCTGGAACAGCGTGCCGCGGATCGACGGGTCGCCCTTGATCTGACGCCACTCGCTGGATTCCTCGTACAGGTCCTCCGACAGGTCCGGCAGGTTGCGCAGGTCGAAGTCCGCGCCGAGGAAACCCAGGGCCCGGCCGTTGTCGTCGCGGACGAGCTGCAGGGCGGTCAGCGACGGGCGCCGCCCCAGCAGGCTGATATAGGCCTCGGACAGCAGGAAACCGTCGGCCGGCACGGCCTCCTTCATGTATGGCCGCTGCGAGCGGTCGCGGCCGAAGTGCTCGGGCAGCACGCCGCTGCGGGAGATGTTATCGGACAGCTGGATCCCGCGGGTGTTGAGCGCGTACATGAATGTGGCCTCGGGGATCCGCCGGATCCCGTCCTCCAGGATCGAGTCCAGTTCCTCGCGCCGGGGCCAGGCCGGCACCAGGCGCGCCGCGATCCCGCTCAGCGGCTCATGCAGCCGCTCTTCCAGGTACTCCCGCTGGTGCTCGATGGCCTGTTTCAGTTCGTTCATGGTGCGTTTCCGATTCCTTTTGGTGCGCGCGCATTATCCCCGAACCGGGTTTTCACTGTCGTGACCGGCCCTCCCGAGCATTCAGCGGTTTTGTCAGCAGGATTCGTGCCCGCCGTCAGCTCCGCAGGTCTTTCCGTCGGCGCGAGCGCCGCCACAGCCATGCGCCGCCGATCACGGCGGCCAGCAGCAGGGCCGCGGCCGCGGGCCAGACATGCTCCGGCGAGCTCAGATAATGCAGCAGGGAATGGCCGTCGCCGTGCCCATGTCCGGGGTGCGCGAGCGCCGGACTGGAGGCCAGGGCCAGCGGGGCGAGAGCGAGGGGGCGAAGGGTCATGGTCGGTCTCCGGTGGTGTGGCGGGCCCGACCAACGATAGCGCGTGCCGGCGCGGTTTTCAGCAGATGCGCGGGAGCTGTTCTCCGGCCGGCAGGACCAGCCGGCGTTCCACGCCGGTGGCCAGGCGCCGGATCACCGCGGGGTCGCCGGCCGCGGCCCGGCCGATGGCGACCGTGTCCCGGGTCTCGGGAACGGATCGCAGGATCGCCAGTGCCTGCTCGGCATGGTCCGCCGGGACGGCCGCGAGGAACCGCCCCTCACAGGCCGAGTGCAGCGGGTCCAGCCCGAGGATCTCGCAGGCCCCGCGCACGTCTTCGCGTACGGGGATGGCCGCATCGTCCAGCACCAGGCGGCAGCCGGAGACCTCGGCCAGCTCCTGCAGCGCGGCCAGCGTGCCGCCGCGGGTGGGGTCGCGCAGTGCATGTACCGGCACACCGGCGTCCAGCAGGGCCGCCACGCCCGCGGCCACCGACGTGCTGTCGCTGGGAACCGGCGGCTCGAGGCCGAGGTTCTCGCGGGCGGCGAGAATGGCCACGCCATGGCGCCCGAGATCGCCGCTGGCCAGCAGCACGTCGCCCGGCCGGATCGCGCTCGGTTCGATGCCAACCCCGTCCGGGACCACGCCCGCGCCGCTCGTGTTGATGTAGACCCCGTCACCATGCCCGGCCTCGACCACCTTGGTGTCGCCGGCCACCACCTGCACACCACATTCTTCGGCGGCCGCGCTTACGGAGGCGAGGACGCGGCGCAGGTCCTCCAGCGGGAGCCCCTCCTCGAGGATCAGCCCCAGCGTCAGCCACAGCGGACGCGCCCCGGCCATCGCCAGGTCGTTGACCGTGCCGTGCACCGCGAGGCGGCCGATGTCGCCGCCGGGAAAGAACAGCGGCCGCACCACGAAGCTGTCGGTGGTCATGGCCAGGCGCCCGCCTGGCGCATCGAGTACGGCGGCATCGGGGGCGCCGCAGGCGCGGGCGCCCAGGGCCGGCAGGATCACCTCGTCCAGCAGCTTCGCCTGCAGCCGGCCCCCGCCACCATGCGCCAGCCGCACGACCTCGGCGGTCATGTTTCGCCCCGGTAGTGGAGGTAGGCCGCGCAGGCCCCCTCGGAGGAGACCATCGGCGCTCCCAAGGGGTGATCCGGGGTGCATTCGCGGCCGAAGGCCGGACAGTCGGTGGGTCGGCTCAGCCCGCGCAGCACCTGGCCGGCGATACAGGGACCGTCTCCTCCGGATCCGGTCCCGGCCAGGTCAAAGCGCTTCAGGGCATCGAAGCGCGCGAATTCCGGGCGCAGGGCCAGGCCGCTGGCGGGCAGGCGGCCCATGCCGCGCCACTCGCGTTCCATCGGCTCGAAAACGCGGCTGACCGCATCGCGCGCGGCGGCGTTGCCGTCATCGCGGGCGGCGCGGTCGTAGCGGTTCTCCACCCGCGCTTCGCCGCGTTCCAGCTGCTCCACGCAGGCCCGAATCCCGGCCAGCAGGTCCACCGGCTCGAAGCCCGTCACCACGATGGGAACCCCGAAGTGTTCGGCGATCGTCCGGTAGGCGGTCGCGCCCTCCACGGTGCAGACGTGTCCGGCGGCCAGAAAGCCCTGGATGCGACTGGCCGGATCGGTGAGCAGAGCCTCCATCGCCGGCGGTACCAGCGAGTGCGAGACCAGCAGCGACAGGTTGGTCAGGCCCAGGGCCTCGGCCTGCAGCACCGCGATGGCGGCGGCCGGGGCGGTGGTCTCGAAGCCCACCGCCAGCAGCACCACCTCGCGCTGCGGGTGTTCGCGCGCCAGCGCCACCGCATCCAGCGGCGAGTAGATCACGCGCACCTCCCCGCCGGCCGCGCGCGCGGCGTTCAGATCGCCCAGCGCTCCGGGCACGCGCAGCATGTCGCCGAAGGTGCACAACATCACCTCCGGGCGGCGGGTCAGCAGCACGGCCCGGTCCAGGGTCTCGGCGGGGGTCACGCAGACCGGGCAGCCGGGCCCGTGGAGCGGCTCGACCGTATCCGCCAGCAGCTCGTCCAGCCCGTGGCGCAGGATCGCGTGGGTCTGGCCGCCGCAGACCTCCATCAGCGTCCAGCGTCGGCTGCAGGCCGCACGGATCGCCTCGACCTGCTGCAGGATGAGCGCTGGGTCGCGGTATTCGTCGAGGTGCTTCACGGACCCTCCGGAGCGGACGGATCGTGCCCGGGGATCTCGCGCAGGGCGGCCAGGGTGCGTTCGGCGGCCGCCTCGTCGACGGTGGCGATCGCGATGCCGGCGTGCACCAGCACGTAGTCGCCGGGCCCGGCCTCCGGCGTACAGGCCAGCGACACCGTGCGGGTGACCCCGCCGAAGGCCACGCGGGCCTGGCGGAACAGCGGATCGTCCGCTTCCTCCACATGGTCGATGCGGCCGGGGATGGCCAGGCACATGGTCTCAGTCTCCGTCGGTGGTTCGCACGGGCGAGGTCGCCCGTCTTGCAATCACGGCCTGGCCGGTCGCCAGCCCGCCGTCGCCGGGCGGGATGCGCTGCGGCCAGAGCGGGCGGAAACCGGCCGCCCGCAGGGCGTCCACGCATTGTTGCAGCAAATGCCGATTCTGGAAGCATCCGCCGGTCAATGCCACGGTTTCCCGGTTATTGGCGCGGGCCGCCGCGACCGCGAATCCTGCGAGCGCGCGGTGCAGCTGCGTGGCCATGCGTGCGTGTGCGTCCAGCGGCCGCGCCGCGCGTTCCGCGAGCAGGGCATCGACCAGCGGGGCCCAGTCGCCCTGCCAGGGTGCAAGGTCGGTATCCAGCGGGATCGCGTCTGTATCGCCGTACTGTGCACCATTGTCTGCGGGCCCGGTTGCCTCCGCGGCTTCCTGCACGCGCAGCGCGGCCTGGCCTTCGTAGCCGGCGGCGATGCGCAGGCCGCTGAGTGCCGCGACCGCATCGAACAGCCTTCCCGCACTGGAGGTCACCGGGGCGTTGATCCCCCGGTCCAGGCAGGCGAGCAGCGGCTGCCATTCCGCTGCGGTGAACAGGGCGCGCGCGGGACTGGCCTCGAGGGTCGCGCGATCGCCGTGGTACCGGGCATGCAGCAGACCCAGCAGCGCGCGCCGCGGTTCGCGCATCGCGGCCTCGCCTCCGGGCAGGCGGAACGGTCGCAGATGCCCGCTGCGGCGCCAGCTACCGTCACGGTCGAGACTCAGGCACTCGCCGCCCCACAGCGTACCGTCGTCGCCCAGCCCGGCCCCGTCCCACACCAGGGCCAGCGCCGGTTCGCGCACGCCGTGCTCCGCGAGGGCCGCCACCGCATGGGCGTGATGATGCTGTACCCGCGTGAGCGGCAGGTCCCGGGTTTCGGCCAGGCGTGTGGACGCGTAATCCGGGTGTCGGTCGCAGGCGATCCGTTCGATGTCCACCCCGCAGAGTTCCCCCAGCGCCCGGGCCTCGCCGTTCAGCCGCTGCAATGCCGCATCGCTTTCCAGGTCGCCGACATGGGCGCCGACCACCACTTCGTTCGCGAGCGCCAGGGCGGGCGCTGCCTTGAGCTGTCCGCCCAGCGCCAGGGTGACCGGCGCGGGCGCAACCGCGGGCTCCCCCGCAGGCAGTGGCACACGCGTCGGCATGCAGCCGCGCCCCAGTCGCAGGCACTGGGGTTCGCCGGCGGCGACCTGGAACACGGAGTCGTCCAGCGCCCGTGCGACCGGCCGGTCGTGATCCAGGATCGCGTCCGCGATATCGCCCAGCCGGGCAACCGCCTCGTCGCCTTCCACGCACAGGGGCTCGCCGCTGCGGTTCCCGGAAGTGCAGACCACCGGTTCGCCGAAGTCGTCCAGGAGCAGGAGGTGCAGCGGGGTGGACGGGCGCATCAGTCCGCGACGCCCGAGACCCGGGGCGACCTCCTCGGCCAGCGGCGCCTCCGGCCGGCCCTCGACCAGCACGATGGGGGCCTCGGGGGATTCCAGCAGCGCCTGCTCGAGCTCGTCGATGCGGGCGAGCGATGCCGGTTCGGCCCGGCCCGGCAGCATGACCGCCAGCGGCTTTTCCGGCCGCTGCTTGCGCCGGCGCAGCCGCGCGACCGCATCCGGTCGGGTGGCATCCACCAGCAGCTGGAAGCCGCCCGTGCCCTTGAGGGCCAGAATGCCCCCTTCGCGCAGGATGTCCACCCCCGCGCGCAGGGCGGCGTCGCCGGTGCTCCGCGCGTCCCCGTCCGGCGTGCGCAGCGTGAGTTGCGGGCCGCACTCCGGACAGGCCATGGCCTCCGCGTGGAAGCGCCGGTCCTCCGGGTCCTCGAATTCGCGGAGACACGCCGGACACAGGGCAAACCCGGCGAGCGTGGTCCGCGCCCGCTCCCAGGGCAGGCCGGTCGTGATGCTCCAGCGCGGTCCGCAGTCGGCACAGGCGGTGAACGGATAGCGGAACCGCCGCGCAGCCGAATCACGGATTTCGGCCCGACACGCCGGGCAGGGCGCGCGGTCGGGGGCCAGTGCGGGAGCGCCCCCGCCGGCGGCATGATGGGTGCGGACGTAAAAATCCGCATCCCCGAGCGGCGGAATCGTGGTGGCGGTGATCAGGTCCACGCGTGCGGCCGGCGGGCCGTCCTCGTCCAGGGAACGGCGGAACGACTTCAGTGCCGTCTGCGGCCCTTCGATCTCGATCACGACCCCTTCCGCGGTGTTCGCGACCGCCCCCGTCAGCCCCAGCCGACGCGCCTGACGGGCGACGAACGGCCGGAAACCGACGCCCTGTACCCGGCCTGCGACGATCAGGCGCCAGCGCGCACGAGCGCGGTCGTTCACACCACGTCCAGGTTCCGCAGCAGGATCTGCTGGGCTTCGGGGTGGGTGTCGTCGTCCGAGGTCTCCACCTCCAGTTCGGCGCCCTCGGCCCCTGTGCCGCGGGTGCCGTCCTCGAAATGCTCGCGGAAATGCTCCGGCGTGATATGCGACAGCGCCCCCAGCCACACCCGGACCCGGGTCACGCGCTCGGCATTGTTGTCGGCCGCCACCTGCTCGATCTTGCGCAGCAAGTCGGCCATAAGCGAATGTTCGTGCATGGTTCAGTGTCTCCCCGTCCCGGTTTCCTTAAGGTAGACTGGTTCCTTCCTATAATGGCTGCAGGGAGGCGGCATGGAAAAGAACGAAACCTGGAAACCGTCGATGTTTCTGCTTGGTCTCGACGTCCTCTCCATCCCGTTCGCCGCGGATGTCATCCGGCATGTTCGACGGGTACGGGCGGCGGACACCCACTGAACGGAGCCCGACATCCATGCAGATCCACATCGACACCCCCGACCTGATGACCCGCGTGCGCCTCGAATCGCGCTGGCGCGCGGCCGGTGCCGAAGTGACCGGCAGCGGCGAGCCCGCAGCCCCCGACCTGATCGTGATCGACCTGGGTGCACGGGACGTCGGGAGTGTGTCGACCTGGCGTGAACGCTGCCCGGATGCCGCCATCCTCGCCTTTGGCCCGCATGTGGAAGGGAGCATGCTCAAGGCCGCGCGTGAGGCCGGAGCCGACGAGGTGGTGGTGCGCGGCAAGGTCGCCGATCGCGTGGCGAAAAAGATCGCCGACGACACGGCATAGTGCGACGGGGGCGGCGGGCGCGAGGTTTACGTTCCCGGCGGGCGGGCCTACGCTCGAAAGACCCGCATCCGCGTAGCGAGGTGACGTGATGGCTCCGGACGAGCAGGCAGCCCCCGACGTCGAGGATCGACTGGCACTGTTCACCGATCTCTACGAGCTCAGCATGCTGCAGGCCTATTTCGAGGAAGGCCTGCACGATTCCGCCGTGTTCACGCTGTTCGTGCGCCGGGTGCCCGAACGGCGCAACTACCTCCTCGCCTGCGGCCTGGATACGGTCCTGGAACAGCTGGAGGGGCTGCGCTTCTCCCGGGCGGACCTCGACTACCTCGCCGGTCTCGACCGGTTTTCCGATTGCTTTCTGCAGTGGCTGGAGTCCTTCCGCTTTACCGGCGAGGTCCGCGCCGTGCAGGAAGGGACGCCGGTCTTTGCCAACGAGCCGATCCTCGAGGTCCGCGCGCCATTGCCCGAGGCCCAGCTGGTGGAAACCCTGATCATGAATCAGATCCACCTGCAGACGGTACAGGCGACCAAGGCCGTGCGCCTGGTGACCGCGGCGCAGGGCCGCGACGTGGTGGATTTCGGCGCGCGCCGCATGCACGGGCTGGATGCCGCGGTGAAGGGGGCACGTGCCTTCCACATCGCCGGGGTGGCCAGCACCTCCAACGTCCTCGCCGGCAAACGCTACGGGATCCCGGTCAGCGGCACCATGGCCCACAGCTACATCCAGGCGCATGACGACGAGGCCGCCGCCTTCGCCGCCTTCGCAGGACTGTATCCGGAGACCGTGCTGCTGGTGGACACCTACGACACCGTCGCGGGGGTGCGCCAGGTGATCGATCTGGCTCGCCGGCTCGGCGACCGCTTTCGGGTCCGGGCCATCCGTCTGGACTCGGGTGATCTGGGCCAGCTGGCACGCGATGCGCGTGCGATGCTGGACGCGGCGGGCCTGGAACGGGTCGGGATCTTCGCCAGCGGCGGGCTGGATGAACACGTGGTCGCCGGGTTGCTGGCCGCGGGTGCCCCCATCGATGCGTTCGGCGTCGGCACCAGCATGGGCATCTCCACCGACGTGCCGGATCTCGACATCGCCTACAAGCTGGCGGAATACGCCGGCGAGGGGCGGCTCAAGCTCTCCAGCGGCAAGCCCATTCTGCCGGGCGGCAAGCAGATCTTCCGTCGCCGGGACGGGGCGCATTTCAGCGGCGACACCATCGCCCGCGAGGACGAGTCGCTCCCCGGCGAACCGCTGCTGCAGCCGGTGATGCGCGAGGGCCGGCGTCTGTCCGGGCATGTACGGGATCTCGCTGCCCTGCGGGAACACGCGCGCCAGCAGCTGCAGTCCCTGCCCCCGGAAATCCGGGGGATCGAACCGGCGGCCGGGCCTTACCCGGTCGCCGTGAGTGACGCACTGCAGTCGCATCAGGCCGCGGTGACGCGTGCCATCCGGGCGCGCCGCGCGGAGTGAAGCCATGAACGTTCGGAGTTCGCCATGAACCTTGATCCCGGAACCCTGCTGCAGCCCGGCGATGCCCTCCTGGTCGTGGACGTGCAGAACGACTTCTGTCCCGGCGGGGCGCTCGCCATCGACGATGGTGACGCCGTGGTCCCGGTGCTCAACCGCTGGCTGAAAGCGGCCGGCGAACTCGGCCTTCCGGTCTACGCTTCGCGCGACTGGCATCCGCGAGAACATCCGAGTTTCGAGGCGCAGGGCGGCCCGTGGCCGCCGCACTGCCTGCAGGATTCCCCCGGAGCCCGGTTCCACCCCGCTCTGGCCCTGCCTCCGGATGCCATACGGGTGACCAAGGGCGTGCGTTTCGACCAGGACCAGTACTCCGCCTTTGACCAGACCGGCCTCGCGGTCGCGCTGCGCAACCGGGGAGTGGGTCGCATCTGGGTCGGCGGTCTGGCCCAGGACGTGTGTGTGGCCGCCACTGCGCTGGATGCCCGCAAGGAGGGCTTCGCCGTGCAACTGATCCCCGATGCGACCCGCCCGGTGACGGCCGAAGGCGGCCGCGAGGCCCTGCAACGCATGGCCGAAGCCGGCGTGGAGATCCCGGACCATGAGTGAGACCGAACCGCGGCAGATGCCGGTCGAGCTGATCCCGCTGGAGGCCTCGGTGCGTCTTGCGGACGAACTCGCCCGGGAGATCCGCACGAGCGGGTTCCGGCCGGATACCGTCGTTGCCATCGCCCGCGGCGGCTTCCTGCCGGCGCGCTTTCTGTGCGATTTCCTGCACGTGCACAGGCTGTTCAGCGTGAAGGTGGAGCACTACACCGCAGGCGCCCGCGAGCAGCAGCAGGCCGCCGTGACCGCGCCGCTGTCGGGCGACATCGCCGGCCACCGGGTCCTGCTGGTGGACGACGTGAACGACAGCGGCGATACCCTGGAGGCCGCGCGTGCGCACGTCGCCGAGGGTGCGCCGGAGGCGGTGCGCATCGCCGTGCTGCACGAAAAGGACACTACCGGCTGCGCGGCCGATTTTGTCGGCCAGCGGGTGGAGCGGTGGCGCTGGATCCTCTACTCGTGGGCGGTGATCGAGGACGCCGGCCAGTTCGCGCGCCAGATGGAGCCGGCCCCGGCAACGGCCGCGGAGCTGGATGCGCGTCTGCGCCAGGACTACGGGCTGGCCCTGGACGCCACCGAGCTGGACCGGGTCATTCGCTTCAACGAGCTTCCGGTGTCCTCCTGAAGGCGGATTGTCCCGCGAGCGCCGTGGTGTCCGCGGTCAGGCCGGGGCCACGCCGCGAGAGGCCGACAGCGCGCGCAGGCGGCGACGCTGCATCTTGAGGCGATACTCCAGTTCCTTGAATCGAGTACGCAGTTCCGTGCGCAGCCAGCGGTCGTTCAGGGCCTCGCGTCCGGCCCGCATGTTGTCCGCCTGCACCTGCTGCCACTGGTTCACCGTATCGCGGAAGTGCTGGTATTCGCGTTCCACGGTCTCGCGCCAGGTGTCGTGCACCGGCCCGGCCGCATCGGAGTTCAGCAGGCGGCGGAATTCGGTGTGCAGCCGCGCGCGCAGGATCTTGAAGCGCGGCGTCCAGCGCCGGTCATGCACCAGCCCCGTCCAGGCCAGCAGGTTGATCAGCCACTTCGACGGGTCGTACTGCCACCAGCGCACCCCGTTGCGATAGTCCGCCTGAAAGGCATGGTGGAAGTTGTGATACCCCTCGCCCCAGGTCAGCAGGGCGACCAGGCCGTTGTCCACGGCGGTGTTCTCGTCGCTGTAGGGGCGCCGGCCCCACCAGTGCGCCAGGGAGTTGATGAAGAACGTGAAGTGGTGCCCGAGCACCAGCCGCAGAACGCCCGCCAGCAGCAGCATGCCGATCACGTCCCCGAACACCAGCCCCAGCAGCAAGGGCAGCCCCAGGTTCAGCCCCCAAACCAGGGTCCAGTAATGGCGGTGCTGCCACATCACCACCGGGTCCTTCGTCAGGTCCTTCGCGCGCGAATAATCGGCCTCGCTGGTCGGCCAGTGGCGCAGCATCCAGCCCATGTGGGCGTGCCAGAAACCGCGCCGGATGGAGTGCGGGTCACGGTCCACGTCATCCACGTAGCCATGATGCACGCGGTGCCGCGCGCTCCAGTTGTAGATGCTGTTCTGCAGTGCCAGCGCCCCGCAAAGCGCCAGAATCACGCGCAGCGGGCCGCGCGCCTTGAAGCTGCGATGCGCCCACAGCCGGTGATAGCCCACGGTAATCCCCAGGCCGCCGAGCACCATGAAGATTCCGAAAAAGGCCCAGGCCGCGCCACTGAAGCCCTGCGTCAGGCCCCACCACGGGACCAGCGTGAGGGCGGCCAGATTGCTCAACAGAAAGAAGATCGCCGTGGTCCGGGCAATCGGCGGGGTCGGTTCGGACATCGAAAGATACCTGCTGACGATCGGGGCAAGCGCCACTGTTCGCCCCTTCACGTCCGTTCGGACCAGATTGCGGCCGAAAAATGCCCGGCCGCCGGAAAAAACGCCGGCTCCTGTCGCAGAGGGTCGGGAGGCCGGTTCTGGATCCCCCCCGGTGGCGTCTTTTCGGGAGTGAAGGCAATCAGCCCGACTTGCCCTCGATTTGTCCGGGCGCCTCGGGGTCAAGGACCAGTCTGGCGGATAGTTTGCCCATCAGGTCGAACGTGCTGAAATAAGGCACAGCGAACTCTTCGCATACGTTAGGGATCTTTACCCGCTTACTGCTGGCAGGGACGCGGGCTTCGTGGGTGATCACGCTGGCCCCGGTGGCTGCGGCACTGGCGATCAGCCAGGGGTCTGCCCCGGCGAGGAATAAGGAGGTATGCGGCTCTTCGTACACAGGGTGACTCATGACGTGATTGGCGACGTCGGCGAAAAATTCCTGCGTGCGTTCGTCGTCCACCGTCACGACACGTTTCTTGCGGTCGGCAGCCCAGTCCGCCAAGTGGTCTGTTCCGTCGGTCAGTTCGTCGAAGACCATGTCGATGGTACCAACCTCGTTCTGTCCCATCTGGAGGTCCAGCCAGTCCCAGAACCCGGGGACGATTTCCATCCGGTAGTGGAAATTCTTCGCCTGAATGTAGGCGTTGGCGTCCAGCAAGTAGCGAAAACTCACGATGCCAGCTCCTTTCGGGCGAACTCGGCGATTTTGGCCGGTTTGATCCCGATCAGACGATGGGCATCTCTCAGCAGCAGGCGGCCGCTCAGCGCTTCGCTTGCCACCGCCTCGGCAAATCGCTTGCTGACACGCACCTTCTGGACCCGGGGGAACGGTACCGCACCGCCGTCCTTTGCGCGCCGGAATTCCTCCAGACGGCGCCGCAGATAGAGGGCGTATTCGTCATCGGCGATCAGTCCCAGCTCGTTCGCCCGCCGTGCGATCACCCACTGGCTCACATGGAAGTGCGCTTCCAGCGCCGGGAGGTTCTCCTCCCAGGCCGTGTCCTGGTCCCACAGCGGTTCGAATTCCTCCGCCGGTACCAGAAACTCCGCAGCGACCCGGTTGCAGAAGCGCTCCACCGAGTGCGGGCTCTTTGGATCAGCATCCGAGATTGCCGACTTTCCGATCCAGATGTGGGTCAATTCGTGAATCAGCGTGAACAGACGTGCACCCGGCACATCGGCCGTATTGATGAAGATCACCGGGGCCCACGAGTCCGCGATGGCGAAACCGCGAAACTCCTCCACCCGCAGGGGGCGATGGGTATCCGAGCCAACGAGGCTGTTCCGCATCACCAGGACACCCAGGCCCTCCACCTTGTTGACTAGTTCCCGGAGGTAATCGTCCGCGCTTCCCCGTTCCGGGTGCGGCCCCACGCCCAGGTGAGCGCGCATTTCGGCGACGACTGCGTCCACGTCCATCGGAATCGACGCCGCGCCCACCACCGGCACCGGGTCCGCGTCGCGTTCCTGCTGGTACTCCCGGTACCACAGCTGCCGCCGCAACACCTCCCTTACGGTGTCCTTCAGCGCCAGACTCGGCCCGCCGTGACTTTTGTCGCCAACGGTCCGCAGGTCCGGCAACGGCAGCTCATCGGCCGGAGCCTCGCGGAGAAAAAGGTAGCCGAACGGTACATGGGTATGGTGTGCAATCTGTCGGGCCTGACGGAACGTTGGCAGGTTCTCGCCGGATTCCCAGTCACGGATTCTTTCCTCGCGAACCGCCAGCTTTTTCGCCAGCACAGAGACCTCCAGGCCCGCACGTTCGCGCGCCCAGACCAGCATCTCCGTATTAATGTGTGCCTGCGCCATTCAGGTAACTGTGCTCACGGCCTGGCTTTCCAGCCCCGGTGCGGGGCCCTCACGCGAACCCGGCACGCCGCCGGACTTTTTCGATTGTGGCCCGCGGGCCCCGTGCCAGCAACAATGGGCCACCTTCAGACGGGAAGGGGCTGCGGCCAGCCTGCCCCCGGCGAGCCTACGATCTCGCGGCACCCGGACATACCTTCTCTAACCTCTACGACCGCAGTTCGGACAGGACGCTGCGGAAACTCTCCAGCCCGGACTCCAGATTCTCGATGATCTCCTCGGCGATCTCGTCGGGCTCCGGCAGGTTGTCGAGATCACCCAGGGACTCGTCGCGCAGCCAGAAGATGTCGAGGCTGGTCTTGTCGCGCTTGAGGATCTCCTCGCGGCTGAAGCGGCGCCAGCGGCCCGTCGGGTTGTCCTCGCTCCAGGTCTCCCGGCGCCGGTGGCGCTCGCCGGGCTTGTAGCATTCCACGAATTCGCGCAGGTGCTCGTCGCGCAGCGGCTTCTTCTTCAGGGTGTGGTGGATGTTGGTGCGGTAGTCGTAGAACCAGACGTCCTCGGTCCACGGCTCCGGGCGACCGGGGCGGCCATCGAAGAACAGCACGTTGGCCTTGACCCCGTGGGCGTAGAAGATGCCCGTCGGCAGGCGCAGGATGGTGTGCAGCTCGGTGGTCTCCAGCAACTTGCGGCGCACCGTCTCGCCGGCGCCGCCCTCGAACAGCACGTTGTCCGGCACCACCACGGCGGCCTGACCGTTCTCCTTGAGCAGCGTGCGGATGTGCTGGACGAAGTTGAGTTGCTTGTTTGAGGTGGTCGCCCAGAAGTCCTGGCGGTTGTACTCGAACTCCTCGCGCTCCTGCTCGCTCCCCTCGTTGGTGATGGTCAGCGTGCTCTTCTTGCCGAACGGCGGATTGGCCAGCACGTAGTCGTGCCGCCGGGGCTGCTCCTCCAGCAGGGCGTCGGTGGGCGAGACGGTCGGCTCGTCACCGAGATCCCCGATGTTGTGCAGGAACAGGTTCATCAGGCACATGCGGCGCGCGCTGGGGACGATCTCGTTGCCGTGAAAGGTCGAGTGCTTGAGCGCCCGCTTCTGCTCGGCGGTCATCTCCGTCAGGTGGTGTTCCCTGATGTAGTCGTAGGCTGCGAGGAAGAAGCCGCCGGTGCCGCAGGACGGGTCGCAGATGGTCCTGCCCGGCTGCGGCTGCACGCACTCCACCATGGCCCGGATCAGCGGGCGCGGGGTGAAGTACTGGCCGGCGCCCGACTTGGTGTCCTGAGCGTTGCGCTCCAGCAGGCCCTCGTACAGATCGCCCTTCACCTCGGCGTCGAGCATCACCCAGCTCTCGTCGTCGATCAGCTTGATCAGGCGTGCCAGCTTTGCCGGGTCCTGAATCTTGTTCTGCGCTTTGGTGAAAATCTGGCCCAGCATGCCGCGCCCCAGGCCCAACTCGCGCAGCAGCTCGATGTAGTGGCCTTCCAGGTCCGCACCCGTGCGCGTCCTGAGGCTCTGCCAGTCATATCCCTCGGGGATGCCCACATCCCGGTTCCACGGTGGCTGGCTGTACTCGTCAGCCATCTTCAGGAAGATGAGGTAGGTGAGCTGCTCCAGGTAATCGCCGTAGCTCACGCCGTCGTCGCGGAGCATGTGGCAGAAGTTCCAGACCCTGGAGACGAGGTTTTCGGCGTTCATTCCTGCTCCTCGGTGGCGATATAGGCTTGATCCGGACGGTTCGGCTCGTCCGGGTATTTTCTGTGCAACTGTCTCTTCTCCAGGAGCCGCGCGACATAGTGGGTTCTTAGATAGTTCGGATTCCGCCCCGTAATGATGGCCAGCTCCTGCAGGGAATAGGGCCGCAGAGCACAAAGAACGAGGATGGCTGATTCGAGTCGGGCCGGATCGCGGCTCCTCCGGCCCAGGGTCTGAACTGTCTGGCGTAGCGAGTCGGGGAGCTCGCCCAGGAGGGACTCCCTAGATAAGCTTTCGGACTCCGTAGATAAGCCCTCGGACTCCTGTGATAAGGCCCCGGACTCCGTAGACAAGCTGGAGAACAGGTCACCCTCGTCACCGTTTGACGGGCTACCCAAGTCGTCACTGGGAACATAGTAAGTCGCCGCCCCACGGGGAACCTGATCGATAAGACCCAGATCCCGCAGGTGGGTCAGGCGCTGGCTGGCAGTCAGGGTGTCGGCCCGGTTCAAGTCGCGATAATCGGAGTTGGTGATGCGTCCGGTCTCGCGAACGAAGATCAGCGCTCGCTGCTCGTCCTCGCCCAGCCCGAGATGGCTGAACTGCCCGAGCCAGGCAACATCCTCCTCGCTCAGGAAGTGGTGGAAGAGGTAGGTGGCCGAGAACTGGTCGTTGTAGCGGTCCGACTCATCAAGCTGCCGAGGCTGTTCAAGGATGGCTCGTGCCGTAACCTGGCTCATGCCAAGGCCTCCGCTTCTGTTCGCTCATGCTTATCTCCAAAACTGCTCCCGTCGCCACGGGACATCAAAGCTGCAAGTACTTCTTCGGCTTCAGCCTCATCCGCGCGGCCTGGCGCATTTGCCTGCTGTTCGGGAGGATGGCGATCTTCCCGGAGGCGACCCAGTGAAATTCGCTCGAACCCGGACGTTCCAGCGCCTTCCCATCAAGCCAACCCTTCAGCCACTCCAGCTTCCGCCGCATCTCCTCGACCGCCGAAGTGTGCGCCGGGTGAACCTCGATGAAGTGCAACGTCTCGTCGTAGGCGACCACATAATCCCACCGGGGGTCGTTGGGCCGGCTCGCCACAAGGGCGGCATCGATGTTGGCGCTGCCGTGGCAGTCTCTGGACCGACTCAACCCAACTCGGTCTCGGCCCGCTTTTTCCAGGGCCTGAAGGCCGATTCGGTAGACCCCCTCACCCAGATCGTTGGCTACATCACTCGGAAACTCATCCCTGAGACTCATCTACTCGCTCCCTTTGAAGACCTCGCTCACCACCTCGGAAGCCCGACTGCTGAACTGTGTCAGCCCACCCCAGTCCGCGATTGCCGCCTCACCGGCCAGCGGATCGAGGCTGGAGATATCCCGCGTACGGACCTTTCCGGAGCTCGCGGGCTGGAAGTAGTGGCTCTGGATGGCCTTGTTCCTCAGCACACTCTCGAAGACATCACGCATCCCCGGTGAGCTGGGGATATCGAAAAGGGAAAAGAGCTGCTCCGCGTTCGCGTGATTTTCCTTCAACGTGCGGATCGCCCAGGCCGCCTCCAGCAACAGCGGGGAATGGGTCGAGATGATCACCTTGTAGCCCCGGTGCATCAACTCCAGGCAGATGAGCAGCACCGACTGGATCGCCTGCGGGTGCAGCCCCATCTCGGGCTCCTCGATGACCACCCAGTTCACCCCCTTGCGCCGCGACGCGCCCCCCGAGGGCATCAACCAGTAGAGGCCGAACAGCAGCGGCATGAACTCCCGCTGGCCGGCCGACCACGCCATGTACGGCAGGGTGTCCTCGCCGACATTGATGACGATCCGCTTTTTCAGATCGTGGACCTGCTCGGCGACCCGCGCCCCGTGAAAGATGCTTTCATCGATCCGGTCGCGCAGCACCTCCTTGAAACGCCCCTCAATGGGGAAGAGCTGGTTGTCCGCGCCCCCGAGCCCCTGCTCCATCAGCTTGCGCAGGTTCTCGCTGAAACTCTTGACCACGAAGGGGTCCAGCGCCTCGAAGCTCTCGTAGCTGCGGGGGCGGCCCTGCTCCAGGGTCAGCACCCGCTGGGCCGGGATGAAGAAGACCGACTCCTTCTCCTGACCGTTGCTCTCCTTGAGTTGCGCCAGCGTCGACGGCTGGCCGTCCAGGGCGATGCGGGTATCGTCGCCCCAGATGTGGCCCATGCCCTCGCCGAAGATCAGCGTCAGCAGCGGATCCCCCGCCCTGGATGCCTGCTCGGTATCGTAGGTGTAGCCGTAGCGCTTCAGGGTCCGCGTAATCGCTTTCTGGTCCTGCAACAGCTTGAACAGCTGCAGGAAGACGCTCTTGCCGCTGGCCTGGGGGCCAACCAGCAGCGTCAGATCGCCGAAGGTGACATCGGCGTGTTCGAGCTGGGCGAAGTGGTCCACGGTCAGGCGTGTCATGTCTTGCTCTCCTTCCCTCTGAAGTCTGCCGGACCCACGGACAATGGTCCTGCGATAACCCGGCTCACGCCGGGGCCTCCGCCGACCTGCTCAGAAAACGCGATTTTTGAGCAGGTCGGGCGAGAGCTGCTCAAAACCCGACATGCGTGAGCAGTGGTGTGCCGAACCTTTGCGCTGAGGAAGTTCATGACGTGGCCCCGGCGTTGCGCTTGCCCCGCTTGGTCCCTACGGCGTCCGCCTGTTCCTGGCGGATGCGCTCCAGCAGGACACTGGCGGGCTCGTCGTCGGGGTCCTGGGGGACGAGTTTGCCTTCGAAGGCGCGTTTGAGGATGGATTGGCGGAGCAGTTCTGCTCTCCGAAAAGAAGCCTCGAGCTCTTCTTCCAGCTGCGACAACCTGGAAACCCCTGATTCAATTTGGTTCACGATCTGCTCTTGCTCATCCAGCGAGCAAAGCGGGAACTCTGTCTTTTCGACTATACCCAGGTTCAAATTTGGTTGGACACCGCCAGACGATGACTGCCTTATGCTCTCGTAGTTATAAACCAGAAACCATTTCAAGTAAGGTTTAACACTCGCGGCCAGCCCCTCGGTTACGACAGCTGCTAGAGCTTGGTTGGTAGTGGCTTCAATTGCCAACTCGGACGCCTTTCCACGCGTCTTACCCTCACCATACATTGCAACAAGCAATGTTCCTCTCGGGTACAACCGCAGGTTTGTCTCTTCGAGTGCGGTCTCGGTCACCCAGCCAGAAGGTTCTTGGACATAGAGGTCATTTACAGCTCCACTTGTCACCCATGGTATCTTCCCACCCTCGTAATAGCCTTGTCGCTTTTTCAGAGGTGTCACTCCGGTCCCGACAAAGGCGATGTCTATTATCCTGGCATTGGCCCAACCACCCGGCAGGCTTCCTGAGCGATTCGCTGCATCACCCACATCCAGCTTCGGTCTGTATGGTTTGCGAGGCTTTGTCCCTAACTTCCCGCCCGTTTCCCATTCTTTTACAGCGGCCTTCCACTCTTCCAACTTCTGCTGGTAGCGCGCTTCTCGCTCCTCCTGAATGCGCTCAAGGAGCTGGTCGGCAGTTTCAAGTTTATCGGCGTTGTCGCGGCGCCATTGTTCGGTGAGCCGACCTTCGAAGGCGGCCTTGAGCAGGGACTGGCGGTAGGTCTTGAGCTGGGCGCGGGCGGTTTTCAGGCTTTCCACGCCCTTGTCCAGTTCGGAGAAGAGCTCTTCGATCTTGGCGACGATGCGGCGTTGTTCGTTGAGCGGTGGAACAGCGATCGCGATTCGCCGCATGGCGCGCTGATTCAGCTTCAACCTGGTCGTACCGGTTACAACCGTGGAATAATCCACAGAGTTCAGATAGTAGCAAAAGAATTCTGGAAAGATTTTCGGCTTGAGGACATGGGCATGATTGTTCACCCATATTTTTCCCTCTACGAGGTATGCCTTCGACTTTCCGGGTTCCAGGAACGGAGCGCCATCTTCTCCCAGGAGAACGTACTTCCCATCCAGTTTGAAATCGTCGATGTAGCCGACTTGCCCCGTAGCCCCGTAATAGGGAAATAATTCCGATTCCTCTTTTCCAGACATCCGTTCCTGACGTTCCTTGTTGTTGACGGGTTCCCGATAGGCATCCAGCACCAAAGCCACATCTCCCAACGACGCGACTTCCCACGACTCGGGTGCCAAATACCTTTGGCCAAGCAAATCCGAGCCAGCTGTTCGCCCACTATTGGAAGCCACCATCACGCCGCCAACTCATCATTCATCTGATCCAACACCCGCTCCATATCCTCCCCGAACAGCTGCCACATGCGCCCGCGCCCGCCCTCGGCGTCAAACGGGGCGTAGTCCAGGTCCTCCACGGTGATGTGGAAGCTGGCGACGATATGGTCGCGGATCTTTTCGAGCCAGGCCATCTGTTCCTCGTTGAACTTGGGCTGGTTGCCGGAGTGGCGGCCGAAGACCCAGCGCTTGAAGTTGGCGCGCACGGTGTCGGCGTAGGGGGTGAGCTGGTCGTCCCAGCCGCTGACCCGGCGCACCAGGGCGATGATCTGGGCCAGCTCGCTCTCCGGTCGGCGCGCCTGCACCTCGTCCAGCCGGGCGTAGGCGTCCCAGACGCGGGCCGGAGCCAGTTGCGGCTTCTCGCGCTTGAGCGCTTCGAGCAGGTCGCGGATGGCCCGGGCGGTGATCTCGCGCCGCCGGTACGGCTGCTGATAGTAGATGGTCAGGGCGTCGATGTCGTCCCGGTGGTTCTCCAGCCATTCGCTGAATTCCTGGCGCAGCTGCTCGCGCTGGGTCTCGGCGTCGGTCTCCCAGCCGCTGACCTCCAGCTCGTCCGGGTTCACGTCGTCCACCACCTGTTCCTGGCGCTGGCGCACGTCCTCGAGGAAGGTGGTCAGCGGGCCGGTGATGGCGGCGGTGGCGGCCTTCGCCCGCTCCTCGCGGACCGCTTCGAGCTGCTCCGGGCTCGGCTCGGCGCTTTCGGGCAGTTGGTGGGTCTCGCGGGCGGCGCGGCGCAGGGCGTCGGGATCGTCGGTGGCCAGCAGTTCCGAGGCGATGGTGTTGAGGTCGGGGCCGCCGGTGAGCTGGCGTACCTCCCGCTGCTGCTCGTCGTTGAGCCGCTTGCTGAAGCGGGCCAGCCGGCCAGCCAGGCTGCTCAGGCTGTCCGGGTCGCGCACGCCCATGGTCACGGACTGCATCAGCTCCTTCATCGGCACGCTCGGCTGGCGCTCCAGGCTGCCGGTCTCCATCTTCTTCGATTCGCTGACACCCACGGCGTCGACCAGCACGAAGTGCGCCTTGGGGCCGCGGGCGGTGCGGTTGACCTGGCGCAGGCCGTCGGCGTCCAGGCTGCGGGTGCCGCGCCCGACCATCTGCATGTAGTAGTTGCGGCTCTTCACGTCGCGCATGAACAGCAGGCACTCGATGGGCTTCACGTCGGTGCCGGTGGCGATCATGTCGACAGTGACGGCGATGCGCGGGTTGTAGTCGTTGCGGAAGCTGTTGAGCAGGCCCTGGGGATCGCCGTCGATGCGGTAGGTGATCTTGCGGCAGAAGTCGTTGCCGGCGGCGAACTCCTCGCGGACGATGTTGATGATGTCGTCGGCGTGGCTGTCGGTCTTGGCGAAGATCAGTGTCTTCGGCACCTCGAACCCGCCCTCGCCTTCCGGCAGGTGGCGGTCGGGGAACATGCGCGGCAGGGCGTCGCGGAAGGCGCGGATGACGGTGTGGATCTGGCTCGGGTTGACCACGCTGCGATCCAGCTGGCTGCCGGCGTATTCCAGGTCCTCGTCGAGCTGCTGCCAGCGCTGCTCGCGGGTCAGGCGGTCACGGTGCTCGACGGTCTCCTCGGCCTCGATCTTCCCGCCCTCCCGGGTCAGGCGGGTGTCGATGCGCCAGACGAAGTGGTCGACGTTGACGCCGTCGACCACCGACTGCTCCAGCGGGTACTCACTGACCACATTCTGGTTGAAGAAGGCGTAGGTGCGGTTGTCCGGCGTCGCGGTCAGCCCGACCAGGAAGCTGTCGAAGTACTCGATCACCTGCCGCCAGAGGTTGTAGATGGAGCGGTGGCACTCGTCGATGACGATGACATCGAAGAACTCCGGCGGCACCTTCGGGTTGTAGACCACCGGCAGCGGCTCCTTGCCCAGGGCGCCGGCGCCGCCCGGCTCGTCCTCGGCCTGCTCGTCCAGCGGCTCGCCCTTGAGGATGGAGTAGAGCCGCTGGATGGTGCTGATACACACTTGGCCGTCGGTGGGCACGTGGGGCGAACGCAGGCGCTGGACGGTGTAGAGCTCGGTGAACTTGCGGTTGTCGTCCTGCGGCAGGTACTGGTGGAACTCGTTTTCCGCCTGCACGCCGAGGTTGCGGGTATCGACCAGGAAGAGGATGCGCTTGGCCCCGGCGTGCTTGAGCAGGCGGTAGATGCTGGTGATGGCGGTGAAGGTCTTGCCGGCGCCGGTGGCCATCTGGATCAGCGCCCGGGGGCGGTTCTCACGGAACGAGGCCTCCAGATTGTTGATGGCGTGGAACTGGCAGTCGCGCAGGCCGTCGGGGCCCAGCGTGGGCAGGTTCTGCAGGCGCGCGCGGAACGAGGCCGATTGCGACCGCCATTCGGCCAGGGTCTCCGGGCGATGGAACTCGAATACGTCCCGCGCGCGGGGTACCGGATCAGCGCGATCCGTAAAGCGTGTGAGCGTACCGGTGGCCTCGTAGATGAAGCGCAGCTCGGCCTTGCCCACGTGCTTCAGCTTTGCTCTGGCATAGCGGGCCGACTGCTCCTCCACCTTGCTGATGCGGTGGCCTTCCTCTTCCCGCTTGGCCTCGATCAGGCCCGCCGGTTCGCCGTCCACCATCAGGAGGTAGTCCATGGGTCCCGTATCCGTCGGGTACTCGCGCACCGCTACACCGCGTGCGGCCGACGGGTGCAGTTCCGCCAGGCTCTGCACCTCCCAGCCTGACGCCCGAAGCTGCTGATCAATTCGCCCGCGTGCGACTTGTTCCGGGGTTTGATTGTCGGGCATGGGTCATCCTGATGATTGCGTCTTCGGGGCACGGCTTTCTGGACGGCGCATCCGGACGCCGCGGGCTCAGAGTAACCATGGACCGATTGTGCCCAACGTGGCGCGTGTTGGCGATTGACTCGATGGCGTGTTCAGGATGTCTGGCGGGTGAAGTACTCGCCGGCCAGTTCCGCGCGGACGCATTCCGCGGTTACCGGGACAGCATCGGCAATTTCCGGTGACAGGCCGGCGCCGTCTTCGAGCCGGGCGGGCTCGATGCCGTGGACGATGAGGGTGTCCGGGAGTTCGCCGAGGGAGCGGGCGAGTTCCACGGCCTCGGCCAGGCCGATGCCGTGGGAGGAGTAACGGGCGCCGCGCGGCAGCGGCTCGCGGGCGTCCAGGCGGTGCAGGGTGCCGGGGGCGGCGCCGGTGACGATGGCATCGACGAGGATCACCGGGTCGTGGCCCTGCCACAGCTCCATGAGTTCGGCGGGCTCGCCGTGGCTTTTCGCGGTGGCGAGGCCCGGGGTGCCTTCGAGTGCATCGACTACCGCGTGGCCGATGCCGTCGTCGCCGCGCCAGGGGTTGCCGATGCCGATGACCAGCGCCTCTTTGTCGGTCATTGGCATGTCGGGAGCGGCAGCGGATGCCTCTTGCGGGTGTTCAGGTGCTACGGGGGTGTTTCTTGCCGCCTTGAGAGTTTCTTCGCGGTGTTCGTCGCTCAGGTCCGATCGCCGCCCGTCTGCCTCGGAAGCCGCAGGCAGCCGTTTTTCCCGTGGGGTCTGTCCGGATGGTCGTGCCACGGGGCGCTCCCAGTCGATACCTGGCGGTGACTAACGCGGCGCGCCCTCGCTTTTCCGGGCAGCAGCGGTCGTTTCCAGCCGCTCCGCCAGCCAGATCTTGATGATGGATTGACGGGTGACGCCCAATCGGCTGGCTTCTCGGTCCAGGGACTCGATCATCCAGTCCGGGAAGTCCACGTTTACCCGCCGTTGTTTGCGCAGCGGTCGTTGGGCCCCGGACAGGTCCAGGGCATCGGTCATCTCTTCTCCGCTGTCAAAGCGCTCGTCAAATGTCTTCGCTTTCATACAGCGCTACCTCTTCTTTGCGCGACCTGCGTACCGAAATGATACGGACGCAGGCCTCTCGGTGAGTGACAACGGCGGTCCAGTGCCTCCTTTCAATGCGACCGATCACCAGAAAGCGGGGTTCGTCCTCCGTGCGGCCGGGGATCTCCAGCAGATCGGGGTCACGCCAGAGGGCCTGGGCGGTCACGAAGTCGATGCCGTGTTTCTCCAGATTCGATCGACTCTTCCGTTCGTCGAACTCGAATGACTTCATGGTTTAGAAATTATACCAGAACGGTGGTTTTTGCTCTCGTAGAGTCAAGCGTTCCTTCGCGCAGGGCCTTACTGGCGGTCGACGGTGAGGTCGAGAAAGTGGGTGGCGCAGGAGATGCAGGGGTCGTAGTTGCGGATGGCCACCTCGCAGTGGTGGCGCAGTTCGTCGTCCGGCAGATGGAGATGGGTCTGCACCAGTTCGCGCAGGTCGGCCTCGATGGTGGGCTGGTTGACCGAGGTGGGCGGGACGATCCTGGCGTCGGTGATGATGCCCGCGTCGTCGATGCGGTAGCGGTGGTAGCAGATGCCGCGCGGGGCCTCGGTGGCGCCGAAGCCGGTGCCGGCGCGCGGGGTGACCGGCAGCGCGGGTTCGGCCGGTGCGGCCCGGTAGCCGTCGACCAGGCGCAGGGCCTCCTCGAAGGCGAGCACGATCTCGATCATGCGCACCTGGATGCTGCGGAACGGGTTGCGGCAGGCGGCGCCCAGCCCGGCGCGCTCGGCCAGTTCGGCGGCGCGCGGGGTGAGGCGTTCGCGGTTCAGGGCGAAGCGCGCCAGCGGACCCATGAAGACCGGTTCGCCGCTGTCGGAGCGGTGGCTGTGCAGGGCGTTGGAGTGGGCCACGTGCTCCTCGGTGAAGACGTCGTCGTAGTCGCGGATGGCGGCGTCCAGGCCGCTGCCGGAACCGAGCCGGCCGTGGGTGATCGGGTATTCGTCCGGGTGCACCAGCGACACGAACTCGTAGTCGCGCTCCAGGTTCGGGTAGTCGAGGGTGGCGAGGAATTCGGCGACCTCGCAGGACGCCTCCAGGCCCCAGGCCAGGTCCTCGCGCAGGCCGGCGACCTCGTCGGGCGTCGGCGTGCGGTAGAAGCCGCCGACCCGCAGATTGACCGGGTGGATCTCGCGCCCACCCAGCATGCGCAGGATGGAGTTGCCGATCTTCTTGATGCGCAGGCCGTTGCGCACCATGTCCGGGTGGTCCTTCGCGGCGGTGACCGCGTCGGGATAGCCGAGGAAGTCCGGCAGGTGGAGCATGAACACGTGCAGGGCGTGGCTCTCGATCCATTCGCCGCAGTAGGCCAGCCGGCGCAGGTCCTGCAGCACGCCGTCCACGGTCACGCCGCAGACGTCCTCCATCGCCAGCGAGGCGCCCATCTGATAGGCGATCGGGCAGATGCCGCAGATGCGCGCGGTGATGTCCGGCGCCTCGCGGAAGTCGCGCCCGCGCAGGAAGCCCTCGAAGAAGCGCGGGGCCTCGAAGATCGACAGCTTCACCTCCTCCACGCGGTCGCCCTCGGTGCGCACGTACATCGCGCCCTCGCCCTCCACGCGCGCGAGGTAGTCGACTTCGATGGTGCGGGTCTCGCTCATGGTCCGTTTCCTGATTCTTCGCGCTCGCTCTCCTCGCGGAAGGCGTCGGCGCCGGCATTGAAGGTGCGGTAGAAGCGCACGCGGGTGGCGCGCTCCATGCCGAGGGCCTCCAGCTGCCCGGACAGGCCGGGCGCATTGGGCGTCTCCTTGGGGCCGAAGCAGCCGTAGCAGCCACGGTGGCAGCCGGGGCACAGCGCGCCGCAGCCGGCGTGGGTGACCGGGCCCAGGCAGGGCGTGCCGTGGGCGACCATCACGCAGACCTGTCCCGCCCGTTTGCACTCCTCGCAGACGCTGGCGCTGGAGACCTGCGGACGCCGACCGTAGAGGAAGGCGCTGATGACCTCGATCAGCTGGTACTTGTCGATCGGGCAGCCGCGCAGCTCGAAGTCCACCGGCACGTGCTGGCTGATCGCATCCGAGGTGGCCAGGGTCTCGATGTATTCCGGGTGGGCGTAGACCTGACGGGTGAACGCCTCGACATCGGCGAAGTTGCGCAGGGCCTGGATGCCGCCGGCGGTGGCGCAGGCGCCGATGGTGACCAGGAACTTCGACGCGCGGCGGATCTCGCGGATCTCCTCCGCCGCCTGTGGCGTGGTGATCGAGCCCTCCACCAGCGTCAGGTCCCACGGCCCGTCGATGCGGGTGCGCGTGGCCTCGGGGAAATGGGCGATCCGGATCCGGTCGGTGACCGCAAGCAGCTCGTCCTCGCAGTCCAGCAGCGAGAGCTGGCAGCCGTCGCAGGAGGCGAACTTGAATACGGCAAGGGTCGGACGTTCGGCACTCATAGTTCGCGTATCCGGAAGGCCGGCTCCATCACCGGGTAGGGGAAGACCGGGCCGTCGCGGCAGACGAACTGCGAACCGATCTGGCAGTGCCCGCAAAAGCCCACCGCGCAGCGCATGTTGCGCTCCATGGAGACAAAGATGTCTTCCGGCTTGACGCCGCGTCGCTCCAGCGAGGACGCCGCGAAGCGCATCATCACCTCCGGGCCGCAGACCATCGCCAGCGTGTTGCGCCGGTCGAAGCCGCCGCGGTCGATCAGCTGGGTGACCACGCCGACATCGCCGCGCCACGCGGCCGTGCCGCGATCCACGGTGATGCGCAGGTCGAGATCGTCGCGCGCGCCCCAGGCGTCCAGCTCGTCACGAAAGATCATGTCGCCGGGCGAGCGTGCGCCGTAGCAGATCACCACATGGCCGAAGTCGTCGCGCCGTTCCAGCGCCGCATGGATCACCGGCCGCAGCGGGGCCAGACCGATGCCGCCGGCGACCAGCACCAGGTCGCGCCCGCGCGCCTGTTCCAGTGGCCAGGCCGTGCCGAACGGCCCGCGCAGGCCGACCACCGCGCCGGGTCCCAGCTCCTGCATCGTGCGGGTCACGCTGCCCACCGCGCGGGTGGTGTGCACGATGCCGCCATCGTCGGTGATCGCAGACACCGAGATCGGCACCTCGCCCACGCCGAACAGGTAGAGCATGTTGAACTGCCCGGGCGCTGGCGGCTGCCCCGGTTCGACCCCCGGCTCCGGGTACAGTGTCCAGCTGAACACCTCGTTGCTGGCGACGTCCGGGCGCACGGAATGGATGCGCCAGGGCTGCGGCGCCATCGCCTGTTCCGGCAGGGCGCTGTCGGCGCGGGGCTGCAGGGTCTCAGGTTCCATCCCCGGGGCCTCCGTGGCTGTAGATGTCCAGCGCCTGCAACCGCGCGGCCTGCAGCCGCTGCACGATCAGTGCGGAAAAATGTTTCATAAGCTTGTAGCCGAAGGCCGGGTCGGCCTCCATATGTTCGCGCAGCACGCCGGCATCGAAGTGCAGGGTTTGCAGATCGGTGATCGCCCGGGCGTCGTAACTGGCGCGATACGGCGGTAGCAGCCACGACCAGCCGAGGATGTCGCCGGGCCCCAGGGTCTGGAAGGTCACGCAGCCTTCGCGCAGCGGGCTCTCCAGCGCGACCTGGCCCTCTCGGATCAGCCAGAAGGTCTCCGTCGGCTCGTGGTCGCGCATCAGCCGCGTGTCCGCCGGGTAGCTGAGCTTCGCGGCGCAGGCCGCCAGCAGGCGCCGGTGTTCCGGCTCCATGTCGGCAAAGAACGGCTGGTCTTCGAGGATCGCCAGCAGCTCGTTCATGCCCGGCCCTCCGGGTCGCGGCGCACCGCCGTCACCTCCTCGGTGATGTCGATCCCCACCGGGCACCAGGTGATGCAGCGCCCGCAGCCGACACAGCCGGAGGTGTCGAACTGATCGTGCCAGGTCGCGAGCTTGTGGGTGATCCACTGGCGGTAGCGTGCGGCTACCGAGTCGCGGTGGGCGCCGCCGACCAGATGCGAGTGTTCCTGGTTGAAGCAGGAGTCCCAGCGCCGCACGCGTTCGGTGCGCTGGCCTTCCAGGTCCGGTACCTCCTCGATCTGCGAGCAGAAGCAGGTGGGGCAGACCAGCGTGCAGTTGGAGCAGGACAGACAGCGCTCGGCGGTCTCCTCCCAGCGCGGGTGCTCGAAGGCCCGGTTCAGTACCTCGCGGGCGTCGCCGGGCATCTCCCGGCCCATCTTTTCCGGGGCCTCGGCCCACACCCGTTCGGCGGCGGCCTGCTCGGCGTCCGTGCCCGGGCGCGGCTCCAGCCGGTCGAGCATCGCGCGCCCGGCCTCGCTCCCGGCCTCGGCGACCAGGAAGTGCTGCGTGGCGTCGATCACCTCGGTCAGGGCCAGGTCGAAGCCCTCGCGGGCGCGCGGTCCGGTATCCATAGAGGCACAGAAGCAGGTACCGCCGGGCTCGGCACAGTGGGCCGCGACCATGAACACGCCCCGGCGCCGCGACGCATAGCCGCGATCCTGCACCGCCTGTCCGAGGAACACCCGGTCCTGCACGCCGATCGCCGCCAGCTCGCAGGCACGCATGCCGATGAACGCACGCGGCGGCGCGTCGGATTCGCCCGGCTCGGTGGTGAAGCTGCCGTCCGCCTGGCGGGTCAGCCGGAACAGGGTCTCCTGCGGGGGGAACAGGTACTTCTTCCAGGAGTGCGGCCCGACCACGTAACCGAACAGGGCACCGTCCCCGCGCTCGCGCAGCCGGTAGTGGCCGGGGGCGTGTTCGTCGGTCCAGCCCGCCGGCAGATCGTCGAGTCCTTCCACGCGGTCGTAGACGATCGCCCCGTCGCGCCGTGTCGGACCCACCACCTCGTAGCCATCAGAGGCCAGCAGGCGGATCAGCGTATCTACGGCTTGGGGTGCGATCACTTCCACGGGCCACTCCCGTTCCCGATGGGACGCTTTCCATATTGCGCCAGAAGCCCCACCGGGCCAACCCCCGGTCGCCCCGACGCGCATCCGTGTCCCCGGTCGTGCGAAGCTGTAGGCCACCACCCAGGGCCCGACCCGGGCCAGCCACCGGAGGAAATGGATGAAGGTCGCCGTATTCAGTGCCCAGCAACACGATCAGGAGCATCTGGTGCCGATGCTGCGCGAGGCCGGCATGGAGCCGGTACTGGACGAGCGCCGCCTGACACCGGAGACGGTGGGCGACGCGGCCGGTGCGGATGCGGTCTGCGCCTTCACCAACGACGACCTGTGTGCGGCCACCCTGGACGGGCTGCAACGTCACGGCATCCATGTGGTGACCCTGCGCTGCTCGGGCCACAACAACCTGGATGACGAACATGCACGCCGCATCGGCATGCGCGTGGCCCGGGTCCCGGCGTACTCGCCGAATGCCATCGCCGAGCACGCGGTGGCGCTGCTGATGACCCTGAACCGCCACACCCACTTCGCCTGGAAGCGCACCCGGCGCGGCGATTTCCGGCTGAACAACCTGGTCGGCTTCGACGTCGCACAGCGCAGCGTCGGCGTGGTCGGCATCGGCAAGATCGGCGCGGCCTTCGCCCGCATCATGCTCGGCTTCGGGGCTCGCGTTCGCGCGATGGACCCGTACCCGGATCCGGAACTGCAGGCCGCCGGCGTCACCTACACTGAGCTGGATGAACTGCTGGCGGCCTCCGACGTGGTCTGCCTGATGTGCCCGCTGACGCGCGACAACCACCACATGATCAACGCCGACACGCTGGCACGCATGCCGCGCGGGGCCATTCTCATCAACACCGCGCGCGGGGCGCTGGTGGACACCGATGCGGTGGAGGCCGCGCTGGATTCGGGCCAGCTCGGGGCAGCGGGTCTGGATGTCTACGAAGATGAAGGCCCGGTGTTCTTCCGCGACTGGACCGGTACCCCGGACGGTGTCCCCGATGCCCGGCTGGTCCGCCTGACCCGCCGCGACAACGTCCTGGTCACCGGCCACCAGGCGTTTCTCACCCACGAAGGACTGACCGGCATCGCCGAGACCACCGTGCACAACCTGCAGGTGCTGGCGCGCGACCCGGAAGGCCACGAGGAACTGCCCGGCCGGCTGGTGTGATGACGGGCCTGGCGCTCGATCGAGGCGCTTGATTTTCCCTGCCCGGCACCATATATGTCCTGAACAGAGGCCATTCGGGCAGGGAGGACAGAAGATGAGCGAGGTCGACGGTGCAAGGGTCATCGAGAACACCTGGATCACCCTGAGCGACGGCTGCCATCTGGCCGCCCGCATCTGGCTGCCGGAGGACGCCGAGCACAACCCGGTGCCGGCGATCCTCGAGTACATCCCCTACCGCAAGAACGACCACAAGGCCCTGCGCGATGCGGAGGTGCACGGGTTCTTCGCCGCGCACGGCTACGCCGGGGTGCGCGTGGACCTGCGCGGCAGCGGCGACTCGGAGGGCGTGCTGCGCGACGAATACCTGCAGCAGGAACTCGACGATGGCCTCGAGGTGATCCGCTGGATCGCGCAGCAGCCGTGGTGTTCCGGCAGGGTCGGCCTGTTCGGCCTGTCCTGGGGCGGCTTCAACGGGCTGCAGCTGGCGGCCCTGCAGCCGCCGGAACTGGGGGCGGTGATCTCGGTTTGCTCGTCGGATGACCGCTATGCCGACGACGTGCACTACATGGGCGGCTGCCTGCTGACAGACAACCTCTCGTGGGCCTCGACCATGTTCGGTTTCAATTCCTGCCCGCCGGATCCGCAAGTGGTCGGCGAGGATCGCTGGCGCGACATGTGGCGCGAGCGGCTGGAGGGGTCCGGCCTGTGGATCCGCAACTGGCTGGAGCACCAGCGCCGCGACGACTACTGGAAGCACGCTTCGGTCTGCGAGGACTACAGCGCCATCCAGGTCCCGGTGATGGCGGTTAGCGGCTGGGCCGACGGCTACTCCAATACGGTGTTCCGCCTGCTCGAGCACCTGCAGGCACCGCGCGCCGGGCTGGTGGGGCCCTGGGGCCACAAGTATCCGCACATGGGCGGGCCGGGGCCGACCATCGACTTCCTCGGCGAATGCGTGCGCTGGTGGGACCACTGGCTCAAGGGCATCGACCGCGGCGTGGACGCCGATCCGATGGCACGGCTGTGGCTGCACGACGCGCGCAGCCCGCTGGTCCCGGAGATCACCGGTGAGTGGATCGCCGAGCAGCGCTGGCCCAGCCCCAACATCCACTACCACGAATTCGGTCTGGCCCGGGGGCGCCTGGTCGCCGGCGGCGAACGCACCGACGAAGCGGAAACCCTGACCATCCGCAGCCCGCTGAGCGTGGGGCTGTTCGCCGGCAAGTGGTGTTCCTACGCCGAGACCACCGACCTGCCTTCGGACCAGCGCCTGGAAGACGGCGGCGCACTGGTGTTCGAGACCGATCCGCTGGACGAAGACTTCGACCTGTTGGGCGATACCGAACTGGAACTGGAGATCGAGGCTGATCGTCCGGTGGCCCAGGTCGCCGCGCGCCTGTCCGATGTGGACCCGGAGGACCGGGCCACGCGCGTCACCTTCGGCATCCGCAATCTGACGCATCGCGACGGGCACGAGGACCCGCAGCCGCTGGAGCCCGGGCGGCGCTACCATGTCCGGTTCCGGCTGAACGAGGTGGCCCAGCGGTTTCGCCGCGGTCATCGGATTCGCCTGTCAATCTCCAGTTCCTACTGGCCGCTGGCGTGGCCGGCACCGGAACCCGCACGTCTGACGCTGCATCTGGAAGGTTGCTGCCTGCATCTGCCGGAACGCCGGGTCGACGCCGACACCCCCGTCCCGCGGGATCTCGGCGAGCCGCGGCATGCCCCCACCCCGGGGCATACTCTGCTGGCTCCGGCCCACCGGGAATGGAAGACCGAGCACAACCTGGCGACCAACGAGGTCGCCCTGAACGTGATCAACAACGACCCCGTGCTGCAACTGCATGACAATGACCTGGCCTTTGGCCGGGAGGTGCACGAACGCTACAGCTACCGCAGCGAGTCCTACGACACCGTGCGCGGCGAGGTGGTGCAGACCCGGCATTTCCGGCGTGATGACTGGTCGGTGCGCACGGTGACCCGCACCGTGCTCACCTCTACCCCCGACACCTTCCGGATCCGCGCCACCCTGGACGCCTACGAGGGTGACGTGCGCGTCTACGCGCAGAGCTGGGACGAGAGCATCCCGCGCGACCTGGTGTAACCCGACAAATACCGGGAAACCGGGGGGGAGAGCATGAGCGAAAAGAAGCACGTCTTTGTCGTTGGCATGGACGCCTTCAACCAGGCCAAGCTGGAGCGCCTGCCCCAGGCGGCCGAGTGCGAGTTCCACTCGGCCCTGGATTTCAGCGACATCCGCAACGTCGAGTCCTTCGACATGGAGGCGCTGATTGAACGTGCGGCCGGCAACATCGAGGCGGCCGGGGTGCCGGTGGATGCCATCGTCAGCTTCTACGATTTCCCCGGCACCGTGATGGTCCCGTTGCTGGCCGAGCGCTTCGGCGTGCCCGGCCCCTCGCTGGAGGCCGTGCTCAAGTGCGAGCACAAGTACTGGAGCCGGCTCGAGCAGCGCAAGGTGATCCCCGACCATATCCCGCGCTTTCGGGCCTTCGACCCGCATGACGAGAATGCGTGGTCGAAACTCGACATGCTGCCGCCGTTCTGGATCAAGCCGATCAAGTCGTTCCGTTCGTTTCTCGCCTTCCAGATCAACGACGAGCGACAGTTCCGGTCGGTCATGCAGATCTGCCGCGAGAAGGGCGGTTTCATCGGCGGGCCCTTCGCCTGGCTCATGCAGCGCTCCGGCGCCCCGCCGGAAATCGCCGAGATGCCCGAGAGTTTCGTGGCTGAATCGCCGATCGGCGGCTGGCAGTGCACCCTCGAGGGGTACAGCTACAACGGGCAGGTGAATGTCTACGGCGTGGTCGACTCGGTGACCGAACAGGACGGCTCGTCGTTCTCGCGCTACGAATACCCGTCCTCGCTGCCGCTGGAGATCCAGCACCGCATGATGGATCTCGCGCGGCTGGCGGTGCAGCAAACCGGCCTGGACAACTCGCCGTTCAACGCCGAGTTCTACTACGACCAGACCGGCGACCAGGTGTGGCTGCTGGAGATCAACCCGCGGATCTCCCAGGCTCATTCGGACATCTTCGAGAAGGTGCACGGCATCTCGCACCATTCCGTGATGGTGGACCTGGCGCTGGGACGCAAGCCGCGGCCGATGGAGCGTAACGGCGAGTTCAACGTGGCCGCCCATTTCATGTTCCGCACCCATGAAGCCGGCCGCGTGCGGCGTATCCCCAGCCCCGAGGCCATCACCCGGCTGAAGACCCGCCAGCCCGGCACCGAGGTCAAGATCCCGGTGAAGCCGGGTCAGCACCTCAAGGACCTGCAGGGCCAGGACATGTACAGCTTCGAGATCGCCAACGTGTTCATCGGCGGCCGCGACCGGGCGGATCTGCTGGACAAGTACGACGAGGCCCTGTCGGTTCTGCAGTTCGACATCGAGAAGGACAGCGAGGCGGTCATCACCTGATCGTCGGGCCGGATCGGCGAGGGGCTCGCCTCCTGCCGGTTGATGCCTCCCCGGGCCGGATCGGCGAGAGGGCTCGCCTCCTACCGGTTGATGCCTCCCCGGGCCGGATCGGCGAGAGGGCTCGCCTCCTACCGGTTGATGCCTCCCCGGGCCGGATCGGCGAGGGGGCTCGTCTCCTGCCGCGGTTGATGCCTGACCCGTAGGAGGCCGGCCCTCCGGCCGATCGGCGTCACGGGCTGCCAGCCGGCGCTGGCTCTCGCGCGGCCCGAACCTCCGTACGGGCCAGCAAAAAAGGCCCGGTCCCCCGAAGGGGCTGGGCCCTGCAATGCCGGGTCGGCAGGCCGCGAAGTCCTCGCGGCCGCCGGGGCGCGGTCAGCCCTCGTTGTGGTAGCGGGTCACGCGCTCCACGTCGTTCTTCGCGCCCAGCACCACCGGCACGCGCTGATGGATGTCCTTCGGCGGGACGTCCATGATGCGCTGGCGCCCGGTGGTGGAGGCACCGCCGGCCTGCTCGACGATGTAGCTCATCGGGTTGGCCTCGTACATCAGGCGCAGCTTGCCTTCCTGGCCCTTGGCGGTGGTCTTGGAGTCCAGCGGATACATGAAGACACCGCCGCGCGACAGGATGCGGTGCACCTCGGCGACCATGGAGGCGACCCAGCGCATGTTGTAGTCCTTGCCCAGCGCGCCTTCCTTGCCGGCCAGGCACTCGTCGACATAGCGCTTGATCGGGGCTTCCCAGAAACGCATGTTCGACATGTTGATGGCGAACTCCTGGGTGTCCTCGGGGATGTGGATCTTTTCCTTGGTCAGCAGGAACTCGCCGAAATCCTTGTCCAGGGTAAACATGTTCACGCCCTGGCCGGTGGTCAGCACCATCATGGTGGACGGGCCGTACAGGCAGTAGCCGGCGGCCACCTGGGTGGTGCCGGGCTGCAGGAAGTCCTCGGTCTTCGGGTTCTCGACACCCTCCGGTGCCTTCAGGATGGAGAAGATGGTGCCGACGGAGACGTTCACGTCGATGTTGGAGGAGCCGTCCAGCGGGTCGAACAGCACCAGGTAGTGGCCGCGCGGGGCGTCCTTGGGCAGCTCGAGGATCTCGTCCAGCTCCTCGGACGCCAGACCGGCGACATGACCGTTGTGCGACAGCGCCTCGATGAACACCTCGTTGGTGATGATGTCCAGCTTTTTCTGGGTCTCGCCCTGTACGTTCTCCGAACCGGCCGAGCCGAGGACGCCGACCAGGTCGCCCTTGTCGACCAGCGCCGAGATCTTCTTGCACGCGGTGGCGATGTCGTTGAGCAGGCCGGTGAACTCGCCGGTGGCGCCCTGGATCCCGCGCTGGGTTTCGATGATGTAGTTGGTCAGTGTCGTGCCGATATGCATATTGCCGATCCTGATGGTTGTGAGTCCGTGCGACATCGGGGCACTCTTGGGGGCAGGCGGTTGCGCACGCTGCTGGCGCGAACCGCGCCGTTCGGCCCGTGTCCTAACCGGCACAGTGTAGCAAAAGCGGGCGCGGGGGCCGATTCCGGGGCCACGGGGCCCGATGAGCAGGGACATCCAGGGAGAGACACATGCCGCAGAACGCACTGTACGCCCAGTCCGGCGGGGTCACCGCCGTCATCAACGCCAGTGCCTGGGGGGTGATCGAGGCCGTGCGCGGCCACCCGGCCCATTTCGGGCGGATCTATGCCGCGCGCGACGGCATTCTCGGGGTGCTGCGCGAGGAGCTGATCGATCTCGACCATGAGGATCCGCTGACCCTGCAGGCGCTGAGGCACACGCCCGGCGGGGCGTTCGGATCCTGCCGCTTCGACCTGGGCGATCCGGACACCCACCCCGAGCAGTACGAGCGGCTGGTCGAGGTCTTCCGTGCCCACGACATCGGCTATTTCTTCTATAACGGCGGCGGCGGCTCCATGGATACCGCCCTCAAGGTCGCGAAGATGGGTGACCGCATGGGCTACCCGATCACCGCGGTGGGCGTGCCCAAGACCATCGACAACGACCTCGCGATCACCGATACCAGTCCCGGGTTCGGCTCCGCTGCCAAGTTCATCGCCACCACCGTGCGCGAGGCCAGCCTGGACGTGGAGTCCATGCACACCAGCTCGACCAAGGTCTTCATTCTCGAGGTGATGGGGCGGCATGCGGGCTGGCTGGCGGCTGCCGCCGCGCTGGCCCAGGAGTTCGACGGCCAGCCGCCGATGCTGATCCTGTTCGCCGAGACGCCGTTCGACGAGGCGGACTTCATGGATCACCTCAACCGCACCATCGAGCGCCACGGGTACTGCGTGGTGGTGGTCTCCGAGGGCCTGAAGAACCCCGACGGGAGCCTGTTCTCGGTGGCCCAGAGCCACGACGTCTATGCCTACACCCAGCTGGGCGGCGCCGCGCCGCGGCTGTCCGAGCTGATCCGCGAAAAGACCGGGCACAAGCTGCACTGGGCGGTGGTCGACTACATCCAGCGGGCCGCGCGGCATATCGCGTCGAAGGTGGACGTGGACCAGGCCTATGCCTGCGGGCGCGCGGCGGTGGAGGGCGTGGTGGCCGGCGAGCACAGCTTCATGCCGATCATCCGGCGCGATTCCACCCAGCCCTATCGCTGGAGCATCGGGCGTACCTCGCTGGAGAGCGTGGCCGACATCGAGCAGGGCATGCCGCGCGAACTGATCACCCCGGACGGTTACGGCATCACCCAGGAGGCGCGCGACTACCTGCGCCCGCTGATCCAGGGCGAGGAGCAGCCACCGTTCGAGCGTGGCCTGCCGGCCTATCCGCGAATCCGCGGGGAGCTGCTGCCGAAACGCTGTCCGCCGTTCGACGTGGATCACGACTGAGCCTGGCGGATCGTTCGCGGGGCTTGGCGCGCCCCGTAACGAGCGTAAGATAGGAAGCACGTTTCCCCATCCGAGCCTTCGAGGAGGCCGTCCATGTCGATTCCGACCATTTCGCGTTTGCGTCGTACTCCGTCCGTATCCGGCATGCTGGCCGGCTGTTGTGCCCTCGGCCTGGCCCTGCTGCCGGCCACCTCCGTGCTGGCCGAAACGGCCGAGCGCGCGCAGGGGGCATCCGCAAGCGGCGATGACACCGGGCAGATGGTGGGTACCCGCGCCCTGATCGATCAGGTGCAGGCGGAGGACACCCGGGCGCAACTGCTGGAACGTCTGGACGATGCTTCCGTACAGGAGCAGCTGATCGCCATGGGCGTGGATCCGGAACAGGCCCGCGAGCGCGTGGCCCGGTTGACCGACGAGGAGCTGGCGGAGCTGGAAGCGCGCATTGACTCCGAACCGGTGGGGGCCGCCGGCGCCCTGGGCGTGGTCGCCATCGTGTTCCTGGTGTTCGTCATCACCGACGCCCTGGGCGTGACCGACATCTTCGCGTTTGTCCATCCGCCGGGCGAGCGGTGATCCTGGCGTGATCCTCCGGGGACTCGCGGCGCTGCTGCTGGCGGCGCTGCTGGCAGGCTGTGCCACCGCGCCGCAGAGCCGGGACCTGGCGGGTGACCCGGGGGCCCTGCCGGATCTGCCGCCGCGCGTCGAGCTGAGCGACATCCCGTTCCACCCGCAGGAGGACTACCAGTGCGGCCCGGCCGCGCTGGCCACGGTGCTCGAGGGGCGCGGTCTGGAGGTGTCGCTGGAAGGGCTGATCGACGAGGTCTACATCCCCGCCCGCGAGGGCACGCTGCAGGCCGAGATGCGTGCGGCGGTGCGTGCGCGCGATCTGGTGGCGTATCGCCTGGAGCCGGATCTGGAAGCGGTCCTGCGCGAGGTCGCGGCCGGTCATCCGGTGGTGGTGTTCCAGAACCTCGGGCTCGCGATGTTCCCGGAATGGCATTTCGCGGTGGTCATCGGCTACGACCTCGACGCCGGCGAAATCATCCTGCGCAGCGGCCCCCACGAGCGTCACGTGAACGAGTTCGCCCGTTTTGAACGGACCTGGGCGCGCGGCGAGCGCTGGGCCTTCATCCCCGTGGCGCCGGATGAGCTGCCGGCCACCGCGGAGCCGCTGAGCTGGCTGCGCGCGGTCAACGAACTGGAGGTCACCGGCGCACTGGCGGCCGCGGCCACGGGTTACCGCACGGCGATCGACCAATGGCCCGATCACCCGGTGGCCTATGTCGGTCTCGCCAACGTGGCCATGGCGCAGGATGACCCCGAGGCGGCCGAGTCTGTGCTGCGCGAGCTGATCGAGCGTGACCCCGGGGTGGACGCGGCCTGGAACAACCTCGCCCATGTCCTGCTGGCGCGGGACTGTACGGAACCCGCCCGCGCGGCGACCGCCTGCGCGGTGGCGCTGAGCGGGGGCGAGGACGCATCCCCGTATGCCCCGACCCTGCGGACGCTGGAGCGGGCGGCTCCGTCCGGCGGGGCATGCGACCCCGTCCCGGACTGCCCGGCCGGTCCGCGCGCCGACTGATGCGGGCACGCGGCTCGGCGCGGCGTCAGTCCTCGAACAGCGCCTCCACCCCCGCGTGGATGTGCTGGTCGGCATCCGGGCCGATGTACGTGGTCTCCGGATCGTGGCGGTCGCAGAACGCCCAGGCGAATTTCAGGTCCTTGATCCCCAGCGAGCCGAACAGCCGCGCCTCGGCCGAATGGTCGGTGGCCTCGGGGATCACCGTGGGCCAGCCGTCCTCGCCCGGGGTCAGCGCGGGACCGAAGAAGATCGCCCCCGGCAGATTCTTGATCCGCAGGGCGCAGGTGCCCTCGGTGACGCCGCCCATCGGCAGGAAGTCGATGGTGCGCGACAGGCGCTGCTTGCGGTTGAACGGGGTATCCACGGTGCCGCCGGCGGCGCGGATCGCGGGTGCCTCGGCCTCGTAGGCCAGCACCTCCAGTCCGGCCTCGCGCCAGGCCTCCAGGTCGCGCGCGCCGCGGTGGCTGGGCAGGAACAGCCAGCGCGGCTCGGTGAGTGCGCGCAGTTCCTGCAGCAGGGCATCCGAAAACGGCGGGGCGTTCACCAGGATCCCGCCCATCTCGCGGTCGTCGATCAGCCAGACCGCCGGCTCGTCATCGCCGACGCGGTGGATGTTGCGTTCGCGCAGTTCGACCAGTGCCGGACCGATCGTTCCGGGGGAAGCGGACATGCGGGCGTCTCCGGGTTCCTCTGGGGTGTAGCCGGGGAGATTGCGGGCTTGCGGCCCCGTGCGCAATTTTGGCCGGACTCCGGCGGGGGATCGCCGGGCCGCCGGATCACAGGATCACTGCTCCCGCGGGGTGGCCTCGTCGCGGGGTTCCAGCTGCGCCATCTCGCTTTCGATCCAGTCCTCGGTCAGCGCCAGCACCTCGGCGGCCGAACGGCCCTGCGTCTCGATCGGCGGCCCCACCGAGACCTCGATGGTCCCGGGATGGCGCAGGATCCCGCGCCGCGGCCAGTACGTACCGGAGTTCAGCGCCACCGGCAGCACCGGGTAGCCGCCGCGCGCGGCCAGCTGCGCGCCGCCCTGACGATAACGGCCCTTTTCCCCGGGATTCACGCGCGTGCCCTCGGGGAACACGATCACCCACAGCCCCTGGTCCAGGCGCTTCTTGCCTTCCCGCAGCAGGCCCTCCAGCGCCTGGCGACCGGCACCGCGGTCGATCGGTACCGGGTTGAGCATGGCCAGGGTCCAGCCGAACAGCGGGATGCGCATCAGCTCGCGCTTGAGCACCCAGGTCTGGCGCGGGAAGATCGACACGAACGCGAGCGTCTCCCACGCCGACTGGTGCTTGGACATCACTACGTGGGGGCGCGAGGTGTCCACGTGTTCCAGGCCGCGTACCCGGTAGCGCACCCCGCAGGTGACCCGCAGCCACCAGATGTTGAAGCGGCCCCACTGGATCAGGATGCGGTAGCGGCGTTCATGGGACAGTGGCCAGATCAGCAACGGCACGATCAGGCCGTAGATCAGCGAAGAGCTGATCAGCCCGACGTGAAACAGCAGTGAGCGCAGATACAGCATGCTTGCCTGCCCTCAGCCGGTGGCCAGCCGCCCGATGTCCGCCACGGTCTCGAAGGCCTGGCGCAGTTCGCGCAGCAGGGCGAGGCGGTTGCGGCGTTCGGCGGCGTCTTCGGCCATCACCATCACCCCGTCGAAGAAGCGGTCCACGCGCTCGCGCAGCCCGGCGAGTTCGCCCAGGGCGCGCACGTAGTCGCCGTCGGCCACTGCCGCGTCCACCGCCGGGCGCACCGCCAGCAGACCCTGGTGCAGCTGGCGTTCCTCGTCGGCCACCAGGGCGTCGGGCTCGAGCGTGCCGGCGGCCTCGTCGCCGGCCTTGCGCAGCAGGTTGTGGATGCGCTTGTTGGCCGCGGCCAGGGCCTCGGCCTCCGGGCGTTCGCGGAACTGTGAGACCGCGCGCACGCGGCGGGCGAAATCCAGTGGCTGGTCGGGGCCGACCGCGCCCACGGCCTCGATGGTCTCGTGGGCATGGCCCTGTTCCAGCAGGTAGCCGCGCAGGCGCTCGACGATGTATTCGCGCACCGGGTCCACCGCCTGGTCGGCCTCGGCCACGCGTTCGCGGATCGGCTCGGCGGCCGCGGTGAGCAGCGGGGTCAGGGTCAGCGGGAGTTCCCGTTCCACCAGGATGCGCACCAGACCCAGCGCGGCCCGGCGCAGGGCGAACGGGTCCTTGGTGCCGCTGGGCTGCTTGCCGATGGCGAAGATCCCGACCAGGGTGTCGAGGCGGTCGGCCAGCGCCAGGGCCTGGGCCAGCGGGCCGTCCGGCAGCTCCGAGCCCGACTGGCGCGGCCAGTAGTGCTGCTCGATCGCGTCGGCGACGGCCTCGTCCTCGCGGTCGTGCAGCGCGTAGTAGCGCCCCATGGTGCCCTGCAGTTCGGTGAACTCGAACACCATCCGGGTCAGCAGATCGCATTTGCACAGCCGCGCGGCGCGCGCCGCCTGCTGCGCATCCAGATCCATCAGGCCGGCGAGGCGCTGCATCAGCGCTTCCAGGCGCTGCGACTTGTCGCGCAGGGTGCCCAGGCGCTTCTCGAACACCACCGCGCCGAGCTCGTCGAGGCGTTCTTCCAGGCGGTGCTTGTGGTCCTGCTCCCAGAAGAATTCGGCATCCGCGAAGCGCGGGCGCAGCACGCGCTCGTTGCCATCGCGTACTGCTTCGGGATCGCGCGACTCGATGTTGCTGACGACGATGAAATGCGGCTGCAGGCGGCCGGCCTCGTCCACCACCGGGAAGTATTTCTGGTTGTCCTGCATGGTGGAGATCAGCGCCTCCTGCGGGACCTCGAGGAAACGCCGGTCGAAGCTGCCGCCCAGGGCCACCGGCCACTCCACCACCGCGGTGACCTCGTCCAGCATGTCCGGGTCGACCAGCGCGCGCCCGCCCAGCTCGCGGGCAGTGACGTGGACCTGCTCCAGGATGCGCTCGCGACGGGCCTCGAACGAAGGCTCCACACGGCCCTCGGCGCGCAGCCTGTCGGCGTAGTCCGCGGGGCTGGCGAGCTCCAGCGGGGCCGGGTGGTGGAAACGGTGGCCGCGCGTGTGGCGGCCGGCATCCTGTTCCAGCACCGTCATCGGCAGGACGTCGGTGCCGTGCAGCACCACCAGCCAGTGCACCGGGCGCACGAATTCCGTGGTGCTCTCGCCCCAGCGCATGCGCTTGGGCGTGGGCAGGTGTTCCAGGGCGCCGTCCAGCATCTCCGGCAGCAGTTCGCCGAGGGCCTGCCCCGGCTGCATGCGGCGGAAGATCAGGTATTCGCCCTTGCCGGTGTCCTCGCGCTCGAGCTGGTCCACCTCCACCCCGCAGGAGGAGGCGAAGCCCTGCGCCGCGCGGGTCGGCTGGCCCTGGTCGTCGAAGGCGGCGGCCACGGCCGGGCCGCGGCGTTCCTGCAGCTGGTCGGGCTGGCGGCCGGGTACCGCGGGGAAGCGCACGGCCAGGCGCCGGGGTGTGGCGAAGGCCTCGGGCTCGCCGGGTTCCAGCCCGGCCTCGCGCAGGCGGGTGGTCAGGCCCTCGGCGAAGGCGTCGCGCAGGCGTGCCAGCGCGGCCGGCGGCAGTTCTTCGGTGCCGAGTTCGATCAGAAGTTCGCGGGCTTCGTCCATGTTCGGTCCAGTCGGGTTCCGGTGGGCCCGCGCGCCCGTTCGGGGCGGCGGCGGGCACGGGTTCGGGGTATGCCCCGGTATCGGGTGGCGTCAGGCGGCGTCGGACTTGCCGGTGTCGCCCGGGGCGCACAGCGGAAAGCCCAGCGCCTCGCGCGATTCATAGTATTTCTGCGCGACGTTCCTGGAGAGCTCGCGCACGCGCAGGATGTAGCGCTGGCGCTCGGTGACCGAGATCGCCCCGCGCGCATCCAGCAGGTTGAAGCTGTGCGAGGCGCGCAGCATCTGCTCGTAGGCCGGCAGCGGCAGGCCCAGCTCGATCATGCGGTCGCTCTCCGCCGCATGGTGGTCGAACGCGGCGAACAGGGCATCGCGGTCGGCGTGCTCGAAGTTGTACTTCGACTGTTCCACCTCGTTCTGGTGGTAGACGTCGCCGTAGGTGACCGCGCGCCCGTCCGGGCCGACGGTCCAGACCAGGTCGTAGACGCTCTCCACGCCCTGCAGGTACATCGCCAGGCGCTCCAGCCCGTAAGTGATCTCGCCGGAGACGGGGTGGCAGTCGATCCCGCCCACCTGCTGGAAGTAGGTGAACTGCGTCACCTCCATGCCGTTCAGCCAGACCTCCCAGCCCAGCCCCCAGGCGCCCAGCGTCGGCGATTCCCAGTTGTCCTCGACGAAACGGACGTCGTGGGTCAGCGTGTCGAAGCCCAGCGCCTCCAGCGAGCCGAGATACAGGTCCTGGATGTCGGCCGGGGAGGGCTTCAGCAGCACCTGGAACTGATAGTAGTGCTGCAGGCGATTGGGATTGTCGCCGTAGCGGCCGTCGGTCGGGCGCCGGCTGGGCTGCACGTAGGCGGCGCGCCAGGGTTCCGGGCCGATCGAGCGCAGGAAGGTCGCCGGATGGAAAGTCCCGGCGCCCATCTCCATGTCGTAGGGCTGCATCACCACGCAGCCGTGGTCGTTCCAGTAATCCTGCAGTCGGCGGATCAGGTCCTGGAAGGTGGGACTCGCGGTCTCGGTTCGGTCGCTTGCGTTCGCCATGGCTGGGGGTCCGGAGCGGATCAGGGGCGGCAGTATATCGGCCCGCGCCCGGGTGCGGCCACCGCCCGGCCCGGCTGCGGTGGCCGGAGGTCGCGGTGAGGTCCATAATGCTTCGAATCGAGGCATCTCCGGGGGGCACGATGGCCGCGGATCACCAGCAGCAGCCGGACAGGGCGCCCGCCGAACCGCCCGACCCGCTCGAGTCGGGGACCGACGACCGGCGCTACCGCGACACGCGCCGGGTGACCCTTACCGGCGCCGCGGTCAACTCCGGGCTGGCCGTGACCCAGCTGCTCAGCGGCTGGCTGCTCAACTCCCAGGCCCTGATCGCCGATGGCGTGCACACCGTCTCCGACCTGGTGACCGACGCCGTGGTCCTGGTCGCGGCGGGGCAGGCTGCCGCTTCCCCGGATCAGGACCATCCCTACGGTCACGGCCGCATCGAGACGCTCGCGACGGTGGTCGTGGGCCTGTTCCTCGCGCTGGCAGGGCTGGCCATCGCCTGGGGCGCCGGCGGACGCCTGCTGGAGCTGGACGATGCCACCGGGCCGGCACCGCTGGCGATCGCCTTCGCCGTGGTGACCCTCGTGGCCAAGGAAGGCCTGTACCAGTACACCCGCCGGGTCGCGCGGCGGCTGGGCTCGCGCATGCTGGAGGCAAACGCCTGGCACCACCGCACCGATGCGATCTCTTCGGTCATCGTGCTGCTGGGGGTGGCCGGTGCGGTCGCCGGCTGGCCGTGGCTGGACGCGCTGGCGGCGCTGCTGGTGGCCCTGTTCATCCTGCATATCGCCGGGCGCCTGATCCGTCGCAGCGTGGCCGAACTGATCGACACCGCGCTGGAACCGGAAAAGGTCGAGCGCATCCACCGCACCATCCTGGACGTGCCCGGAGTTAAGGATGCCCATATGCTGCGCACGCGCCGCTCCGGCGACGACGCCGTGGCCGACGTGCACGTGCAGGTCGCGCCGATGATTTCGGTGTCCGAGGGGCACCGCATCGCCGATGCCGTGCATCGCGCTGTGACCGAGGATGCGGGCGAGGTCAGCGACATCACCGTGCACGTGGATCCGGAGAACGACGAGGAGCAGGTGGCCAGCTCGCGGCTGCCCCTGCGCCCCGAACTGGTGGCCGGCCTGCGCGAGGCCTGGGCCGGCTTCCCCGAGCTGGAGGCCCTGGAGCACCTTTCCCTGCATTATCTCGGCGGGCGGGTGCATGCCACCGTCACTCTGCGGCTGGATCCCGCGCGGACGGGAGCCGCCCTGCAGGAGCGCGCCGATCTGCTGACCCGGCAGCTGCGGGAACACCCCGTTCTGGGGCCGGTACTGGGACAGGTGACCGTGCTCTATCGGCCTTGCACCGAATGAGGGCGCATGCCGCGCGATAGCACTATAATGGTGCATCCTGTGCACTGCGGGTGTGCGGCATTCGGCCGTGGTGGCGCAGAGATGGGCGCAGGGGCGCCCCGAACCGGGGCTTGCAGGCTGGCACGCCACCTGCATGACCAACGGGCAGACGCCGATCGGCCCCAGGCGACCGCACCGGCATCGACCGTCTCAAACTGAAGACCAGAGGAGTCCTCATTATGTCCGCAGCCGAAGTGCTGAAGCAGATCAAGGAACAGGAAGTCCGTTTCGTTGACCTTCGTTTTACCGATTCCAAGGGCAAGGAACAGCATGTCACCCTGCCGGCCCACGACCTCGACGAAGATTCCTTCGAAGAAGGCAAGATGTTCGACGGGTCCTCCATCTCCGGGTGGAAGGGCATCAACGAATCCGACATGATCCTGATGCCGGATCCGGAGTCCGCGGCCATCGACCCGTTCTTCGAGGACATGACCATGAACATCCGCTGCGATGTCGTGGAACCGGCCACCATGCAGGGCTACGACCGCTGCCCGCGCTCGCTGGCGCGTCGTGCCGAGGCCTATCTGCAGAGCACCGGCATTGCCGACACCGCGCTGTTCGGTCCGGAGAACGAGTTCTTCGTGTTCGACGACGTGAAGTGGGGCTCCGACCTCTCCGGTTCCTATTGCCGCGTGGATTCCCAGGAGGCCTCCTGGAACTCCGAGCGCGTGTATGACGACGGCAACATTGGCCATCGTCCGGGCGTGAAGGGTGGCTACTTCCCGGTCCCGCCGGTCGACAGCCTGCACGACATCCGCTCCACCATGTGTGAAGTGATGACCGAGATGGGGCTGACCACCGAGGTGCATCACCACGAGGTGGCGACGGCCGGCCAGTGCGAGATCGGCGTCGGCGCGGCGACCCTGACCAAGAAGTCCGACGAAGTGCAGATGCTCAAGTACGTGGTGCAGAACGTTGCCCACATGCACGGCAAGACCGCCACCTTCATGCCCAAGCCGATCGTCGGCGACAACGGCTCCGGCATGCACGTGCACCAGTCGCTGTCGAAGGATGGCAAGAACCTGTTCTCCGGTGACCTGTACGGCGGACTGTCCGAGACCGCGCTGTACTACATCGGCGGCATCATCAAGCATGCCCGCGCGCTGAACGCCTTCACCAACCCGTCCACCAATAGCTACAAGCGCCTGGTGCCGGGTTTCGAGGCGCCGGTGATGCTGGCCTACTCCGCGCGCAACCGCTCGGCGTCCATCCGCATCCCGTTCGTGATGAGCCCGAAGGCCCGCCGCATCGAGCTGCGCTTCCCGGACTCCACCGCCAACCCGTATCTGGCGTTCGCCGCGATGCTGATGGCCGGCATCGACGGGATCCAGAACAAGATCCACCCGGGCGAGGCGATGGACAAGAACCTCTACGACCTGCCGCCGGAGGAAGAGAAGGGCATCCCGCAGGTCGCCCATTCGCTGGATCAGGCCCTGGAGGCGCTGGACGCCGACCGCGCGTTCCTGACCCAGGGCGGGGTGTTCACCGACGACATGATCGATGCCTACATCGATCTGAAGATGGAAGACGTCACGCGCATGCGCATGACCACCCATCCGATCGAGTTCGACATGTACTACAGCCTGTAAGCCCTGTGGGCTTTCCGGCCGTCATCGGGCCCCGGCGTTCACGCCGGGGCTTTTTTTGTGCGCGGAGAGCGCGCACAAAAAAGGGCCGCCCGAAGGCGGCCCTCTGCTTCCCGAAGCGCGCCCGGAGGCGCGCCGTGCGGGGAGTCTTACAGCGCGGTCACGTCACCCGCGGCCAGACCCTTGGCGGTTTCCTGAATCTCGAAGGAAACCTTCTGGCCTTCGGCCAGGGTCTTGAAGCCCGAACCGTTGATCGCGGAGAAGTGCACGAACACGTCCTTGCCGCCATCATCGGGGGTGATGAAACCGAAACCCTTGCTCTCGTTGAACCACTTAACAACACCGGTATTCACAACTACTTACCTCATCATGTAACTAAAGAAACGTGATTGCGGAACGCTACCAACAGATCAACGGGAGCACTGGTCCAGAAAACTGGGGACTTCCTTGGAGTTGCTGCTAACCGCGAATCACGTTTCCGACTATACGCTCCTGTGTCGGCAAAAGCCAATGGGGTGCGATGAAGTTTTTCTGTCAGCGCCGGCCGGTCAGGCGCGCATACTCTTCGGGATCGTTGAGTGCACGGATGTCCACGAAGCTTCCGGACGGCTGTTCGCGCAGCCGTGGCAGTACGTCGAGGATGTCGCGTGCCGCGGTTTCCGGTTCCGGCATGGTGCGGGTGCCGCGCGCGGCCTTCAGCCGCTGCAGGGCAGTGAAGGTCTCGCTGTCGGCCTCGTCGCAAAGATAGTCCTGCATCGCGGTGTCGATCAGACCCGGTGCGAGCGAGTGCACGGGCACGCCGGGGAATTCGTGCGAGTAGAGCTGCATCAGCATGTTCAGCGCGGCCTTGGACAGGGAATAGCCGCTCCAGCCGGCATTGCCGAACACCGCCGCCCCCGAGGAGATGGCTACGATCTGGCCGACCGGGATCTCGCGCGTCAGCAGACGATCCAGGATCACCTTGTTGGCGAAGGTGTTCACGTCCATTAGCTGGCGCAGTTCGTCCATCGGGGCGTCCGGCATGCGCTGGATGTGTCCCAGCAGGCCGGCATTCAGGATCACGAGGTCCAGCCGGGTGGCGCCCTGCAGCAGCCGGTCCATGGCCTCCGGGATGGCGTCGAAGTCCGCGAGGTCGACCTGTGCGTCGCCGGCGACTCCGTCGTCAGGGCAGCCGCGGCGGCTCATGCCGTAGACCGCCGCGCCGTCGGCGGCGAGGACCCGGGCGAGTCCGAGGCCCAGGCCGCTGGAATTGCCGGTAATCAGTGCCGATTGCGGAGTGGTCGATGTCATGTCTGCTCCTCGCTGATTGGTTCCATCCAGGCGTACTCGGCCTCCACCACGTTGCCGCTCCCGAGGTGCCGCATCTGCCGGCACAACCGGTGCACCAGGGTCAGGCCGCGCCCCCACAGCCTTTCGTCGCTCTCGCCCTCGAGAGCCCGCCGCACCCGTTGGTGGTCGAAGCCCGCGCCACTGTCGCGCACACGGATGCGCACGCAGTGCCAGTCGTCCGTGCGGCGGTAGCGCAGGTTGATGCCGATGCGCCCTTCCAGGCGCTCGAGTCCTTCCTGGCGCAGGCGATAGTACTCGGCAAAGCCTTCCGCGGTGGCCTTCATCTCGGAAGACAGGCCCAGCACGCCGTGTTCGAAGGCATTGTTGCAGAGCTCGGCGACCACCGTCTGCAGGGCCTGAACGTGTTCGCCGGGCTCCGGGAACCAGCGCCGGAGCTGCTGCCGGGCCTCTTCCGCGACGTCCACGCGGGCCAGCTCGGCCCCGGCGGCCTCCATGGACCAGCGTCGGTTGCCGGTGGTGTCCGGGGGTACCGCGAGGCCGGTTTCCAGCACGACCTCGGGGGCGCAGGTGATCGCGACCGCGGTGATGTCGTCGGCCGGTGACGCATCCCCCATGTGCCGTGACAGGGCATCGCCCAGCCGTTCGATCCGTTCCGGTGGGCGCTCCGGATGGCACAGACAGGCATGCAGGCGTGCCTCGCCGAACGGTTCACCGGCGGTGCCTCCCTCTTCCAGAACCCCGTCGGTGACGATCAGCAGGGTCTCGTCGGCGGCGATGGCGTGACGCCGGGGGCCGCTGTCCAGCTCCAGCCGGGAAAGGATCCCCAGCGGCATCGCCTGCGAGGGCAGGCTGCGCAGTTGTCCGTCGCCGCCGCACAGCAGGGCATCCGGCAGGCCGCCGTTCCAGGCGGTCAGGGTCTGCCCGTCGGGCTCAAAGGTGACCAGCACGGCGCCCATGAACATCGACGGTGGCAGAAAGCCGTGGAGCACGTGGTTGAGCTCGAAGACCAGTTCGGTGTCGCCCACACCCTCGCGCGTCAGTGTATGGAAGGTCTCCGAAACCGGATAGGTGCCGATGGCCGCAGCCAGGCCATGCCCGGTGAAGTCCCCCACCAGTACGCGCAGGCCGCCGTCCGGGGTGAAGTCCGACAGCACCACGTCGCCGCTGAAGGTGGCGGCGGCCCACTGGCGTACGTGAAGCCGTTCGTCGCCCACATTGCGTCCGGTGATGGCGCGCGAGAACACGCTTTCCGCGGTCTCTTCCTCCCATGCCTGGCGCGCCCGGGCGCGGTCCAGGGCCTCGTTGCGCTCGCGCAGCCCGTGGTGCAGATCGCGCAGGCGCTCCATGGCGTGGATCTTGGCGCGCAGCACCGAGAGGTTGAGGGGCTTGTTGAGGAAGTCGTCGGCACCGGCGCGGATGCCGCGCAGCAGGGAGTCCTCGTCATCGAGGGCGGTCAGGATGATTACCGGGACGAAACGGTCGCCGCACTCGTGCTTGATCTGCCGGGTGGACTCGAAGCCGTCCAGCCCCGGCATCATCACGTCCATCAGGATCAGGTCCGGCGGGGCGTTGCGTGCCTGCTCCACGGCCTGGTGGCCGTCGGTCGCCTCCTCGGTGTCGTAGCCGGCGCCGGTCAGCATCATCTTCAGCAGGCGCCGGTTGTGCTTGTCGTCGTCGACGATCAGCACACGCCCCTCGCCGGACGCCAGCGGCACGCTTTCGGGGAAGGCGCTCACGGACGTCACTCGATGGTGAACAGGCGACCGAAATTGGCGATGTCGAGCACCTTGCGCACCCCGCCGGACGCCCCGACGATGCGCACGTCGGCGCCATCGCCGCCGGCGTGTTCCCGCAACAGCAGCAGCATGCCCAGCGCGGAGCTGTCCATGTACTCCGTCTGCGACAGGTCGATGACGTAGCGCATGCCGGCGCCGCGGGTCTCGCGGTAGGCGCTGCGGAAGTCCTGGTGCTGGTCAAAATCAAAGCGACCGTGGATGGCGATGCGCAGTTCGCTGCCGTCCGTCGATGTCCGGGTCTGGATGCTCATGCGGTCTCCGTCGGGAGTTTTCGGGGGTCAGAAGAGTTCAACGTCGCCGGTGTCCAGGTTTTCCTGATTCACGGCGCGATGATGACGGGTCTGGCGATCCTCGCGCCAGGCGCGCACGCGCTCGGCCATCGCGCGGGCATCGTCGGTGGAGCGTGCCTCGTGGAGGATCCCCTGCAGTTCGTGCAGATGGGCCAGGGCGTCTTCGGCGGTGCCCAGAGACTGACGCGCGATGTCCTCGAACTGCAGCGAGCGAACCGCGGTGGCGACCGCCTGGTTCATGCGATCGGTCAGCTCCGCTTCTTCCCGCAGCCGGTTTTCCATGTCCTCGGTGGCCTCGCGGGCGTACTCGAACAGCGAGCCGACGCGTTCCTTTTCTTCCATGCTGTCGCTCATGTCGCGCGAGGCCATGGCGTGGACCGTGTCGTGCACCTGGCGGATGCTGCGGCGTGCCTCCTCGATCTGCTTGCGGATGTCCTCGTGGAAGGTGGCCGAGCGCTTCGACAGGTTGCGGACCTCGTCGGCCACCACCGCGAACCCGCGCCCGGCCTCGCCGGCCCGTGCGGCCTCGATGCTCGCGTTCAGCGCCAGCAGGTTGGTCTGGTCGGCGATCTCGCCGGCACTGTCCAGCAGCTTGAACACCCCGTCCATGTGCTGGTTCATGTCCGACATGTGGTGCGCGCTCTCCACGCTCTGCCGGCTGACCTCCACCAGGGTGTCGATGAACATCTGCAGGGTCTCGTCTGACTGGCGGGTCAGGTCGCGCAGGATCTCCGGCTGGGATCTGCCTTCTTCCCCGGCGCTATTCTGGCTCGCCAGATCGGAGCTCATCAGCTCCTGCTGGCGTTCGGCGATCTGGTGCATGTCGCTGAAGCTGTCGCCCAGTTCCTTCACCGCGTTCTCGATCAGCCCCTTCTGCCGGGTGATCTCCTGATCGATCTGGTCCAGTTCGAAGCGCATCGCCTGGTCGATCTCGTCGGACAGTTCCGCGCCGCCGGCCACCCGCTGGGCAGCCTCCTGTTCGTCGTGGCGGGTGGTGTCCGCGTCCGGGGTGTGCCACAGGGCGACCACCAGCGCGGCCCCCAGCAGCAGGGGCACCACCAGCAGGCTGGCCGCCGCGGCTGCTCCGGCCAGCCAGACGCCGCCAATGCCGGCCAGCAGGGTGGCTACCAGGGCGATCGCCAGGCCCCGCTGCAGCGGCGGCTGCATCAGACGTTGTTTCCAGTCATTCATGTCGTGTCTCCTCCGTTGGCACCCGCGTCGGCCTTATTTTGGTGATCCTCCAGAAGTGCCTGGGCGATCTTGCCGAGTGGGAGCACCTGAGCTGCAGCGTCGGCCTTAACTGCCGCGCCGGGCATGCCCCAGACCAGGCTGGTGGCCTCATCCTGCGCGATGGTGTGGGCACCGGCCTCGCGCAGTGCCAGCAGCCCGCGGGCGCCGTCGTCGCCCATGCCCGTCAACAGCGCGGCCACGGTGTTGGAGCCGGAGGACTGTGCGGCGGATTCGAACAGTACGTCGACGCTGGGGCGGTGCCGGTTCACCGCATTCTGGTCATCCAGCCGGCAGACATAGCGGGCCCCGTCCCGGTCGACACGAAGGTGATAGTCGGTCCCGGGAGCGATGAAGACATGTCCCGGCATGATCACATCCCCGTCCTCCGCCTGTTTCACCCGCAGCGCGGTGCTGCGATTCATGCGCTCGGCAAAGGCCTGGCTAAAGCCCGCCGGGATATGCTGGGTGATCACGATCCCGGGTGAGTCCGGGGGCAGTCCCATCAGCACCTCCTTGAGGGCCTCGACGCCGCCGGTCGATGCGCCCAGTGCGATGACGCGGTCAGTGGTGCGAAAGCGCCGGGTGCCCCCGCCGGCGTTCGTCCTTGTGGCCGGTGTCGCGGTTCCGGCCGGCGTGCTGCTGCGCGCCTGTATGCGAATACCCGAGGCCGCGCGGATCTTGTCGATCAAGGTCCCGCTATAGGCTTCGAGAGCATGCGAGACATCGACTCCGGGCTTGGTTACGAAATCCACCGCGCCGATTTCCAGCGCCTGCAACGTTACGTCAGCCCCGGCCTCGGTCAGCGAGGAGACCATGACCACCGGCATGGGGCGCAGGCGCATCAGATTGCGCAGGAACGTGATGCCGTCCATCTTCGGCATCTCCACGTCCAGGGTGAGCACGTCCGGGTCGTGCTGCTTGATCTTCTCGCGGGCGTCGTACGGATCGGCCGCGGTGTCCACCACCTCGATATCCGGCGCCTGATCGAGGATCCGTGCCAGCAGCTTGCGGATCAGGGCCGAGTCGTCGACCACGATCACACGGATGGGGCGGGCCTGCGTTGTGCTCATTCGAACAGCTCCACGTCGCCGGCCAGGTCCTCGCCTTCGAGGCGGCGGCGGTAGTCCTGCTCGCGTTCGAGCAGGGTGTTGTTGTGCAGGGACACGAGCTTTTTCAGCCGCACCCGTCCGGAGGCGGGGAAGAACACCACCTTGCGCGGCCACGGGCCGCCCACGTCCTCGGCCAGAATCTCGAGCCCTTCCTCGCGCGCGTAACGGCGCAGAAACGCGATGTTGCGCGCGCCCACATCACTCATGCCCGCCATTACGCGCCCGCCCCCGAACATCTTGATGCGCAGGTCGTCGCGCTCGGCGCCGAGCTTGAGCAGCTCGTTCACCAGGAACTCCATCGCGTGGGTGCCGTAACGCGTGGCATTGGAAACCGCCGGGCCCCAGCCGCTGTCGCGTTCGCCTTCCGGGAGCATGAAATGGTTCATGCCACCCACCCCGGCCTCCGGCGACCATACGCAGGCCGACACGCAGGAGCCCAGGACCGTGGTGATCAGCTCGGTCGACGACACCGAAACATAGCATTCCCCGGGCAGCAGTTTGGCCGCCGGGGCATCGTTCATGCGATCCTAGTAGCGGTTGATGTGCGCGAAGGCACCATCATGCAGCTCGGGAATGTCGGGATGGCGGGTCACGGCGGGGTCTTCCGGTAAAGCGTTTTGTCCAGCAGCCGGAAAGTATCCGTTACCTTGTACAGCGATTCCGAATGGCCAATGAACAAATAGCCGCCGGGGCGCAGGATGGTCGAGAAGCGTTTGACCAGCTCTTTCTGTGTCGGCTTGTCGAAATAGATCAGGGTATTGCGGCAGAAGATTGCATCCAGAGGCCCTCGGATGGGCCATTCGTCGAACAGGTTGAGTTTCTGGAATCGGGCCATCGAGCGCAGGTCATCGCGGATCCGGACCTTCCCGTCCTGCGCGCCCTTGCCGCGCAGCAGCCAGCGCCGCTGGCGTTCGCGCGCGATACCGGTGATGCGACTGGCATCGTAGATCCCGGCATCGGCATGCGCGACCACGCGCGAGTCCACGTCGGTCGCGAGGATCCGTGCCGCATCTGTCGAGCCGGCGGCATCGGCCAGGGTCATTGCGATGGACCACGGTTCCTCACCGGTGGAACAGCCGGCTGACCAGATCTTCAGCGGTCCGTCCGGATTGGCCCGGCGCATCTCCTCGAGCACCGATCCCTCCAGCATTTCGAAGTGATGGGGCTCGCGGAAGAATGCCGTGAGGTTCGTTGTGAGTGCATTGACGAATTCCTCCAGTTCCGCGTCATCTCCCTGTTCCAGCCGGTCCAGATAGACGTCGAACCGGTTCAGACTCAGAGCACGCAGCCGCCTCGAAAGCCGTCCGTAGACCAGCTCCCGCTTGCTCTCGTTGAGCATGATTCCGGTGCGTTCGCCGATCAGACGGGCGACGCGTCGGAAATCGCGGTCGCTCAGACTCTCGAAACCGGCCATTCAACAACCGTCTCCCTCAGCCATCAGAACTCTTCCCATTCTTCGTTGCGGTCGTTCTTTGCGCCGGCCTGTGTGCGAGAGGTGGTGGCCGGTTTCTTTTCCGGCGCCGGGGTCTTGCGGCGGCCTGCGGAGGCGGATTGGCGTGCCGGCCGCGCACTTTCCTTGTGAGCGGGTTCGCGGGCCTGATGAGCATCCGCCTCGCTGTGGGAGCTGTTGAAGAAAGCCATGAGCTCCTGCAGTTCGTTGGCCTGATTGTCGAGGGACTCGGAGGAGGAGGCGGCCTCTTCGACCAGGGCGGCGTTCTGCTGGGTGACCTCGTCGAGCTGCGAGATGGCTTTGTTGATTTCCTGGAGGATGGAGCTGGATTCGGTCGGCTTCGAGGCCGCGCGTGCGGGCGCCCCGCCCGCGCCGTCCTCACCGCCGGGCGGCGTGGATTCCGGGCCGGAGCCGTCCGGGGCCGGGTCCGCCGGGGGTTGCGCTCCGGTGCTGTCGCCGGCGGTTTCGAGCGGTTCGATCGTCAGGTCGCATTCGTCCTCGACCCATTCGAAGACTTCCTCGACGTCGGCACGGTCCGCGTCGCCGCGCAGCTCCAGGGTCCAGGCGAGGTAGCTGGCCTCCGGGTCGTAGCCTTCGAGCGTCGGGGGCAGGCCCTCCGCGTCGCAGTGCACCGTCAGCTCGCCCAGCTCCTCCAGTACTTCGAACATGCGCAGCGGGTCGTTGCCGGTGCGCAGCAGGTCGGCATGCGGGCGGAAGTGGATGCGCCAGCCACCCGATTTGCCGTCGTCGCCCCCGTCGGCGTTGCCGGAGTCCGCGTCATCGCTGCCCCCTCCGGTCGCCGGTGCCGGGGTGTCATCGCCCAGCGTGGCCTCGATCAGGGCCCGCACCTCGGCCGCCTCGGCCGGGTCGGCTTCACCACCATCGCGAGCCGCCTGCAGCTGGCCGCGCAGTACGTCCACCGCGCGCAGCAACAGATTCACGATCTCCGGAGTGGTCTCCTGCTGACCGTTGCGCATGCGGTCGAGCAGGGTCTCCATGCCGTGGGTGAATTCGGAGATGGCGCTGAACCCGAACGTCCCGGCGCCGCCCTTGATCGAGTGGGCCGCACGGAAGATCGTGTGCAGGGTTTCCTCGTCGCCGGCGTTGAGCGCCAGCAACTCGGTCTCCATGTGTTCCAGCCCCTCGAAGCTTTCTTCGAGGAAGGCCTCGGTGAACTGGGACATGTCCATGGACATGGCTAGCGCAGGACCTTGTTGACGGTGCTCATCAGCTTTTCCGGATCGAACGGCTTGACCAGCCAGCCGGTGGCGCCGGCGGCCTTGCCTTCCTGCTTCTTCTCCGGGCCGGCCTCGGTGGTCAGCACCAGGATGGGCGTGAACTTGTAGTCGGGCAGCTTGCGCAGCTCGCGGGCCAGCTCCAGGCCGTCCTTGCCGGGCATGTTCACGTCGGTGATGACCAGATCGGCCTTCAGCCCCTGTGCCTTGCTCAGGCCGTCGTTGCCATCCCGGCCCTCGGTCACGTCGTGACCGGCCTGCTTGAGCGCGAAGCTCACCATCTGTCGCATCGAGGGCGAGTCGTCCACCACCAGCACCTTGGCCATTGCGTGCCCCTGTTATCTGATTGTCTTGTTGATGCGGGCGACCCCGGGTTCGGCCGTATGATCTGCTAGCAAGCGGTGTGCCAGGGTCGCCGTCACATTCTCCGAAAAACCTGTACAAGGACTGTACAGCAAACTCGGGGTCCGTCACAGAATGTAACGGGCCCCGGAGGAAAAACTTGAGCCGAGCGGTTCCGCTCCGCGGAAAAACGAAAAATCTTGACCATTCCTGTACAGCCGGAAAGGCTTTGTGTCGTGCTGTCGTCAGGATCCCTGCGGGTTCGCGGAGTCCTGCACGTGGCCCTCCAGCCCCAGGCGCTGCAGGCCGCTTTCCAGGGCGGGGCTGACGGGATCGAGTGCCATGGGCTGGCCGCGGTGGTCGGCTTCCCGGCGCAGCATCGCCAGCAGTTGCAGACCGGCGGTGTCGGTGTCCCGGACGCTGCCACCGTCCAGCCGCAGGGGCTGGCCCTGGTCCAGGGTCTGGCGCGCGGTTTCGGTCAGCGCCTCGACGGCGTCAATGCGCAGGCGTTCCGGCAGTTCGGTGGCGGGCTGTTCGTTGGTATTCATGCGGACTCCTGGTTCATGCTGCGAGATGTCGCGTGAGGGGCGTTCCTGTCTGTGTCGTCATCGGGACGCAGGTTTTGAGGTTTGTCACGTTTTCACAAGTTCCGTTTCTTTTTTCCGGGGGCAGTCGCGATGGTCCGTTCCGGTCCGCCGCATCGACGCATCATCGCCTTGCCGGGGCGGCCGGAGGTCTGCGAGTGCGCGGGCGAATGGCTGCGGCAACAGGCCGGTGGCCACGACGTCCTGTGGGTGGGCCGCAGCGCGCCCCCGGATCTACCCTCGGTGCGTCCGGCCCAGGCCGGAGACTGGCTGGGCCGCGAGCGCGACGTGGTGGTATTCGAGGCGCAGTCCGGTCTCCCCGCCGATGCCCTGGTGATCGTCAGCGGCATCCTGCGCGGGGGTGGGGTGCTGGTGCTGCTCACGGATGCCGGTGGCGCCACGCCGTTCGGCGAGCGCTGGCGGCAGGCGCTGGCGGAAGCGGTGGTTGAGCATCCCGACCCTGGACGGCCGGCGAACTGGCCGCGCCCCGCTGGCGCCGTGCCCGGCGAGGGCTGGACCGACGACCAGCAGCGGGTGCTGGAGCGGCTGCGCGACCCGGGCGAACCGGACGCCCCGGGCGGGCGGCGCTGCGACGTGGTGATCGCCCCGCGCGGGCGCGGCAAGTCCACCGTGCTCGGACAGTGGCTGGGTGAACACCTGCGGCTGTCGGACGCTCCGGACGGGGAGATTGCCGTGACCGCGCCGGCCCCGTCCGCAGCCGAGCGGCTGCTGGCGCAGGCTGCGGAAGGCTCGCCCGTCGTGGATCCCGCGACGCTGTATTGCGCACCGGCGGTCCTGCTGGATACCCCGGCACGGCCCGACCTGCTGACCGTGGACGAGGCCGCGGCCATCCCGGTGGAGCGCCTGCTGGAACTGACCCGGCGCGCCCGGCGGGTGGTGCTGGCGACCACCACCGGAGGATTCGAGGGCAGCGGTCAGGGGTTCCGCCTGCGGGTGCTGCCGGCACTGGAACGGGCCGGCCTGCGACCGCGGATCCTGCGCCTGCACGAGCCCGTGCGCTGGGCGGCGGGCGACCCGCTGGAAGACTGGATCAACCGGCTTTTCCTGCTGGAGGCGGCCAGCCACGAGCCTTCGCCCCAGGCCGTGCGTCTGGCGTGGCGCTCGCCGGCCGACCTCGCGGGTGACGCCGCCCGTCTGCAGGCGCTGACCGGCCTGCTGGCCGACGCCCATTACCGCACCCGGCCCTCCGATCTGCAGCGCTGGCTGGGCGATCCGGACCTGCATGTCCTGTTGCTGGAAGGGGCACGTGATGGCGCCCTGTTCGGGGCGGTGCTGGTGCAGGCCGAGCCGGGGCTGGAGCCCGAGCTGGCGGACGCGGTGTGGGCCGGCGAGCGGCGGCCGCCGGGACGCTTCCTGCCGTGCACCCTGGCCGCAGTAGGTTCCTTTTCACTGGCGCAGCAGACCGCCTGGCGGATCCACCGGATCGCGGTGCATCCCGCCTGGCAGGGGCGCGGGCTGGGCACGCGCCTGCTGCGCGCGGTGGCCGAAAGGGCCGCGCGCGACGGGGTGGGGCTCCTGGGCGCGGCGTTCGGGGTGACCCCGGGCATGCTGCACTTCTGGCGGCGCGAGGGCTTCGCGCCGGTGCGCCTGGGCGTGCGCCCGGATCCGGCCAGCGGACAGGTCACGCTGATCGTGATGCGTGCGCTGGCCGAGGCCGGCGAGGCGTGGCCGGCGCTGGCGCTGGCGGCGGTGCAGGGGGCGTTCGCCCGCGACTGGCCGTTATGGCGCGCGCTGGCCGCAGAGCAGCTGGACAGTGCCACCACCCGGGCCATCGAGCAGAGCCTGCCGGCGCCCGGCGAGCACGGTGAAGTCGAGGCGGAGGATCGCGCCTCGATCGAGGCGTTTGCCCATCGCAGCCGCAGCTTCGAGTGGGCCTTGCCGGCACTGCGCCGCGCCCTGATGGCCGACAACCGGCCGGATCGCGCGCCGGATCAGAACCCGGGCCAGGACTCGGGCCGGGCCCTGCTGCATGCCGCGTGCGTGCAGCAGCAGGACTGGGCGGCCCTGCAAGCGCTGGCCGGGGTCTCCGGCCGGCGCGGGGTCATCCGCCGCCTGCGCGAGGCGGCGGCCCGGTGGCTGGCCGAAACCCGGCCCGAGATTCGGCCCGAGATCCGGCCCGGGACCCGCTAGTCCACCCGCACCAGGCGCGAGCTGACCAGCTCGCCGTGGCGCAGCATCGCGTCGTACAGGGCCTCGCTGCGTTCGGCCAGTTCGGCGTCGTCGTCCCAGGCCCCGGGGCGGTCGAATGCGTCGCCGGCGCGGTAGCCGTTGCCCACGGCCTGCACGAAGGCCGCCGCCGCGCGGGTGGTGACGGTCGGGTCGCTGACCGAGCCGTCGCCATGGTCCAGGCGGGCCGGCACGTAGTCGCCGTCGAGCTGGTATTCGAGCGCGCCGAGGAACATGCGGTCCAGCGCCCGGCCCACTTTCTGCTCCAGTTCGGGGTGGCGTTCACCCATCAGGCCGGACGTGCCGTCGCGCTCGCGCAGGATGGAAAACCCGCCGGTGACCTGATGCACGAAACGCCACTGGCCGCCGACATCCACCTCGTCCGACGCGGCCATGGCCCGGCCGTCGACGAATTCCAGGCGCGCCGGCAGGCCCCAGTCACGCAGCGGCCCGTGTCCGTCCAGCACGGCCGTGGTGATGGCCGCGGCGCGATCCGCCAGGGTTTCCGCCCGTTCCCGGTCGGCATCGTCTCCGTACAGCGCGAGCATTTCATACAGGCCCTTGTGCCCGCGCAGCAGGGCACCGAGCTGGTCGACGGACCACTTGGCACCCTCGTCCAGCACGTAGATCCCGGCGTCCGCGTCCCAGGCCTCGTCGGCCCGGTCCGCGACCGCGCGGGCGACCGCGACCAGGTCGTCGCGCGAATGGCCCAGCCAGCCGGCCAGCGCGTCCAGGTCGAGCTGGCCCATGTCATCGGCGCCACCCGGCTTGTCCTGGCGGACCCAGGCATAGGCCGAGGCGTGCAGCGCATCCATGCCGTAGGCGAAGGCCTCGGCATCGCTGGCGCCGGCACCGTGGATTCGGCCGTCTTCGTGGCGCGTGTTGACCAGATGGTTCTCCAGCTGCGAGATCATCGGACTGGGCTGGTGGGTGAGGTCGTCGTACAGCCCGAGGTCCTCGAACCGGCCCGCGCTGTGGTGCATGTGATAGAGATAACTGGCCTCGGCATAGGCGGCCGGGCCGGCCTCGTCTTCCCCACCGACGTGCGCCCGCAGGCGGCCCTGGTCGAGGAACGCCCCCTGGGCGTAGTCCAGCAGGTCCAGCCAGCGTTCGCCGACCGCCTGCATCGGGTCTCCGGCCAGTTCCGGGCGATAGCCTTCATGGCCCATCTCGCTGTCGCGCATCAGCCGGCCCTTGACCGTCAGGGCCCCGAGGGCGGCGAAGGTGTCCTCTGCCCGTGCGCCGTCGACCGAGACCAGGGGCTGGCCGTCGCGGTCCAGGGTCTGGGCGACGGTGGCGGTGCCGGTGCCCGCATGCGCGGCGCCTCCGGCGAGGCTCAGCGCCGCGATCAGGGTGCTGCCGAATCGAGTCTTTGCAGCCATCATGAAACCTCCTGTGACATCAATCGTGCTGTTCGAAGCCGGGCGGCAGGTGCTCGCGCATCGCGTCGCTGAGCGGGACATCGTGCACCACCATCACCGGCAGACTGGCGTGGCGCACCAGCCACTCGGTGGCCGAGCCCGAGAGCATGCTGGCGAGCTGGCTGCGCCCGCGGGTGCCCATCACGATCAGTTCGCCATCCCACTCCTCGGCCAGGCGGGAGATTTCCTCGGGTGCGCTGCCCACGGCCACCGCGCATTCCTCGTCGTCCCGCGCCCATTCCTTCAGCCGCGCATGGGCCTGATCCTCCGCCGACTGGCGCATGTCTTTCGAATGCAGCGGCGAGGAGCCGGCCCCGGCCATCGCCCCGGCCGCGCTGCCGCGGGCGACATCTGCGGGTTTCATCACGTGCAGCAGGCGGCGCGTGGCACCGGGGCAATGGTGCCGGGCGATGGCCAGGGCCGCGGCCGAGGCGGAAGAAAAATCGATGGCGACGATGACGCGTTGCAGCATGCGGAAATCCTGATTTTCGAGCGTGCGTGGCGGGGGCGACCCCGTTGGACTTTGAGGCTGGCACTTCAGAAAACGCTGATGAGGTGTTAGACTCTCGCGCCTTTCTCACGGGCGGTTCCTGTGACCTGCCCCTCGTCCGTGATCCAGCGCCGTAACTGGTGGCCACGGGATGCCTAGCAGTACCCCACTGACCGGTGCCCGTCAATCCCACCCGTCTTATCACTGCAGTCGCGGTCTGCACCGTGCTCAGGGCCGGCGCGTCAAACCTCTGATCCGGGAGATTTGCCGTGCAGCAGACGCTAAAGGCCTTCTGGCAACGCCAGCGTGACATCTGGTTCTTCAACGTTCGTGGCGACCTTATCGCGGGGATCGTGGTCGCCCTCGCCCTCATTCCCGAGGCGATCGCTTTCTCCATCATCGCCGGGGTGGACCCGTCGGTGGGGCTGTACGCCTCGTTCTCCATGGCGGTGGTGATCGCGTTCACCGGTGGCCGCCCGGGCATGATCTCCGCCGCCACCGGGGCCATGGCCCTGCTGATGGTCACCCTGGTGGCGGAACACGGGCTGCAGTACCTGCTGGCCGCGACCCTGCTGACCGGGGTGATCCAGCTGCTGTTCGCCTGGGCGAAGCTGGGGCGTTACATGATGTTCATCCCGCGTACCGTGATGGTCGGGTTCGTGAACGCGCTGGCGATCCTGATCTTCATGTCCCAGGTGCCGTATCTGGTGGACGGTGACACCACCATGTGGGTGCTGGTCTCCGTCGGCCTGCTGATCCTCTACGGCCTGCCGCTGATCCCGGGTTATCCCAGACTGCTGCCGCCTCCGCTGGTGGCCATCGTGGTCCTGACCATCGTGGTCTACTACATGGGCCTGCCCACCATGGAAGTGGGCGATATGGGCGAGCTGCCCGACGGCCTGCCGGTGTTCCTGTTCCCCGACATCCCGTGGAACCTGGAGACCCTGCAGATCATCTTCCCCACCGCGTTCTCGCTGGCCGTGGTCGGTCTGCTGGAATCGCTGATGACCGCGCAGGTGGTGGACGACCTGACCGACACCCCCTCGGGCAAGAACCGCGAGGCCCAGGGCCAGGGCATCGCCAACATCGTGACCGGCTTCTTCGGCGGCATGGCCGGCTGCGCGATGATCGGGCAGTCGGTCATCAACATCAAATCCGGCGGTCTGGGGCGGCTGTCCACCCTGTCGGCGGGCATCTTCCTGCTGATCCTGATCGTGTTTCTCGGCGACCTGGTCTCCATCATCCCCATGGCCGCACTGGTGGCCGTGATGATCATGGTCTCCATCGCCACCTTCGACTGGAGCTCGCTGACCACCCTGCACAAGCTCCCGCGCACCGATGCCACCGTGCTCATTGTGACCGTGGGCGTGACCGTGGTGACCCACGACCTGTCGCTGGGCGTGTTCGCCGGCGTGCTGCTCAGCGCGGTGTTCTTCGCTCGCAAGATGGTCAACGCCGTCCATGTGGAAAGCGAACGACCGGAAGGAAGCAGGACCCGCACGTACAAGGTCCGCGGGCAGCTGTTCTTCGTGGCCGTGGACAAGTTCATCGACAGCTTCGACTACCGCGAACGCATCCATCACGTGGTCATCGACCTCAGCGAGGCCTCGCTGTGGGACAGCTCCGCGGTGGCCGCCATCGACAAGGTGGTGGCCAAGTTCCGCCGCAATGGCATGGAAGTGGAAGTGAAGGCCCCGCCCGGCCAGAGCGGCGAGCTCCACGACAAGCTCGCGCAGCACGACAAGGAAGGTGGCGCCAGCGAACCCGGCGGGCACTGATCCGCGCCGGCGCGTGACGGGGCGCCCCGGGCGTTCGGCTATCGCCCGGCGCCGGTGTTCAGCGCCGCTTCCAGGTGCGTGATGATGTGGTCGGCTATGCGGGTGTCCAGCCAGTAACGGGGGCGCCCGGGCACGTCTCCGGCCACAAAGCCCACATGCCCGCCGTTCGCCTGCAGCTCCAGCCGGATCCCGGGGCCCAGCTCGCGGGTGGCGGGAACGCTGGTGGCCGGGACGAACGGGTCGTCCGCGGCATGCAGGATCAGGGTCGGCTGGCGGATCGCGCCCAGGCGCGGGCGGCAGCTGGCGCGGGTGTAGTAGTCGGCACTGTCGCGAAAGCCGTGCAGCGGGGCGGTGATGCGCTCGTCGAATTCGCGCAGCCGGCGCATGCGGTGCAGTTCCGCCAGTGGCAGCGGGGCATCGTCGCGCGCCGCGAACTTGCGCAGCGTCACCCGGCGCAGACCGCGCATCAGATGCCACTGGTAGACCCGCGCGAACCCGCGCTCCAGTGCATCGGCGCTGGCGGCCAGATCGAACGGCACCGATACCGCCACCGCCGTGGCCAATGGCGTGTCGCCGCGTTCCCCCAGCCACGACAGCAGCATGGAACCGCTCAGGGAAAACCCGCAGACCGCCATCGGCCGGGCGGGATCGCGCCGTTGCAGGGTCTCCACCACGTGGTTGAGGTCGTCCCATGCCGCCGCGTGATAGCTGCGGCGCAGGCGGTTGGGGTGCGAGCCGGCCCCGCGCGAGATCAGCACCGCGCTGCCGATCCCGCGCCGCCCCAGTGCCGCCACCACCCCCAGCGCATAGCCCGAGGTCTCGTCGCCGCCCAGACCGTGGCCCACCAGCACCAGACCGCGTCCCGGCGGCCCCCAGGCCAGCTCGAGGAAATCCCCGTCCGGCAGTTCCAGGCGTTCGCGCTCCAGCCGCACCGGTGGCGGCGCGCGAAACAGTGCCGGAAAGACCGTTTGCGCATGGCGTCCCGGCAGCCACCAGGCCGGCCGGAACGCCTGATCCGTTTTATCCTCGGGCGGGTCGCTCAACCTCTGGTCTCCAGGATCGCCACCGGATGGTTTTGCGGACAGCGAGCAGGCCATGAAGTGCCCCGAGCGCGCTCGAACCGGGCCACGGCGCCAAAGACGTGGGAAACGATCTTGCCTCCGGATGTCCTGGTGTCGATCGTTTTCGAGACTCCCCGCTCATGGATCGCAGGGATGGACTCGGGGCCGGATGCCGCGCTAACTTAGCACAAGGTAATACCCAGTAATACGAGGTCCACCATGGCAACGTCCCTGAAAATCGATGACGCACTGAAAGCCCGCCTCCAGGATCTCGCCGCTCAACGCCGACGGTCGCCCCACTGGATCATGCTCGAAGCCATCCGCCAATACGTTGATCGCGAGGAAGCTCGAGAGAGTTTCAGGCAGGAAGCCCTGGCGTCCTGGTCGGCCTATCGGGAAACCGGCCAGCACCTGACCGGGCAGGAAGCCCGCGACTGGTTGAGAACATGGGGCACTGACGATGAAGGAGCCGTGCCCGAGTGCCACGAGTAATCGTCACCGCAGGCGCCGCAGAAGGTTTGGAGCGATGCCGGCGCGCTCTCGCCACTAAAGCTCCGGATGCGGCCAGGCGCGCGGGTCAGGTGATCGAGCGGCAATTCCTGCTGCTGGAAACGGCCCCCGATATTGGGCGACCGGACCCTGAAATCCCCGAACTGCGTGAGCTGGTGATTGCCTTCGGCGACTCCGGATTCGTGGCCCTCTACCGTCACGAACCGGCCGACGACGCCGTGTACGTCCTCGCCTTCCGGCATCAGAAAGAGGCGGGTTACTGAATGCGGAGCCCGAGCTTCAATCGCTTGTGCCGTGCATCGGTCACGAACAGCGGAATCCGTAACCGCGCCTTACAGGTTCGGGGCCGGAATTTTCAGATCGTCCGGCGTGAGGCGGTCCGGCAGGAGCGCCTGAACGGCGTCGGGTGCGGCCACTGGACGGCGGGGCGCGCTTACTGGCCCGGCGTCCGTCGACGGTAGACCCCCAGCTCCAGGCGCTCCCACGGATCTTCGCTGTCGCGCTTGTCGATGATGCGGGCCACCAGCTCCTCGTCGCGGTCCAGCAGCTCCGCCGCCATGTCGTTCTCCTCGCGCGGCAGATACCCCAGCTGGTGATCCAGCCAGCACACCGCCACTGCGTTCGGATCGACCGGATTCAGCCGTTCGCGCTGCACCGTCAGCCCCTGCCCGCGGCGCAGATGCGGCCACAGCCGCGGCGCCTCGTGATGCCGATACCCCGCCAGCGGGATCCGCTGCAGGAGCTCCTCCGTGGTCGCCGTGTTCTGAATCCGGTCGCGCCGCGCATAATAACCGCGCAGCACCGGAACGGGACGGGCCTGATCGGGAAAACGGGAACCGTTGCGTTGCATGGGAACCTCCGGGTTCGTGTGGCAGTACCCGTATCCCACCACAGGCGGTGGCTCACACAGTGAGCCACCCCGCACGGGGGTGGTGTGGCGAGGGAGGTTCAGGTGTAACGGGTGGCGGCCTCGCGCAGGGTGTCGGCGACGCGCTGGCGCAGGGATTCGGGGGCGATGACTTCCACGCCGGGGCCGTGGCGCAGGATTTCCTGGATCAGTTCGGTGGGGTCGGAGTAGGGGATCTGCAGTTCCCAGGTGTCGCCGCGGTACTGGCCGATCTGGTCGGGGTGCCAGGTTTCGTCGGCGACCCAGCGGGCGTGTTCGGGGGTGAAGCGCAGTACGGCCCATTCGCGTGCGGGGCCGGTGAAGATGCCGAAGGCGGCGCCGATGTGGCGGTCGAGGTCGGCATCGGCTTCTTCGCGCAGGGGGGTGTCCTGCACGGGGGTGGCGGCGCGGATGCGTTCCAGGGCGAAGGTGCGCAGGGCTTGGGCGTTTTCGCACCAGGCGATCAGGTACCAGTTGTCGCGGTAGTAGAGCAGGCGCTGCGGGTGGATGCGGCGCCGGGTGGCGCTGTCGCGGGCGCGGCCGTGGTAGTCGATGTCCAGCGGGTGGCCGGCGAGGGTGGCTTCGGCGGCGACGCGGAAGGTGTCGGCAGCGCTGGTGCGATGGGCCTGGGGCTGGATCTGGATGCGCCGGCGGAGTTCGGTGGAGTCCTGGCCGCCGGTCTCCAGCAGGCGGCGGATGCGGGTCTTCATCGGGCCGATGACGGGGGCGAGCAGGCCCGGCTGCATGTCTTCCAGAAGCTGTTCCATGGTCAGCAGGGCGAGCAGCTCGGATTCGTTGAACCACAGCCCGGGCAGTTCGAAGGCCGGGGCGTCGGGGTCGTAGCGGTAGCCGTTGGCCTGCGCGTCGTACTCGATGGGCGCCTGCATGAAGTCGCGCATGTATTCGATGTCGCGCTTGAGGGTGGCGCGCGACACCCCGAGCTGCTCCACCAGCTGCGCCAGCGAGGGCGGCTGGCGGCTTTCCTTGAGCCGCCGGTGCAGGTGGAAGATGCGTTCGGCGCGGTTCATGGGGCGGATCGGGCGGCGGATCAGTGCAGCCGGCGGCTGACGCGGATGATTTCGTCGTCGGAGGTGAGGATTTCGCGCTGGAAGCCGTGGCGGCGGGCGAGGGCGAGCATGCCGTCGTTGTGGCGCAGGACCTCGCCGAACAGTTCGCGCAGGCCGTTGCGCCGGGCGGAGTCGACGATGGCTTCCATCAGCAGGGAGCCCACGCCGCGGCCCTGCCAGGCGTCGCTGACGACCACGGCGAATTCGGCACTCTCGCCGTCGGGCTCGGTGGTATAGCGGGCCACGCCCACCTGGACTTCCTGGCCGTCGGCGTGATCCACGGCGATGAAGGCCATCTCGCGGTCGTAGTCGATCTGGGTGAAACGCACCAGCATCTCCGGGGTGAGTTCGTCCAGCGAACGCATGAAGCGCAGGTAGCGGGTCTTTTCCGACAGGCTGCGCACGAAGGCCTGTTCGATGGCGGCGTCTTCGGGGCGGATCGGCCGCAGTTCCAGCTCGTGGCCGTCGCGGGTGGTGACGGTGTGCGCCACGTGCCCGGGATACGGGTGGATGGCCATGTGGGCGTAATGGCGGGTGTCGTGCCCGGGGTCCGCCAGTTCGATACGGGCGTCTACGGCCATGACGCCGTGCTCGCCGGCCTGCAGCGGGTTGATGTCCAGCGAGGCCAGCTCGGGCAGTTCGCAGGCCATCTCCGAGACCCGCAGCAGAACCTGTTCGATGGCCTCCCGCGGTACCGGCGGCGCGCCGCGGAACTCGCCCAGGGTGCGCGCGGCGCGGGTCTGGTCCACCAGCCGTTCGGCCAGCGAGCGGTTCAGCGGCGGCAGGGCGATGGCCTGGTCGCCGATGACTTCCACCGCGGTGCCGCCCAGGCCGAAGGCGATCACCGGGCCGAACACCGGGTCGCGCGAGATCCCGAGCAGCAGCTCGCGGGCGTGGCCGACCTCGGACATGCGTTCCACGGTGACGCCTTCGACGTCGGCGTCGGGGAAGTGCTCGCGGATCTGGTCCAGCATCTCCTGGGTCTGCTGGCGCACGGTCTGCACGCTGCGCAGGTTGAGGCGTACGCCGCCGAAGTCGCTCTTGTGGCTGATCCCGGTTGCGCTGATCTTGAGCGCCACCGGGAAGCCCAGGGTCTCGGCGGCCAGCATCGCGTCGGCCGGGTCGCGCGCGAGGATGCTGGGGTTGGTGGGGATGTGGAAGGCGGCCAGCACGGCCTTGGACTCGCGGATGCTGAGAACTTTGCGGCCATCGTTGCGGGCGTTCTGCAGGATCAGGTGGGCGCCCTCGATGTCGGACGGGGTCTCGTCGCACAGCGGGCCGGGGGTCTGCAGCAGCATGCGCTGGTTGCGGCGGTGTTCGATCAGCCAGGCGAAGGTCTCGATCGCCGCTTCGGGCGTGCGGTACTGCGGGATCCCGGCCTCGTCGAAGCGCCGGCGCGCGCTGGCCACCAGCGGGTCGCCCATCCAGCAGGCGAGCACCGGCTTGCGGCTGTTGCGCGCCTGTTCGATCACGGCCTCGGCGCAGGCGTCCGGGTCGGTCATGGCCTGCGGGGTCAGCAGTACCACCGCCATATCTACGCCGGGGTCGGCCAGCGTGATGCGCAGCGCCTCGCCGTAGCGTTCGGCGGTGGCGTCGCCGAGGATGTCGATCGGGTTGCCGTGCGACCAGTGGCCGGGGAGCAGGTCGTTCAGCGCGTCCATGCTCTTGTCCGCCAGGCTGGCCAGTTCCAGGCCGAGGTCGGCGGCACGGTCCACGGCCATCACCCCGGGTCCGCCGCCGTTGGTCAGGATCGCCAGGTTCTCGCCGCGCAGGCGCATGCCCTGCGCCAGGATGTGCGCCGCGGAGAACCACTGCGAGACGCGCTCCACGCGGACCACGCCGGCGCGTTCCAGCGCGGCATCGAAGACTGCGTCGGAGCCCATCATCGCGCCGGTGTGGGTGGCCGCGGCCTGGGCGGTGGCGGCGTGGCGCGCCGACTTGAGCACCACCACGGGTTTCATGCGGGCGGCCGCGCGCAGCCCGGAGAGGAAACGCCGGGTGTGGCGGATGCCCTCGACGTACAGCAGGATGCCCTGGGTCTCGGGGTCGACCGCGAGGTAGTCCAGCAGCTCGCCGAAGTCGACGTCGGCGGCGTCGCCGGTGGAGGCCACCCCGGAAAAGCCAATGCCGGTGGACTGTGCCCAGTCCAGCACCGCGGTGACCAGCGCGCCCGAGCTGGAGACCAGCCCCAGCTTTCCGGGCAGCGCCTGGTTGTGGCTGAAGGTCGCGTTGAGCCCGATCCGCGGGCGCATGATGCCGAGGCAGTTGGGGCCGATCAGGCGCATGCGGTAGCGCTGCGCGATTTCCACGCATTCCTGCTGCAGGCGCTGGCCCTCGCGCCCGGCCTCGCCGAAGCCGGCCGACAGGATCACCGCGCCGCGCAGGCCGGCCTCGCCACAGTTGCGCAGGATGGCGGGCACGGCCCGCGCGGGCGTGGCGATCAGCGCCAGGTCCACGCGGTGCTCGCCGGGGCGCAGTTCGGGCACGCAGGGCAGCCCCTGCACCGTGTCATGCTTGGGATTGACCGGGACCAGCGTGCCTTCGTAGCCGGCGGTCAGCAGGTTGGCCAGGATCGTCTGGCCCACGGCCCCCTCGCGCTCGGTGGCGCCGAACACGGCGACGCCGCGGGGATTGAAGATCTTGTCGAGGATATGGGTGCCCATGCATGCTTCCTGCTGTGGTGGATCCGATGAATTGGTGCTGCCCGGAGGGGCCTTCATAACATGAATCTTGCCTTTTTATCTCCCGATGCCGGGCTGGAACACGACAACGGGCCCGGGCATCCGGAGTGTCCCGAGCGGCTGACCGCGATCCGCGACCAGCTGGTGGCCGGCGGGCTGGACCCGTGGATCCTGCATCGCGAGGCGCTGCCGGCCGGACGCGCCGACCTGCTGCGGGTTCATACCGAGGCCCACGTGGCACAGGTGCTGCGGCATGTGCCGGCGGGCGAGCGGGTCATGCTCGACGGCGACACCGCGCTGTCCCCCGGCAGCCACGAAGCGGCCCTGCTGGCGGCAGGCGCGGGCATGACCGCGGTGGACTGGGTGATGGGCGCGCAGGGCCGGCGCGCGTTCTGCGCCGTGCGTCCGCCCGGGCACCATGCGCGCGCCGACCGCGCCGCGGGGTTCTGCCTGTTCAACAACGTGGTGATCGCCGCGCGGCACGCGCAGGCCCGCCACGGTATCCGGCGCATCGCCATCGTGGACTTCGACGTGCATCACGGCGACGGCACCGAGGCGCTGGTGGCCGGGGATCCGTCCATCCTGTTCGCGTCGTCGTTCGAACATCCCGCCTACCCCGGGTCGGGCGTAACGCCACTGGGCGACAACTGCCTCAACGTGCCCGTGCCCGGCGGCTCGTCCGGCGGACAGTGGCGCGAGGCGGTGGCCGCGGCCTGGTTCGAGCAGTGGGATGCGTTCGCCCCGGAGCTGGTGCTGGTGTCGGCCGGTTTCGACGCCCACCGCGAGGACGAGCTCTCGCGCCTGGCCCTGAGCGAAGACGACTACGCCTGGATCAGCGCGCGCATCGTGGAGCTGGCCGAGCGCCACGCGCAGGGGCGGGTGGTCTCCATGCTGGAAGGCGGCTACGCCCTGCACGCGCTGGGGCGCAGCGCGGTGGCCCACATGCGCGAGCTCGGAGGGCTGTAACCCCGACGCTATTCGTGCGCGGCCACGCGGTTGCGGCCGCGACGCTTGGCCTCGTACAGGGCCTCATCGGCGCGCTTGAAGGTGTCCTTCAGCGGTTCCCCTGGCTGGTGCTCCGATACCCCGATGCTGACGGTGACATGGCCGGGGCCCGGGAAGACTGCCTTCCCGACCCGCGAGCGCAGGGTTTCGGCGACCTTGCGCGCACGGGGCAGTTCGGTGGCCGGCAGCAGGATCATGAATTCCTCGCCGCCCCAGCGGCCCACTACATCGGACTTGCGCAGGCGTTCCTGAAGGACCCGCACCAGGGTCTGCAGCACCTCGTCGCCAACGTCGTGGCCGAAGGTGTCGTTCACGTCCTTGAACCGGTCCAGATCGAGCAGCAGGATCGAGAACGGTTCGCCGTGGCGGTCGGTGCGGTTGGCCTCCTGTTCCAGCAGGCTTTCCAGGTGGCGCCGGTTGGCCACGCTGGTCAGGCGGTCGTGCAGGGCCTGGCGTTCCAGCTCCGCCTCCAGGTGCTTCTGCCGCGAGATGTCGTGGAACACCGCCACGTAGTGTTCCACCGGCCCGTCGTCCCCGGATCGCAGCGCGGTGATGGACATGTACAGGGGGATCCGCGTCCCGTCCTTGCGTCGGTCCCAGACTTCCCCTTCCCAGTGGCCCTGTTCGTCGAGGCGGCCGAACAGGTCGGAATAGAAAGACCGGTCGTGCTCGCCCGATTTCAGCAGTTCCCGCGGGTTGGCGCCGATCGACTCCGCCGCGCTGTAACCGGTGATCTCCTCGAACGCCGGGTTGGCCCGCAGGATTCGCCCGTCGGCGTCGGTGATGAAGATCGCATGGCTGGCGCGGAAGGTCGCCGCCAGCAGTTCCAGTTCTTCCTCCAGCTCGCGGCGTTCGGTGATGTCGACCAGGTAGCCGTGATAGTGATCAACCGCCCCGAATTCATCGCGTTCGATGGTGGTGAAGTCGAGCATCCAGCGCCACCCGCCGTCACGGTGGCGCATGCGGTAGGGGCTGTGCTGGAAGTTGGCGCTGCGATCATCGGTATGCGCCTGCACTTCCCGGTCCAGGCGTTCGCGATCGTCGGGATGCACCAGATCGTTATGCGGCGTGCGTTCGCCGGCCAGTTCCTGCGGGTCGTAGCCCAGGATCTCGCGTACGTTGGGCGAGACATACTGGATGGGCCAGCCCGGGCCATTGTCCCGGGCAAAGATCAGCGTCGGGCCGGCCATGAACAGGTTGCGCTCGCGTTCCAGCGCCAGGCGCTGTTCGCGCCGGGTCAGTTCATGTCCGATCCACTGCGCCATCAGGTTGATCAGGTCGCGCTCGAAGGGCACGAAGGCTTCGCGCGGTCGCCGCGCGACAAAGCTCAGCACCGCGCGCAGTTCGCCGTTCACGTGCACCGGCATGCCGAAGCACGCACTGGCCCCCGGTGTCTCCGAGATGCTGCAGCCATCCACCCGGGACTCCGGGTGGTGGTAGCCGACCGGGCCCGGGTCCTGCAGGGCGTTGTCACAGAACGGGGCCCCGGTGTCGCCGGGACGCCCCGGGGCCTCGGGCCACTCGCCGGCGGCCTCCAGGATGCGCCGGCTGCCGTCGTCCACCCGCACCAGGCGGCCGTGGTCCATGGCGAATTCGCGCAGGCCGAGTTCCAGCAGCGCGCGCAGCTTGCCGGCGTCTTCGGTGTCCGCAGTGCTGGTGATCCGGTGCAGCTCCTGCAGGGCGTTCTGCCGGCGCTGCTCCAGGGCCTCGCGCGTCTTCTCCGGGCGGATGTCGCGGATGATGGTGGAGTAGTACTCGGGCTCGCCGTCGCCATCGAAGTGCGCAATGATCCTCTGCGACACGGGGATCTCGTGTCCGCCGGCATCCAGCAGTGCGGACTCGCCTTCCCAGAAACCGGTGCGGCGGGCGGTCGGGAGCCCTTCCCGCTGCAGTCGGCGCGTGGCCCATTCGGGGTGAAGCCACTCGCCGGCGCGCTCTCCGGAGAAGTAATCGCGATCCTGCTCCGGGGCCGCGCCACCTTCCGCGCCCGGCAGGCCCAGCATCTCCTTGCCGCCGCGGTTCACGTAGTGGATGCTGCCGTCGGCATCGGCCATGGAGACGAAGTCCGGCGTAGCCTCGAGGATCTGGATCAGGCGTTCGCGGCCGCGCTCGGCCTCGCGCTGCTCGGTCACGTCGATCCCCACCCCCTGGAACCAGGCGGCCCGCCCGTCCGCGTCGAAGAACGCCCGGTTGCTCCACATGATCGTGCGCAGCTCGCCGTCGGCCCGCGGCAGGGTGTTCTCGAAATGTCCCACCGGCCGTTCCGGGGTGAAGCTGTCCAGATGCGCGCGGACCAGAGCGACGTCCGCCTCCGGGGTCCAGTCCAGCCAGCGCTGGCCCAGGACCTCCTCCGACGTGCGTCCCTGGAATTCCAGCATCGCGCGGTTGGCATGCAGCAGCGTGGTGTCCGGGAGGTAGCGGGTGACCAGATGCGGGTGGTCGTCCACCAGGCTGCGGTACAGCGCCTCCTGCTGCGCCAGTTCGCGGCGTGCGCGGTGGCGGGTCACGGCGTAGACCAGGCTGCGCTGGAGCAGGTCTTCGCCCAGCCGGTTCTTGCTGAGGAAATCCTCGGCCCCCGCCTCGATGGCGTGCGCCCCGGTGGCCGCATGGTCGTCGCCGGTGAGGACCACCACGGGGACCTCGCGGGTCGTCGACAGCACCCGCTCCAGGGTGTCGTCCGGGTCCGAATCGGGCAGGTTCAGGTCCAGCAGGACCGCGTCGACCGCGGTGGCGTCGCGTGCCAGGTGCTCCCGGGCCTCCTGCAGCCGGCCGCAGTGTGTGGTGTCGAACCGCGTGGTCCCGGTCGGGATTGTCAGCAGATCCCGTACCAGGGCCGCATCACCCATGTTGTCCTCGATCAGCAGAACGCTGAGGCGAGGGGAGTCCTCGGGGCGGGGGATCTCGGACGCTCGGGGCGGCATCGGTTCCTTCCGTGCATGGTTCACGGTCTGCAGGATAACCCCTGCCTGCCGCCGAATACAGCGACGGTGCCCGGGCTCAGGCGGGGGCGGGTACGGCGGACCACTCCGGCGGCGGCATCCAGTGTTCCAGCCAGCCCTCCAGCGCGTCCGGCGGCAGCGGGCGGGCGATGGCGTAGCCCTGGCCGTTCTCGCAGCCCATGCCGATCAGGATGCGCCCCTGTTCGATCGTTTCCACGCCCTCGGCCAGGACCAGGCGGTCGAACGCGCGGGCCAGGCCCACCACCGCCTCGATGATGGCCCGGTCATCGGCGTCCTCCAGCATGTCGCGGACATAGCTGCGGTCCATCTTCAGCGCGTTGGCGGGCACGCGCTTGATGTAGGTCAGCGACGAGTAGCCGGTGCCGAAGTCGTCGATGCTCATGGACACGCCCAGTTCGCGGACCGCACGCATGTTCGCCTCCGCCGCCGCGGCGTTGTCGAACGCGGTGCTTTCCAGCACCTCGATCTCGAGGTCGCCTCGCGAGATCTCCGGATGGCGATCCAGGATGTTTTCCAGGCGTCGTGGCAGGTCGCCGCTCTCCAGCTGCAGGGCGCCGATATTGACGCTGACCGGCAGATGACGGCCGGCCGCGCGCCAGGCCTCCATCTGGCGCATCGCCTCCTCCAGCATGTACTCGCCGAGCTCGATGGAGACCGGGTCGTTTTCAATGGTCGGCAGGAACTCGCCCGGCGTTAGCAGGCCGTGATCCGGATGCCGCCAGCGCACCAGGGCCTCAACGCCCAGGATGGTGCCGGTGCGCATGTTCACCTTGGGCTGGTATTCCACGCTCAGTTCGTTGCGATGCATCGCCTGGCGGAAGGCGCTGATGGTGCGATGCCGGCTGGCCACCCGCTGGTACTGGCCGTGGTCGAAATATTCCCAGGCCCGGTCGCGGCGCAGCTTGGACTCGTACAGTGCATGGTCGGCCTGGCGCAGGACCGTTTCCGGGTCGAGGCCGCTGCGTGGCGGGCGGATCGAGATCCCGGCGCTGACCGAGACGTTCTCGCTGGCGCCGGCGGGTCCCTTGTCGGACACCGGCAGGTGATGCCCGGCCTCGATCACGGTACCCATGACCTCCTCCAGGCGTTCGATCGCCCCGGAGCTGCGCAGCACCAGGATGAACTCGTCGCCGCCGCGGCGTCCGAGCAGGGCATCTTCATCCAGACGTTCGCGCCAGCGACGGCTCAGTTCGGCCAGGATCCGGTCTCCCGCCGTGGTGCCGAGACGCTGGTTCAATGCGCCGAAATCGTCCACGTCGATGGATATCAGGGCGAGTGCCGTATCGTCGTGCTCGGTGGTGACCTGCTCCAGCGCCTGCATGATCCCGGCCCGGTTGGGCAGGCCCGTCAGCGGATCATTGAACGAACGCCATTGCAGTTCGCGGCGGTGTTCCAGCTCGCGGGTCATGTCCTCGTAGAAGGCGACCCGCAGCCTGCGGCCGTGATCCCGGAGTTCGCCGCCGCGGGTGATGCGGACCGGGACGTCGCGCTGCGTGGCGGTGCGCACCCGGCTGTACAGTGGCGGGTTCTCGTGCCCGGCGGGGGCCTCGGGCGGTGCCGTCAGGTGTGCGGCAATCCGCTCGCGCTCGTCGTCCGGGTGCAGATCGGTGATGGGCCGCTGCTTCAGCTCGTCCTCCGCGTGGCCGGTCATCCTGCAGGCGGCGGGGTTGGCGTCGAGTACGCTGCCGTCTTCGGCATCCAGGATCAGCAGCGGGTGAATGAAGCAGTCGAACAGGGTGCGAAAGCGGTTCTCGGCCTCTTCCTGTCCGCGCGAGGCGAGATGCCTGGCGAACTGCGAGACCTGGCGCTCGATATGTACGTAGGTGTTGAGCAGGGATTCTAGGCTTGCCGATGACTGTTCGCGGAAATGCCGCGCAGCCCGTTCGCGCGCCTCGGCCACCCCGACCCCGGCTTCCAGTGCGTTGATGGCGGCGGCCATCTGCTTGTCGCTGCGCAGGATGTGCAGGGTCAGCCAGCGGACCAGGAACTCCAGCAGGGGCTGCAGGCGATATTCGTCGGGGCCCTCCAGGGCGGCGATGCGGTCCAGTTCGTCGATGAACCCCGCGTGGGCCTGGCAGTGGCGGGCGAACCACTCGTCATCCTGAAACGCCCGCGCCCAGATGCCTTCCTCGGTCTCGAAGTGGTAACGCGCGTAGTCGCGCAGTTCCGCCACGATCCCGTCGGCCGTGGCCTCGTCGGTGCCTTCCAGCACCGTGCGGGCCAGGCGGTTGATGAGGTCCACCAGGTAATGATGCTGGCGGTCCACCTCGGGGATGCGGGTCAGGAATTCATCGCCCCAGGGGAAGATCTCGAATTCGTCCGTGTTCATGGTGCTGTTCCAATTCCCGCTGATTCCTCCGGGTAGAGTGTACGCACCGGAGGGCGGGTTTTCCCACCGGCCGCTTGTGGCAGTCCGGGGCACCGCCGACGGGAGCCGCGGTGCGGCGGGCCACGGTCAGGTCACCGAGACAGGATTCCAGCAGCAGCTCACGGATGATCTCGTGTTCGGCGTCGGCACCGGGGCGCCCGCGGCAGTCTTCCGGGCACAGCCGTCCGGATTCCATGAGATCGGCGAGCTCCCGGCCCTGCCATTCGGCGACCACCCGGCGCGAGTCACGGTCGAGGATGCGGACGCGGGGGGACGGGCATTCCAGCCAGGCATCGAGGGTCAGCATGTGGAACTCCTTCTTGACGTAAATGCGAATCGTTCGCATTCAATAGTCGTCGTTCCGGCGGCTGCCGTCAAGTGACGGATGTCTCGTCTTCCCGGGGCCGGCGTTTCCTTCAGGCGTCCAGCCGCAGGACGAGCCGCGGGTCGCCCGCGGCCGGCTGCGGGGAACGGTGCACCGCGGCCTGTCCGGCGCCGCCGGGAAAGCGTTCGCCCTTCATCAGGATCACGTGCCCGCGGGCGATCCGCAGGGGGTCATGGCCGGTGAGCACGCCGTCGTTGTCGCCGCAGCCCAGGCGGCTGCGGTCGACGTGGCGGTCGTCCACGTATTCGGTGCCGGGGCCGGTATAGCTGCACAGCATGCGCAGCTCCAGCTGGTCCACGTGGAAAAGCGGGCAGGGTTGTTCGTCCAGCACCTCCAGTTGGACGCGCAGGATCACGCGCCGGGTGACCACCGCGAAGTTGCGGGCCAGGTGTTCGATGTCGAGGGCCAGGTGATGGATGTTGAACGGCCGCGTTCCCGCCGCCTCCAGCATGCCGGTGCGGATCTGGTCCGGCCGGCCCCGGAGATCGAGTTTCAGTCCGGGGCTCTGCTCCGCCAGGGTCTGTGCCTGAAGCCGCAGCTCTTCCGTTTCCGTACGACGCCAGATCAGGGCGTTGACGTCCTCGCGCCGGATCCCGTGCAGCTCGGCGGCCCGGTCAATGAAACGATGCCGGGACGCTGCGGTCGCACGGGTGCGGGGACGGGTGCTCACGAGATCACCTCGGTTTCTTCTTCGGTCTCTTCCGCGCCGTTCTGCAGCCGCCACTCGGGGAAGGGGTCGCGATACTCGCGCCAGGCGTCGGCTCCCGCGGCCAGCTCGTCGTCGTCCAGCAGGCAGGCGTCCAGGCGCTGGCGGATGGTGTCGGGATCCATGTCGATGCCGATCACCACGATCTCCTGGCGGCGGTCGCCGTAGCGTTCGTCCCAGTGGGGCGCGACGTGGTCCTGCCACCAGTCGGCGTCCACCGGCCGGCGTTCCGGAGGCACCGAGGCCCACCAGAAGCCGGCGGCGTGATGGGTCAGCGCGCCGCCGGCCTGCGACAGCGTGCCCACCCAGTCCGGTCGCGACGCCAGCCAGAACCAGCCCTTGCTGCGGATCACGCCGGGCCACTCCCGGTGCAGGAGGTCGAAGAAACGCCCGGGGTGGAACGGCCGGGTCGCCCGATAGACGAAGCTGTGGATCCCGTACTCCTCGGTTTCGGGAGTGTGGTTGCCCATCAGTTCCTGCGCCCAGCCGGGGGCCTGGGCCGCGCGGTCGAAATCGAAGCGTCCGGTGCCGAGCAGTTCACGCGGCTGCACTCGACCATGGTCGATCTCGATTACGTGTGCATTCCGGTTCAGGGCCCGCACTACGCGATGCGCCTGGCGGCGCTGTTCGTCGGTGGCGCGGTCGATCTTGTTCAGCAGGATGACGTCGGCGAACTCGATCTGGTCGACCAGCAGGTCGACGACGGTGCGTTCGTCGTCCTCGCCCAGCGACTCGCCGCGGTCGCTCAGGTCGTCGGGGGAGGCGTAGTCCTGCAGCAGGGAGGCGGTGTCCACCACCGTGACCATGGTGTCCAGACGCGCCACGTCATCCAGCGAGGCATCGTTCTCGTCGCGGAAGGCGAAGGTGCTGGCCACCGGCATTGGTTCGGAGATGCCCGTGGACTCGATCAGCAGGTAATCGTACTGGCCGGATTCGGCCAGGCGGCGTACCTCCACCAGCAGGTCGTCGCGCAGGGTGCAGCAGATGCATCCGTTGCTCATCTCCACGGTGCGGGCGTCGGTGCGCGACACGCCGTCCTGATCACCGTGGTCAACGTGGTCGCCACGCACCAGCGCGCCGTCGATGTTGATCTCGCTCATGTCGTTGACGATCACGGCGATCTTGAGCCCCTCCTGATTGTGCAGCAGATGGTTGAGGACGGTGGTCTTGCCGGCGCCGAGGAATCCGGAGAGGACGGTAACGGGCAGACGTTCGGTCATGGCGGGCTCCCGGGGATTGTGATGGATGTCACTCATGGAACAGGTGCTCGGTCGCTTCCATGCGCTCCTTGGCCTCCACGCTCAGCGTGGCGGTGGGGCGGGCCAGGAGTCGGGGCAGGCCGATGGGCTCCCCGGTCTGGTCGCAGAAGCCGTAATCGCCGGTCTCGATGCGATAAAGGGCTTCGTCGATCTTTCTCAGCAGCCGGTTTTCGCGTCCCCGAATCCGCAGTTCGAGCTGGCGGTTCTCCTCTTCGCTGGCGCGGTCCAGTTCGTCCGCGGCCTGACTGCTCTGGCGCAGGTCGGTGCGCACCTGCTCGATATCGTCGAGGACCTGTTCACGCATGGCCTGCAGGCGTGCGCGAAAGAACTCGAGCTGCTGAGGGTTCATGTAAGCCTCCTCGGGCATCGCGAGGAGCTCGTCTTCGGTGCGTGGGATGTTATGGATCGTCTCGCTCATGGCGTTACAATATAACGTTACTGACCCACGGTCACAACGGCCCCGGGCCGATGACCCGAACTCTTGCGGGAGAAACGATGGACGCATACAGCGAGCACCGGAGCACCGACCTGCCGGACGTGGCGACGGGGACATCGCGCCGCGCCTCGACCCTCGACTGGGTGGGCATGGAGCGCATCGCACTGCCCCTGCAGGTGGCCGGGCAGCCGGTCGCCGCGCGCGCCGATGCCGGGGTCAGCCTGGACGATCCGGAGGCCCGCGGCATCCACATGTCGCGGCTGTATCTGGCCCTGCGCATGCTGATCCACCGCGAACTGGACTGCGCGCGGCTGGGCCACGTGCTGGATGCATTCCTCGAGTCGCACGAGGGGCTTTCGGGGCGCGCCGCGCTCTCGCTGGAGGGCGAGGCACTGCTGGAACGGCCGGCCATGGTCAGCCCCCTGGCGGGCTGGAAGGCGTATCCGTTTCGCGTGGATACGGAAAAGGACGACCGCGGTACGCAGATCCGCCTCGGGATCGAGATCGGGTATTCCTCGACCTGTCCCTGCTCGGCGGCACTCGCCCGCCAGGCCATCCAGGAACGCTATGATCAGGACTTCGGGACGGCGCCGCCGGATCCGGACCGGCTGCGTGAATGGCTGGGCAGCGAGGCGGGCATCATGGCGACACCGCACAGCCAGCGCAGCCGGGCGTGGGTGGAGGTGGGCCTGCGGCCGGATGCCGAGACCTTTCCGTTCCGCTTTCTGGTCGATCGGGTCGAGCAGGCGCTGGGCACCGCGCTGCAGACCGCGGTCAAGCGCGCCGACGAGCAGGCGTTTGCGGTGGCCAACGGTGCGAACCCGATGTTCTGCGAGGATGCCGCGCGGCGTCTCGACGAGGCCCTGGAGGCCCCGTTCGGGGCGCGCGGTTACCGCATCCACGTGCGCCACGAGGAGAGCCTGCATGCGCACGATGCGGTGGCGCGGGTCGAGCGGCCGCCGCGCGGGGCCTGAGGCCGGGCAGCAGGGCTATTCCTGTTCTCCGGCCTGTTCTCCGGCCTGACCGTAGAAGCGCTGCAGCGGGTCCTCGAAGCTGCGGTGACGGTCGGCCATGGGCTCCGCCGAGATCAGATAGTCGGCACCGTACTTGAGCCCTTCCTTCTGCCGGGCCATGGGCAGGGCACGGGCGCGTAGCTGCTCGATGTAGCCGCGCATGGACTCGGCGGTGTCCGGATCGGTGAACTGATCCAGCTGGCGCAGCGCGAGGTCGAGCTGCCCGTTCACGAAGCGTTCGCGGTAGCGGATCGGGAAGTAGCGCGTCTCCATCACCCGGAAGCCCGCCTGGCCCAGCTGGCGAAGCACCCAGGGGGAGGGATACTCGCGGTACGGCATGCTGCCGCTCAGCAGCAGGCAGGCGTCGCGGACGCGGCCGATCTCGCGCACCAGGCGTCCGGCCTCGGTGTCGGGCTCGCTGGGCACGTAGGGCTCCACGCCGATGATGTACAGCCGCTGGCCGACATGCGGGCGGATGCGGTGCAGGGCCTGCTCCTGCCAGTAGGGGGAGGAGCCCTCGATGGCACCGATGAAGTAGTCCAGCAGCACGGTGTCGAAGCGCTCGCCGTACAGCAGGTGTTCGGAGTGCCAGTTGCCCACCAGCACGCGGTCCTGTGGCCGGCGCCGGTCGCCCGCGGCCTCCTGCACCGTGCGCGCCATGTTCTGCGAGGCGGTGATGGCGGTCCAGCGTTCGGTGCCGAGTTCGGTGATCCACTCGATGGACTTGCGGCCGGTCCCGGCATCGAGAAAGCTGCCCCAGGGCAGCGATCCCTGCATCTGCTCGATGGCCTGAAAGATCGGCGAGCTGGTACCCGAGCCCTGCGGGTTTTCACTCATGGTTGCATTCCTTGGTTGCAGAGGGAGATCGGAGAATCAGTGTGTGCGCCGCAGGGCGGCGCCCGCCCGGGCCAGCAGAGCCAGAAGCAGCAGCACGACCACCAGCACCGGTGCAAAGGGTTGATCCAGTGGCAGGCTGAGGCTCCACGCGGCGAGGAAGCCCGCGATCGCCAGGCCCTGGGTCCACAGGAGCGCCCCGGTCAGGCCGCGGGCCAGAAAGGCCGCCCCCCAGGCCGGCAGCAGCAGGGTGGCCAGTGCCGCGGGCATGCCCAGCACCATGCTCCCGAGGACGATCACGGCGACCAGCCATGCGGTCTCCAGCCAGCGCGCGACCGCCGGCGGTGCCGGCGCGGCGGAAACGTCCGGGGCGAGCTGGGCGTGCAGCCAGACCCGGCGCAGCCAGGGCCACAGGATCCCACTGGCTACCCCGGCGACCACCACCGTGATCAGCTCGTTCGGGCCGGCGAAATACAGCTGCCCCTCGGCCCACGCGGCCGCTGCGATGCTTGCCTGCGAGAAATTGGCCGCCAGCAGGGTGACCGCGGCCAGTCCGCCCAGGAACAGCGCCAGCGGCAGGCGTTCGGCATCGCGGACGCGCTGCAGCAGGGCCATCACCCCGGCCCCCAGGGCCAGCGCGACCGGCAGCACCGGCCAGTGCAGGACCGAGGCCAGCACCCCACCGGCGGCGGCCCACTGGCCCAGCGCCAGCGCCTGCCAGACCGAGCCGCGCAGGAACAGGCCGCTGCCCGCCAGCGCCAGCACCAGCGTGATCAGGAATCCCGCCACGAAAGGCGTCAGCAGCAGATCAGTCATGGGCGTCGAGGTAGTCCTGCAGGGGGTGGCGTTCGACGCCGAGGGCGCCCAGCAGTTCGTCGTCGTGGCTGGTCATGACCAGAGTGGCGCTGGCGGGCAGGGCGGTGATGAGTTCCACCGCGGCCGCGCGGACCTCGGTGTCGAGGTGGTTGGCGGGTTCGTCCAGCAGCACCAGGTGCCGCGTGCCGGAGGTCGCAGCCTCCGCGGGCGCCAGTACGGAGGCCAGCCGCAGGAGCTGCCACTGGCCGCCGCTGAGTTGATCCAGACGCCGGCGCAGCAGCGCCCGGATGCGAGGGTGTTCGGGCACGCGCGTACCCATGGCCCGGAACCAGTCGTGTCCGGAAAGGGGCCATGGGTACGGGCGCGGATGATCCTGGGCCAGCAGGCTGATGCGGGTGCCGGGAGCGGTGGTCAGCCGCCCCCCGTGCACCCGCGCCTGCCCCGTCAGGCACTTGAGCAGCAGCGACTTGCCGGACCCGTTGGGGCCGGTGAGCGCCCAGCGTGCCCCGCCCGGGACCGCAAGACTGAGCGGCCCGAGGACGGGGCGGTCAAAGCCCGGGCGCGCGGCCCGGGCCTCGATGACGGGGGAGTCGGACATCCGCGCAGCCTAGCGGGTGCGGAAGGTGGATGCCCAGGTTTCCATCAGCTCGAGGTAGCCGTCCAGGCCGGCGTCCTGCGGCGGATCCAGCGGTACGGCGTGGCTGTCCCAGCCGAGTTCGCGCTCGAGGAACTCGGCCCCGCGCGGCGGCTGGAACTCGGCGTACAGCACGTGACCGTCCATGCCTTCCAGCTCGCCGACCAGGCTCTGCAGGTGGCGACCGGTGGGCGGGATACCCGGTGCCGGTTCGAGGTAGCCGACGACAGTGGCGGGCAGCCATTCCTCGAGATAGTCGAGGTCCTCGTGATAGACCACGATGTTCTGGTCGGGGGCCAGTTCGCCGGCGAGGTCTTCGGCATGCTCGCGCAGCCGCTGCGCGGTCTCTTCCGCGCGTTCGCGATAGACGTCCGCATTGGCGGAGTCGAGCTCCGCGAGCCGCTCGCCCAGGGCCAGGCCGACTTCCGCCATGCGCAGGGGGTCGGTGTTGAAGTGCGGATTGCCCTCTTCATGGACGTGGCCCATGTTGGGCCCGTCCTGGGTGATGGAACGACGCAGCTCGACCTTGCCGGCGGCATAGAAATGCCCGCGCTGGCCCTCGTTGATGGCCGGGTTGGACGCGCCACGGGTGGCGGCCGGCAGCCAGCCTTCTTCCAGCCCGGCGCCCAGCTCCAGCAGCAGGTCGGCGTTGCGCAGGGCGGCCATGAAGCTGGGCCGGGCATCCAGATAGTGGGCGTCTCGGTCGGGCGCCGCCAGGACACGCACGCGGGTTTCGTCGCCGCCGATTTCACGCGCAAGCGCTCCCAGACTGGAGGTCGTGGCGACCACGTTGAGCTCGTCCGCGGAGGCCTGCGCGGGCAGGAACAGTGCGGTGGCGAGTGCGGCGCCGGTCAGGGCGGAGAGCCCGATGGCCGGACGTTGCTGCGGGGTCTTGCGGTTTTTCATGGGTACTCCTTGAAAAATGCAGGTTTTGCGCGAGGCCCGTGGCGGGGCCTCGCGCTCCTTGAGGGGTCGATCAGAAGCGGTGCGCGCCGTGCGCGCCCAGCGCCACGTTCACCTGGAACATGAATTCCAGGCCGCGATCGCGGTCGCCATGATCGTCGACGAAGTCGTTCTGCGTGAGCTGCGCGCGCAGGAACACCGGCTCCACCGGCCGGAAGGTGACCTGGGCCGAATGGCGGTACGAGGTATCGAAGCCGGGTACCGAGAAGTCGCGGTCGTCGCCCTCGTTGGTGGGCAGCCCGTCATTGGTCAGGCCCAGGGCCTCGGTCCGCAGACCGGCCTCCCAGCGCGGGGCGAAGCCGTACACGCCCTGCACATAGAGGCCGTCCTGCTTCGCCTTGCCGCTGCCTTCGGCGTTACCGGCGATGGTCGTATTGTCCTCGCGCCGCTGGTAGTCGACGTCGATCTCGCGGTAGAAGTATTCGCCCTGTACGCGCCAGTCGCCGTGGCCGTAGGCGCGGCCGGAACTGTACTTGTACACCGCGTCCAGGCCCGCGAACCAGGCGTCGCCGTCCCATTCTTCCAGCCCCGAACCATGTTCGGTGGCCTTCTGCCAGGTGTTGGCATAGCCACCGGAGACGCCGAACTGTGCCGCATGATCCGGTCCCAGATCCGGGCCGAACTTGGCGAAGGCCGTCAGCAGGCGGGGGGCCGAGGTGTCGGACAGGTCGGAATGGATGTCGACCTCGGTCCCGTTGTCGTCGAAGGTGTAGGTGCCGATGTCGCCCTCGTAGCTCGCAAAGGTCCCGTCCCCCTGCAGTAGTTCCACGCCCAGCTGGGTATAGGTCTCGGTCGGCGCGACCCAGGTGGCCTGTACGCCGGTCTCCTGGATGCCGTGGTTGCCGAACAGGTATTCGTTCACCAGCGGACGGTCGACGAAGTCCCAGTCGTGGACGTGGCGGCTGTTGATGTAGCCGATCTCCGACAGGAACTTGCCCGCCTTCAGCTGGAGGCCGGCCGGCAGGGAGCGGGTGGTCAGGTAGGCCTCCTCGATCTCGATATCGTCCTCGTCGAAGCCGATCATCAGGGTGCCGTCCAGCAGGCCGCCCAGGTCGGCCTCGAACCCCAGTTCGTTGTGGCCGAGATTGAAGCCGTCGTCGAAAGAATGGTCGTGGTCGTGATCATGGCCGTGGCCATGGTCGTGCCCGTCGTCGAATCCGGCGGGCTCGTGAACCCCTTCGCTCATTTCGTTGTAGTAGACCCCTTCCAGGATCAGCGAGATGTCCATGCCCCAGTCCGAACCCGGATCGTCCGGGGCCTGGGCGGCGGCCAGGGCCGGCGTGGCGCAGGCCAGAACGGTCAGGCCCGTCAGGGCGTTGCGATGGTGTCGCGCGTTCAGCATGTCTTTTCTCCCCTTGTGAACACAGATTGCCTCCGTCCATCGCTATTAAGACGTTATAGCGTAACGAACGAGCACAAGAACGATATAATGTAACAATAGAGCGGTACAAGGGGCCGTCACCCCGGTGGGGGCAATGCCGGGAGGGAGAACGGAAAAAAGGAGCCGCCCGTTACAGCGGGCGGCCAAGCGTAGCGGAGGTTGGAGAGACAGGGGAGCGAAGAGGCCCCGGTCCCGGCGACACGCCAGAGTCCGACAACAATCGCGCATCTAAGTGAGAATTATATGCATCCGCGTTTGGGTGTCAACGTGGCCGATTCCAATGGCGCGGTTCATCGACCCAGCGGGGCGGCGGGTTGCCGGGGCTCAGGGCGCCGGGGCGCCCAGCCCGGCCTCGCGGAAGGCCTCGGCCCAGCGTTCAAGCTTGGCCTTGAGGCCCAGTCGGGCATTGGCCGGGCTGGTGGAGGGCAGGCGCACCGCGCTGACGCCCAGCGCCCGGGTCTCGCGGATGCGGCGGGCGCTTTCCGCGCCGTTGTGGACGATCAGCCGCAGGCCGGGGGCCTCGCGTGTCAGCCGACCGAGATCGTTGGGCTGCGGGTTGCGGATGGCGCTGTCCAGACTGCCCTCGCGTGCGCAGGCGCCGTAGATGTCCCACAGCCCGACCCCGCAGTCGAGCAGCCGGGCGTAGCGCTCCGGCCAGGGCAGTTCCGGGAACGGCGGTCCGAGGATGCGCGCCATGATCGGCCAGAACTGGTTGCGCGGATGGGCGTAATAGGCGGCCGCCTCCAGCGAGGCGACCCCGGGGAAACTGCCCAGCACCACGGCCCGGGTATCCGCGCGCAGCACGGGCTCGAACGCCCGCAACTCCGGACTGGAAAGCGGCACGGTCATCCCCGGAGCACTTCGGGCCGAAAGGTCAGGTCGACTGACAGTCGCGGCACAGGCCGTGGAGTTCCACGGTGCGGGTCTCGATGGCGAAGCCGGTCTCGGCCGCGGCGGCCTCCAGGGCATGGCTGGCGGTGTCCGGGGTGTGGAACTCGATGATCTGGCCGCAGCCGTCGCAGATCATCAGCGCGGATTCGTGGCGTTCCCCGGGGTGGCTGCAGGCGACGAAGCCGTTAAGGCTCTCGATGCGGTGGATCAGGCCCTGCTCCAGCAGGAAGGCGAGGGTACGGTAGACCGTCGGCGGCTTGATGCTGCGGTCCTCGGACGACAGCGCGTGGATCAGGTCGTAGGCCTTGATCACGCCGTCGGTGCGCAGGATCTGTTCGAGGATGCGGCGGCGCTGCTCGGTCAGGCGCGCGCCGCGCCGGGTGCAGACCCGCTCGGCCTCGTCCAGGGCCTGCTGGATCGCGGCGTCGTCGGTGGTGTGCTGGCGGGTGGCCGTGGTCATGCCGCCAAGCTTAATCCATATGCACGCGCGGGGGCGAACACGGTCCGGAGCGCTTACTGCAGCAGCGACAGCGGAGGGGCCTCGGCGTCGGCGTCTTCCCCGGGATCGCGATGATGATAGACCACGCTGTTGCGGCCCACGTGCTTGGCATCATAGAGCGCGTTGTCCAGCCGCTTGAGCAGGGTATCGGCATCGTCGTCCGGGTGGATGACGGTGACCCCGAGGCTGACGGTCACGCGCCCCGCCCCCTCGAACGCCGTGGCGGCCACTTCGCGGCGCAGCCGCTCCGCCATCCGCCGGGCGCCGTCGGGGCCGGTTTCCGGCAGCAGCACGACGAACTCCTCGCCGCCCCAGCGGGCAAGGAAATCGGTCCGGCGCAGGGCGTCGGTCGTCCGGCGCGACAGCTCGACCAGTACGCGGTCGCCGGCGTCGTGGCCGCAGGTATCGTTGAGACGCTTGAAATGGTCAATGTCGAACAGGATCGCTCCCGCGTCGTTTCCGTAGCGCCGGGTGCGGGCGAGGGCGCGCTCCAGCTCGGCATCGAAACGCTGGCGGTTGAACAGGCCGGTCAGGCGGTCAGTCGTCGCCTCCCGTTCCAGTTCCGCCTCCAGGCGCTTCTGCTCCGAGATGTCGTGGAACACCGCAACGTAGTATTCGAGCTGGCCGGCCTCGTTGTGCACCGCGCTGATGGTCTCCCACTGGGGATACACCGTCCCGTCGCGCCGGCGGTTCCAGATTTCACCTTCCCATTGCCCGCGGGTCTGCAGCTCCTTCCACATGCGGTGGTAGAACTCCAGGTCCTGATGACCGGACTGCAGGATGCGCGGGTTTTCGCCCAGGACCTCCTCCTCGGCGTATCCGGTAATGCGGGTAAAGGCCGGGTTGGTGCGCAGGATCCGGCCGTCGGGGCCGGTGACCAGGATCGCCTGGGCGCTGTCGAAGGCGGCGGCCATCAGGCGCAGTTCGCGCTGGCTGCGGTAGCGCTCCATGGCATAGCGCAGGGCGCGCGACAGCAGGTCGGGCTGCAGCTCGTCCTTGGGCAGGAAGTCCTGAGCCCCCAGACGGATCGCCCCGGTGCCGGTGCCGCGCTCCTGGTGGCCGGTCATGACCACCACCGGCACGCCGGCGCCCGCCTTCAGCAGCAGGCGCAGGGTGTCCAGGCCCTGGGAGTCGGGCAGTCCCAGGTCCAGCAGGGCAACGCTGAAGGGGCGCTCCTTCAGCAGCTGCAGGGCCTGATCCAGGCGGCCGGCGCGTTCCACCGTGTACCCCGGGTCGGCGACTTCCTCCAGCAGGTCCTCGACCAGGTCGGCGTCGGCCGGGTTGTCCTCGACCAGCAGGAGCCGATGCCGGGTCATGGGCACATCCGGGACGGGTCCGACGGGGGCAGGCCCGCGCGCGAAGGCAGGCAGACGCTGTCGATCCAGAATTCGCCCAGACACCGGATCAGCTCGAGGAACTCGTCGAAATCCACCGGCTTGGTCAGGAAGGCATTGGCCCGATGGGTGTACGAATGCACGACGTCATCCGGTGCCGAGGAGGTGGTCAGGACCACGATCGGCAGGGTCTGCAGCTGCGGATCGTTCTTGACCGCGGCCAGCACCTGACGGCCGTCCATGCGGGGCATGTTGAGATCCAGCAGCAGCAGCTCGGCTTGCGGCGCGTCGGCGTACGGACCTTCGCCGCGCAGATAGGCCATGGCCTCCACCCCGTCGCGTACCGGGCGCAGGTCGGCCGAGAATTGATGGTGCTCGAAGGCCTCCTGCAGGAGCTCGACGTCTTCCGGCGAGTCTTCGGCCAGGAGGATGGTGACGGGTTTCATCGGTTACGGTCCGGTGCTGGCAATTCTGAAGTTGACGGTAGTCTATCGATTGCCCTGTGGCCAATGCGATTGTCCCGTCGCTCCGCGCTGGAGTTCACTCGGGGGCAGCCGCAGCCACTGGTTGCCGCGGGAGGGTGAAGCAGAGCGTCGTGCCGTGCCCCTCGCCTTCGGACTCGGCCCGGATCTGCCCGCCGTGGCGCTCGACGATTCGCCGGGCGAGCGCCAGCCCGGCGCCGGTGCCCTCGTACTCGCCGCGACCGTGCAGGCGCTGGAAGACCTGGAAGATGCGTCCGATCTGTTCCGGATCGATGCCGATGCTGTTATCGGTGACGCGGATCTCCCAGTGATCGCCCCGGTCCGTGCAGCCCACGTGGATCTCCGGGGTGGTTTCGGGGGCGCGGTACTTGATGGCGTTGGACAGCAGGTTCTGGAACAGCCGCATCAGCTGTCCGGCGTCCCCCTGCACCGTGGGCAGCGCCTCGCGGGTGATGCGGGCCCCGCTGTCGGCAATGGCGGCCTGCAGGTTGTCGCTGGCGTCGTCCAGCGCGCGGTCCAGCGCCACCGGCGCGAAGGCCTCGCCCATGCGCTGAACACGGGAGTACTCCAGCAGGTCCTGGATCATCTGCCGCATGCGCGCGGCCGCGTCGGTGGCGGTGTCGATGTAGCGCCGGGCCTTGTCGTCCAGTGCCTCGGCATGGCGCCGCTCCAGCAGCCCGAGGTAGCTGTTGATGATGCGCAGCGGCTCCTGCAGGTCGTGCGAGACCGCGTAGGCGAACTGCTCCAGCTCGGCATTGGAGCGTTCCAGCTCCATCTCGATGCGCTTGCGCTCGGTGATGTCGCGGATGATCGTCGAGGTCTGGGCGATCGCACCATCCGCGTCGCGATGGATCAGCACCACCTGCGACGCCGGTCGTTCGCGGCCCTCGCCATCCAGCAGCGCGGTCTCGCCCTGCCACAGGCCGTGTTCCATCGCGGCCGGCAGGGCCTCCTCGCGGACGCGCTCCAGCGCCCAGGGCGGATGCACGCGCTCGATGGTGCCTTCCACGGTGTCCATCTCGCCCGGCAGCCCGGCGCGGTTCCAGCCGGTCTCGGGGTCCCAGTGGTCGGCGAGCTCGGGCTCCGGCAGGCCCATCAGCCGGCGGCCGGCGGCATTGAGGTAGAGCATCGCCCCGTCCGGGCCGTGCATCGAGACCACGTCCGGGGTGCTGTCGAGGATCGAGACCAGACGCCGCAGGCTGTCCTCCAGCTGGCGCTGTTCGGTGATGTCCTGCACCGTGCCCAGCATGCGGATCGGCTGGCCGGTGTCGTCGAACTCGGTGTGGCCGCGCTCGCGCACGGTACGGACCTCGCCGTCCGACCGGACCACGCGGTGCACGATGTCGTAGGGTTCGCCGGCGAACGAGGCCTCCAGCGCCGCCTGTACTGCCGCGCGGTCATGTGGATGGACCGTCTCCATGAAGGTCTCGTGGGTCACCGGGCCGTCTTCCGGCTGGCGGCCGAAGATGCGGTAGATCTCGTCCGACCAGCGGATCTCGTTCACGCGGAAATCCGAGACCCAGCTGCCCATGCGCGCGATCCGCTGCGCCTGGTTGAGCTCCGCCTCGCGCTGACGCAGCGCCTGCTCGGCCGCGACCCGGGTGGTGATGTCCACCAGCACCCCGTTCCAGACCGTGCTGCCGTCGTCCTGGCGTTCCGGGGTGGCCCGGCCGTCCAGCCATACCTCGCCCCGTTGCGGGTGTCGCACACGGAAGTGCTGCTGCCAGGGTTCGAGGGTCTCCCGCGAACGGACCGCGCTGGCGCGGAGCGCCTCCAGGTCCTCCGCGGGAATGCGCGAGAACAGACGTGCGGCATCCCCGGTAGCCTCCGAGGGCAGGAGGCCGGTGAGCTGCTCCAGGCCTTCGCCAAAATACGGGAATCCGGGGGTGCCGTCGGCATCCTCGCGGTATTGATACAGGGCGCCCGGCAGGTGACGGGCGATGGTGCGCAGGCGGGTTTCGCTCTCCACGCGGTCGCTGACGTCCTGGAATGCGCCCACCAGTTCCTTGACCCGACCCTGCCCGTCGCGCAGCGCGACCAGCTGGTCCTCGATGTGCATCCAGTGACCATCACCGTGGCGCTGGCGGTACTGGAGGCGACAGGTGCCACGCGCCCCCGCGGCCAGCCAGGCCCCCACGGCTTCAATGTTGGCGGCATGGTCATCGGGATGGATGTGGTGCTCCAGCCAGCGCGGGTTGCCGGTCACCTCCTCCGGCCGCCAGCCGATCACGGCCTCGGCGTTGTTACTGAGGTAGGTCATGGTGGCGAACCCGGCGGGATCCATGGTGTAGATCACCGCCGGACTGGTCTGCAGCAGGGTCTCCATGCGCTGGCGCGCGGCCTTGCGCTCGCTGATGTCCTGGAAGGACACCACCGCCCCGGTCGGTTCACCTTCTGAACCGTGCAGGGGGGCGGCGTAGACCAGCACCGGGAAGGCATGCCCGTCGGGGCGCCAGAAGACGTCCTCCCAGGCCTCCAGCGGCTTGCCGGTCTGCAGCACGCGGTAGATCGGGCAGTCTTCCAGCGGGTAGGGGCTGCCGTCGGCGTGGCTGTGACGGGAGGTCTCGTGGGATGCCAGACCCAGGGCATCGGCCTCCCGTTCGTATCCCAGCAGGCGGCAGGCCGCCGGGTTGAGGAAGGTGTAACGGCCTTCACGGTCCAGGCCGAACACCCCTTCGGCGAGGCTTTCCAGCAGCTGGTTGCGGAAGGCCTCGGCGGCGCGGATCGCAGAGATGTCGTGGAGGATGGTGGAGTAGCGATGCACCGCCCCCGTGTCGTCGCGATGCGCCACGATGGTCTGGGACACCGGGAGCGATTTGCCGTCCGCCGTGCGCAGTTCCGTCTCGCCCCGCCACACACCATCGCGTGCCGCGGTCGGCAGGGCCTCTTCCTTTACTCGCCGGCGTACGGGCTCGGGATGGAAATCGTCGATGGCGCGTTCGCCCGGCGTCGCCCGTCCGGTCAGGCCCAGGGCGCGGTCGAATGCAGGATTCTGGTACAGGATGCGGCCATCGGGGTCGGCCATGCCGATGAAATCGGGCGCGGCTTCCAGGATCTGCAGCAGCTCCCGTTGTTCGCGTTCGGCCCGATGGTGTTCGGTGACATCGTGGATGATGGAGTGCAGATAGCGCTTGCCGCGCAGCCACACCGGGCCGGAATAGACCTCCACGTCGCGGATCTCACCGCTCGCGACGCGGTGGCGAAAGCGGAAGTACAGCCGCTCCTCCTCAGCGGCCCGTTCCATCTCGGTCCGCACCTCCTCCGCGGAGAGGGTGTTGATCGCCTGGATGGGGCGGTTTTTCAGCTCTTCGATCGACCAGCCGTAGAAGGTTTCCGCGGCGGGATTGGCGTCGACGATGCGGCCGTCGTCCGGGTCGATCAGCAGCTTGACCGCGACATTGTTGGTGAACGTCTGCTGGTAGAAATGTTCGAGTTCGTCGCGCTCGGCCTCGCTGGCCTTGCGTGCGTCGATGTCGGTGGCGGTCAGGGCCAGGCGCGCGGCGCCATCGTCGGCGTCGGGCAGGCGGCTCAGCGCCAGTTCCACCCACAGCGGCGGGCCCTGCCGGGGGAGCAGGCGGCATTCGTCGCGCCACTCGCCGGTGTCGTCGTGAATGAGCGAATGGATCGCGGCTGCCACCCGGTCGGCCTCGGCGAAGGCCAACCACACCGTCAGCGTCTGCCCGACGAGGACGTCCGCTTCCCGGTCCAGCAGCCCGGACAGGCGCCGGTTGGCGGCGCGCAGACACCCGTCGGCGTCCACCACGGCCATGCCGACCGGGGCGTGTTCGAAGAAGGCGGAATGCGTGTTCTCGGGGTCCATGGCGTGTTGCCTGCCAAAGATCGGGCGGTGGTCGGGAGACAGGGCCGCCAATTCTGCCACGCAGCGTCTGCCCGCACGAGGCGGGGGCAGCGTCAGTCGGCGTGGCGTTCGTGCGGTACGGCGCCGAAGCCGGCGGGGCGGCAGCCGAAACGGGCGGCGGCCCAGGCCGCACGCGCCGCCTGGGGTTCTTCGGCGGTCTTGCGAATGTGTTCGTCGACCGCGCGCAGGCGCGGGCGGAGGCCTTCGCCATTGGCGATCTGGATCGCCAGTCCCGGCCGCGCGTTGAGCTCCAGAATCAGCGGGCCGTGGCGGCGGTCGATGACCACGTCGACGCCCAGATAGCCCAGGCCGCTGAGTTCGTAGCAGCCCGCGGCGAGTTCCATGAGTTTGTCCCACCCCGGGATCGCCAGGTCCACCAGGCTGGCCTCGGTGTCCGGGTGGACCCATACGGGCTGGTTGTGCTGCACGCCGCCCAGGGTGTGTCCGCTTGCGAGGTCGATGCCGGTGCCCACCGCCCCCTGGTGGAGGTTGGCCTTGCCGTCCGATTCCTGCGTCGGCAGGCGCAGCATGGCCATTACCGGGTATCCGCGATAGACCACCGTGCGGATGTCCGGAACGCCGGTATGGGTCACCTCGGCGAAGACCTCGGAGAACTCCACGCGTTCCTCGATCAGTGCCACGTCCGGACGCCCGCCGAGGCTGTACATCCCGGACAGGATCCCGGACACATGGTCCTGCAGCTCGCTGATCTCGAGCATGCGCCCGCCGGCCCGGCGGAGCCGCTCACCGCGCCAGCCGGAGATCACCATGATCCCGTCGCCGGCCGCGCCATGGGCCGGTTTGATGACGAAACCGTTCGCATATTCGCGCAGTTGCCGTTCCAGGCCGCGCAGCTGGTGGTGACTGTGAATGACACCGATGAGCTCCGGCACGGCCAGGCCGGCGGCGCTGGCCAGCTGCTTGGTCATCCGCTTGTCGTCCACGCGCGGATAGTGGCGCCGTGCGTTGTATTCGGCGATGTACAGGCCGTTGCGTGCATTCATGCCGAGGATGCCCTGCCGGCGCAGGGTCGACGGGCGCACGAAACGGGGCCACCAGCCGCCCATCAGTCGGGTTTCCTCAGGGCGTCCTGCATCTTCCCGAAGCGGAACAGCTCGGTCACGCGGTAGCCGGTGTAACGCCCGAGCAGCAGGGTCACGGCGAGGATGACCAGCAGGAGTTCGGGGAACACGAACAGCAGGTGCTCGAGCTGGCGACTGGCCATCAGGCCATAGGCCGCGGCCGCCACGATCAGGCTGCCGACCCCCTGGGAGATCGCGTCCGCCGGGCCGTGTTCCTCCCACACCACCGACATGCGCTCGATAGTCATCGCCAGGATCACCATCGGGAACAGCGACAGGGCGAGAGCACGTTCCAGCCCCAGGTGGTGGGCCAGGATGGACAGCCCCAGCATCAGCATGATCACCACGCTGACTACCGCGGCCAGGCGGGGTACCAGCAGGAGCCGCAGGTGTTCCAGGTAGAAACGTACCGCCAGCCCGAGCGAGACGATCAGGGTGAACAGGATGACCCCGGCCAGCAGCTGGGTCTCGCGAAAGGACAGGGCGATCAGCACCGGCATGAACGTGCCGAAGGTCTGGATGCCGATCACGTTGCGCAGCAGCACGATGATCATGGCCCCCAGCGGGACCATCAGCAGCACGCGATAGGTGTTATGCGTGCCCAGCGGCAGTTCCAGCGGCGAGAAATCGAGGATGCGGGTGTCCAGGGTCTCCCCCAGACGCTGAGCGGTGCCCAGCGCGTCCTGCACGCTGCGGGTCACCGCGAAGCGAAGTTCTTCTCCGGTGCCGTTACGGACCTCGAGGATCGGCGCGTCGCCATGGCTCCAGACCACCACGTCCTCGGGGTAGTCGATGTTGCCGTTCAGCGGATGCACCGGAACCCAGCGCTCGGTGTTGTGCACCTCCAGCCAGGTCTCCGGCTCGATATTGCGATGCCCGTCGCGCAGCGGGATGACCGTGACCGCGCGGGCGGGGATGCGGGCGACGGAGAGCAGGTCGATCAGGGTCTGCGTGCGCAGTTCGCGGTCGCCATCATCCATCACGAACAGCGACGCGTTGCCGTTCGCTCCGGTGCCTCCCAGGTCCCGGACCAGCACCGTGGCAAAGCTCTGGATGCCGGAGGAGCGTTCGCGCACGCTCTGGATCAGGGCTTCGGCGGCCGAATCGAAGGGTTCGTCCCATTCGCGGGGTGCCACCGGTCCGGGGTACTCCGCATGGGGGCCGGCGCTGGCGTCGCGATAGAGCGTGGTGCGGTAATAGAGCGTCTGCTCTCCGCGCGGGTCGCGCGAGGTCCACTGCGCGACGCGGTCATCCGTGCCGTGCGAGGTGGTCAGGCCGTAGCCCCGGGATATGAAGTTCTCGTCCAGCCGGGCGAAGTTCGGGAGCCGTTCGGGGATGCGCAGCCGGACTTCGGCCGCCCCGCCGGTTGGCTGGAAGCGGATGCGCGATTCCACCACCCAGGTGTCGGCCGTCGCACCCGGCTGCAGGGGCATGTCGAGCAGGGTGGCCTTGTAGAGAAAGATGCCGAACCCCGCCCCCAGCAGGAGCAGGATCAGCAGGGGCAGATGGAACCGTTTCATTCGACGGCGTCAGTGCTGTCTTCGTCCGTCGGGCAGTCCGGTGGCAGCAGGTGTTCGTTGCCGGAGTCCACCAGGATGTGCCCGGCCATGTGGCTGCGGCCCACCAGCAGCTGGTAGGTGAGTTCCGTGCGGTCCACCAGGGTGGTGTCGGCTTCGATCTTCCGGTCGCCGAGGCACAGTTCGAGGCGCACGACGTGCCGTTCATCGAGTTCGCCGCTATGCTGACGGATGCGGGCACTGCGCTCGATCGGGCGTTCCAGGGTGATGCGTGCGTCCGCGTCCTCCGGATCGACGATCTCGAAACGGATCCACTTCTCGTCATCGCGCTCGAAGGTTTCCTGCTGCAGCGCGTTGAGGGACGAAGACGTGGCGCCGGTATCCAGGCGCGCTTCCAGGGTGATGTCCTCCTGGAGGATGCCGGCGTTCTCGACCGTGCCGAGGATGGTCAGGGAAGAGGGCGTTCCGGCGGTCGCGGGGAGCCACGCCACGGGCGCCAGCAGAGCCACAAAAACCGTGGCCGTTTTGAGTACACTGATGGGCAGATGCATACCGTCCGCAAGGGTGCAGGGAAGAGTTCTCGAGGATACGGCATGTCCGCCTGCGCCGCCCCGACCCGATTCACACAATCAAGGAGCCGGCCATGAGCTGGGTGATCGACCTCGCCGACCTGACCATGAACGATGTTGCCGAGACCGGTGGCAAGAACGCCTCGCTGGGCGAGCTGCTGGGGCAGCTGGGGGCCGCCGGGGTGCGGGTGCCGGGCGGTTTCGCCACCACTGCCTCGGCGTTTCGCACGTTCCTGGCGCGCGACGGGCTGGATGCCCGCATCAAGGAGCGGCTGGCCGGGCTGGACATCAACGACATCGAGGCCCTGCGCGCCGCCGGGCGCGAGGTGCGCGGCTGGATCGAGGCCTCCCCGCTGCCCGCGGAGCTGGAAGACGCGATCCGCGAGCATTACGCGAAGCTGGGCGAGGACGTGCCGGTGGCGGTGCGCTCGTCGGCCACTGCCGAGGATCTGCCCGAGGCTTCGTTCGCCGGGCAGCAGGAGACCTTTCTCAACGTGCGCGGCATCGAGGCCCTGCTGCAGCGGGTGCGCGAGTGCTTTGCCAGCCTGTACAACGACCGTGCCATCGCCTACCGCGGGCACAACGGCTTTGCCCACGACGAGGTGGCGCTGTCCGCCGGGGTACAGCGCATGGTGCGCTCGGACATCGGCGCCTCCGGGGTCATCTTTACCCTCGACACCGAAACCGGCTTCCGTGACGCGGTGTTCATCACCGGCGCCTGGGGCCTGGGCGAGACCGTGGTGCAGGGCTCGGTGAACCCCGACGAATATCAGGTGTACAAGCCGGCGCTGGCCGCCGGCAAGCGCGCGGTGATCGGGCGCACGCTGGGCACCAAGGCGATCCGCATGGTGCTCACCGAGGGCGGCACGCAGACCGAGGATACCCCGGAAGAACTGCGCCGGCGTTTCTGCCTGTCGGACGCCGACGCGGAGCAGCTGGGCCGTTTTGCGGTGGCGATCGAGCAGCACTACGGCCGGCCGATGGACATCGAGTGGGCGCAGGACGGCGAGACCGGCGAGCTCTTCATCGTGCAGGCGCGCCCGGAGACGGTGGAGAGCCGGGTGGAGGTCGGCGGTGGCGAGACCTACCGGCTGGGCGAGCACGACGTCGAGCCGCGGGTGACCGGGCGTGCGATCGGCTCACGCATCGGCAGCGGCGTGGTGCGGGTGCTGGAGTCGCCCGACGAGATGCACCGCATGGAAGAGGGCGACATCCTGGTGGCGGACATGACCGATCCCGACTGGGAGCCGATCATGAAGCGTGCCGCGGCCATCGTGACCAACCGCGGCGGGCGCACCTGCCACGCGGCGATCATCGCGCGCGAGATGGGCGTGCCGGCGGTGGTCGGCTGCGGCGATGCCACCGAAAAGCTGAGCGACGGCTTCGAGGCCACGGTGTCCTGCGCCGAGGGCGACGACGGTTACGTGTACCCGGGCCACATCCCCTTCGAGGTGGAGCAGGCCAGCCCGGAGGAGCTGCCGGAGCTGCCGCTCAAGCTGATGCTCAACGTCGCCAACCCCGGGCGCGCCTACGCCTTCTCGCAGCTGCCGCATGCGGGCATCGGCCTGGCGCGGCTGGAGTTCATCATCAACGGCACCATCGGCGTGCATCCGCTGGCACTGCTGGACTATGCCGAGGATCCGCAGCGCCTCGAGCCGGCGGTGCGCGAACGGATCGCCGAGCGCCTGCACGGCTTCGATGACGGCCCGCGCGAGTTCTTCGTGCGCAAGCTGTCGGAAGGCCTGGCGACCCTGGCGGCGGCCTTCGCGCCGGAGCCGGTGATCGTGCGGCTGTCGGACTTCAAGTCCAATGAATATGCCCACCTGATCGGCGGGGCCGGCTACGAGCCGGAGGAAGAGAACCCGATGCTGGGGTTCCGCGGCGCCTCGCGCTACCGCGCCTCGGTGTTCCGCCCGGCGTTCGCGATGGAATGCGAGGCGCTGCGCCGGGTACGCGACGAGATGGGCCTGGACAACGTGCAGATCATGGTGCCCTTCGTGCGCACCCTGAAGGAGGCCGACGACGTCCTGCAGGTGCTGGAGGAGGAAGGCCTGAAGCGCGGCGAGAACGGCCTGAAGGTCGTGATGATGTGCGAAATCCCGTCCAACGCCCTGCTGGCGGATGCCTTCCTCGAGCGTTTCGACGGGTTCTCCATCGGCTCCAACGACCTGACCCAGCTGACGCTGGGCGTGGACCGCGACTCCGGGCTGGTGGCGGACTCCTTTGACGAGCGCGACGAGGCCGTGAAGCAGCTGCTGGCGCTGGCCATCCAGGCGGCGCGGCGCAAGGACAAGTACGTGGGGATCTGCGGCCAGGCGCCGTCGGACTACCCCGAGCTGGCCGGCTGGCTGATGGAACAGGGTATCGACTCGCTGTCGCTCAACCCGGATGCGCTGATCTCCACCTGGAAGAGCCTGGCGCAGCTGCGTCAGGCGGGCGGCCGGGGGTAACGGGCATGGCGGGCGGCGACCCGGCTGCTTCGGGCGAACCGCGCTGCCCGCAGGTGTACCTGGTATCCGACGGCACCGGGATCACTGCGGAAACCCTGGCGCGCTCGCTGTTCACCCAGTTCCCGGCGCTGGCGCCGGACTGGCACCGTCTTCCGTTCGTGCAGTCACCCGGGCGTCTGTCGTCGGCGTTCGCGCGCATCGAGCAGGGGCCGCAACCGGCGCTGGTGGTGGCGACGCTGGCCGATGGGCAGCTGCGGGCGCAGCTGGAACACTGTCCGGTGCCGGTGATCGACGTGCTCGGGGAACACCTGGGACGCCTGGAGGCGATCCTGGGGGCACAGGCCGAGGCGGTTCCGGGGCGGGCCCACGGGCGCGGCGATGCCGAGCGTTACGATCGCCGGATCGATGCCCTCAACTACACCCTGGCACACGACGACGGCCTGGCCAGTACCGATCTGGCGGTGGCCGACGTGGTGCTGTTGGGGGCCTCGCGCTCGGGCAAGACCCCCACCAGCCTGTATCTGGCGATGCACTACGGCCTGTTCGCGGCCAATTATCCGCTGGTGCCGGAAGACCTGGATCATGGCGGGACGCCGCACATGCCGCAGCCCCTGCGCGGGCTGGAGGGGCGCATGGTCGGGCTGACCATTCATCCGCAGCGTCTGGCACAGATCCGCGAGGCGCGGCGCCCGGGCAGCCGCTACGCCAGCCTGGAGCAGTGCCGGTCCGAGACCCGGGCGATCGCGACCTTTCTGGAGGTCTGGGAAATCCCGCAGCTGGACGTGACCGAACGCTCGATCGAGGAGATCGCCACCCGGGTGCGCGACCTGCTGGACCCGCCGGCGCGCTGAGGGGGTTATGCGGCGTCGGGCAGGCCCAGGCGGGCGAGCCAGTCGGCGGGGTCGCCGTTGCAGACCAGGAATTCCGGGTTCAGCAGGCTGTCGCGGGTATTGTAGCGCAGGTCATTGCCGTCCAGGTCGGTGACGCGGCCTCCGGCTGCGCGCACCACCGCGTGGGCGGCGGCGGTATCCCATTCCGAGGTCGGTCCCAGACGGGGGTAGATGTCGGCGCTGCCCTCGGCCACCAGGCACAGCTTCATGGAACTGCCGAGGCTGACCAGTTCGTGCGGGCCGAGCCGTTCCAGCACCGCGTTCAGGCGTTCGGCGCCGTGCGAGCGGCTGCCGGCCACCCGGACCGTTTCTTCCGGAGAGCGTGGCGTGGACACGTGGATGGACGTGCGCGGCCCGTCGGCGTCACGGCGAAAGGCCTCGCCGTCGATCTGCCCGGCGTACAGGCGCTGCAGCACCGGGCACCAGACCACGCCCAGCACCGGTTCATGGTTGTGGATGAGCGCGATGTTGACGGTGAACTCGCCGCTGCGCTTCACGAATTCGCGGGTGCCGTCCAGCGGATCGATCAGCCAGTAGGTGTCCCAGTCCTGGCGGGTGGCGAACGGGATGTCCTGGCCTTCCTCCGACAGCACCGGCCACTGCGGGGCGATCTCGCGCAGGCCGTCGCTGATCACGCGATGGGCGGCCAGATCGGCCTCGGTCAGCGGCGAGCGGTCGTCCTTCTCGGTGACGGCAAAGCGGGTTTCGTAGATCTCGAGGATCGCGCGGCCGGCGTCCTCGGCCACGGTGCCGACCTCGTTGAGCAGGGCGGACAGGGCCGCGCCTTCGGGCACGGCGGCGGATGCATTGTCGGTCAAGATTGTTTCCTTAAGTGTTCGCGGATCATGTACAGGGCAGCGATGGAGCGGGCCTCGGTGCAGTCTTCGCGCTGCACCAGTTCCTCCAGGGCATCCAGGGGCCAGGGCACCACCTCGATGGCCTCGGGTTCGTCACCCTCGGCGCGCTGCTCGTAGAGGTCCTCGGCCAGGACCAGATGGGTCTGATGGCTCATGTAGCCGGGGGCCACGGTCAGGCTGCCCATCGCCGTCAGGCGACGGCCGGCATAACCGACCTCCTCCATGATCTCGCGGTTGGCCGCGGCGATGATCTCCTCCCCGCGCTCCATGCGCCCCTTGGGCAGGCCGAGTTCGTAGCGGTGGGTGCCGGCGGCGTATTCGCGGATCAGGAGGACATGGCCATCGTCGCGTACCGGGGCGATGATCACGGCCCCGTTGCCGCGGCTGACCAGGCGTTCGAAACAGGCGTGGGCCCCGTTGCTGAATTCCAGGTCCAGCTCCTCCACTTCGAACAGGCGGCTTCGGGCCACCGTGCGGCGTTCGTGGACGGCGGGCTTGTCGCGGCTCATTGCGGGTCCATCGGTCGGGGCGTCCGGGAGCAGACAGGCTGCTCCCGGACGCGGGTCACTCGTCGCGGCTCAGCCGGATCCGGGTCTCCAGCTCGCCCTCGAAGGTGGTGTCCAGGATCATGCCGTGCTCGAAACCCCGGACGTCCACGCCGGGCTGCCGTTCGGGGATCGTGTCTTCCAGCGACAGGTCCAGATCCCCCCAGGACAGCGTGAGCGTCACGCGCATGGGGAAGTAGCCGTCCAGGAAGCGGCGCATGAACGGCCCGTTCTCCAGCACGTATTCGCCGTTGCCCCGGTTCTCGACCACGCGCATCTCGGCTTCGACGCACAGCTCCGAGGCCTCGGTGACGCCAATGACGACGACCCGGTCGTCCTCGGCCCAGGCATCTTCGACCTCGTCGGCGCTGGCCACCCGCAGGCCCCGGATGTTCGGCTCATTGTACACGATGGACATGCGGCTGATCTCGGCCAGGCCGCTATGGCACTGGCGCAGCCGCACCCATCCGTCGTTCAGGCTGTCTTCGTCGAGGGTCAGGTGGTTGTCGTGGTGATGCAGCGGTGTGTCGCGCTCTTCCGGCGGCTCGGCGTAGATCCGCAGTTCCGGGCTGGTGGTCTGGGCGTCCTCGGGATCCACCTGACCGGGGCCCGGGGGGCCGTCCTCCCACAGGCTGTCGTCCTCCAGCGGGTCGTAGTCCGGGTCATCCGGATCCATGGCCATGGCGGGTGCCGTCGCCAGGGCACCGCCCAGGGCCAGGATCAGCCCCGTCGCAATCGCGCCGGGTCCGCGTGCCGTTCGTGTTTCGGTTATTCTGTGCATCGTCAATCCCGTCGTTGCTTCCCCACATCCCATGGACTCGCAGACCCGCGCGAAAAATCCCGAGACGCCCGCCACGCCGGTGGACTGGTCGCGGGTGGATACCGTGCTGTTCGACATGGACGGCACGCTGCTGGACCTGCACTTCGACAACCGGTTCTGGGGGGAGCTGATCCCGCAGGAATACATGCGCTGCCAGCCCGATGACCCGGAATGCGCCCGGCGGCGGCTGGAAGACGAGATGCAGCGGGTGCGCGGGCGCCTGGAGTGGTACTGCGTCGACCACTGGACCCATTTCACCGGTCTCGACGTGCTCGCGCTCAAGCGCGAGCTGGCCCACCACGTGGCGATCAAGCCGCGCGCCGTCGAGGTCCTGGACCGGATCGCGGCCAGCGGGCGCGAGCGCGTGCTGGTGACCAACGCGCATCCCGAGGTGTATGCCTTCAAGCACCGCCTGACCGGGATCGGGGACCATCTCGACCGCATTGTCTCCGCCCATGACCTGTTCTGTGCCAAGGAGGACGCGACCTTCTGGGAGCGCCTGCAGGCGGTGGCACCCCACGACCCTGCGCGCACCCTGTTGGTCGACGACAACCTGCATGCGCTTGCCAGCGCGCACCGGGCGGGCATCGCCCAGCTGCGCGGCATGCGCTACCCGGACGAGAGCGGCACCCCGATGACAAGCGATGACCGGGTGCTGCTGGAGGACCTGTCGGATCTGCTGGACGGGCTCACTTGACCGGCGTGGGCATGTTGCGGATCCGGTCCAGGCGGATGTGCACGGTCTCGTCCTCGCAGGTGCCTTCCAGCCAGTGATGCCCGTGGTCGTCCGCGGTGACCTCGCGCGGGGTCACGCGGCCCATCCAGGCGCGCCCGGCATCGGGCCCGTCATCGGGTCCGGCCCAGTGCAGCTGCAGGGTCTCGCCGGTCAGGATGGCGATTTCCAGGCGTTCGAGGATGTGGCGCGGGGTTTCTTCGGTCATGGTGTCCGTGGTCCGGGTGGCTGGCGGTAGTCGGTCGGGTCGGGGACGCCGGCGGCGGCGAAGGCGGCCTGGCGGGCGTGGCACTGGGGGCAGCGGCCGCAATGGCGTTCCTGACCCAGGAGGCAGCTCCAGGTCAGGCGCCATGGCACTCCGTCCTGTCCGCCCCGGCGGATGATATCGGCCTTGCCGAGCTCCCGCAGCGGGGCGGCCACCGACAGGCCGGGAACCAGCCGGGCGGCCAGCGAGCCGAAGTCCTGCAGGAAGGCCGCGCGGCTGCCCGGGCCGTGCCCGGCGTCCTCGCGGTTGAGCGCGAGCAGGATGCGTCCGGCCCCGTGGTGCTGGGCCAGGTTGACCGCCAGGGCCAGGATCAGCAGATTGCGCTGCGGCAGCGGGACATGCCCGACCCAGTCGGAACGCCGGGTGAACGCCTCGCGCAGGGCCCCGGTTTCCACGGTCTCCAGGCGCACGCCCTCGGCTTCGGCCAGGGCGCGCACGGCAGCCCGCTCACGCGCGGCATTGCGCTGGCCATAGTCGGCCCAGGCGGCGATGACGGGGCGGTTGTCGGCGCACCACCGGCGCAGCAGGGCGGCGCTTTCGATGCCGCCGGAGAGCAGGAGCAGGTCGGGTTCCGGGTTCATGGCTACAAATTATGGGCCGCGCGGGAACGCCGCCAGAGACCGGGCCGCGGCCGGGGTGGTCGCCGCGGAACCCGGGGGCATGGTCATGGCCTCAACGATGGGCCTTCACCGGGAGCAGACAGACGATGATCGAGCAGTTGCGGGCGCGCTGGCAGCAGCTGATGCGCGCCGAACGCAGTGACAGCGAGACCGGCGACGAACAGGAACGGCTGCAGCGCGCGGCAGCGGCGTTGATGATGGAGGTGTGCCGCGCCGACTTCCAGCTCGTGGACGCGGAGCTGGAGACCGTGCGCGCCAACCTGATCGAGATGTTCGGACTGGACGACGAGGCGGCCGATGCGCTGCTGGACATCGCACGGGAAAAGAGCGATGCGCTGGTCTCCCTGCATCCGGTGGTGCGCGAGGTGAACGCTGCCTTCGATGCCGATCAGAAGGCGGCGATCATGAAGGCCCTGTGGCGCTCGGCGCTGGCCAACGACGAGCTGCACAAGCGCCAGGAGGCGGTGATCCGGCGGCTGGCGGACCTGCTGTACGTGCCGCACGCCACGTTCATCCGCACCAAGCTGGCGGTGCTGGAGGAGCGCGGCGAGGCACCGGAAGAACAGGGCGGCCGGGAATGACGGTCGCACGACATCATGGCTGATCCGGGTACGCTGCTGGCGGCCGCCGCGGTGGGCATCCTCGGCGGGGTGCACTGCCTCGGGATGTGCGGCGGGATCGTGGGGGCCATTTCCATGGGGCATGCCGGGCGCCGTGGCCCGGTGTGGCCGCTGCTGCTGGGTTACAACATCGGCCGCATGGCCAGCTATGTCATTGCCGGGGCGCTGGCGGGGTGGCTGGGTGCCACGCTGCTCGGGGGGCTGCCCGCGGGGCAGACCATCCTGCAGGTGGTGGCCGCGATCTTCCTGATACTGCTGGGACTCTACATTGCCGGGTGGTGGCCGGTGCTGGCGCGCCTGGAGCAGGTGGGCGGGGTGCTGTGGCGGCGCATCGAGCCGCTGGGTCGGCGCTTTCTGCCGGTGCGCAATCCGGGCCAGGCGCTGGTGGTTGGCGGATTGTGGGGCTGGCTGCCCTGCGGTCTGGTCTACAGCGTGCTGGCCTGGTCGCTGAGTGCCGGCGGCGCGCTGGAGGGCGCGGCGCTGATGGCGGCCTTCGCGCTGGGGACGCTGCCCAACCTGTTGCTGATGGGGGTGTTCGCGGCGAAGCTGGCGGGTTTCGTGCGCAAGCCCCGGGTGCGCCAGTTCGCGGGCGCGGCGATCGTCCTCTATGGCGCGGGGATGCTGGTGGCGCTGCTGCTGTAGCTGTAGCGGCGGGCGCGGGTCGAAGCCGGGGCGGAGACCGCCCCGGCGGCAGGCGGGATGGCCGGGGTCGAGGCCGCGTCAGTCGACGTAGAACTTCTGCTCGAACTCGATCGGCAGGACCACGTCCGACCCCGCCGGCGTGATCTCCAGATTGAAGGTCATTTCTTCGCCCGCGCGCACCGTCATTTCCGAGAGGTGGTAGATCGCGTCGCCGTCCTCGATCTCGCGAAAGCGCAGGCTGCGCGACTGCTGGTTCATGTTGACCGCGTTGCCGCTGACATCGGCGGAAACGGCCTGCAGACCGTCATCGGTGCGTTCCATGACGGTGACGTTGATCATTGCACGGTTGCTGCTGCGACGGACGTCATAGGCACGCGCAACTTCGGGCGACAGGAAGGTGGTGTTGATGACGTTGTAATAGACCACGTGATCGTCGAACCCGGTCTCGTTCGCGTTCGCCACCGAACTGCCGAGGGCGAGGGCGGCCACGATCGAGACGACGCCACCGAGAACACGCTGCACTCTTGTCATATCGGACTCCTCATTCGCTTGAACCATGCCCCGGGATCCATACCGGAGCCGGGCGGCGGGTTCCGCCCCTGATTCCAGTCTAGTCCGTCTGACGTGATTTGCGCAGCCGGATCTCAGAAGATGCCGCGTACGATGATGGTCAGGATATACAGCCCGACCAGTGCGATCATCGGCGAGAAGTCGATGGCCCCGGTGGACGGGAGCATGCGCCGCAGCGGGCCCAGGATCGGGCGGTTCACGTCGGCCGCCAGCCGCGCGATGGGGTTGTAGCCGCCCCCGCCGCCGGCCTGTACCCAGCTCATCACGACTTCGACGATCAGGGCGATGATGAACACCCAGATCGCGGTGATCAGGAGTTCGCGGACAGCCACCAGCAGCAGGACCACCGGGTCGGCTTGCATGCCCAGTACGGCGACGCGCAGCCACAGTTCCAGGAATTTGAGGACGACCATCAACACGATGGCTGCCGTGTCGACGCGCCCGATGGAGGGGATGATCGGCCGCAGCAGGTTCAGCGGCGGCGTGGTCAGCATCAGGATGGTCTGCGAGATCGGGTTGCGGTAGTCGGCCCGCACCAGCCCGAAGATGACCCGCAGCATCAGCAGGATGATGGCGATGCCGAAGGCAACGCCGATGAGGAAGTTAAGGATCTCCTGGCCGGTGGTCATGGCTCCGGGGTTCATGCTGGCTCCTGGCGGTCTGCGCGGCGCGAATGAAGACGCGTATTTTCCTCCAGGGTTGTCGGGAAGCCAAGGGACATGATCAGTGTTTCCCTAGCCGCGGCCGAGTTCCTCGCTGCGTGCCGCCGCCGCCCGCATGGCACGCCTCATGAGGCCGCGCAGATCTCCCTGCTCGAGCGCGTTGAGGGCCTGTTCGGTGGTGCCCCCGGGCGAGGTGACGCGCCGGCGCAGCTCCGCGGCATCCTCGGGGCTGTTGGCCGCCAGCCGGGTGGCCCCGGCCAGGGTGCCCAGGGTCAGTTCGCGCGCCGTCTCCGCCGGCAGCCCCAGTTCTTCGGCGGCGGCCTGCATGGCCTCGATGATCAGGAAGACATAGGCCGGACCGCTGCCGGAAGTCGCGGTCACGGCGTGCATCAGTTCTTCGTCTTCCACCCACAGGGCGCGGCCGACGGCCTCCATCAGGGCCGTTGCGGCCCGGCGGTCTTCCTCGCCCACGCCGGGCCCGGCGAACAGGCCGGTGACACCGGCGCCCACCAGCGCGGGCGTGTTGGGCATGGCCCGTACGATGCGCGCCTGCGGTCCCAGCCATTCGCCCAGCCGGGCGGTGGTGACCCCGGCGGCCACGGAGACCACCAGCGGGTCGCCGCTGGCCACTGCGTCGCGCAGCGTCGGTGCGACCTCGGGCAGGGTCTGCGGCTTGACCGCCAGCACCAGGATGCCGGTGTCGCCGGCGAGTTCTTCCGCCGCGCCGGCCCCCAGCCCGGGAAAACGCTGCTGCAGGGCGTCGATGCGCTCGGGACGGCTGTCGGCGATGGCCAGGCTGGACGGTTCTCGGCCGCTGTCGACCAGCCCCTGGATCAGGGCCTCGCCCATATTGCCGGCACCGATGAAGGCGACTGCGCGGGAATGCGTGGACATGCGGGCTCCGGGCTCGGGTGGTGGATTCAGGCGGGTGGTGTCGGGCGCGGGCCGAACAGGTCGGTACCGATGCGGACCAGAGTGGCCCCCTCGAGGATGGCGGCCTCCAGGTCGCCCGACATCCCCATGGACAGGGTATCGAGTTCGTGGCCGCGACGGCAGAGGTCGTCGCGCAATTCGCGCAGGCGGGCGAAGGGGATGCGCTGGCGTTCCGGGTCGGTTTCGGCCGACGGCAGGGTCATCAGGCCGCGCAGATGCAGGTGCGGCAGGGCGGCGATCGCGTCCGCCAGCGCCGCGAGTGCGTCCGGCTCCACGCCCGCCTTCTGCGGTTCGCCGGAGACATTGACCTGGATGCAGACCTGCAGTGGACCGAGGTGTTCGGGACGCTGCTCGCTCAGGCGTCGCGCGATCTTCTCGCGTTCTAGGGTGTGGACCCAGGCGGCGCGTTCGGCCACCGCGCGGGTCTTGTTGCTCTGCAGCGGGCCGATGAAGTGCCATTCGATCCCGGCCGGTTCCGGGGGAGCCTCCAGGGCGTCGTGCTTCTCGATGAACTCCTGCACGTAGTTCTCCCCGAAAGCCGTCTGGCCGAGGCGGTGCAGGGCCCGGATTTCCGCGACATCGCGGGTCTTGGAGACCGCCAGCAGGTGGACGGAATCCCGCGGACGGCCGGCATGGTGGCAGGCCTGCGTGATGCGGGCGTGAACTCGTTCGAGGGCGGCTTCTGGCGTGGTCATTGGCCTATGATATAGTCCTGAAGACATGATCAGAAGTGGTGTCTTTATCGGCGCCATCCACGGTCGCCACGGACGGAGCGCGCGGCGGCCCGGAACAACGGGGGATTGAATGGATATCACGCAGCTGCTGGCGTTTTCGGTCAAGAACGGGGCCTCGGACCTGCACATCTCCGCGGGCATGCCGCCGATGGTGCGCATCGATGGCGACATGCGCCGGGTGAATGTCCCGGTGATGGAGCACAAGGAAGTGCAGGGCCTGATCTACGACATCATGAACGACCGTCAGCGCAAGGACTACGAAGAGTTCCTGGAGACGGACTTCTCGTTCGAGGTTTCGGGGCTGGCGCGCTTTCGTGTCAATGCCTTCAACCAGGACCGCGGCGCGGCGGCGGTGTTCCGTACCATCCCCTCCAAGGTCCTGACCCTGGAGGACCTGGCCACCCCTAAGATCTTCGAGGACATCTCCAACTACCCGCGCGGACTGGTGCTGGTCACCGGGCCGACCGGCTCGGGGAAATCGACCACGCTGGCGGCGATGGTCAACCACCGCAACGAGAACGACTACGGGCACATCCTCACCATCGAGGATCCGATCGAATTCGTGCACGAGTCGAAAAAGTCGCTGATGAACCAGCGCGAGGTGCATCGCGATACCCACGGTTTCTCCGAGGCCCTGCGCTCGGCGCTGCGTGAAGACCCGGACACCATCCTGGTCGGCGAGCTGCGTGACCTCGAGACCATCCGTCTGGCACTGACCGCGGCCGAGACCGGGCACCTGGTGTTCGGCACGCTGCACACCAGTTCGGCGCCCAAGACCATCGACCGCATCATCGACGTCTTCCCGGCTGCGGAAAAGGACATGGTGCGCGCGATGCTGTCGGAATCCATGCGTGCGGTGATCTCGCAGACCCTGATGAAGAAGATCGGGGGCGGACGCATCGCGGCCCACGAGATCATGCTGGGGACCCCGGCGATCCGGAACCTGATCCGCGAAAACAAGATCGCGCAGATGTACTCCACCATCCAGACCAGCGCCGGCACCGGCATGCAGACCCTCGACCAGTGCCTGAAGGATCTGCTGGCCCAGGGCCAGGTGAGTCGCGAGGACGCCCGCCGCAAGGCCGTGAACCCCGACGCGCTGTAATCTCGAGCTATCGCCATGGTCGCCCGGCGGGGCGGCCACGCCAATCGGAGGATGCCCATGGATCGTGACAAGGCGATCAAGTACATGCACGACCTGATGAAGGCCCTGGTGGACCGGGGCGGGTCGGACCTGTTCATTACGGTGGGCATGCCGCCGGCGGCCAAGATCGACGGTCGCGTGGTACCGCTGACGGAGCAGAAACTGACCCCGTCGCATACCCAGGCACTGGCGCGCGCGATGATGAACGACAAGCAGTCGGCCGAATTCGAGCGTAATCAGGAATGCAACTTTGCCGTCGGTCTGGCGAGCATCTCGCGCTTCCGCGTGAACGTCTTCACCCAGCGTGGCAGCGCGGGCGGGGATGGTCATGCGCGTGATCAATTCGGAGATCCCGCGCTTCGAGGACATCCGCATGCCGCCGCAGCTGGAAGAGATCACCATGGAGAAGCGCGGCCTGGTGATCTTTGTCGGGGGTACGGGCTCGGGCAAGTCGACCTCGCTGGCGGCGATGATCGGTCATCGCAACCGGTCATCGTCGGATCACATCGTGACCATCGAGGATCCGATCGAATTCGTGCATCAGCACGGCAAGAGCATCGTGACCCAGCGTGAGGTCGGGGTGGATACCCAGGACTACCAGATCGCGCTGAAGAATACGCTGCGTCAGGCGCCGGACGTGATCCTGATCGGCGAGATTCGCGACCGCGAGACCATGGACTACGCGGTGGCCTTCGCCGAGACCGGTCATCTGTGCCTGTCCACGCTGCACGCGAACAGCACCAACCAGGCGCTGGATCGCATCATCAACTTCTTTCCCGAGGACCGGCGCGAACAGCTGCTGATGGATCTTTCGCTGAACCTCAAGGCGGTGGTTTCGCAGCGTCTGGTGCGCCGCGAGGACGACCAGGGGCGTGTGCCGGCGGTGGAGATCCTGATTAACACCCCCCTGATGGCGGATCTGATGCTCAAGGGTGCGGTGCACGACATGAAGGAGCTGATCTCGCGCTCGCGCGAGCAGGGCATGCAGACCTTCGACCAGGCGCTGTTCGACCTCTACGAGAGCGGCGAGATCAGTTACGACGAGGCCCTGCGCAACGCCGACTCGGTGAACGACCTGCGCCTGCGCATCAAGCTCGACAGCGAGCGCGCGCGGCGCGACGGTGCCCCGGCAGTGGCCGATACCGGCGGAGGGATTTCGGTGGAAGACGATCCGGAGGATTTCCGTGTCCGCTGAAGCACAGAACACCGGTTCGGACGGGGCGGCCGCCGGGGAGCCCGCGAAGCGCCAGCTGCAGATCGAGCCCTATCTCAAGCTGATGGCGCAGAAATCGGCCTCGGACCTGTTCTTCCTCACCGGGGCGCCGGCGTCGATCAAGGTGGATGGCGTGCTGCAGCCCATCGCGCGACGGGCCCTGGCGCCGGGGCAGACCGAGGGCATTGCCCGCGAGATGATGAACGACCATCAGGCGCGCATCTTCGACGAGGAGACCGCGGTCAATTTCGGCCTCACCCGCCAGGGGCTGGGCCGCTTCCGCGTGAACGTCTATCGCCAGCGCGGCGAGGTGGCGATGGTCATCCGCTACATCCGCAGCGCCATCCCCACCATCGAGCAGCTGGGCCTGCCGCCGGTGCTGAAGGATTTCATGAACTACCGTGACGGCCTGATCCTGGTCGTGGGTTCCACCGGGACCGGGAAGTCCACGACCCTGGCGGCGATGATCGACCACCGCCTGACCATCGATACCGGGCATATACTTACCGTCGAGGACCCGATCGAGTTCCTGTTCCGGCACAAGCGGGCGATCGTCGGCCAGCGCGAGGTGGGGATCGACACGCCCAGTTACGAGCACGCCCTGCAGGAGGGCATGCGCGAGGCGCCGGACGTGATCATGGTGGGCGAGGTGCGTAACCGCGAGACCATGCGCGCCGCACTCAACTACGCCGACACCGGGCATCTGGTGCTGTCGACCCTGCATGCCACCAACGCCTCGCAGGCGCTGGACCGCATCATCAACCTGTTCCCCGAGGATCACCGTTCGCAGATCTTGTCGGACCTGTCCCTGAACCTGCGGGCGATCATCGGCCAGCGCCTGCTGCAGAAGAAGGATGGCTCGCGGGTGGCGGCGCTGGAGGTCCTTGTGAACACGCCCTACATCTCCGAGCTGATCCACAAGGAAGAGATCGGGGAGATCAAGGAGGTCATGGCGAAGTCAGCCTCGGTCGGCATGCAGACCTTCGACCAGGCGATCGTGAAGCTCTTCAAGTCGGGTGACGTGATGCTCAACGAGGCGCTGAGCAAGGCCGATTCGCGCGCCAACCTCGAGTGGAAGCTCAACTTCGGCGGCGGCGTGGGGGCCGCCGAGGAAGGCGGCGAGGAAGAGCTCAAGCCGCCGGAATAGCCCGTTACGGGGCCGGTTCGGGGAAGACGTCGGCGGAGGCGAAGACCGGCCCGTCGACGCAGACCCGTTTCATCGCCACGCCTTCGCCGGTGCGCACCGGTACGGTGCAGCCGGCACAGCCGCCCACCGCGCAGGCCATGAATTCCTCCAGCGACACCTGGCAGGGCAGGTCGAATTCCGCGGCCAGTTCGGCGCAGGCCTCCAGCATCGGGTGCGGCCCGCAGGCAAAGATCTCCACCTCCCCGCGTTCGGCGGGGGGCAGTCCGCCCAGCCAGGCGCGTGCGAGGTCGGTGACGAAGCCGTCGAACGCCCCGGGGATCTCGGCCTTCGAGGTGAGGCGGCAGGAGATGCCCCAGTCCTCCAGCAGCGGCAGCGTGCCGATGGCGCCCTCCGGCAGCCCCGGCCACAGCATCTGCGATGGCCGCGGGCGAAACGGGAACGGGACCTCGGATCCCAGGATCGCGCGGGTGGTGCCCGCCTCGCCCTGCTGGCGCAGACGGTCGGCGAGGAAGATCATCGGCGGGATGCCGACGCCGCCACCCAGCAGCAGGCGCCGCGGCCGCTCCGGGTGCAGCGTGAACGGCCGGCCGATCGGTCCCAGCACCTGCAGGCTGCGGCCCACGGGCTGTTCCGCCAGCGCGCGGGTGCCGTCGCCCACCGTCTTGTACAGGAATTCCACCCAGCCGGCGTCGGGGTCGACGCGCTGGATCGACAGCGGCCGCCGCATCGGCAGGCGCGGCGAGCACTGGATGTGGGCGAACTGCCCGGGCTGCGCGCGTCGCGCGCATTCCGGGGCCTCGACCCGCAGGATCCACTGGCCACTGCCCGCATCTTCATGCGCCAGGATACGGGCGGACTCTTCGAACAGGGTGCCGCGATGCGGCGGGTGCTGCGGGCTCATGCGTCGTCCTCGCCGGGGCGGGTCCAGGTGGGGCGTCCGGCGACCCAGGTCTCGCGGACCTCGCCGCCGAACGTCCAGTTGAAAAACGGGGTGTTGTGGCCGGCGCTGAGCCACTGATCCCGCTGGAGATCGTGGATCGCGCCCGGGTCGAACAGCACGAAATCGGCCCGCGCGCCGGGCGTCAGGCGGCCATGTTCCAGTCCCAGCACCTCCGCGGGGCCGGTGGTGATCCGCGACAGGGCCTGCTCCAGGGTCAGCAGCCCGTCTTCGACCAGGCGCAGGGTCAGGGGCAGCAGGGTTTCCAGCGCGGCGATGCCGGGAAGGGTGTCGGCGAAGGGCCCCAGCTTGCTGTCGGCCTCGTGCGGCTGGTGGTCGGAACAGATGGCTGCAATGCTGCCGTCGGCCACGGCCGCACGCAGACCGTCGCGATCGCGCTGGCTTCTCAGCGGCGGAATGACGTGGCAGTCGGGATTGAACTCGGCTACGTCGACCTCGGTGAGGAACAGCTGGTGGGCGGCCACGTCGGCGCTGATCGGGAGGCCGTCGCTGCGTGCCTTGGCGATCATCTCCGCGCCCCGCCGCGTGGACAGCCGTGCGACATGCACCCGCGCCCCGGTCTGTTCCACCAGCGCCAGGATCGCACCCAGCGCAGCGGTCTCCGCGGCCTCGGGAATGCCGGACAGCCCAAGGCGGGTGGACACCGGGCCCTCGTGCACACAGCCGGAGCCGGTCAGCGCCGGATCCTGGGCCGACAGCACGGTGGTCAGATCGAAGGTGCTGGCATATTCCAGCGCGCGGCGCAGCACCAGCAGGCTGGCCAGCGGACGCTGCCCGTTGCTGACCCCGGGGGCGCCGGCGCGCACCAGCGCGGCCATCTCCGCCAGCTGCTGGCCTTCCAGCCCGTGGGTCAGGGCGCCCAGGGCGTACACCCGCACGCCACAGGCCTCGCGCGCGCGGCGGGTGATCAGCTCGAGCACCGCCGGCGAGTCCACCGGCGGATGGGTATCCGGCGGCATGACCAGGGTGGTTACACCGCCGCGCGCCGCGGCGCGGGTTTCCGAGGCGATGGTCGCCTTGTGCTCCTCGCCCGGTTCGCGGGTACGGGCGGCCAGATCGACCAGCCCCGGAAACACCCACAGGCCGCTGCCGTCGATGCGCCGGCGTGGCTCGAAGCCCTCCGGGGTGGTGCCGCGCGCGAGGATCTCCTCGCCCTGCACGCACAGGTCGCCCACCGCATCAAAACCGTCGGCGGGGTCGAGGATGCGGACGTTTTCGATGACCACGCTCATGACTGATGGGCTCCCATCACCATGGACATCACGGCCATGCGCACCGAGATCCCGTAGGTCACCTGTTCCAGGATCACCGAGTGGGGGCCGTCGGCGACCGCGGATTCGATCTCGACGCCGCGGTTGGCGGGGCCGGGGTGCATCACCAGGCAGGTGGGCGAGGCCAGTTGCAGGCGCCGGGCGGTGAGCCCGAAGCGCTGGAAATACTCGTGCTCGGAAGGCAGATGGGCGTGCTCCATGCGTTCGCGCTGCAGGCGCAGCATGATGACCACGTCCACATCCTGCAGCCCGCTGTCCAGATCATGGTGCACATGCACGCCCAGCTGCTCGACATCCGCCGGCAGCAGGGAGCGCGGGGCGACCACCCGCACCTCGCCGGTCTGCAGGATGTTGAGGGCGTGGATCTGCGAGCGCGCCACCCGCGAGTGCAGGATGTCGCCGACGATCGCGACCTTCAGTTTGGTGAAATCGCCCTTGTGTCGCCGGATGGTGAACATGTCCAGCAGGGCCTGGGTGGGATGGGCGTGGCGCCCGTCGCCGGCGTTGAGCACGCTGATTCCCGGGGCCGCGTGGCGGGCGATGAAATGCGCGGTCCCGCTCTCTTCGTGGCGCACCACGAACATGTCCACGTTCATCGCCTCGAGATTGCGCAGGGTGTCCAGCAGGCTCTCGCCCTTCACCGCCGACGAGGTGCTGACATTGATGTTGAGCACGTCGGCGGACAGCCGCTTGGCGGCCAGTTCGAAGGTGGTGCGCGTGCGCGTGCTGGCCTCGAAGAACAGGTTCACGATGGTCTTGCCGCGCAGCAGCGGGACCTTCTTGACCGCCTTCTCGTTCATGTTGGCGAACGATTCGGCGGTATCCAGAATCTCGGTCAGCAGCGTGCGGTTCAGCCCCTCGATCGTGAGCATGTGCCGCAACTGCCCCTCGTCGGTCAGCTGCAGGCGGTTGGGGAGCGGGCCGGGCTGGGGCAGGCGACTGGTGTGCGCGGCGGGCAGCTCCGTCATCCGTCAGCGCCCTCCGGGGGCTCCACCGCCACGCGTTCGAGGCTCAGCGGCTCGGGACCGCGCAGCTTGATCTGCTCGGCCAGGCCCAGCTCCATGTGGGCCCCGGCCACCGCGGCGCAGACCGGCAGTTCACGGCCGTCACGCTCGACCAGGACGACCAGCGAGACCGAGGCCGGGCGGCCCCAGTCGAAGAGCTCATTCAGGGCGGCGCGGATGGTGCGGCCGGTGTACAGGACATCGTCCACCAGCAGCACGTGTTCGCCGTCCAGGTCCTCCGGGAGTTCCGAGGGGCGCACCTGCGGATGCATGCCGATGCGCGAGAAATCGTCGCGGTAGAAGCTGATGTCCAGCTTGCCCAGCGGACGCTGGATGCCCAGGCGCTCGCGCAGATGTTCGGCGATCCACACGCCGCCGGAATGGATGCCGACCACGATCGGGGACTCGATCCCGCGGGCTTCGAGGAGCTCGCGGGTCCGCGCGGCCATGTCGTCGAGCAGGGTGGGGACTTCAGGCGTCATGGGCATTCTCCAGAAACCAGCCTTCGAGGATGACGGCCGCGGCATGGGCATCCAGCCCCGGGTCGTTGCGGCCCGACCGGCTGCGGTCGCGGGCCAGGTGCGAGCTCAGCCGCTCGTCCGACCAGTATACCGGCTTGCCGAAGCGCGCTTCGAGCGCCGCGCCGAATTCGAGGATGGCCGGGCCCAGCGGAGTCGCCTGGCCATCCGCCTGGGTGGGCCAGCCGACCACGAACCCCTCCGGGCGCCATTCCGTGACCAGCGCGTCGATGCGTGGCCACGGCGGCGGCGACCCGCCGGCCAGCGTGATCAGGCCCCGCGCCGAACCGGTCAGCGGTTCGCCCACCGCCACGCCGATGCGGCGGCGCCCGTAGTCGAACGCCAGGAAGGCCACGGGTTCAGGCGTGCCCGGAGGCCGAGCTGATCAGGTTGACGTCGATGCCGATGAGTTCGGCCGCGCGCGACCAGCGCTCCGCCGGCGGCGTCTCGAACAGGATCCCCGTATCCGAAGGGGCGGTCAGCCAGGCGTTTTCGCCCAGCTCGCTTTCCAGTTGCCCGGGGCCCCAGCCGGCATGCCCCAGGGTGATCAGTACCCGCTGCGGACCCTCGCCGGCATTGATGGCCTCGAGGATGTCACGCGAGGTGGTCAGGCTGACCTGATCGGTCAGCGGCTGGGTCGCGCGCCACTGCTGCTCCGAGGAATGCAGCACGAACCCGTGCTCCGGCTGTACCGGCCCGCCGCGGAACACCGGCAGCTCCGGCAGATAGTCGGCCGGCTCCAGCTCCACATGCTGCAGCAGGTCGCGCAGCGTGAGTTCCGTTGGCTGGTTGATCACCAGCCCCAGCGCGCCTTCCGCGTCGTGTTCGCACACGTAGGCCACGGCGTGGCTGAACAGCCCGTCGTTGAGGGACGGCATGGCGATCAGGAACTGATCGCGCAGGCTCGATTCCAGAGTGCCTGAGCTTGCGGTATCCATGGGTTCCAGTATCGGCTTGTGCCGGGCTGCGATCAATCACCGTGTCGGGTTTGGGGTACGCCGGTGATCAGCGCACCTGCCGGACTTCGTCGCGGCGGAAGGCCCAGGTACGGGTGATGACCAGTTCGTCGTATTCCTCGCGCATGGCCTCGGTGAACGGGGCGTAGGGGGCGCCCAGTTCCACGATGCGGATGGCGGCTTCGTCGAGCACGGGTTCGCCGGAACTGCGCGCGACCTGGATATCGATCAGTTCACCTTCGGGGTTCAGGCGCACGGACAGGACCAGGCTGCCGGAAAGCCCCTGACGCCGGGCCTCGTCCGGGTAGTTGAGGTTGCCGACGCGTTCGACCTTGTCGATCCAGGCCTGGAGATAGGCCGCCTCCGGTGCGCTGCGCGCCGACAGGCTGTCGAGATAGCGGGTGCGCTGGCCGCGTGCGGCGAAGCTCTGGCGTTCCTCCGCCGGGGCCGCGCGGGCGCTCTCCAGTCCGCGGTTCATCAGGGTGGCGGCATCCGGGCGCGGCTCGGCCTCGGGGGTCTCGATCGGTTCCGGTTCGGCGACCTCGGGCGGGGCCGGTTCCGGCGATTCCTCGGCTTCGGGCCTCTCCGGCTGCGGTTCGGGTTCGGGGGGCGACGGTTGCGCCACCAGCGGACCGGGTTCCGGCAGCGGGGCCTCCACGCCTTCGGGGCCGGGTTCGCCGGTGCCTTCGTCTGCGGCCTCGGGGGCGGTGGCTTCCTGGTCTTCGGGGTCTTCGGCGCTCGCCTCCTGGTCGATTTCGGCGATGCGCTCGACTTCCTCGGGGGGTGGCGCGGCGGCCTCGGGATCCGCAACCCGGGTAACGTCCAGCGGCTCGCGCGGGCTGGGGTCGGGCAGGTCCACGGTGAAGCCGATGCCCAGGATCACGAGCCCGTGGGCCAGCACCGCCAGGAAGACCATCGTGGCGAGATGGTTCGGACGTGCGGCGGCTTGTTCCGACGGGGGCGTCGGCACCGGGCGCTCAGGCTGGTCCTGGGGGGCGGGCATGGCGGATATGGCGCTGGATCCGGGGATCGGAAAGTACGTGGGCGGTCAGTATACCGGTGGCGGCGCCGGCGATCAGCGCGGCCAGCCACAGGGGTGGCAGAAGCAGGGGCAGGCCCGGGTGCGGGATGATCACCAGCCAGGCGAGCAGGAACTGCCCGGTGACATGCGCCATGGCGGCCGCGATGGCCAGCCCCGTGGCGCCGACGTGTCGCGGGGCGAATGGCGCCAGCAGGGCCAGCGCGGCGAGAGCGGCCAGGGCGCCGGTCAGCGAGAGCCAGAAGGCAGGGCTCAGGAGGGTGCCCAGCAGCAGGCTGCTGCCGACCACCCGCAGCAGGGTGACGGCGACCGCGGCGCGCCAGCCGAGCGTGAGCAGTGTGACGAGGGTCACGATATTGGCCAGCCCCGGCTTGATGCCCGGGACGGGACCGGGGATCGCGGCTTCCAGGATCTGGATTCCGATGGCGATGGCGGCGAGGGCAGCGATCTGGCGATCGCGGCGGGAGGCGGGGCGGTCGACGTCCACGGTCAGTAGTGGATGCTGTCCCAGGCGGGTTCGGCGCCCTCCACTCGGAGGGTCAGGCGGTTGGGCAGGCTGATGGCCATGTCGCCGTGGGTGGAGAGCCAGCCGGCCCCCTCGCAGATGTTCTGCGTGCCGGGGGATTCCGCGCAGCGCGCGCGCCCGGTTTCGATCTCCACACGGGTAGTCCCGGCGGGGCCCTGCAGGCGCAGTTCGCGCGGGCCTTCCAGAGGCTCCCGGCGCGCGGGCTCGCCGGCCTGGGTGATGACCAGGCTGCGGGCCCCGGTCCCCGCGTCGGGGTTCCAGGCGAGGATGAAGGCGGTCACGACCAGTCCGGCCCCGGTTGCGGCGATGACCGCGTCCCCCCAGCGCAGGCCCGGAACCCTCACGGTGTGGAGCCGGCCTCCGGCCGTTCGCGGACCTCCGGCTCGGGGTGGGGCTCCCCGATCTCGACGCGCGCGGCCATCGCCGGCGTGGCCTCGATGCGACCGTCCGCGAGCACCACCAGGGCGTGGTCAACCCCCAGCCGGGCGGCGTATTCCGGCCAGTGTTCGGGGCCGGCGATCATGAGGGTGGTGGCCGCCGCATCGGCCAGGCCGCCGTCCCCATGCAGCACGGTCGCGGAGCGCACGCCCTCGGTCGGTCGGCCGGTGCGCGGGTCGATCACGTGGTGGATGCGTTCGCCCTCGTGTTCGTAACCGCGCTCATAGTCCCCGGAGGTGAACAGGCCCTCGCCTCCGCCCAGTTCGATGCCGCCGAGGGTGCCCCCGTCCGGGTGGCGGATACCGATGCGCCAGTCGCGGCCGGCGGGCCGGCCCAGCGTCATCAGGTCGCCGCCGGCGTTGACGATGGCCGCCTCCACGCCCAGGTCGGCCAGCAGGTCACGCGCGCGCTCCACGGCCGCGCCCTTGGCCAGTCCGCCGAAGTCCAGCTGCAGGTCCGGGTGGTGCCCGGTCAGGCGGACCCCGTTGCGTTTGATGTCTCCCATCGACGGCGGGTCCTCCAGCAGCTCGGCCAGCGTGTCGGCATCCGGGGGCGGGCCGGCGGGCTCGTCCCGGTGAAAGCCCCAGGCGGCGATCAGTTGTCCCATGGCGGGATTGAACAGTCCGTCGGTGGCCTCCTCCACCGCGCGGCCCTGCTCGATCAGCGGCAGCACCGACGGCGGGGCGCTGAATTCGCGTTGCAGCGGCAGCAGCTGGTTGGTGCGCCCGAGCGAACCTTCTTCCCAGGCGTGCCAGGAGGCATGCAGGATGTCGAGCTCCGCCTGCAGCTCGCGTTCGATCTCGGCGAGGTCATATTCCCCGGCCGGGGCGACCGCGACCTCGACCAGGGTGCCGAAGGCCCGGAACTGCAGTTGCTCGGTTTCCGGCGTGCGTTCGCAGGCCACCAGCAGCATCGTGGTCAGTGCTGCGAGGACAGGGAATAGCAAGGTGCGGCGCGGATTCATGCGGTTTCCCCCGTCACGCAATCGATGTAGCGGCCGGCGAGGTCTGCGTCGCAGGCCGTGTCCAGCTCGCGCACGCCGGTCGGGGAGGTGACGTTGATTTCGGTCAGGGATTCCCCGATGACGTCCAGTCCGGCGAAATGGATGCCGCGCCGCCGCAGCTCCGGCCCGACGCGCTCGCAGATCTCGCGGTCGCGCGCGGTCAGAGGTACGGCCGCGCCCCGACCCCCGGCCGCCAGATTGGCGCGCGATTCACCGGGTGCCGGGATGCGTGCCAGGGCGTGTCCGAAAGGTTCGCCATGGATCATGATGATGCGCTTGTCGCCGGCCGTGAACTCCGGCAGAAAGCGCTGCGCGATGACCGTGCGCCGATCGAACCGGGTCATGGTCTCGAGGATCACCGAAGTGTTCGGGTCGCCCTCGCGGATGCGAAAGATCGAACTCCCGCCCATGCCGTCCATCGGCTTGACCACGATATCGCCGTGCTGCTCGAGGAATGCGCGGATGCGGGCGCGGTCGCGGGTGATCAGCGTCGGCGGGGTGCAGTCCGGAAACAGCGCCGTGAACGCCTTCTCGTTGATGTCGCGCAGCCCCTGTGGCCGGTTCGATACGCATACTCCCGCATGTTCCGCCAGCTCGAGCGTGTAGGTGGCGTACAGGTATTCGGCATCCGCCGGTGGATCCTTGCGCATCAGGATGACATCGAAGCGATCCAGCGGGCCGGTGGTTTCCGTCCCCAGTTCGTGGAACGCTTCGGCCCGGTCCCGAACCTCGATCGGGCGGCTGCGGCCCATGGCGCGGCCGTCTTCCACCCACAGATCGTTCATTTCGAGATAGTGCACGGCGTGACCCCGGGCCCGGGCGGCGAGCATCATGGCGAAGGTCGTGTCCTTGGCCGGCTTGATCCCCGTGACGGGGTCCATGATGATGGCGATGTTGTGGGGCACGATAACGGGCCTTCTTCGTGATCCGTGTCAGTCGAGTATGCCACGCGGAGCAATATTACCGCTCGATGTTTGTGTATCCCGCGGGACTTCGTTAGATTCGATCCTGCATATAGCCTTAGGGGGGGTAAGGTGTCTGACGCGCCAGCGGAAGCCGACTCGGCCACCGAGTTTCAGGGAGTGAAGGTCATGGTGATCGACGACAGCAAGACGATCCGGCGCACCGCCGAATCCTTGCTGCAGAAGCACGGTGCCGCGGTGGAAACCGCGGTGGACGGCTTCGAGGCCCTCTCGAGGGTGGCCGATTCCCGCCCCGACATCATCTTCATCGACGTCATGATGCCCCGTCTGGACGGGTATCAAACCTGCGCCCTGATCAAGAACAACAAGCAGTTCAGGGAGACCCCCGTCATCATGCTGTCCAGCAAGGACAGCGTGTTCGACAAGGCCAAGGGGCGTGTCGTGGGGTCGGAGGACTATCTCACCAAGCCCTTCACGCGGGACGACCTCCTGGATGCCATGCGCAAGTATGCGCACCAGGGCACCCCGGAATGAATCCATCGCGAGTGAATCGCGTGCACCAACCCAGGAAAGAAGAACGCCATGGCCCGTATCCTGATCATTGACGACTCCCCCACCGAGATCCACGTCCTGCGCACGATGCTCGAGAAGAACGGGTATTCGGTATCCACGGCGGCCAGCGGGGAGGAAGGTGTCGAGACCGCGCGGGCCCAGGTGCCCGACCTGGTCCTGATGGACGTCGTGATGCCCGGTCTGAACGGATTTCAGGCCACGCGCGAGCTCTCCAGGCAGGAAGAGACCGCCAATGTCCCCGTGGTAGTGGTCAGCACCAAGGACCAGGCGACCGACCGCGTCTGGGCCATGCGCCAGGGGGCGCGGGACTACATCACCAAGCCGGTCACCGAGGACACCCTGCTGCAGACGATCGAGAAATATCTGTCGGCATGAAGGTCGATACTTCCACGCCGTTTGCGCTGCTCGCGAGCCTGGATCGCGAGAGCCGGCGAGTAAACCGGGAGTACCAGCGCGATTCTTCATCCGGCTGGCGCGGCGTGCTCCTGGCCGTGGGCGAGTTTCGCTTCCTTGTGGACATGGAAGCGATCTCGGAAGTGACCGATCCCATGTCCCTGACCCATGTCCCGCTGGCCGATCCCATGGTGCTGGGGGTCGGCAATCTGCGTGGCCTGGTGCTCCCGGTGTTCGACCTGGGGCGGCTGCTGCTGGGTGAACCCCTCGCCGGTGACAGCTCGCGCCAGCGCATCGTGGTGGCTCCGCAGGGGCAGGGCATGGCCGGGCTGCTGGTGAGCCGGGTAGAGGGCATGCGCAACTGTGCCCCGCATCAGCGGCGCCTGGAAGTGGACGTGCCCGAGGCGGCACGTCCGTTTGTTACGGGGGGATTCGATCTGGGCCACCGGCTCCACCCCGTGCTGGATCTCAATCGGCTACTGAACGATACCGGGCGGTTCGCGGGGCTCGAGACGGCGGAACCGGCCGAAGGTCAACAGCAGGCGGTCGCCTCCTGACGGGGCGGCATCACTGTCACAGGGAGTCAACGCTTTATGGGATTGAGTCGTCGTATGCGCAACCTCCTGCTCGGAGGGCTGCTGGTAGTCTCTCTGATCGGGACGGGCGTCGCGTTCACCCTGCACGAATACGAGCAGAGCCAGTACCGCGACCGGATCGCGCTGGCGAACGACATGCGTCTGCTGTCCCAGCGGCTGGCCACCGGCTCGCTGGAGGCCGCAGCCGGTTCCGAGCGTGCCTTCGAACAGATCGGCGAACTCCGCGATGCGTTCGACCGCAACCTCGAGGAACTTCGCGACGGTCGCGAAGGCCTGGGGCCGCTGCCGGACGACCTGCAAGCCGACCTGGAACAGGTTCAGGGCGAGTGGAGCGGTTATCGCGACAACGTGAACACGATCCTCCATGGGCGTGATGCCATCGAGGAAGTCACCGAATTCTCCGAAGCCGTGAACGAGTTCTCCCCCGAGCTGGCCCGGCTGTCCGACAGCGTGGTGCGGCGCATGTCGGAGATTGGTGAGGATCCCGACCAGATCTACGTGGCCGCGCGCCAGACCATGCTGATCCAGCGGATCGGCAACAGTCTGAACGAGGTGCTGCAGGGCGGTGCCCGTGCCGCGACCGCGATCGAACGTTTTGAACGGGACGCCACCCTGTTCGGGCGGGTGCTGGACGGGCTGATCGAAGGCTTCGCGCCGCTGGGCATCGAGGCCGTGGATGATGCCGAAACCCAGGCCATGCTCAACGAGATCGGAACCCTGTTCATCGCCTTCAGCGAGGCGGTCGAGGGCGTGCTCGAAACGTCTTCCCGCGTGTTCGAGGTGAACGCCGCGGTGGCGGACGTGGAAGCCGGTTCCGGCGACATGCTGGAGGCGACGGGCGATCTGGAGACCGCCCTGACGGAAAGGGCGGACCAGGCCGGCTTCATTGCCCTGGCCGGTTTCGCCTTCGGTCTCCTGTCACTGGTGTTCCTGCTTGCGCTGGGCCTGTTCCTGTATCGCGACACCCGTCGCGAACTGGCGGAAACCGAGGCGCAGAACGAGCGTAACCAGCAGGCCATCCTGCGTCTGCTCGACGAAATGATGAACCTCGCCGACGGGGACCTCACCGTCAACGCGACGGTGACCGAGGACTTCACCGGCGCGATCGCGGACTCGATGAACTTCGCGATCGAGAACCTGCGTACGCTGGTCGCCACCATCAATAGTGTGGCGGACGATATCAATGACTCGGCCGCGAACAGCCGCGCCCAGGTGCTGGGGCTGGCCGAGAAGGCCGAGCAGCAGACCCGGGAGATCCAGCAGGCGAACGACGCGATCGACGAGATGGCGCAGTCGGTCGACAAGGTGGCCTCGGACGCGGGGCAGTCCGCGGGGGTGGCGCGAAACTCCGTGGAGATCGCCTCGCGCGGGGCCGCCACCGTGCGCCGCTCCATCGAGGGCATGGATTCGATCCGCGAACAGATTCAGGAGACGGCAAAACGGATCAAGCGTCTCGGCGAATCTTCGCAGGAGATCGGCGATATCATCGGCCTGATCAACGACATCGCCGAACAGACCAACGTCCTGGCGCTGAACGCGGCGATCCAGGCCTCGGCGGCCGGCGAGGCCGGGCGCGGGTTCGCCGTTGTGGCCGACGAAGTCCAGCGCCTGGCGGAACGCTCGAGTAGCGCGACACGCCAAATCGAGGGACTGGTCAAGGCGATCCAGGCGGATACCAGCGAGGCCGTCAGCTCGATGGAACAGAGTACCGCCAACGTGGTCTCCGGGGCCGAGATGGCCCAGGCGGCGGGCGAGGCGCTGTCCGAGATCGAGCAGGTTTCCAACGACCTCGCCGGCCTGATCGACGGCATTTCTTCCTCGGCCCATCAGCAGGCCGAAATGGCGAAGAACGTGACGTCCATCATGGCGCAGATCCGCGAGATCACCACCGAAACCACCGAAAGCACGCATACCACGGCGGCCTCCATCGACGACCTGGCCCAGCTGTCGCAGCAACTGCAGTCCTCGGTCGCGGACTTCAAGCTGCCGGCTTCGGACCAGGACGACACGGGTCGTTCAGGAACGCAGGGATAACGGCCGGGCCACGCAATGGTTGCCAGTGCACTGAACTGGGTTCGGGACGAGCTGGACGCGCTGTTCGGCGAGGTCCAGGAAGCCCTGCGCCAATACTCCGACGACCCGACCAGCGTGGATTCGCTGGACCGGGCCTACGAACGAGTGCGCCAGATTCGCGGCACGCTCGTGATGGTGCAGGTCGAAAGCGTCGTGAAGGTGTGCGACGAGATGCTCGCGGTGCTGGAGCATCTGCGCAGCGGCGAGTCCGCATCGGCCGCGACCACCGAGGCACTGTTGCGCGCCGCGTTGCAGCTCCCCGACTATCTCGAACACGGCGATGCCGCCGATCTGCCGTCTCCGATGGTGCTGCTCCCGCTGCTCAACGAACTCCGCAGCGTCCGCGGAGCGAGCATGCTCATGGACGTCGCCGAACTGATGCCCGATTTCGACGACGTCGATGATTCGCGCATGGGCGAGCCGGAAGAGGGACTGTCGCCGGCCGAGCGCCTGCGGACCCTGCAGCAGGCCCGGCGCAGTTTTCAGCGAGACCTGCTGGGACTGGTGAAGGGCGTGGACGCCGCGGCGGCCGCGGAGCGGCTGCACGAGGTCGCGCGCGAGGTCGTGCGGGCGGTCCCGGCCGGTGATTTCCGGCGTCTTTTCTGGGTGGCCGGCGCCCTGCTCGAGGGTCTGGCGCGCGGCGGGGTCGAGCTCAACAACGACATCCGGCGTCTGGTGGGGCGTGTCGATCGCGAACTGGGTCGCTACCTCAATGCACTGTCCAATCAGCTGCGCGAGGGCGGCCAGGCCGACGACCTCGATTACGAAGCCCCCGTCGACATCATCAAGACCCTCCTGTTCCACGTGGCCAGGGCCGAGGCGGATACCGAACAGACGCGCGCGGTGCGCGAGGTCTTTCACCTCGATGACCTGAATGCCCGGGACGAGAGCGCATCCAGCGGTCTGGGGCGCGAAGTCTTCGACAAGCTGCGTGCGGCCCTGGAGGATGATCTCGGAGAGGTCCGCGAACGCCTGGACGTGCTGATTCGTTCCGCGACCCGCGAGGCGGGCGACCTCGAACCGTTGCGCGAACAGGTTCGCCGGATCGGCGCCACCATGCGCATGCTGGGGCTGGAGCAGGGGGAACACCACACCCGGGCCCTGGACGAATGTCTGGAACCCACGCGTCTGGCCCACCACGACGAACGTCTGGAGATGGAGCTGGCGCAGCATCTGCTCGCGCTGGAGTCCATCGTTGAATCCGGCCTGGAAGGCGAACGCGAGACCGCCAGCGGCGAGGCGGCCTACGACCGGAAGCTGGCGGAGGCGCTGTACCGCGAATCGCTGGTGGAGGTTCGTCGGGTCCGGGAAAACCTCATGGGGTTTCTGTCGGGCGATGCCCATGCCAGCAGCCTCGACGAGGCGCGTGACGCCCTGCATCGCACGCGGGGCGCGCTTTCCATGGGGGGCTTCCGCAGCCTGCATTCCCTGATCGATCCCCTGCTGCGTTTCCTCGATGACCGCGAGGGGATGACCGCGGCGGATCTGGCACCCGATGCAGTGGATGCACTGGCGGAGGTGCTCAGCTCGATCGAGGTTGCGCTGGAATCATCCGGGCAGCCCTGGCGCGAACTCGACAGTGTGCATGAACGCGGTCGCAGTGCCCTGCTGCGCCTGGGGGCATCCGAGGACACTGCGCCGGCTCCGGAATCCCCAATGGAGGAACCGGCCGAGCCCGAACGGCCGGAGTCGGCTGACGGGGAGCCGGTTCCGAGCCCGGATCTCGATGTTCCGGAGGCGTCGGACAGCGCGGCGGAGCCGGCCGAACGGGATGCCGTACCGGATCTCGAACTTTCGGAAGAGGACATCGGGCCGGCTTCGTCTTCGGCACCGGATGCCAAAGCCTCGTCCGGTCCCGAGCTGGCTGAAGAGGGGGCGAGCGAGGAACCTGCCGGCGAGCCCGAGCCCGAGCCCGAGCCCGAGCGCGAATTGCCCACCGCGCGGGACGAAGCGCCGGTCAGTGCCTCGCTCGCGGAACGCCCCGGTGGTTTGACCTTCGACGAGGACGTCCTCCAGGAGCAGGTCCTCGGGCCGGACGCGGACGCGGAGATCCTCGATATTTTCCTGGAGGAGGCCGAGGAAGAAATCCAGAGCCTCGACGAGCAGTACCCGATCTGGCGTTCGGCACCGGGCGACATGGATACGCTTTCCATCGTGCGTCGATCCTTCCACACGCTGAAGGGCTCCGGTCGCCTCGCAGGGGCATTGCGGCTGGGCGAGTTCGCCTGGGTGGTGGAGTCCTTCCTCAACCGGCTGCTCGAAGGGACCGACCAGGCGGATGGAGACACGCTCTCCGCCGTGGGCGATGCGGTGTCGGTGCTTCCGGGGCTGGTGGCGGAGGTCCGTGACCAGAAGGGACCGGAAACGCCGATTCTCGACATCGTCCTGCGCCTGGATGCCCTGGCCGCCGGCGAGTCCGCCGAGGCAATCACGGACGCAGAGCCGGCCCCGGCCGCTCCTGCGGCCGGCGCCGAGGACGATCTGGCGGCCCTGGCGCGCAGCATGGATGCCCTGGATGCTCCCGGCGAGCCGGAGCCGGAGCCGGAGCCGGAGCCGGAGCCGGAGCCGGAGCCGGAGCCGGAGCCCGAGCCCGAGCCCGAGCCCGGGCCCGGGCCCGAGCCCGAGCCCGAAGCCGAAGCCGAGCACGACTCGGTGATCGAGCTCGAGTCTCCGCTCCCGGAGGGCGAATCCGCGCCGGAGCCGGGTCTTGCCGAGGAGTGGCCGGACGCGGACCAGGAAGAAGGTTATGTACTCGACGTCCTGCCGGCCGAGGACGAAGCGCCGGCGGAGGAGCCGGTGATCGATCCGCAGCTGTGGGAGGTCTTCTCGGCCGAGGCCCGCAGCCATCTGGACACGGTTCGGTCGTGGCTCGAGGAAGCTGAAGCCGGCCCGCCGCGTCCGCCGAGTTATGGGCTGGAGCGTGCCCTGCATACCCTGCACGGCAGCGCGCGAACCGCGGGCGTCTCGACCGCGCATTCGGTCTGTCGTCCGTTCGAAAACCTGGTACATCTTCACCGCGAGATGGAGGAGCCGCTGGGCCCGCAGGCCATCGAGTTGCTGCGTCGAGTGGCCGACCACCTCGGTGCGGTGGTCGAATCGCCGGTGCCACCTCCGGTGGCCCGGCTGGAGACGCCCCCGGAATGGGTGAACGAGGTCGAGGACCTGTTCGCCGACGCCCAGGATCGCTGGAACCGAACCTCCGGGGGGCTGGAAGCGGAGGCGCTGGCCGAAGTCACGGGCGAGCCCGAGCCAGAGCCAGAGTCAGAACCGGAACCGGAACCGGAACCGGAACCCGAGCCCGAGCCGGAACCCGAACCCGAGCCGGAACCCGAACCCGAGCCGGAACCCGAACCCGAGCCGGAACCCGAACCCGTCGCAGCGGCGTCTCCTCCGTCGGAAGACGAGATCGATCCGGAGTTCGGCGAGGTCTTCATCGAGGAGGCTCATGACATTCTCGAGCAGGCCTTCCACACCCTGGCGGCCTGGCGCGAGGCCGGCGGCCGCCCCGGTCCTGACCAGGAGGCCTTCCAGCGGGAAGTCCATACCCTGAAGGGGAGTGCCCGCATGGCGGGCTTCACCGTGGTGGGTGCCATCGCCCACGCACTGGAGACCGCGCTCGGGGTCGAGACCGAAGCCGGTCAGGATCCGCGCCCGTCATTCTTTGATGCCGCGGAAAAGGCGCTGGTGGAGGTGCAGGGCCTGGTCGAGCGCGGCGTCGGGCCATGGCAGACGGACGAGAACCAAAGCCGGGAGCTGTCGGGGCTGAGGCACTGGAGCGTCGAGGAGGGAGCGGAGGAGCCGGAGGAGGCTGACGAAGCCACCGGCGAACGCGACGCCGACGAGGTGACGGCGGATGACACCGCGGCCCCGGCGAATGAGGCGGAGCCCGCCAGCCGCAAGCTGCAGGACCAGGTGCGGATGGACGCCGAAGTGCTCGACAGCCTGGTCAACAATGCCGGCGAGCTGGCGACCTTCCATCGGCGCTTCGAACAGACGGTGGGCCGGGTCGAGAACCAGGTCGAGGAGCTGGACCGGACCATCACGCGGGTGCGCGAACAGCTGCGCAAGCTCGAGATCGAAACCGAAGCGCAGGTGCTGTTCCGGGTGGAACAGGAAACCGGCGAGGAGCAGGTGGATTTCGATCCGCTGGAGATGGATCGCTACTCCGGGATTCAGCAACTTTCGCGCGCGCTGGCGGAGAGTGTGAGCGACCTCGACAGCCTGAAGCAGGAGGTGGACGACGAGCTCCGGACCGCCGGCGGCGTGCTGGTGCAGGAAAAACGCGTGGGTACCGAGCTGCAGGACCAGTTGATGCGGCAGCGCATGGTCCGGTTCGCGCGCATGGCGCCACGCCTGCGGCGCGTGGTGCGCGCGGCAGCCGACGACATGCAGCGCGAGGTCCGGGTGGATTTCGTGGGCCAGGATTCCGAGCTCGACCGTGCCCTGCTGGAACGGCTGGTGGCGCCGCTGGAACACCTGCTGCGCAATGCCGTCGCGCACGGCATCGAGACGCCTGACGAGCGGGAAGAGCGGGGCAAGCCGCGGGAAGGTCACATTACGGTGACCCTGGAGCAGGCCGGCAGCGAGATTCGCATGGAAGTCGCCGACGATGGCGGCGGAATCGATGCGGAAGTGGTACGGGCGAAGGCCATCGACCGCGGAGTCATCACGCCGGACGCCGAACTGAGCGACAATCAGGCCCTGCAGCTGATCCTGCAGTCCGGATTCTCGACCGCCGCCTCGGTGAACCATGTGGCCGGGCGTGGTGTGGGCATGGATGTAGTCAACGCCGAGGTCAAGCAGCTCGGTGGAACGCTGGACATTGATTCCATCCCGGGTTCCGGGTCGCGCTTCACCCTGCGGCTCCCGTTTACGCTGGCAATCAGCCATTCGTTGCTGGTGCAGGTCGGAGAGGAAACCTTTGCCGTACCGATGGCCTCGGTCGAGGGCGTCGTACGTGCGCGGCGCGAGGAGATCGACGAATCGGGGGCGGCGCCGACCTACAGCTATGTGGGACAGGAATACGCCCTGCATTCCCTGGGCGAGATCCTCGGTATCGAGACCCAGGCCGGGGTCCACCCGCTCCCGGACGAGCCGTTCCCGCTGCTGCTGGTACGTACGGACGAGCAGAAGGTCGCGTTGCGTGTGGATGGCCTGGCGGGCAGCCAGGAGGTGGTGGTCAAGTCGGTCGGTCCGGTGCTGAGCCGGATCCCCGGTGTGGCCGGGGCCACGCTGCAGGGTGACGGCTCGGTGATGCTGATCCTGGATCTGAGCATGCTTATGCGGTTCGCAACCGTGGCGACCGCCGCCGAGGCCGAGGCCGTCGAGCCCGAAAGCGCCGCGACGCGCATCATGGTGGTCGACGACTCGATCACCATTCGCAAGGTGACGGCCCGTCTGCTGACCCGCCGGGGCTTCGAGGTGGTGACCGCGCGCGACGGTCTGGACGCGGTGACCCTGCTGGACGAGCGCCGGCCGCACCTGATCCTGCTGGACGTGGAGATGCCGCGGATGGACGGTTTCGAGTTCGCTGCTCATGTGCGCGAACATCCCGAGTTCCGCGACGTACCGATCATCATGATCACCTCGCGCAGCGGCTCGAAGCACCGCGAGCGGGCCATGCGTCTGGGCGTGAACGGCTATCTCGGGAAGCCTTACCTCGAAAACGACCTGCTCAACGAGATCGAGCATCAGCTGGAAGGGGCGCCGGCATGACCCGGGTCACCGGTCGCGGAGGAGAACGATGAGCGAAAGCGAAGAGCGCGTCGAGGCGGTGATCGTCCAGCTGGAAGCAGGCTCGATCCTGCTGCCGCGCAGTGCGCTCCTGGAGGTCACCACGCGACCCGGTTCCAGCCTTGAGGAAGACGAGGTGTCGGCCGAACTGCCGTGGCTGGCGGCGCCCCTGACCTGGAACGAGCTGCAGATCCCGGTGATCAACGTCAACCACCTGCTGGATCCGGCGCGTGACACCGGTGAGGACCACCGCAGATTCACGCGTCTGCTGGTCCTGCAGGGTGCCGATGAACCGGACAGGCTGCCGTATTACGCCCTGGAGGTGCGGGGGACACCGCACCCGGTGCGCATCACGCCGCAGAACATCTTCGCCCTGGAGGGTGTGGAGACCACGCCGTGGTCATGGCGGGTCAAGGCATCGGGCGTGACTACGCACCTGTTGCGGCTGGATACGATCGAAGCCCGTCTGCGGGAGCTGCCGCAAGGTGGCCCGCGAGAGCGGGCGGCCGGTTCAGGGACGACAGCGGATACGCCTGTGGGCTGAAGGGCCGCGTCAGCCGTCCGCGTCAGCCGGCTCGAGATCGCCGAAGCGCCACTGAACCAGGGTCAGTATCGCCATGGCCGCGGTTTCGGTGCGCAGGGTGCGTGGCCCGGTGCGGACCGGAAGGAATCCCCTGTCCCGCGCGAGGGCGCGCTCCGCATCCGTCAGCCCCCCTTCCGGGCCCACCAGGAGGCTGGCGCTGTCGGGCCCGGAGGCCTCGTTTGACGCAACGGCCCGGGAGAGCGGCACACCGGCCTCGTCGGCCAGCAGGGCCAGGTCGCCACCCCCGGATTCCGGGGCCTCGCCGGGCCGTATCTCGTCGGGCTCGCAGACCGCTTCCAGCACCGGCAACTCGTTGCGGCCGCACTGCTCCGCGGCCGCCGCAATGACCCCCCGCCAGTGACTCTGGCGCCGGTCCAGGCCCTTGTGCCCGCCGGCTGAACGGCTGCGTTCGCACAAGACGGGCCGGATCCGCGACACGCCCAGTTCCACTGCCTTCTGCAGGGCGAGGTCCATGTGATCGCCGCGCGCGATGCCCTGCCACAGGGTCACCGGAAAGCGCGGGGTGGTAGGTTCGGCGGCGCGCTCTGCCAGATGAAAAACGCCCGCCCGGCGACCGGTGGTCTCCAGGCGGGCGTCGAATTCATTGCCGCGACCGTCGAATACCCGGCACGCGGCGCCGTCTTTCAGCCGGAGAACCCGGGTGGCGTAATGCAGCCGATCCTCCGGTGCCGGCAGACGCAGCCCCGCCGCGAGATCGGCATTCTCGATCAGCAGACGGGGGCAGCGCATGGTCAGCGACGGTTGTCGAGGTCCAGGTCCTTCCAGATCTGCTCGGTCGGGCCGGCCTGGTTCATGGAGTAGAAATGGATGCCCGGGGCGCCTTTCTCCAGCAGCTCGTCGGTCAGACGGGTGGCCACCTCGATACCGAATTTGCGGATGGAGTCCTTGTCGTCCCCGTAGGCCTCCATGCGCTTGCGGATGTAGCGCGGGATCTCCGCGCCGCACATCTCGGAGAAGCGCATGATCTGGGTGTAGTTGGTGATCGGCATGATCCCCGGGATGATCGGGATCGTGATGCCCATCGCCTCGACCCGCTCCATGAATGCGACGTAGGCATCCACGTTATAGAAGTACTGGGTGATCGCGGTATTCGCGCCGGCGTCCACCTTGGTCTTGAAGTTTTCCAGGTCCTTCTCGGCGCTGGGGGCCTGCGGATGGAATTCCGGATAGGCTGCCACTTCCAGCTTGAACTGGTCACCGAACTCGGCGCGTACGAATTCGACCAGCTCCGAGGCGTAACGGAAATCACCACCGGAATGCTTGGTGCCGGACGGCAGGTCGCCACGCAGCGCCACGATGCGGTCCACGCCGATGTCGCGGTAGGCGTTCAGCAGGTCGCGCAGTTCGTCCTTCGTGGACGAGATGCAGGAGACGTGCGGGGCGGCCGGGATGCCATCGTTCTGGATGATGTCCTTGACCGTCTCGAGGGTGCGGTCACGGGTCGAACCGCCGGCGCCGAAGGTGACGGAGTAGAACTCCGGCTTGAGGGCGCCCAGACGCTTGCGGGCCTTGGCCAGGCGTTCGGCGCCGGCATCGTCCTTGGGCGGGAAGAATTCAACGCTGAAGACGCGTTCCTGATTGCTCATTGCTTGTCCTCCAGACAAAAAGAAGGCGGACCGCACGAGTATGCGGCCCGCCCGGGCTGTCACACAGTCAGTTGACTAATGTGAGGCTGGCCGATCAGTAGCGGTAGTGTTCCGGCTTGAACGGACCATCCACCGACATGCCCAGGTACTTGGCCTGGTCGTCGGTCAGGCGCGTCAGGTTCGCGCCCAGCTTCTTCAGGTGCAGGTTCGCGACCTTCTCGTCCAGATGCTTCGGCAGGATGTAGACCTGCTTGTCGTACTCCGAGCCCTTGTTCCAGAGCTCGATCTGCGCCAGCGTCTGGTTGGTGAACGAGTTGGACATCACGAAGGACGGGTGGCCCGTGCCGCAGCCCAGGTTCACCAGACGGCCTTCGGCCAGCATCAGGATGCGGTTGCCGTTCGGCATGATGATGTGGTCAACCTGCGGCTTGATGTTGTCCCACTCGTACTTGCGCATCGAGGCGACGTCGATCTCGGAGTCGAAGTGGCCGATGTTGCAGACGATGGCCTGATCCTTCATCCGGGTCATGTGATCTTCGGTGATCACGTCCTTGTTGCCCGTGGCGGTGATGAAGATGTCGGCCTTGTCGGCGGCTTCGTCCATCGTCACGACGCGGAAGCCTTCCATCGCGGCCTGCAGGGCGCAGATCGGGTCGATTTCGGTGACCCACACGGTGGAACCGAGGCCACGCAGCGACTGGGCGGCGCCCTTGCCGACGTCACCGTAGCCGGCGACCACGGAGATCTTGCCCGCGATCATCACGTCGGTGGCGCGCTTGATGGAGTCCACGGTGGACTCGCGGCAGCCGTACAGGTTGTCGAACTTGGACTTGGTGACCGAGTCGTTGACGTTGATGGCGGGGAAGGCCAGCTCGCCGGTCTTCGCCATCTGGTACAGACGGTGCACGCCGGTGGTGGTCTCTTCGGTCACGCCGTGGATCTTGGACAGCATGTCCGAGTACCAGGTGGGCTGCTCGGCCAGGCGTTCCTTGATCTTGGCGAACAGGGCCACTTCTTCTTCGTGCTCGGGGTTTTCCAGCACGGAGGGGTCTTTCTCGGCCTTGGCGCCGATGTGCAGCAGCAGGGTCGCGTCGCCACCGTCGTCCAGGATCATGTTGGCACCGCCGTCGAATTCGAAGATGCGGTGGCAGTAGTCCCAGTACTCTTCCAGGGTCTCACCCTTCACGGCGAAGACCGGCGTGCCGTTGTCGGCGATGGCCGCGGCAGCGTGGTCCTGCGTGGAGTAGATGTTGCAGGAGGCCCAGCGGACCTCGGCACCCAGCGCTTCCAGGGTCTGGATCAGCACGGCGGTCTGGATGGTCATGTGCAGGGAGCCGGCGATCTTGGCGCCCTTCAGCGGCTGGGAGGCCGCGTACTCTTCGCGAGTCTGGATCAGACCGGGCATTTCGGTCTCGGCGATCGCGATTTCCTTGCGGCCGAACTCGGCCTGGTTGATGTCCTTGACGACGTAGTCGCCGGTTTTCTTGGCATCCATCACAGCATTCATGGTGTTACTTCTCCGTTGGTCTGGATGAGCGCCGTGTTACTTCAGGGGAACATCCGGCTGAGCCTGACGGTGGAACCGCTGCAGCGCTCCTCAGCCGGATGGGTGTTTCGCTTACGAAATATGGACTCTTAGAGTCCGGCGGCCTTCTTGAGTTCCTCGGCCTTGTCGGTGCGCTCCCAGGGGAGGTCGACGTCTTCGCGGCCGAAGTGGCCGTAGGCGGCGGTCGCCTTGTACATCGGACGCAGCAGATCCATCATCTGGATCAGGCCCCACGGGCGCAGATCGAAGATGTCACGGACCAGCGTCTCGATGCGACGGTCGTCGATCTTGCCGGTGCCAAAGGTGTCGATGGTGATCGAGGTCGGGTCGGCCACGCCGATGGCGTAGGAGACCTGGATCTCGCACTTGTCGGCCAGGCCGGCGGCGACGACGTTCTTGGCCACATAGCGGCCGGCGTAGGCGGCGGAACGGTCCACCTTGGACGGGTCCTTGCCGGAGAACGCACCGCCACCGTGGCGCGCCATGCCGCCGTAGGTGTCGACGATGATCTTGCGACCGGTCAGGCCGGCGTCGCCCACCGGGCCGCCGATCTCGAACTTGCCGGTCGGGTTGATGTGGATCTGGTCATTGGAGACCTGGTTCAGCCATTCGGCCGGCAGGACCTTCTTGAAGACCTCTTCATAGATGGCTTCCTGCAGGTCCTTCTGGGAAATCTCCGGGCTGTGCTGGGTGGACAGCACGACCGCGTCCAGACCGGCCGGCTTGCCGTCTTCATAGCGCAGGGAGACCTGGCTCTTGGCGTCCGGGCGCAGCCACGGCAGCTTGCCGCTCTTCATCAGCTCGGACTGGATGCGCACCATCTTGTGGGCGTAGAAGATCGGGGCGGGCATCAGGGTATCGGTTTCGCGCGCGGCGTAGCCGAACATCAGGCCCTGGTCACCGGCGCCCTGGGTGGCGCGGTCGGAGACGTCGCGGTCCACGCCCATGGCGATGTCCTGGGACTGCTCGCCCAGCACGTTCAGCACGGCGCAGGTGTTGCCGTCGAAGCCCTTGTGGGAATCGTCGTAGCCGATCTCGCAGACGGTCTCGCGCACCAGGCGCTCGTAATCGATCTGCGCGCCGGTGGTGATCTCGCCCAGCAGCATGACCATGCCGGTCTTGGTGGCGGTTTCACACGCGATGCGGGCGTGCGGGTCCTGCTCGATGATGGCGTCGACGATGGTGTCGGAGACCAGGTCGGCCATCTTGTCGGGGTGACCCGCAGAGACCGATTCCGAGGTGAAGATGTAGTTGGACATTAAGCGTTCCTTTTCTGTCGTTTCGATTTAGTTTTGCGCAAAACGACCGCTAGTGTAACGCGACTCGCCGGGAATTTCTAAGCCCCCCTGTCGGCGGAACCCACGAGCCCCGGCTGCGGGGGTGTCGGCGATCCGCGCCGGCGCGCCCGCTGCGGCGCGTCGGGACGCGACTTGCCCCGCTGGTTGAAAGTGGCCAAAATGCTCCGCCGTCACTGGGGTTGTGCGGCCTTGCCCGCCCGTTGTCCGGTCCGCCCGGCGCGCCTTGATGCTGCAGCGCCGGAGCCGCGAGACCGGTTCCCGCCCCGGCCAGAATCTTTCATCACTTGAGCAGGAGACCCGCATGCCCACCCGTAGAGAGCTTGCCAATGCCATCCGCGCCCTTTCGATGGACGCGGTCCAGAAGGCCAATTCCGGTCACCCGGGGGCCCCGATGGGGATGGCGGACATCGCCGAGGTGCTGTGGAACGACTACATGCAGCACAACCCGGCGAACCCGGACTGGGCCGACCGCGACCGTTTCGTGATGTCCAACGGCCACGGTTCGATGCTGGTGTACTCGCTGCTGCACCTCACCGGCTACGACCTGCCGATGGACGAGATCAAGCAGTTCCGGCAGCTGCATTCGCAGACACCGGGGCACCCCGAGTACGGCTATACCGCAGGCGTCGAGACCACCACCGGCCCGCTGGGTCAAGGCGTGTCCAACGCCGTGGGCATGGCGCTGGCCGAGAAGGTCATGGCCTCCCACTTCAACCGTCCGGGCCACGAGATCGTCGATCACAACACCTATGTGTTCCTCGGTGACGGCTGCCTGATGGAAGGCGTCTCGCACGAGGCCTGCGCGCTGGCCGGCACCCTGGGCCTGGGCAAGCTGGTCGCGTTCTGGGATGACAACGGCATCTCCATCGACGGCGAGGTCGAAGGCTGGTTCACCGACGACACCCCGTCCCGCTTCGAGGCCTATGGCTGGCACGTGGTGCGCGACGTGGACGGCCATGACGCCGATGCGGTCAAGGCCGCGATCGAGCAGGCCCGCAAGGAAACCGGCAAGCCGACCCTGGTCTGCTGCCGCACCGTGATCGGCTTTGGTTCCCCGAACAAGTCCGGCAAGGAAGAGTGCCACGGCGCTGCCCTGGGCGATGACGAAGTCGCGCTGACCCGCAAGGAGCTGGGCTGGAACCACGCCCCGTTCGAGATCCCGAACGACATCTACGCCGGCTGGGATGCGAAGGACAAGGGCGCGAAGGCCGAGGCCGAATGGAAGGAACGCTTCGAGGCGTATCGCAAGGCGCACCCCGAACTGGCCGCCGAATTCGAACGCCGCATGGCCGGCGACCTGCCCTCCGACTGGACCGAGAAGGCCACGGCTTTCATCAAGGAAACCGTCGAGAAGGCCGAGAAGACCGCCACGCGCAAGGCGTCGCAGGCGACCATCGGTGGCTATGCCCCGGCGCTGCCGGAACTGCTGGGCGGCTCCGCCGACCTGGCGGGCTCCAACCTGACCATGTACAGCGGCTCGAAGCCCGTTTCGAAGGAAGACGCCGCCGGCAACTACGTGTACTACGGCGTGCGCGAGTTCGGCATGGCCGCGATCATGAACGGCATTGCGCTGCACGGCGGGTTCATCCCGTACGGCGGCACCTTCCTGATCTTCTCGGACTATGCGCGTAACGGCATCCGCATGTCCGCGCTGATGAAGCAGCGCGTGATGTACGTGCTGACGCACGATTCCATCGGCCTTGGCGAGGACGGCCCGACCCACCAGCCGATCGAACAGACCCCGAGCCTGCGCCTGATCCCCAACCTGAACGTGTGGCGCCCCTGTGACGCGGTCGAGACCGCGGTGGCCTGGAAGGCCGGTGTCGAGCGCACCGACGGGCCGTCCGCGTTCATCCTGTCGCGCCAGGGCATGCCGCACATGGAGCGCGACGGCGAGCAGCTCGCCAACATCGCGCGCGGTGGCTACGTGCTGAAGGACTGCGACGGCACCCCGGATCTGATCTTCATCGCGACCGGTTCCGAGGTCGAGCTGGCGGTGCAGGCGGCCGAGACGCTGGCCGGCGAGGGCAAGAAGGCGCGCGTCGTGTCCATGCCCTGCGTGGAACTGTTCGAACAGCAGGATCCGGCCTACCGCGAATCCGTGCTGCCGTCCGCCGTGCGCAAGCGCGTGGCCGTGGAAGCCGGCGCCACCGCGGGCTGGTACAAGTTCACCGGCATGGACGGCGCGGTGTTCGGCATGGACTGCTTCGGCGAATCCGCCCCGGGCGGTGCGCTGTTCGATTACTTCGGCTTCAAGCCGGAGAATGTCGCGCAGATCGCCCGCGACGTGCTGAACGGCTGAGCCCCGACGATTTTCAATAAGAGCTGAAAGAGGAGACTCCCATGGCTATCAAGGTTGGTATCAACGGTTTCGGCCGCATTGGCCGCATGGCCTTCCGCGCCATCGCCCAGGACTTCCCCAACCTGCAGGTGGTCGGCATCAATGACCTGCTGGATCCGGAATACCTGGCCTACATGCTGCGCTACGATTCGGTCCACGGCCGCTTCGAAGGCGACATCAGCGTCGAGGGCAACGACCTGGTCGTGAACGGCAACCGCATCCGCCTGACCGCGGAGAAGGATCCGGCCGCCCTGAAGTGGGGCGACATCGGCGCCGACGTGGTGATCGAGTCCACCGGCCTGTTCCTGACCGGCGAGACCGCGCAGAAGCATCTGGACGCCGGCGCCAAGAAGGTCGTGATGTCCGCCCCGTCCAAGGACGACACCCCGATGTTCGTCTACGGCGTGAACCACGGCGACTACAGCGGCCAGAACATGGTTTCCGCCGCTTCCTGCACCACCAACGCCCTGGCGCCGGTGGCCAAGGTCCTGCACGACAACTGGGGCATCAAGCGCGGCCTGATGACCACCGTGCACGCCGCCACCGCCACGCAGAAGACCGTCGACGGCCCGTCCATGAAGGACTGGCGCGGCGGCCGCGGCATCCTGGAGAACATCATCCCGTCCTCCACCGGTGCCGCCAAGGCCGTGGGCAAGGTGCTGACCGAGCTGAACGGCAAGCTGACCGGCATGGCCTTCCGTGTGCCCACCTCCGACGTGTCGGTGGTCGACCTGACCGCCGAACTCAATGGCGAGGCCGACTACAAGGCCGTGTGCGAGGCCATGAAGAAGGCCTCCGAGGGCGAGCTGAAGGGCGTTCTGGGCTACACCGAGGACCTGGTGGTCTCCACCGACTTCCGCGGCTACACCGCCCCGTCGGTGTTCGATGCCGGCGCCGGCATCCAGCTGGACTCGACGTTCGTGAAGGTCGTGGCCTGGTACGACAACGAGTACGGCTACACCTGCAACATGCTCCGCATGGTGGAGCACGTCGCCCAATAAGACCTGCGGGGAGTCCGCCGGGGCGCGTGCCGCTCCCGGCGGCGTCCCGCCAGAGTCTTGGGCGCAGCTTCCCCGTAGGGGAGGCTGCACCGAAGGCTTTTTTCGTTCCAACCTTTTTCGCGAGGTATTCCATGTCCGTCACCAAGATGACCGATCTCGATCTGCAGGGTCGCCGCGTGCTCGTGCGCCAGGACCTGAACGTCCCCGTCAAGGACGGCAAGGTCACGTCCGATGCGCGTATCCGCGCGAGTCTCGAGACCGTGCAGAAGGCCCTGGAAGGCGGCGCCGGCGTGATGCTGATGTCGCACCTGGGCCGGCCCACCGAGGGCGAATTCTCCGAGGAGGATTCGCTGGCCCCGGTCGCCGAGCACATGGGGCAGCTGCTCGGCCGCGAAGTGCGTCTGGTGCGGGATTATCTCGACGGGGTGGAGATCCAGCCCGGCGAGGTGGTGATGCTCGAAAACGTCCGTTTCAACAAGGGCGAAAAGAAGGATGACGAGGCGCTGGCGAAGAAGTACGCCGCGCTGTGCGACGTCTACGTGATGGACGCCTTCGGTACTGCTCACCGCGCCCAGGCCTCCACCCACGGGGCCGGCAAGTTCGCGCCGCAGGCCTGCGCCGGTCCGCTGCTGGCCCGCGAACTGGAAGCCCTGAGCAAGGCGCTGGATAACCCGAAGCGCCCGCTGGTCGCGATCGTCGGCGGCTCCAAGGTCTCGACCAAGCTGACCGTGCTGGAATCCCTGTCCAAGGTCGTGGACCAGCTGATCGTGGGGGGCGGCATCGCCAACACCTTCATCGCGGCCCAGGGTCATGACGTCGGCAACTCGCTGTACGAGGCCGACCTGGTCGACGAATCGAAGCGACTGATGGAAGCCGCGCGCGCCAAGGGCGGCGAGATCCCGGTGCCGACCGACGTCACCGTGGGCAAGGAGTTTTCCGACAGCACGCCGGCGGAGACCAAGTCGGTGGACGCGATCGGCGCCGACGACATGATCTTCGACGTGGGTCCGGAGACCGCCTCCACCTACGCGGAAGCCCTGCGCAATGCCGGCACCATCGTCTGGAACGGCCCGGTGGGCGTGTTCGAGTTCGATCAGTTCGCCGCGGGCACGCGGGCCCTGGGCGAGGCGATCGCGGAAAGCGATGCCTTCTCCATTGCCGGCGGTGGCGACACCCTGGCGGCGATCGACAAATACGATCTCTCCGAGCGCATCAGCTACATCTCCACCGGCGGCGGCGCCTTCCTCGAGTTCCTGGAAGGCAAGACGCTGCCGGCCGTGGCGATGCTCGAGGAGCGGGCGAAGGGCTGAACGGCCTTGAACGCCACGTCATCCAACATCGGAGAGCCTCGCGTGAGACGCACCAAGATCGTAGCCACCCTTGGCCCCGCGACCGACAGTGACGAAGCCATGGATGCCATCATCCAGGCCGGCGTCGATGTCGTGCGCGTCAACTTCTCGCACGGGGATCCGGATGACCACCGTGCCCGCGTGCAGCGACTGCGCGCGGCCGCCGAGCGTGCCCATCGCGTGGTCGGCGTCCTGGGCGATCTTCAGGGGCCCAAGATCCGCATCGAGCGCTTCGCCAATGGCAAGGTGCACCTGGAAGAAGGCGCACCGTTCGCGCTGGACGCGGACCTGGGCCGTGACGACGGTGACGACACCCAGGTCGGCCTGACCTACACCGACCTGCCGAAGGACGTACGCCCGGATGACATCCTGCTGCTGGATGACGGCCGCATCGTGCTCAAGGTGACCGCGGTCGCGGCCAGCCGGGTCGAAACCGAGGTCGTGGTCGGCGGCGAGCTGTCCAACAACAAGGGCATCAATCGCCAGGGGGGTGGCCTGTCCGCCCCGGCGATCACCGACAAGGATCGCGAGGACATCCGCCTGGCGGCTGAACTGGAGGTGGACTACCTGGCGGTGTCGTTTCCGCGCTCGGCGCAGGACATCCACCTGGCCCGCGGCCTCCTGAAGGAGGCCGGCTGGGAGGCCGGGATCTGCGCCAAGATCGAGCGTTCCGAGGCCCTGGACGTGATCGACGAGATCATCTCGGCGACCGAGGTGATCATGATCGCGCGCGGGGATCTCGGGGTGGAGATCGGCGACGCCGAACTGCCCGGGGTGCAGAAGACCCTGATCTCGCGGGCGCGCGCCCTCAACCGGCTGGTCATCACCGCGACCCAGATGATGGAGACCATGATCCAGAATCCGATCCCCACGCGGGCGGAGGTCTTCGACGTGGCCAACGCGGTGCTGGATGGCACCGACGCGGTGATGCTGTCCGGCGAGACCGCAACCGGACGCTATCCCGGACGGGTGGTCTCCAGCATGGACCGGATCTGCGAAGCCGCGGAGCGCCAGCGTGCCGCGCGGCAGTCGGACCACCGCATGGACTCCACCTTCGGACGCGTGGACGAGGCGATCGCGATGGCCACCATGTACACGGCCAACCACCTGGACGTGCAGGCGATCGCGGCCCTCACGGAGTCCGGCGCCACTGCCCTGTGGATGTCGCGGATCAGTTCCGGGATCCCGATCTACGCGCTGACCCGGCGCATGGACACCAGCCGTCGCATGAGCCTGTACCGCGGTGTCTACCCGGTGTATGTTGACTCCCTGCCGGAGAGCCACGAGAGCCTGAACCGCGAAGCGGTCAACTTGCTCCAGGCCGAGGGGGTCGTGCAGGATGGCCAGCTGGTCATAATCACCAAGGGCGACCTGCAGGGTGCCCATGGCGGCACCAACGCAATGAAAATCGTCCGGGCCGGCGAAGTCGCCTGACGGCGACCGTCACCCGGACGTCCAGTTCCCAACCTGAAGTGCGAATCCCGTAAGGAGGAACCATGGCACTGATCTCGCTTCGCCAGCTGCTGGACCATGCCGCCGAGCATGGCTATGGCATGCCGGCCTACAACGCCAACAACATGGAACAGATCCATTCGATCATGGAGGCCGCGAAGGAAGTGGACTCCCCCGTGATCATCCAGGCGTCCGCCGGTGCGCGGAAGTACGCCGGTGAGCCCTTCCTGCGCCGCATGATCGAGGCGGCTGCCGAGCAGTATCCGGACATCCCGATCGCGCTGCACCAGGACCACGGCGCCGAGCCGGCGGTGTGCCTGCGTTCCATCCAGTCGGGCTTCACCTCGGTGATGATGGACGGCTCCCTGATGCCCGACATGAAGACCCCGTCGACCTACGACTACAACGTCGACGTGACCGCCAAGGTCTCCGAGATGGCTCACTCCTGCGGTGTGTCGGTGGAAGGCGAGCTGGGCTGCCTGGGCTCCCTGGAAACCGGCCAGGCCGGCGAGGAAGACGGTTCCGGCGCCGAAGGCACGCTGTCCCACGACCAGCTGCTGACCGACCCGGACGAGGCCGCGGACTTCGTCAAGAAGACCAAGTGCGACGCCCTGGCCATCGCCATCGGCACCTCGCACGGCGCCTACAAGTTCACCCGTCCGCCGACCGGTGACATCCTGGCGATCGAGCGCATCAAGGAGATCCATGCCCGGATCCCGGACACCCACCTGGTGATGCACGGCTCCTCCTCGGTGCCCGAGGAATGGCTGAAGATCATCAACCAGTACGGCGGTGACATGGGCGAGACCTACGGCGTGCCGGTCAAGGAGATCCAGGAAGGCATCAAGCACGGCGTGCGCAAGGTCAACATCGACACCGACCTGCGCATGGCGTCCACCGGTGCGGTGCGCAAGTTCCTGGCCGAGAACCCGAAGGAATTCGATCCGCGCAAGTTCCTGAAGGCCTCGACCGCCGGCATGAAGGACGTCTGCAAGCAGCGCTTCGAAGCCTTCGGCTGCGCCGGGATGGCGTCCAAGATCAAGCCGATGTCGCTGGACGACATGGTTGCCCGCTACAACAACGGCGAGCTGGATCCGAAGGTCAACTGATCTCGCGATCCGCGCACGGATGCACGAAAAAGGGGGCTTCGGCCCCCTTTTTTTGTGCCATCATGGCGACCTGTCCCGAACAACGGCCCCTCCCCGGAGGTCCCGATGCGCTATTTCGCAGTCCTGCTCCTCGTCCTTGCCCTGATCCTTTCCCTGGCGGCGCCGGCCAGCGCCAATCCGTTCGCGCGCGAAGTCGATCCGCAGGACATCGTCGACCGCGCGAAGGACACCCTCACCCGCATGGCCGGGCATCCCGACTATCCCGCGCTGCGCGCCGACCTGCGGGAGGCGCATGCGGTGGTGATCTTCCCGCGCGTGGTCCGTGGCGGGTTCTTCATTGGCGGTTCCGGCGGGCTGGGCGTCGCCCTGGCCTGGGACGAAGACGAGGGCGACTACAGTCCGGTGGGTTTCTATTCCCTGGGATCCGTCAGCTTCGGCGTGCAGATCGGCGGGGATGCAGCCGAGGTGGTGATGGTCGCACGGAGGCCCGATGCCCGAGATTCGCTGTTCGCCTCGTCCATGCGACTGGGGGGTGATGCCGAAGTCGCCGCGGGTCCGGTGGGTGCCGGGCGCAGTGCTTCCGTCAATGCGGATTTTATCTCTTACGCGCGGGCGCGCGGGGCGTATCTGGGGATGAGCTTCGAAGGCTCGCGCCTGACGGTCCGCGAAGACTTCAACGAAGCCTACTATGGCGAGGACCTGCGGCCGGTGCACATCCTGGAGGGCCGCAGGGTGGATCACCCCGGGACTCATGCCCTGCGTGACGCCCTGCTCGAGCTCCGCGGAGACGAGGCCGACGAGGTCCCGGCGCGGGGCGGTGAGGATCAGCGGCCGGAGGCCGATCCGGCCGAAGGCGGAATCAGGCCCGATGCGATGGAGGTCGAGACCCTCTGACCGGCCGCCTCCGGGGCTGTCCCCTCGGCCAGTTCGATCACCGGTACCGGGCTGCGCCGTTGCAGGGCGGATGCGTTGTCCAGGCGTGGATCGGTGTCGGGCTGGCGCCGGTTGAGCACGATCCCCGCCAGTGCGAGTCCGCGCCGCTCCAGGGCTTCGAGTGTCAGCAGGCAGGTGTTCAGCGTCCCCAGGCGATCTTCCGCCACCAGCAGTACGGGCAGGCCGAGCGCCGCGGCCAGGTCGGCGTTCAGCGCGTCCTCGGCCAACGGCGAATAGAAGCCGCCGGCGCCTTCCACCAGCAGCGGCCCCTCCGCTTCTTCCCGTTGAGCCTCGCAGGCGTCGACCAGGTCCGCGAGGTACAGCGGGCGGCCGGTGTTGCGCGCCGCCTGGTCCGGGGCGAGGGCATCGGGGAATCGCCAGGGGGTCACCCGAGCGACTGCCGCCGGGGGCAGCCCCGCGGCGGCGGTCAGGGCCACGCCGTCGGCGGGATACAGGCCGTCCGGCCCTGTCTCGCAGCCGGATTCCGCCGGCTTGCACGGGACGGGGTTCAGCCCTGCCGTGCGCCAGGCCCGCAGCAGAGCGCAGCCGACGAAGGTCTTGCCCACGCCGGTGTCGGTGGCGCTGACGAACAGGCCCGCGGGATTCATGACCGGTCGAGTGGCGACCCGGTCAGGCGTTCCAGTGCCTCGCGATAGCGCGCCGCCGTCTGCTCGGCGATCTCCGCGGGCAGGGCCGGGCCCGGGGCCGTCTTGTCCCAGTCCAGGGTCTCCAGGTAGTCACGCACGTACTGCTTGTCGAACGACGCGGGGCTGCGGCCCGGGGCGTATTCGTCCGCCGGCCAGAAGCGCGAGGAGTCGGGTGTCAGGACCTCGTCGATCAGATGCAGGCGGCCTTCGCGGTCGAGCCCGAATTCGAATTTGGTGTCGGCGATGATGATCCCGCGCGCGGCGGCGTGCTCGCGCGCCAGCTTGTAGATCGCGATGCTGGCCTCGCGGACTTCGCGCGCGCGCTCCTCGCCGATGGCCGCGGCGACATGGTCGAAGTCGACGTTCTCGTCGTGATCCCCGACCGCCGCCTTGGTGCTGGGCGTGAACAATGGCTCCGGCAGTGCCCCGGCCAGTTCCAGCCCCGGTGGCAGCGGGAGACCACAGACCGCACCCGTGGCCTGATAGTCCTTCCAGCCGGAGCCGATCAGGTAGCCGCGCACCACCGCTTCCACCGGCAGGGCCTCCAGTCGCCGGACCACCAGGCTGCGCCCCTCGAGCGGCGCGCGCACCGCGGGGTCCGGCACCACCTCGGCCAGCGGTATATCGGTCAGCTGATTGGGGATGTCCAGCTCGCGTTCGATGCGCTGCATCCAGTACACGGTGATCGCGGTCAGCACCCGTCCCTTGTCCGGCACCGGGGTAGGCAGGATCACGTCGAATGCCGACAGCCGGTCGGTGGTCACCATCAGCCAGTGGTCGTCGTCCACCCGGTACAGGTCGCGCACCTTGCCGCGGTGGACGCATTCCAGGTCGGGGATGTCACTTTCAAGAAGGGTATCGTCCATCCGCGTATTGTAGCGGCTGTGGCGACACAGGGAACGCGCCGCCGAAGACTGCCGGCCGGCTTGTCGCCGCACGGCGCTCCCGCTATGGTTGCGCGGATGAATATCACCGACACCGCAACACCGCCGCGCGTGGGCGTGGTCATGGGCAGCACCTCGGACTGGGGAACCATGGAGCGTGCGGCCGAACTGCTGGCGCGCCTGGAGATTCCCCACGAGACCCGCGTGGTGTCCGCGCATCGCACGCCGGATCTGCTGTTCGAGTATGCCGAACAGGCGCGCGAGCGGGGTCTGTCCGCGATCATCGCGGGCGCCGGCGGCGCCGCGCACCTGCCGGGCATGCTGGCCGCCAAGACGCCGGTGCCGGTGCTGGGCGTGCCCGTGGCCTCGCGGCACCTGCAGGGCGAGGACTCGCTGCTGTCCATCGTGCAGATGCCGCGCGGGATCCCGGTGGCCACCTTCGCCATCGGCGAATCGGGTGCCGCCAATGCCGCGCTGTTCGCGGCCGCGATGCTGGCCACCGGCGACCCCGATCTCGCGGCGCGGCTGGACGCCTTCCGCGCCGAACAGCGCGACGCCGTTCTCGGTCAGAGCCTGCCGCCGGATCCGGCGTGAACCGTCCATGATTGCTCCGCCCGCCACCCTCGGCCTGCTGGGCGGCGGCCAGCTGGGCCGCTATTTCGTGCTGGCCGCGCGCCGTTCGGGCTACGCCGTGATGGTGATGGACCCGGACCCGCGCAGCCCGGCCGGAGCGGTCGCGGACTGGCACCGCGTCGCCGCATTCGACGATCATGCGGCGCTGGATCAGCTGGCCGATGCCTGCGCGGCGGTCACCGCCGAGTTCGAGAACATCCCCGCCGCGTCGCTGGAACGCGTGGCGGCGCGCGGCTGTCTGCGCCCCGGGCCACGCGCGCTGACCATCGCCCAGGACCGGCTGGCGGAGAAGCGCTTCCTCGCCGAGGCAGGGATCGCGGTGGCGCCGTGGCGACCGGTGCTGGCCGGTCGTGATCCGCAGCCCCCGGCCACCGGGGCCGGCGAGCCGCGCTTCCCGGCGGTGCTCAAGACCGCTCGTCTGGGCTATGACGGCAAGGGGCAGGCCCGTCTCGAGGATCCGGACCACCTGGCCGCGGCCCATGCCGGGCTGGGCGGGGTGGATTGCGTGCTGGAAGAGCAGGTCGAGCTGGCGCGCGAGGTCTCGGTGATCGTGGCGCGCGCGCCGGACGGGCGCAGCGAGGTGTTCCCGGTGGCCGAGAACCATCATCGCCACGGCATCCTGCACCTGACCCGGGTCCCGGCGCGCCTGCCTGCCCCACTGGAGCAGCAGGCCCGTGACGTCGCGCTGCGGGTTGCCGATCATCTGGATTACTGCGGGGTGCTGGCGGTGGAATTCTTCGTGACCGCCGGCGGCGAGCTGCTGGTCAACGAGATCGCCCCGCGGCCCCACAATTCCGGCCATTACACCCTGGATGCCTGCAGCGTGTCGCAGTTCGAACAGCAGCTGCGTGCGGTCTGTGGCCTGGCGCTGGCCCCGGCCCGAGCGACCGCTCCGGTGGCCATGGTCAACCTGCTGGGCGACCTGTGGCCGGCGGCCACCGCGCCGGACTGGACCGGCGTGCTCGGCGAGGCGCGGGCCCGGCTGCATCTGTACGGCAAGGCCGAGGCCCGTCCGGGGCGCAAGATGGGGCATGTAAACGTGGTCGGCCTGCCGGACGAGGACGACGCCGACGCGGTAGCCGACGTCGCCGAATCCCTGTGGCGGGGCCTCGCCGGAGAACCATCGCAATGAGCCGGAACCATTTTCCCGATGCCGCCGCGCGGCGCGCGCGTCAGGCCGAACTGAAACAGGACCTCGAGATCGAGGAGACCCTGGAAGGCGTGCCGCTGCGCCTGCGGACCACCTGGGGCCTGTTCTCGCCGCGGCGGATCGACGACGGGACCCGGCTGTTGCTGCGGCACGCCGAGATCGGATCCGGTGATCGCTGCCTCGATCTCGGCTGCGGCTACGGCCCGATCGGCCTGGTGATGGCGCACAAGGCCGCGCCCGGGGCCTGCACCCTGGTGGACACCAACTTCATGGCGGTGGAATACGCCCGCGCGAATGCCGAGCGTAACGGGCTGAGCAACGTCGAATGCCTGCTGAGCAACGGCTTCTCGCATATCCGCGACCGTCGCTTCGATGTCGTCGCCTCCAATCTCCCGGCCAAGGTCGGGCGCGAGCTGCTCTATACCTGGCTGCTGGATGCGCACGAGCAGATGAACCCCGGAGGGCGGTTGTATGTCGTGACCATTACCGGGCTGCGACGCTTCATCGAGAAGGGGTTTCGCGAGGTGTTCGGCAACTACGACAAGCTCAAGCAGGGGCGCGACTACACCGTCGCCCTGGCGCGCCGCGAGGAGGACTGACCCGTGGCCGAGGGTGCGGCCGATCTGCCCGTCGCGCTCCAGGTGCTGGTGGCCCTGCTGACCGGGGCGGGGCTGGTCGTGATGCTGCGTCGCATGCCCTGGGAGGCCTTTTTCATCCCCGGTCGCGCGCAGCTGTTCGTCGGCGCATTCATCGCGCTGCTGGTCATCTGGACCCTGCGCGCGCAGACCGTGGACGGCCTGGCCCTCCACCTGATGGGCATGACCGCAGTGACCCTGGTGTTCGGCTGGCAGCTGGCGATCCTGCTGGCGTTTCTGGTGGTGGGCGTGCTCGGACTGTTCGGCGTGCTGCCGATGTCGACCGTGCCCCTGACCGTGCTGCTGGCCGGCATCCTGCCGGTGGCGGTGACCTGGGGGCTGCTGCGCCTGACCGAAACCCGCCTGCCGCCGCACATGTTCATCTATCTCTACGGGGTGGCCTTCCTCGGAGGGGCGCTGTCGGCGGTGGTCGTGGTGCTGGGTACCGCGGCGGTGTACGGCCTGTTCACCGAACTGGCCTGGCACGAGGTCTACCGTGACTACGTGCGCTATCTCCCCCTGCTGATCCTGCCCGAGTCGGTGGTCAACGGCATCGTGGTCACGGCCCTGGTGGTCCTGCGCCCGGGCTGGCTGGCCACCTGGTCGGACGAGCGCTATCTCCACGGACGCTGACCTGCCCCGATCAAATCAGCATTTGTTTAATGAACCGTTCAGGAAGTGCCTGCTAATGTTCCTTCCACGCAGCGGCCGAGACCCTGTGCACAAAACCCGAAGGATCCAGCAGGAGACAACAACAATGAAGAACGCATTCGCGCTGATGACCGGGGCCGGTCTGGCCCTCGCCTTTACCCTCCCGGCGCAGGCGGCCGACATCAAGGCCGGGCAGTCCATGTACCAGGCCGTGTGTGCCAGCTGCCACCAGGCGGACGGGCGTGGTCAGGCGATCTTCCCGGCCCTGAAGGGTCAGGACGCCGCCTACGTGACCGACAAGCTCGAACGCTACCGCGCCGGCGAGCAGGTGGGCGACAACACCGCGCTGATGCGCCCCCACGCGCAGTCGCTGAGTGACGAGGACATCGCCAACGTGGCGGCCTTCATCGAGACCGAGTTCGCCGAATAAGGCGCGGTTTGCCCCGGGGGCGACGCTCGTCGGCCCCGCTGCGCGGTCCCGGATTTTTGCCCGGGGCCGCGCCTTCGGGTAAAGTTTTGCGGTTCAGAAGAACCGGCACGCGCCGGTCTCCTTCCCGATTTAACCTTCGCGAGGCACCGCATGGCACAACCCGACCTGATTGCTCCGTCCATCCTGTCCGCCGATTTCGCCCGGCTGGGCGAGGAAGTCGAGAACGTCCTCAACTCGGGCGCCGATATCGTCCACTTCGACGTGATGGACAACCACTATGTCCCCAACCTGACCATCGGTCCGCTGGTCTGCGAGGCCCTGCGCAAGCACGGCATCCAGGCGCCGATCGACGTGCACCTGATGGTCAAGCCGGTGGACCGCATCATCCCGGATTTCGCCCAGGCCGGTGCCAGCTACATCACCTTCCATCCGGAGGCCTCCGACCACATCGACCGCACCCTGCAGCTGATCAAGAGCGAGGGCTGCAAGGCCGGGCTGGTCTTCAATCCGGCGACCCCGCTGTCGCATCTGGATTACGTGATGGACAAGGTCGACATGATCCTGCTGATGTCGGTAAACCCCGGTTTCGGCGGGCAGAAGTTCATCCCGGCCACGCTGGACAAGCTGCGCGAGGCGCGCCAGCGCATCGACGCCTCCGGCCGTGACATCCGCCTGGAGATCGACGGTGGCGTGAAGGCCGACAACATCCGCGAGATCAAGGCGGCCGGCGCGGACACCTTCGTCGCCGGCTCGGCGATCTTCGGCGCGGGCGAGGATTCCGATCCGAACCGCTACGACAGCATCCTCAAGAAGATGCGCGAGGAGCTGGCCGGCGCCTGAGGCGTCCGCGTCCCGCTCGTCCCTTCCGCCCGTCGCCGCGAGGTGCCCGTGAGTCTGAAACGTCCCGCCATGATCCTGATCGACCTGGACGGCACGCTGATCGACAGCGTGCCCGATCTGGCCTGGAGCGTGGACGCGATGATGCGCGAGCTCGGTCTGCCCGAGCGCGGCGAGGCCGCGGTGCGCAACTGGGTGGGCAACGGCGTCGAACGGCTGGTGCAGCGTGCGCTGGTCAACGATCTCGACGGCGAGCCCGACCCGGAGCTGTACCAGCGGGCCCTGCCGGTGTTCATGCGGATCTACCAGGAGAACACCGCCGGGCGCAGCCCGCTGTATCCCGGCGTGCGCGAGGGCCTGGACCGGTTGAAGGCCGAGGGTTACCGCCTGGGCTGCGTGACCAACAAGGCGGGCTGCTTCACCCGCCCGTTGCTGGCGGAGAAGGGCATCCTCGACGACTTCGAGATCGTGGTCGCCGGCGACGACCTGGAGAAGAAAAAACCGGACCCCGAGCCCCTGTGGCATGCCGCACGCGAGCTGGGCGTGAAGCCGGAGGATTCGCTGATGGTCGGGGATTCGAAGAGCGACGTGAAGGCGGCGCGCGCGGCGGGATTCCAGATCGTCTGCATGACCTACGGCTACAATCACGGGGACGACATCCGCGACCAGAATCCGGACGCGGTGCTGGACCGTCTGGACGAGCTCCCTGCGCGACTGCCGGCACGGGCGGCATGAGGCCGGGCATGGACGCCTGCTTCCCCGCGACCGGACGATGGCGCGACGGCCTCTGAACCGCCGTCCTTCATCCGACCCGTTGCCAGGAAATGTCCGCCATGACCCCCGAACAGTTCGACGAACTCGCCCGCGAGGGGCATAACCGCATCCCGCTGGTGCGCGAGGTGCTCGCCGACCTCGAGACCCCGCTGTCGATCTTCCTCAAGCTGGCCAACCGGCCGTATTCGTATCTGTTCGAATCGGTGCAGGGCGGCGAGCGCTGGGGTCGCTATTCGTTCGTGGGGCTGCCGGCCCGCACCCTGGTGCGGGTGCACGGCCACGAGATTACGGTGGAGACCGACGGCGAGGTGGTCGAACGCGAGACCGTGGCCGACCCGCTGGCCTGGATCGAGGCCTATCAGGCGCGCTTCCGGGTGGCCGATCTGCCGGGCCTGCCGCGCTTCACCGGCGGACTGGTCGGCTACTTCGGGTTCGAGACCGTGCGTCTCATCGAGCCGCGCCTGGACGGCCCGGACAAGCCTGACGAACTGGGCCTGCCGGACATCCTGCTGCTGGTGTCCGAGGAAGTCGTGGTCTACGACAATCTGTCCAGTCGCGCGTATCTGGTGGTGCATGCCGATGCGTCCCGGCCGGACGGGCAGGCGGTGGCGTCCGAGCGCCTGGATGAACTCGAGACCCGTCTGGGCGAACCGCTGGTTCCGCCGGACGATCCGCCGCATCCGCACGCGGTGCCGGAGTATGTCCCCGGGTGGTCGGCCGAGGGCTTCCAGGCCGCGGTGGAGAAGGCGCAGCAGTACATCCTCGACGGCGACGTGATGCAGGTGGTGCTGGCGCAGCGCATGAGCGTGCCGTTTTCCGCGCCGCCGCTGGATCTCTACCGCGCCCTGCGCGAACTGAACCCTTCGCCCTACATGTATTACCTGGACCTGGGCGATCACCACGTGGTCGGCGCGTCGCCGGAGATCCTGGTGCGCCTGGAGGACGAACGCGTGACCGTGCGCCCGATCGCCGGGACCCGGCCGCGCGGGCGCGATCCGGACGAGGACCGCGCGCTGGAGGCCGAACTGCTGGCCGATCCCAAGGAGCGCGCCGAACATCTGATGCTGATCGACCTGGGGCGCAATGATGCCGGCCGGGTCAGCCGCACCGGCTCGGTGCGGGTCACCGACACCATGGTGGTGGAACGCTATTCGCACGTGATGCACATCGTCTCCAACGTGGAAGGCGAGCTGGCGCCGGGGCTGTCGGCGATGGACGTGCTGCGCGCGACCTTCCCCGCCGGCACGGTCAGCGGCGCGCCCAAGATCCGCGCGCTGGAGATCATCGACGAGCTGGAGCCGGTCAAGCGCGGGCCGTACTCCGGTGCGGTGGGGTATCTCTCCTGGTCCGGCAACATGGACACCGCGATCGCCATCCGTACGGCGGTGCTGCACGAAGGCGAGCTGCACATCCAGGCGGGGGCCGGGGTGGTGCACGACTCGGTGCCCGAGAACGAGTGGCAGGAAACCCTGAACAAGGGCCGTGCCGTGGTGCGCGCGGCGGAAACCGCCCTGGGCGGGCTGGGGCCGCGCCGCCACCGCCGCTGATTTCGCCGCCGGCGCGGGTGGACCCCCTTTTGCCCGGGTTTCCGGGCTTCGTTCCTCGCGCCGCGCTACGCTTGTCCGCAACTCGCCGTCCAGGCCATCCGGGAGCCCGACATGATCCTGATGCTCGACAACTATGACTCCTTCACCTACAACCTCGTGCAGTATCTGGGCGAGCTGGGGGCGGAGGTGGCCGTGCATCGCAACGACCGCATCACCCCGGAGGACATCGCCACGCTGGACCCCGCCGGGATCTTCATCTCGCCGGGCCCCTGCACGCCCAACGAGGCCGGGGTATCGCTGGCGGTGATCGAGCGCTTCGCCGGCGAGATCCCGATCCTCGGGGTCTGCCTCGGGCACCAGGCCATCGGTCAGGCCTTCGGCGGATCCGTGGTGCGCGCCCGCGAGATCATGCACGGGAAGACCTCGCCGGTGCACCACACCGGTCAGGGCGTGTTCACCGGGCTGGAGAATCCGCTGGAGGCCACCCGCTATCATTCGCTGGTGGTGGATGCCGGCTCGGTGCCGGACTGCCTGGAAGTCACCGCGTGGACGGAACACGCCGACGGCACGCATGACGAGATCATGGGATTGCGCCACCGTGAACTGGACGTGGAAGGCGTGCAGTTCCACCCGGAATCCATCCTTACCCGTCAGGGCCACGAGCTGCTGGACAACTTCCTGCGTCGCTTGCCGCAGCCGGCGTGACGCCGGGGAAACGCGAGCCCATGTGCGCGTTCGCGCTCCAGACGCCTTTGCGTGACCACCCGGCGCGACGACTGCCGTGTCGTCATTGAGCGACCGCCGTACCCGGCTGCGCTACGCGCTGCTGGTGGCGCCGCTGGTGATGCTGGCGCCATTCTCGCTGGATACCTATCTGCCGTCGTTCCCGGCGATGGCCGAGGCCCTCGCGGTGGACTCGGCGGCGATGCAGGCCACGCTGTCCGCCTACCTGGTGGCGTTTGCCCTGTCCACGCTGGTCACCGGTCCGCTGTCGGACGCCTTCGGGCGGCGCCCGGTGGTGCTGTGGGCGCTGTTCGCCTATCTGCTGATCTCCGCTCTGCTGGTGGTGTCCACCGCCTACTGGCAGGTCGTCACCCTGCGCATCCTGCAGGGGCTGGCGGCGGCCACCGGGGTGGTGGTCGGGCGGGCGCTGGTGCGCGACCGTTTCGACCCGACCGATGCGCGCCGGGTCTTTGCTCTGGTCACCATGGTGTTCTCCATCGGGCCGGCTGCCGCACCCATCATCGGGGGCTGGCTGCAGGCCGCCTTTGGCTGGCGCTCGGTGTTCGCCTTCCTCGCGCTGTACGGCGGCGTGCTGCTGCTGGCGGCGCGGGCGTTCCTGCCGGAGACGCTGCCGCCGGTCGGGCGGGTGCGCAGCCGGCCGCCGGCGATCGTGCAGGGCTATCTGCGCACCCTGCGCAACCCGCGATTCCTGCGGCCGGTGGGGGTGCACGCGGCGATGTTCGGGGCGATGTTCATCTTCATCGCGGCCTCGCCGACGCTGATCTACGAGCATCTGGGCGGGGACGAACGCGATTTCTGGTGGCTGTTCCTGCCGCTGGTGGCCGGGCTGCTGCTGGGGGCGTTCGTGGCCGGGCGCACGGCCGCGCGCCTGACGCCGCAGGCGGCCGTGAGCATCGGGCTGGGCCTGAGCGGAACGGCCCTGGTGTTGATCGGGGTCGGTGCCTGGCTGGACGGACCGGTGGTGTCGATCACCGGGCCGTTCGCGCTGTACAGTTTCGCCCTGGCCACGGCAATGCCGTCGCTGACCCTGCTGGCGCTGGACTGCTACCCCGGGGCACGCGGCATGGCCTCGGCCATGCAGGCCTTCGTGCAGCTGGGCATCAGTGCATTGCTGACGCTGTTCCTGGTCGACCATCTGGATGATGATCCGCGCCACCTGGTGGCGGGGGCCCTGGTGGTGTGGTCGGTCGGGGCGCTGATCTGGTGGCTGGGCGGCGGTCCGCGCGACGTGCCGCGCGCCCCTGCGGCCGGTCGGCCTGCGTAACGGCGCGTGTTTCCCTACACTGATGCCCCGTTGACCCCCGACCGACTCCGGGCCACCGCTGCCCGCCATCCGGGAGAACCAGAGTGACACTGCCACAAGCCATTGCCCGACTGATTGAACGCCAGGATCTGGACGCCGACGAGATGACCGCCGTGATGCGCGCGGTGATGGGCGGCGAGGCCACCGATGCCCAGATCGGCGGCCTGCTGGTCGCCCTGCGAATGAAGGGCGAGACCATCGACGAGATCCGCGCCGCCGCCGGCGTGATGCGGGAACTGGCGACGCGGGTGGACGTCCCGCGCGCCGGCCTGGTGGATACCTGCGGGACCGGGGGCGATGCCTCCGGGACCTTCAACATCTCCACCGCCTCGGCACTGGTGGCCGCGGCCGCCGGGGTGCGGGTGGCCAAGCACGGCAACCGGTCGGTGTCTTCGCGTTCGGGCTCCGCCGATGTGCTGGAAACCCTGGGCGTAAACCTGGAGCTGGGCCCCGACGCGGTGGCCACCTGCATCCGGGAGGTCGGGGTCGGCTTCCTGTTCGCCCCGGCCCATCACGGGGCGATGCGCCATGCGATCGGGCCACGCCGGGAGCTCGGCGTGCGCACGCTGTTCAACGTGCTGGGGCCGCTGACCAATCCGGCCGGTGCGCCCAACCAGGTGCTGGGGGTGTTCTCCGCTGACTGGCTGCGGCCGCTGGCGGAGGCCCTGAAGGGCCTGGGTTCCGAACACGTGATGGTGGTGAATGCCGAGGACGGACTGGACGAGATCAGCATCGGCGCGCCAACCCGGGTGGCGGAGCTGCGCGACGGCGAGATTACGGAATATACCCTGCGGCCGGAGGATGTCGGCCTGACCACCGCCGCCCTGGACACCGTGCGGGTCGCCGACGTGGCGGCCTCGGCGGCGATGCTGCGCGACGTGCTGGCGGGTACGCCGGGACCCGCGCGCGACATCGTCCTGCTCAACGCCGGCGCGGCGATCTTCGTGGGCGGCGGTGCGCCCAGCCTGGAGGCGGGCGTACCCCGTGCCGCCGAGGTGATCGACAACGGCGCTGCCCGCGAACGACTGGAACAGCTGCAGGCCGTCTCCACGCGGCTGGCACAAAAGGAGAGTTGACACATGAGTGACGACACCCCCGATATCCTCGAGCGGATCCTCGAACGCAAGCGCGAGGAGCTGATCGAGCGCTCCGACGTGCAGCCCCTGCGCGAACTGCGTGGCTGGCTGACGTCAGCGGAGGAGCCGCGCGGTTTTCGCGCCGCGCTGCAGGCGGACATCGACGCCGGGCGCGCCGCGGTGATCGCCGAGATCAAGAAGGCCAGTCCCAGCAAGGGGCAGATCAGTCCGAACTTCAACCCGGATGCCTTCGCCCGCTCGTATGCCGAGCACGGGGCCTCCTGCCTGTCGGTGCTGACGGACGTGAGCTTCTTCAAGGGCCGCGACGGTGACCTGCGTGCGGCGCACGTGGCCTGCGACCTGCCGATCCTGCGCAAGGACTTCGTGATCGACCTGTATCAGGTCTACGAGGCGCGGGTGCTGGGGGCCGATGCGGTGCTGCTGATTGCGGCGGTGCTGGATGACACCAACCTGGGCGAACTGATCTTCCTGACCCGCGAGCTGGGCATGGATCCGCTGGTGGAGGTGCACGACGCCGAGGAACTCGAGCGTGCGGTGCGCCTGGGCGCGGACCTGATCGGCATCAACAACCGCGACCTGCGCAGTTTCGAGACGCGTCTGGAGACCACCCTGGAGCTGCTCGACCGGGTGCCGGAAGACGTGCTGCTGGTGACCGAGAGCGGCATCCACACCGTCGAGGACGTGCAGCGGATGCGCGACGCGGGGGTGAATGCGTTCCTCGTGGGCGAGGCCTTCATGCGCGAGGAGGATCCGGGCGCAGCCCTCGGGCGGCTGTTCCGCGGCGAGGGCTGAGCCGGGGCCGGGGGATCAGCGCGTGCCGTAGACCACGATGGTCTTGCCGTGCGCGCTGATCAGGCCGCGTTCTTCCAGTTCCTTGAGCACGCGGCCGGCCATCTCGCGCGAGCAGCCGACGATGCGCGCCAGTTCCTGGCGGGTGATGCGCAGTTGCATGCCGTCGGGGTGGGTCATTGCGTCGGGCTGCTGAGCGAGGTCGAGCAGGGTGTGCGCGATGCGGCCGGTGACGTCGACAAAGGCGAGGTCCATGACCTTGCGCGAGGTCTGCCGCAGGCGGGCGGCGATCTGCCGGGTCAGCAGCATCAGGATCTCGGGGTCGCGCATCGCCAGCTCGCGGAAGCGCGTGTAGGGGATCTCCGCGGTGTCGGTGTCCTCGCGGGTGACGACCGTGGCGCTGCGCGGGTCGTCCTCGAACAGCCCGAGCTCGCCGAAGAATTCGCCGCGGTTGAGATAGGCCAGCACCAGTTCGTGGCCGTTGTTCTCGCCCAGGACAGAGACCGAGCCGCCGAGTACGTAGTACAGCGTGTCCGGTACCGTGCCCGCCTGGATCACGGTGGTGCGGCGCGGATAGTGGCGGCGCTGGCAGTGTTCCAGCAGGCGCTCCATCGCCGGAGAATGGTTGGGCGTGGCCGTTTGGACTGCGGAAGGCTTGCTCATGATTACCGGTTCGATCGGGAGAACACGTTAAAGTGTAGTGCACGAGAGTGTAATGCACCCGGCGGGGGGTTCGGTGACGATTCTGCTTCGACGGGTTCACAAAAACATCGGGCAGGGTGGATAAATGCAGGTACGCGTGAAATGGCTGGACGGTGTGGCTTTCGTCGGCGAGACGGACAGCGGCCACGCGGTGGTGATGGACGGGGCGCCGGACGCCGGCGGGCGCAACCTGGGGGCACGGCCGATGGAGATGCTGCTGCTGGGACTGGGCGGCTGCACCAGTTTCGACGTGGTGGCGATGCTGAAGAAGTCGCGGCAGGATGTGCTGGACTGTCAGGTGGACATCGACGGCACCCGCGCCGACGAGGTGCCGAAGGTCTTCACCGACATCCATGTGCATTTCCGGGTGTACGGGAACGATCTGTCGCAAAAGCACGTCGCACGGGCGGTACAGCTCTCCGCCGAGAAATACTGTTCGGCGTCGATGATGCTGGGGGCGTCGGCCCGCGTGACCCATGATTTCGAGATCGTGGAAGGGCCCGCGCCGCGCTGAGCCGCTGGCGGGTGCAAGCCGTTGACTCGCCGCGTGATGTCTCTACAATTCGCCGCTCCTTACGGCCCGGGCAAGAGGGTAGGCCATGTCGCGTCACAAGAAGCAGATCAAGCTCCACGGCTTCAACAACCTGACCAAGAGCCTGAGCTTCAATATCTATGACATCTGCTATGCGTCGGGCGATCGTCATCGCGACGAGTACATCGCCTACATCGACGAGGCCTACAACGCCCAGCGTCTGACGCAGATCCTGACGGACGTGGCGCACCTGATCGGTGCCAACATCCTCGACATCTCGCGCCAGGACTACGACCCGCAGGGCGCGTCGGTGACCATGCTGATCTCCGAGGAGCCGGTGGCTACCGAGCAGATCGGCTACACCGAGGGCCCGGGCCCGCTGCCGGAGACCGTGGTCGGTCACCTCGACAAGAGCCACATCACCGTGCACACCTATCCGGAGGCGCATCCGGAGGGCGGGATTGCGACCTTCCGCGCGGATATCGACGTGTCCACCTGCGGGCGCATTTCACCGCTGCGTGCGCTGAACTACCTGATCCACAGCTTCGAATCGGACATCGTGATCATGGACTACCGGGTGCGGGGGTTCACCCGGGACGTGCGTGGCAAGAAGCATTTCATCGATCACAAGATCAACTCCATCCAGGACTTCCTGTCGCGCGACACCAAGGACAAGTACCAGATGGTGGACGTGAACGTGTACCAGGAGTACCTGTTCCACACCAAGATGGTGCTGAAGGATTTCGACCTCGACAACTACCTGTTCGGGCTGGGCAAGGACGACTACTCGGCGAAGGAAGCCAAGCGCATCGCCAAACTGCTCAAGCACGAGATGATGGAGATCTTCTACGGCAAGAACATGAGCCGCGGGAGCTGACGCGCCGCGGGGATGCCCGGCCCGGGGAAACCGGGCTCAGATCCGGTAGGCGGTGTGCGTCATGATCTTCGAGGTCAGCGGCATCAGCACGCTGCGCACCGGCCACGGCAGGGTCCGGCCCCCCATCGCCATGGCCTTTGCCCCGTGTTCCACCTCTTCCTGCTTCATCTGCTCGAGGATGCGCGCCGACACAGTGTCGGACGGCGGCAGGCGATCCAGGTGGCGGTCCAGGTGCTGCTCCACCTGGCGCTCGGTCTCGTCGACAAAGCCCAGGCTGTAACGGTCCCCGGCCAGCCCGGCCAGCGCACCCACGCCCAGCGAGCTGACGTACCAGAAGGGCGTCAGCAGGCTGGTGTGCATGCCCATCTCGTGGACCCGCCGTGCGCACCAGTGCAGGTGGTCGCCTTCCTCGCGTGCCGCCTGGTCCAGCTGCGCGCGGATCGCCGGGGTGCGGGCGGTGAGCATCTGCCCCTGATACAGCCCCTGGGCGGCCACCTCGCCGGCATGGTTGACCCGCATCAGCCGCCCGGTTTCCTGACGGTCATGGTCGTCCAGCATCGGACCGGGTTCGTCGCCACCGGGCGACGGGCGGCCGGTGGAGCGGGCATGCCCGGAGACGACCTTGACGAGGGCGTCGGCCTGGGTGATCAGATGATCCAGCGGGGAGAGTCGGCGCATGGCGGGCGCTCGGGTATGGGCCTTGTCTCAGGTTACCGCGAGGCGCCCCGCAAGGAAACGGGCCGGGGAGACAAGCGGCGGGTCTTCAGGCGATTGCGGCTGCAGGGCGCGCAGATGCACCCGGCAACCCACGTTGCCGGAGACGATGCAGTCAGGAGCCTCCGTGCCCAGGGCCTGCAGGGTTTGCTGCCCCAGGGCATCGGCCTGTTCCGGCCAGGCGAGCATCGCGGTGCCACCCGCGCCACAGCAGTTGGGGAGGGACGGGGTCCCGGTGAGGGTCACGCCGGGCAGGCCGCGCAGCAGCGTCGGCAGGATCTCGCCCTCGCGGGTGACGTTGCGCTGGGTGCAGGGGCGGTGCAGGGCGACGCGCACCGGCTCTTCGCGCCAGCCTTCACGGGGCGGGCCGTGTTCCCTCAGGTGTCGGGCGACGAAGCGCGTGAGGCTGGTCGCGCGGGCGCCGGGGAAGCTGTCGGCGGCCTCGCGCAGGGTCGCCTCGCAGCCGCTGTCGAGGACGATCACCGGCGGGCCATCCTCGGCCGCACCGAAGGCTTCGCGATTGTGCCGCTCCAGTTCCGTGGCCGCCGCGGGTCGTCCGGCGTGTCGGTCCAGGGCGCCGCAGCAGGTCCGGGAGGAGGGGATGCCCACCTTCAGACCCAGCGCATGCAGGACGGTCAGGGCCGCTTCCAGGTCGGGCCCGGTGAAGAAGGCGTCCATGCAGCCGGTGAAAAGCAGCACGTCGACCGCGTCGGGCGGGCCGTCGGCGCGCAGCCGGGGAGGCGGGGCGAGGCTGGGGCGCGCATGTTCCAGGGCCCGGCGCGCGGTGGCGTCCAGTCCCGGGAGCCCGGCGCGCGGCAGGCGTGCGGCGGCCCGGGCCCCGAGGCCGGCGAGTCGCCGCAGCCGGGGCGATCCCAGCAGGCGGTCGTGCAGCATGCGCGGCATGGGCAGCGGGGCGCCCTCCGGCTCGTCCGATTCCTGAAGGAGGATTTCGCGGGTGCGATCCATCAGGGCGCCGAAGGGGACTCCGGCCGGGCACACGGCCTCGCAGGAGCGGCAGCCGAGACAGCCTTCCAGATGGCTGCGCAGGCGGGGTGACTGCGGATCGAGCTCGCCGCGGGCCAGGCCCTGCATCAGGGTCAGGCGACCTCGCGGGGAGTCGCCTTCCTGCCGGTGCAGTCCGTAGGTGGGGCAGTGGGGCAGGCACAGACCGCAGTGCACGCACTGATCCACCGCCGAAAGCCCCGTGTACTTCGGGGGTAGGTCGGAGCTCCCCAGCGGCTTTGCTAGGGTCCCGGGCCCGTTTGCTGACCCGGAGGGTCCCATGTTGTCGCGTGTACCGCGTTCCGCCGCCGTACTGTTGTCTTCCGTCATGCTTGTCAGCATACCAGTCTCGCAGGCTCAGGCCTGGGATGCGGAGGGATGGGAAACCACGCTGGAGGCCGGGGCCTCGCTGACGACCGGGAATACCGAGTCGGCCACCGCCAGCGGTCGGATCCGCGCCGAGCATACCGCCGAGTTGTGGCGCAACAGGCTGCGGGGCGACGCGCTGTTCACCGAGGAAGACCGCGAGACCACGGGGCAGCGTTACGTCGCGGGGTACCAGCTTGACCGGCGTCTGGCGGAACACGATTACGTGTTCGGCGCGCTGCGTTACGAACGCGACCGTTTCAGCAGCTATGACTATCAGGCCTCGCAGACCGTGGGTTACGGCCGGCGTCTGGTGGATCGCGAGCGCCTGCGACTGGATGGCGAGATCGGCGCCGGCGCCCGTCAGGCACGCCTGGCCGAATCCGGCGAGTCCGACACCGATGCGGTGGGCCGGCTCGGGGGCAACCTGCGCTGGGACATCAGCGAGAGCGCACGTCTGACCGACGAGCTGCTGATCATCAGCGGTCGCGACAACACCGAGGTCGAGAACATCCTCGCCCTGACCGCCGACATGACCGACCGCATGGCTTTGCGGACCAGCTTCACCGTCAAGCACAACACCGATGTCGAGCCTGGCAAGAAAAACACCGATACCATCAGTGAGGTCAGCCTGGTCTGGCGTTTTCGCTGAACCGGCCGGACACAGTATGATGAAGCGGATTTGATCCGGGAGCATCGCATGGGCTATTACCAGCGGCATATCTTCTTCTGTACCAATTGCCGGGAAGACGGCAACTGCTGCGAGGATCACGGGGCGACCGAGATGCGCTCGTATGCCAAGAACCGGGCCAAGGAGATGGGCATCCACGGCAAAGGGCAGGTACGGGTGAACACCGCCGGCTGCCTGGACCGCTGCAACGAAGGCCCGGTGGCGGTGGTGTATCCCGAAGGCGTCTGGTACACCTACCAGGACGAGCGCGACATCGACGAGATCCTGGACGAACACCTGGCGAACGGACGGATCGTCGAACGCCTGCAGATCTGACACGGCGGATACCGGGCCGGGCCTTGACTTCACCATCCCGGCCCGGGAGAATTCGCAACCCGCGTGGCTACGTAGCTCAGCTGGTTAGAGCACATCACTCATAATGATGGGGTCCCCTGTTCGAATCAGGGCGTAGCCACCAACCAGATTCAAGGGGCTGCTTCGGCAGCCCTTTTTCGTTTGGGCTCCCACCGTGCCCAGTTGTGCCCACGCCGTACTCATCTGGTGCCCGGGCATGTTTGCCTGGCATTTCCTGTAGCTCCGAACTGCTGCCAGGCCATTGCGCGCGGTCGCTCCGGGGCAACCCCTTCGAACTCCCTCTCTCGCCAGGAGCGGCTCCGCGCCCTGGCGCCGTGATTGTTTCAGTCCATGTCCGGGTGGGCTTTTGCAGCCATATTAATCAGAACCTTAATCGGTTAAGATCTTCTCAATAATCCTTTCATTTGGGTGGATTCCGATGAGGAGCAAGCGGGAAGCAGCGCACCAGCGGCTCGGCCCGGTGCTTGCCAGGTTCGCGCCGGCGCGTGCGGGCGATCTTGCCCGCGAACTGGGGTTGTCGGTCCCCACCCTGCACCGCCTGCTGCAGGAGACGGCCGAGCCCGTGCTTGCGGCCGGGCGGGCCCGGCGCACTCGCTACGCCCTGCGCCGAGCGCTGCGAGGTGACCTCGCGCCCCTCCCCATCCGTACGATTGATGAATCCGGCCGGCCGCACGAACTCACGGAACTCTCGCCCGTTCAGCCGCAGGGCTGCCATGCCGACTTCGGTGGCTCGGACTGGCCTGTGGAGGAGAGCGACCATACCCGCGATGGTTGGTGGGACGGGTTGCCATACCCTTTGTATGACATGCGCCCTCAGGGTTATCTCGGGCGCCAGCTGGCTCATCGCTTCCAGAATGCCCTGGGGGTCTCGCCCAGCCCGGATACCTGGAGTGACGACGATATCCTGTGGGTTCTGAGTCGTGTGGGGTCGGACCTCCCGGGTAACCTGATCGTCGGGGACGCCGCGTTCCATGAGTGGCAAAAGGCTCGCCTGGATCCGCCCGCAGTCCTCGGGGCGGACGATATCGAACGGATGTATGTGAAGGCGGCGGAGGAGGCCATCTCGCTGGGCCTCGCGGGCTCCAGCGCCGCGGGTGAGTTCCCGAAATTCACCGCTCTCCGGGAATTGCAGGACAGCCGTAGCCCGCATGTCATCGTGAAATTCTCCGGTGCGGATGATTCCGTGACCGTGCAGCGCTGGTCGGATCTGCTGGTGGCGGAACATCTGGCGCTGGAGGCGATCGCGGCACTCCCCGGCGTGCAGGGCCCGCCCAGCCGAATCCTCCAGCATCAGGGCCGCACGTTCCTGGAAGTCGAACGCTTCGATCGCCATGGCCTGTTCGGCCGCAGCCCGGTGGTGACGCTGGAGACCGTGAACGCGGCCTTGCTCGGCCATGCGCCATCGGCATGGGACACCCTTGCCCCGGGGCTCGCCGACAAGCGTCTGCTGACGCCGGAGGCGGTTGCAGCCATCCGTCACATCACCTGGTTCGGTCGACTGATCGCCAATAGCGACATGCATCCGGGCAACCTCGCCTTTCGCCCGGCTCAGGGACGCCTCGTCCTGTGCCCGGTGTACGACATGCTGCCGATGGCGTACGCGCCGCTCCCGGGTGGCGAGCTTCCCCGAATGACGTTTGATCCCGCCATGCCATTGCCCCGTGACCAGGGCGTCTGGGTCACCGCCTGTCACACCGCTATTGGGTACTGGCAAACCGTGTCGGAAGACACCCGCATCGGTTCCACGTTCCGCAGGATCGCATCCGAAAACGCCACTGAGATTCAAAGACGCCTGGCCCTCGTCGCGCCCTGATTGTCCGTCCGGTTGCCCGTCGGGCTGTACGGAGTGGATGCCGGGACAAGTATTCACGCTCTGGCCGGGTCGTACCTTCGGTCTCCGTTGGCGCGTATTGCCGCGATTCCGGGGGATGGCTACACTTGGCGCGCTGTTTCCACTACCCGCGCAGGCCCGAACCATGAAACGTTACGGTATTCGCATTCGCATGCCCGAGGACGCGACCTTCCGCATGCCGCATCTGCTGGGTCCCGACTGGGAGGCCTGTCGCTGGTACGAGACCGAAGAGGCCCGCGAAAAGGCCTTTGCCGAGACCACCGCCGATCTGTCGAACTACCGCAAGGGTGACCGCCCCGCTCAGATCGTCGAGCGCATCGAGCGCGACGCCTGATTCCCGTCTCCCGCCTCAGCCGACGTTTCCGGTGAGTGTCCCCATGTCCATGGGTTCCATCAGGTAGCAAAGGCAGTCCTGGGTGATGACCCGGCTGTCGAGGGTCAGCATCGACGGCATCGCGTCGCGCCGCAGGCGGATCTCCTCCCCGCGGGTCTCCAGATAGGTTCCGGTGACCTCCGCTCCGTCCTCCGCGGTGACCACCAGCGGGTCGTCCACCTCCGGCTGTCGCCGAACCAGGCAGGAACCGGCCGGCAGCATCTGGAAGTTGAGCCGGTCCAGGTCGGGTTCCAGGCGGACGTCCGCATCCGTTCCGGTGCTCGCCCGCATCCCCGGACGCAGCCGCACCCGCGCCACGGTGTGGTAGATGTCGATCGCGTCGCGCTCCGGCGGGTGGTCGGGGAAGGCGCTGAGGTGCAGCACCGCATCCACCATCTCGAAGGCGTGCTGTACCCCGGCGGCATCGTCCGGGTGCCCGCATTCCAGGGTGACCGAGGGCGCCAGTTCGGCCAGGGCCATGGAGGCGACGCCACGCGGGCGGGTGAAATAGACCACCGTACGTCCGAACAGGGCGGCCAGCTGCATGAACGCCGGGTCGAGGCGGTTGATGCAGGCGTAATGCGGGTTGCGTCCGGTGTTGTTGTGCAGGTCGATGGCCGCGAACAGCCCGCGCTCGCGCAGCCGGGCCACCAGTGCGGCGAAGCTCTCCGCCTCGGGCGATCCCGGCTGTTCGGTGCCCGGCCAGATCCGGTTGAAGTCGGGCTGCTGGTCGAGGTGGCGCTGGTTCAGCGCGGCGGCCTGCGGGTTGCCGATCACCAGCGTCAGCGCGCGCGGCAGCTCGCGATGGGTGTAGTGGCGCAGCAGCTGCTGGATGGCATGCAGGCCGACCGGTTCGTTGCCGTGCAGCAGGAGCACCACGGCCACCGCGGGCTCGCGGCGCCCGCCGAGGTGGATCAGGGCCGGTTCCGGCACGACCTCGCTCAGGGTGCGTGGCGTGGCGTCGAGAAAGCCGTCGGGCAGCTCGAAATATTCGCGGATCGCGGGTCGGTCTTGCGGCATGATTCGGTATCTCGGGTTACAGGCCCCAGGTATGTACCGGGGCGCCGGTGTTCTGCCAGCCGCGATAGGCGCGCACGAGTCCCGCCCAGTCGCGTCCGTGTCGCGCGACCCAGCGGCGCTGCCAGACGCTTCCGGTCTGGCCGCTGTCCACGCGCGCGGCGATGATGCCCAGCAGCGCGTCGCGCTCGCCGGGGTCGATCTCCAGGTTCTCCAGGCCCTCGGCGGCCCGCGGCAGCAGCTGGTGCCGGATCAGGCGCGGGGCCGGGAGCGGGTCCGCGTGGCCCCAGCGCAGTCGCGCGTGCAGGCCTTCGCGGGCGGCATGATAGAAGTTGTCGCGGGCTTCGGCGAACGGGGTGTGGGCGGTGCCGTCCCCGGGAGCATCGCGCAGCCATTCGATCAACCCCAGCGCGAAGGCGGCGTTGGCCAGCATGTCGATCAGCGACGGGCCGGCGGGCAGGCAGCGAAACTCCACGCGCAGGTGATGCCGCCCCCCGGCGTCGGTGCCGACGATCGGCCGGTTCCAGCGCCAGATGGTGCCGTTGTGCAGCGCGAGATGGGCCAGATTCTCCGGCGGATGCTGCAGGTCGACCGGCAGCATCACCGGAAAATGGTCCCGGTTCTCGCGGAAGAGCTCACCCACCGACTGGTGCAGATAACCGCTGCCGAAGGTGACCCGGCGGATCGGCCCCCGGGCCGAGTCGGCGAAGCCGCCGCTTTCCACCGCCTGCTCGAACAGCGGGATGCGGCTCTCTTCCCACAGCTCGTGCCCGAACAGATAGGGCGAGTTGCCGGCCGCCGCGAGTACCGGGGCGCTGGCGACCATGGCCGCGTTCAGGCTGCGATGTGCCTCATCCGGTGCGCAGCCGATATGCACCTGGAACGACGTGGCGAGGGCCTCCAGCATCACGTCGTCGTGGTCGTGCAGCAGGTGTTCGCGGCCGCGGATGTCGACGTGCAGCGGCCGCCGCGCCCGGTTCTCCAGTACCGCCTCGTTCAGCGCGCGAAAGCGCGCCTGGGGTGACATGCGGTGCAGGCCCAGCTCCTCCGGGGGCAGGGTGGCGAGGCTGCCGGCCATCAGCACACCGCCATTGAACCGGGCGGCCGCGCGATCCGCCCGTTTCACGGTGTCCCGCAGTTCCTGCAGGATCGCGGTGAAGCAGCCCGGGCCCGCGGTGAACACGCTGGTGTTCAGTTCCACGTTGAAACGGGCCAGCTCGCGCGACACCAGGGGGCTGTCCATTGCCTCGAGGAAGGCATCGTTCTCCGCCAGCGCCCGGCCCTCGGCATCGCACAGCCAGGCCTCGATCTCGAAGCCCAGGGTGGTCGGGCCCCGCGGAGTATCCCGGTGGCTGTCCAGCCAGGTCAGCAGCAGATCGGTCTCGTGGTCCAGGGCCCGCCGGAATCGTTCACGGTCGTCCGGGGTGAAGTACTCCGAGCCGATCTCCTCGCCCATGGATCAGTCCTCGTCCGTGTCCGCGTCGTCCGGGGCGTCTTCGTAAAGCGACTCGAGGAGGTCGCCCCAGAGCTGCTCGTGGTGTTCGATGAACGCCAGCAGCGCCTTGCGGAAAGCCAGGTAGTCGGCCTCGAAGCGCTCGAAGTCCTCGCCGCCGTTGAGCAGTTTGGCTGCGCGGTCGGTCTGGTTGAGGCTGTCGCGCAGGTTGAGGCTGGCGGCCATCGCCCCTTTTACCCGTTCGCGTTCGTGCGGGATCCAGGCGCGATCGGACAGCAGGGAGCGCAGGTTTTCGCCCAGCTCCAGCAGGCGCTTGCGCAGGCGTGGCACCGCGCCGATGGTGCCGGTCTTGAGGTCGGCCCACACCGCGTCGGTCATCAGTTGCGCCCAGCGCTCGCGCAGGTCCGTTGTGGTGTCCGGGTCAAAGGCGAACGAGGCCTCGAGCTGTTGCGGATCGAAGGGCATTGCGTATCCTTGACCAGAGAAGTGTGTCGCGTGCGCGCGGCAACCCGGTCCGGAACCGGGAATAGCGTCCCCGGGGACCGCGTCCTACAGGGTACAAGAACAAGCAGGGCCGCACAGACGGCCTGCAGGATGTGAGGAGACAGAACAATGGCGACCTGGTTCGCGCAAAGGCGGCTGCGCCAGCAGGTTTGCGACCTGCGGCCGCAGATGTACCGCATGGCCTATGCCTGGTGTCACGACGCCGCGCTGGCCGACGATCTGGTGCAGGAGGCCATGATGAAGGCCCTCACCCGGCTGAAGTCGTTGCAGGACGAGAATGCCCTGAAGTCCTGGGTGTTCCGCATCATGACCAACTGCTACCGCGACTGGGGACGGCGGCAGAAGGACACGGTGGACGTCGACAACATGGAGCTGGCCTGCGAGGACTGCCCGGAGCAGCAGACCGAGCGCAACCGCCGGGTGGCGGACGTGCACCAGGCGATGGCCCGGCTCAGCAGCGATCACCGGCAGGTGGTGTCGCTGGTCGACCTGGAGGGCTTTGCCTATGCCGAGGTCTCCGAAGTGCTGGACGTCCCGATCGGCACCGTGATGAGCCGCCTCAGCCGCGCCCGGGCACAACTGAAAAAGCAGCTGCTGGAACAGCAGCAGGCCCCGCAGGACACAGCGGCGACGGAATCTGCCGCGGAACCCGCTGAAGAGGGGCCGCAACTCAGGGTAGTAAGGAGCCAGAATGGCTGAAGACCGACTCAAGGCGCAGGACCGTCCGAGCGAAGAGATTCTCAACGCCTTCGTCGATGGCGAATTCTCTCCGGAGGACCGGCTGCAGACCCTGCAGGCGATCGCCTCCAGCGAGCACCTGAGCCGTGAGGTCTGTGACATGCACCAGCTCAAGGAGCTGGTGGCGATGGCGTACGAGGACGTGGAACCGCCGGCCCGGGATTACCGGAGCAGGGAGGATGACCACGGCGGTGCCGGCGGCCGCTCCGGTGGTGCGGGATTGCTCCGCTCGCCGATGGGGGGTCCCCGGCGTACCGGCTGGTTCTCATCGGTGGCCGCCGGTGTCGTGGCGCTGGTGCTGGGCTCGGTGGCCGGTTACGAAGTGACCCGGGACGCCGGCTGGTTCGTGGACGGGGCCGGGTCCGGTTCCGCAGCTCATGCGACGGCGTCCGAAGGCCAGGGGGTGCCCGAGCTCGACGACACCGTCAGTGCCCTGTTCACGGAGATGGCGGAAGCCGAATCCGCGGGCGGAGCCGCCGCACCGCAGCCGGTCCATGCAGCCAGCGAGACCGATCAGATCCTTCTGCATGTCAATGACGCCGACCGGGTCGCGATGGAGGAGCTGCTGGACGACATCGAGGCGATGTTCAACGAGGCCGCGCGCGATGGCCGGCAGCTGAACGTCCAGGTCGTGGTCCACAACAAGGCCATCAACATGCTGCGCGCGGACCGGGCCCCGTTCCCGGAGCGGGTCGACAGTCTGAGCCGGGAACACCCCGGACTGCGGTTTACGGCCTGCAACGAGACCCTCGGCCGCCTGGCGCGGGAAGAGGGGCTGCAGGATATCGATATCCTGCCACAGGCCGAGCGCATTGATTCGGGTGTGGCCGAAGCTGCCCGTCGTCAGGCGGAAGGCTGGATCTACATCAAGGTCTGATCCGGGGCGGGAGCGTCGAGTGCCCTCCTCTCGGACGCTTCCGCTGCTCCGCTGGGCCGGCCTGTGCCTGCTGCTGGCGGCCCTGCAGCCGGTCGCGGTCGCGGGGGAGGGTGGCGCGGCACCCGACGCCGGCCCCTCCGTCACCCGGATCGTCTACCACCTGGATTCCGGCGACCGCGAGCATTTCTCCAACGTCCTGCGCTATCTGAAGGAGCACCTGGGCGACCCGGGCCACGGGCCGGCCGACGTCCGCATCGTGCTGCATGGCGAGGGGGTGCGCCTGCTGGAATCGGCCTCCATGGACACCGCCACCGCCATTCGCATCGACACCCTGCGGCTGCAGGGCTTCGAGTTTCTGGTCAGCCGGCGATCCATGGAGGCCCGTGGCCTGGAGCGCGCCGATCTCCACGACGTGATCCGCGACGAGATGGTGACCAGCGGGATCACCGAGCTGTATCGCCTGCAGCGCAAGGGGTTTACCTACATCAAGCCCTGATCCGTGGTCGCGAGATCGCGATCCAGCGCCGCCAGGCGCTGCGGCGTGCCGATGTCCCGCCAGTCGCCGAGGTAGTGTTCGCCGCTCACCCGGCCCTGCGCGATCGCCTCGCGCAGCACCGGCCCCAGCGGGCGGCGGCCCGGCTCCAGCGACGCGAACAGGGCCGGGTGATACCAGCCGATGCCACTGAAGGTCAGGCGTTCCGGGCCGGTGTCGGTGGTGACGCGGCCGTCGGCGCCCAGGGCGAAGTCCCCGTCCGGATGCTGCGGCGGGTTGTCCACCAGCACCAGATGGGCCAGTGGGGCATCGTGTTCTTCGATGGCCCCCGGCAGCCGCGAGGGGGGTACGAGCGGGTGGTCGCACCAGATGTCGCCGTTGATCACCAGGAAGGCTTCGGGGCCCAGCAGGGGCAGGGCCTGGCGGATGCCGCCGGCGGTTTCCAGGGCGCCGGCGGGTTCCGGCGAATAGCGGATCTTCAGCCCGAAGGCCGAGCCGTCGCCCAGCCGCCGGGGGATCTGCTCACCCAGGTGGGCGGTGTTGATGATGACCTCGCCAAACCCCGCGCGGGCCAGGCGTTCCAGGGTCCAGACGATCAGCGGTTTGCCGCCGGCCTCCAGCAGGGGCTTGGGGCGTTCGTCGGTCAGCGGGCGCATGCGTTCGCCGCGCCCGGCGGCGAGGATCATGGCCCGTTTCACGCGCGTGCCTCCGGCGCGGGTTCGGGAGTGGCGGGATCGCCGGGGAGATGCCGGCGAAACCACTGCGCCACGGGCTGCAGGTCCGGGTGTGCCAGTCCGCGTCGCACCAGCGTCTGCAGGCGCGGTTCGTGGCGGCGGTAGTCGGGCTTGCCGTCACGCCGGTGCAGGCGGGTGAAGATGCCGAGGATCTTGATCGCGCGCTGGACCCCGAGCACCCGGTAATGCACGCGAAAGGCCTCATCGGGCCACCCGGTGGCCTGCAGGTAGCGCGCGAGGGCCTCCCGCGCGACTGCGGGTGAAACGTCGCGTCGCGCATCCTCCAGCAGCGATACCACGTCGTAGGCCGGGCTCCCGAGCACCGCGTCCTGGAAGTCCAGCAGCGCGCAGCCCGTGCCTTCCGGCGGGATCATCAGGTTGTCCACATGAAAGTCGCGCAGCACCAGCGTGGGCTCCAGGTACGGCAGGGCGTCCAGGGTCTGCGTCCAGGCCGTTTCCCAGGCGCCGCGGGCGGCCTCCGCCGGCGGATGGCCCTGTTGTTCCGGGACATACCAGTCGATGAACAGGCGGGCCTCGTCCAGCAGGCGCGGGGTGTCGTAGGCGGGCAGTGCGGGTGTGGCCTCCGCAGGCCGCTGTGGCCAGGCCCGGTGCAGGTCGGCCAGCCGGTCGATGGCCCGCTGATACAGGGCCTTCTCGTCTTCGCCCTCGGCCAGTGCCCGGGTGAACGTGCGGTCGCCGAGGTCCTCCAGCACCAGGAAACCCGCGTCCGGGTCCTCGTCATGGATGCGTGGCGGACGCTGGCCGAGGGCCTCCAGCAGACGGGCGATGCGCAGGAACGGGGCCACCGGTTCGCGTTCCGGCGGGGCATCCATGATGACCACCGGCTCACCGTCGCGTCGCGCGCGGAAATAGCGGCGGAAGCTGGCATCCGCGCGCAGCAGTTGCAGCCCTTCGAAGCACCCGGGGCGCTGCGTCAGCCAGGCCTGCAGGGCGGCGGCGCGGCTATCCTCCGGCACCGACGATGCGCTCATGCGGGCCTCACGCGGGCGGTGCGGGCAGCCGCTCGACCCGCGTGTCCAGGCGGCCGTCGGGATAGAGTTCGAGCACGCGGTAACCCGGACGCCCGGTGTCCGGATCATCGTCGAGCTGATATTCCGTGGCCCCGGGGCGGAACTGCACGCAAGTGGCGGGGCAGCCGAGCAGGCGGACGTCGCCATGAAAGGTGTCGACCACCTGGTGCGCGTGTCCGAACACGCAGGCCCGCACCTGCGGGTGGTGGTCGAGCACGGCGAACAGCGCGTCGGCATTGGTCAGGCCCATGCCGTCCATCCACGGGCTGCCCACCGGTACCACCGGATGATGCACGGCGATCAGGGCCGGGCGTTCCGGGTGCGCGGTTAGGGCCCCCTCGAGGCGTTGCAGTTCGGCGTCGGACAGATGGCCGGCCGGCCCTCCGGGCTGCGAGGAGTCCAGGGCGATCAGCTGCCAGCTGCCCAGGCGTTCGCTGCGATGGACCGCATGGCCGGCCGACTCCAGGGTCACCGCCAGTTCGCGTGCGTCGTCGTGATTGCCGGCCAGCGCGCTGGTGGGCCAGGGTCCCGTTTCGTCCAGCAGTGCCTTCAGGCGCCCATAGGTCTCCGGCGACGGGTTCTCGGCGAGGTCGCCGGTCAGCAGCAGGCGGTCGGGCAGGCCTTCCCGCGCTCGCGCGGTTTCCAGGACGTGGCGCAATGCGAGGTCGCTGTCCGGGTAGCCCGCGCGCACCGGGCCCGGTTCGGTCCCCAGGTGACTGTCGGTTACCTGGATCAGGCGCAGCGGTTCGTGCATGTTCGATCCCTGTGGTCTGGCGGTCTGTACTGAGTCCGGCACATGTGTTCTAGTGCAGGTTTACCCGTTGTGGCGGGCCCGTGGCTCGGGTCACGATCCGGAGGTGCAACATGGTGGATCCCGACTATCGTCCCTCCGAGGACGAACCCTACATGAATCCGCGCCAGCTGGACTATTTCCGGCGCAAACTCGAGGCGTGGCGGGCCGAGCTGATCGCCGAGTCGGAAGAGACCCTGGAACATCTGCGCACCGAGAACTGGCAGGAGCCGGACCCTTCCGATCGCGCCACCCACGAGGCTGATGCCGGTGTGGAGCTGCGCACCCGCGACCGCGAGCGCAAGCTGCTGACCAAGATCGACGAGGCGCTGGCGCGCATCGAGCGCGGAGAATACGGCTATTGCGAGGAGACCGGCGAGCCGATCGGGCTCGAGCGCCTCGAGATCCGTCCCATCGCCACCCTCAGCGTGGCCGCGCAGGAGGCCCACGAACGCGACGAGGCCCGCGGTCGCTGAGCCCGGCGTTGCCCCGGGTCAGCCCTCCAGCTCGCGCGTGAAGACCCGCGAGTTGCGCGCCTGATTGTAGCGCTGGCGGCGTTCCGGCGGGAGGTCGTCGACGCTGCCGGGGGTGTAGCCGCGTTCCTGGAACCACTGCGCGGTGCGGGTGGTGAGTACGAACACCCGGCGGACCCCCTGCTCGCGCGCCAGCGCCTCCATCGCGGTCAGCAGTCGGTCGCCCCGGCCGTGGCCGCGGTATTCGGCGTGCAGCGCCAGGCAGGCGATCTCCGCGGCGTCGTCGCCGAACGGGTACAGCGCCGCGGTGCCGATGATCAGCCCGTCGACCTCCAGTACCCGGAAGCGCTCGATCTCCAGCTCCAGGTGCTCGCGGGCGCGGTGCACCAGCACACCCTCGGCCTCCAGTGGCTCCAGCAGCGCATGGATGCCGCCGACATCGTCCAGGGTGGCCGGGCGCAGGCGCTCCAGCGGCTCGCGCGAGACCAGGGTGCCGATGCCCTGGCGGGTGAACAGCTCGGTCAGCAGCCCGCCGTCGTCGCGGCGGTCGACCAGGTGCACGCGCAGGTCGCGTGCATGGCAGGCATCCACCGCGCTGCGCAGGTGACTGGCGAGCTCCTGCGGCAGGTCGTCGCGCTCGGCGAGGATGCGCTCCGCGGCGGGCACGGTCAGCTGATCCAGCACGTCGTCCTGCGGCCCGCGCAGCACGCCGGCCTCGGTCAGGAAGATCAGTTTGTCCGCGTCCAGGGCGATCGCTACGCGGGTCGCGACCTCCTCGCCGGACAGGTTGAAGACCTCGCCGGTGGGTGAATACCCCAGCGGCGAGACCAGCGCGACCTGCTCCTGATCCAGCAGCGCGGTGAGCGCGGCGGTGTCTACCCCGCGCACCTCGCCGGTGTAATGGAAATCGACCCCGTCGCGGACGCCCAGCGGGCGGGCGGTGACGAAGTTGCCGCCGGCCACCCGCAGGCGTGCGTTGCCGGTGCCCGGCTGGCCCAGGCTGCGGGACAGCAGGCCCTCGATCTGCAGCCGCAGGCGGCCGACCGCGTCCAGCACGGCATCCAGCGCCGGGGCATCGGTGATCCGCAGACCCTCGGCGTACTGCGGCTGCAGGCCGCGTTCGGCCAGGCGCGCCTCGATCTGCGGGCGAGCCCCGTACACCAGCACCACGCGCACGCCCAGTGCATGCAGCTTGGCGATGTCCCGCATCAGGGCCGGGAACTCCGCCGCCTGCGCGGCCTCGCCGGCCAGCGCGATGACCATCGTGCGGCCCCGGTGCGCGGCGATGTATGGCACGGCGTCGCGGAACCACGCGAGTTCCCCCGGGGCCGGGGCACGACGTGCGGGATGTGGGCGGGTTGGTTGGTCTGGCGGGTTCACGCGGCTCCCTCGCAATCCAGTTGGCCAATACAGTTGGGTGATGCGGCGGACGGGCACGGGTTCGGTCCCGGTGCCTGCATTGATTCCGGAGGCGGCGCGCGCATGGTCAGCAGGCGCCCGGTCAGGCTGTCAGTGGTCCCGGGCGGCCTCGCGCGCGGCATCCAGGCCGGGGATGCGCTCCCCCGCCTCGATCCCGTGCTGCGCGAACCATTGCGCGTTGACCTCCAGTGCATACTCGATCGGTGCCACGGACCAGTGCAGGCGGGTGGTCTCGGGCGCCATGGTCTCGATGTTGGTGATCTCGCCGTCGCCGTCGATAAACGCGACGTCCAGCGGGATGAGCGTATTGCGCATCCACATCGCCCGGCGATCCGGCGTATCCCAGATGAACAGCATGCCGCGGTCGTCCGCGAGCGCCTCGCGGAACATGAGGCCCTGGCTGCGGCTGGCGTCATCCGCGGCCAGTTCCACCGTCAGTTCCCGCTCGCCGACCTCCAGGGTCGTCTCCGGCAGGCCGCCCTGTTCGGGCGGGGTGGCCGCGGCCGGCGCGGCCAGCGCCACCGCAGCCACCAGAACGACCAGGCCGGCCCGCCACCGTGCCGGATGTCGGTGGCGGACGGCCGGGGCCGGCCGGCTCCGGGCATGCCCCGCGTCATGGTTCATGCCGGATGCCTGCGCTCAGCTGTCACCGCTCATGCGTCCGACCGCGCAGCTGGCGAACGACTTCGCCCGGGCCCCGGCGGAGCGCAGTCCGGAGACCGAGCCGACCTCCGGATAGCCCATGTGGGCCAGTTTCTCGCGGATCGCGTCGGTGGCGGACTCCGGCGCGGTGACCTCCACGGCCCCGTTCTCGACGTCCACCTCGGCGGACTCCACGCCCTCGACCTGCATCAGGCCCTTGCGGATGGAGCTGGCGCAGCCGCCGCACTTGATGTTCTCGACCTCGAATTTCATGAACGCTTCCTCCCCTACTGGGTATTGATGCTCGCATTATGTACGATTTCGCATTTCCACGAACGTTCGCGAGACCTGCCCATCATGCCTGCCTATCGTTCCCGCACAACCACCCACGGCCGCAACATGGCCGGGGCCCGCGCCCTGTGGCGCGCCACCGGCATGAAGGACGGTGACTTCGACAAGCCGATCGTCGCCGTCGCCAACTCCTTCACCCAGTTCGTGCCGGGACACGTGCATCTGAAGGACATGGGCCAGCTGGTCGCGCGCGAGATCGAACAGGCCGGTGGCGTGGCCAGGGAATTCAACACCATCGCGGTGGACGACGGTATCGCGATGGGCCACGGCGGGATGCTCTATTCGCTGCCGTCGCGCGAGATCATCGCCGACTCGGTGGAGTACATGGTCAACGCCCACTGCGCCGACGCGCTGGTGTGCATCTCCAACTGCGACAAGATCACCCCCGGGATGCTGCTCGCCGCGATGCGCCTGAACATCCCGGTGGTGTTCGTCTCCGGCGGGCCGATGGAGGCCGGCAAGGTGCAGGCGCCCGGGCAGGACAACGTGATCCACCTCGATCTGGTGGATGCGATGGTCAAGGCCGCCGACTCCAGCGCCAGCGACGAAGAGGTGGAGGCCGTCGAGCGTTCCGCCTGCCCGACCTGCGGCTCCTGCTCCGGCATGTTCACCGCCAACTCGATGAACTGCCTGACCGAGGCCCTGGGGCTGTCGCTGCCGGGCAACGGTTCGCTGCTGGCCACGCATGCCGCGCGCCAGGCCCTGTTCGAGGAGGCCGGGCGGCGCGTGGTCGACCTGGCGAAACGCTATTACGAGCAGGACGACGCCTCGGCCCTGCCGCGTTCCATCGCGACTTTCGAGGCGTTCGAGAACGCGATGAGCCTGGACATCGCGATGGGCGGTTCCACCAACACCGTGCTGCACCTGCTGGCGGCCGCGCGCGAGGGCGAGGTCGACTTCACCATGGCTGACATCGACCGCCTGTCGCGCCACGTGCCCAACCTGTGCAAGGTGGCCCCGGCGACGCAGCAGTACCACATGGAGGACGTGCACCGCGCCGGCGGCGTGGTCGGCATCCTCGCCGAACTGGACCGCGGCGGGCTGATCCACCGCGACATCCCGACCGTGCATGCCCCGACCCTGGGCGCCGCCCTGGAGCAGTGGGACGTGATGCGCCATGCCGCCGAGTCCGAGCGCCTGTACAGCGCCGCGCCGGGCGGGGTGCCCACCCAGACCGCCTTCAGCCAGGACCGCGCCTGGGACAGCCTCGACCTCGACCGCGCCAACGGCTGCATCCGCGATATCGAACATGCCTACTCGCAGGACGGCGGCCTGGCCGTGCTCTACGGCAACATGGCACCGGACGGCTGCATCGTGAAGACCGCCGGCGTCGACGAGAGCATCCTGACCTTCTCCGGCCCGGCGCGGGTGTTCGAGAGCCAGGACGCCGCGGTGGAGGCCATCCTCGCTGACCGCATCCGGGCGGGCGACGTGGTGATCATCCGCTACGAGGGTCCGAAGGGCGGTCCCGGCATGCAGGAGATGCTCTATCCCACCTCGTATCTGAAGTCGAAGGGGCTGGGCAAGGACTGCGCGCTGATCACCGACGGGCGGTTCTCCGGTGGCACCTCCGGGCTGTCCATCGGCCATGTCTCGCCGGAGGCGGCGCAGGGCGGGGCGATCGGCCTGATTGAAGAGGGTGACACCATCGTGATCGACATCCCCGCGCGCGACATTCGCATCGACGTGGACGACGCCACCCTGGCGGCGCGGCGCGAGGCGATGGAGGCCCGCGGGGCGAAGGCCTGGAAGCCCGAGTCGCGCAATCGGCCGGTGACTCAGGCTCTGCGCGCCTATGCTCTGATGACCACTTCGGCCGCGTTCGGCGCGGTGCGCGACATCTCCCCGCTGGAGGACGGCTGACGCCGGCCGCCGCGCTGCAGCGTCCGGTTTACGTCCCCGTTTACACTCCGGGCTCGTCCTTGCGCGCGGAGACCCCGGCGGTCAGGGCGTAGCGCATGGCATCTTCCAGCGACAGCTCCAGCGGTTCCACCCGGTCGCGCGGCAGCATCAGGGTGTAGCCGCCGATCTGGTAGCTCATCGGCATGTACACCGCGAGGGTCTCCGCCCCGCCCAGTGCGTCCGGCAGGCCTTCGAAGTCCTCGCGCGTGACGAAGCCGATGACGCGCGCTTCCAGCCCCGGCAGCGTGACCAGCACTGCCTGGCCGAACTGCTGGTGGATGTCGCCGGAGACCAGGCGGGTGACGTCGCGTACCGTGCCATGGATGGTCTTGACCACCGGGATCCGCTGCATCAGGCCCTCCAGCCAGTTGAACAGCCAGCGCACCAGGTAGGCCTGCAGCAGCACGCCCACCGCGAACACCAGCCCGACACCGGCGGCGATCCCCATGCCCGGTACGTACAGCAGGTCCGGCAGGACGGCCTGCAGCAGGCCGCCCAGGACCTGTTCCGCGGTGCTGCCCAGCCACCACAGCAGGGCCAGCGTGACCATCGCCGGCAGGATCGCGGCCAGGCCGGTGAGGAAGGTTCGGGAAATCTTGCGCACGCGGGTTCTCCGGAAGGGGCGACGCCTCGATCGTAACAACGCCGGGGCGGGCGGGGTTCAGAACTGCCAGGTGGCGTGCAGCGAGCCGAACTCCGCGGCGCCGGTGGCCTGGCCGCTGAATTCGCGCGAGCGCCAGACATGGGTATAGCCCAGACGCACCCCGTGCCAGTGGAACACCACGCCCGCGGTGAATTCGCCCACCACCGGGTGCTTGTCCACCGACGGGCCGTCGCGGAACAGCGGCCCGTCGAGGAACAGATCGTAGGCCATCAGGCGGGTGTCCACCCCGGCGAACAGGTAGCCGCCGGCGGTGTCGACCGCCTCGAAGGTGTGTGATCCGGACAGTGCCGGGTTGATCCGCGGCGGGCCGAAATCGCGGGGCAGGTTGCGGCCCGTGCGCAGGATCGCGCCGGCATTGGCGAAGGTGAACGGGCTGCCGATGGAGGCGCCCCAGTGTGGAGTCAGGTCCCAGTCCCAGCCCCCTCCCAGATGGCCCGAACGGCCGCGCAGCTGGCGTTCGTAGCCCAGCATCAGCGTGAGCTCGTTGCCGATCTGCGCGTCCCATCCGCGCGGATCGGGGGCGCCCGTCAGGTCATGGACCGTCTCCTGGGTGCGGTCGGCCAGGGACGCCGGGCCCACTGTCCCGAGCGTGACCTGCAGCCGGTCGAGCCGGTCGCCGTGGTCCTCGGCCAGGCTGAAGTTCAGGTACAGCCAGCCGGCGTAGGGGCGGTCGTCCGGGTCCGGCTGCTCGCGTTCGATGTCCTCCGGGGTGTACATGTTCTGCGCCAGGTGCACCGAGGTCTTCAGGCGGCCGCGTTCCTCGCGATCGACGAACAGCGGGAAGAAGTCCGCCACGTCCTGGAGCCAGGGCGGGACCCGTTCGCCGCGCCGCGTCCAGCCGGCGCGCACGCCATTGGTGTAGTAGCGGTCCTCGCCGGCGAACAGGTCGTTCTCGAACTCGAAATGCAGGGCATCCACGCCGCCGCGTTCGGCCGCCGCGGGCGAGCCCGCCAGCGACCCCGACAGCAGGGCGGTGATGGCGATTACTGAGACCGCGGGCCGGAGGCAGGGAATGCTCCGGTATGATGGCGCCATGGATTTCTCCAGTCAGATCATCTTTCTCGTCGCCGTGGTCCTGCTCGGCAGCATCCTGTCCAGCGTGGTCACCTCGCGGCTGGGTGTACCACTGCTGCTGGTGTTCCTCGGCATCGGCATGCTGCTGGGCCCGGAGGGCCCCGGCGGCGTGTCGTTCGAGAATATCACCCTGGCCCATCTGATCGGCTCCGCGGCCCTGGCCATCATCCTGTTCGATGGCGGGATGCGCACGCCGGCGCGCAATTTCCGTATCGGACTGAAGCCGGCGGTGGGGCTGGCCACCGTGGGGGTGCTGATCACCTCCGGCCTGACCGGGCTGTTCGCGGTGTGGTGGCTGGGGCTGTCGTGGCTGGAGGGACTGCTGCTGGGGGCGATCGTCGGTTCCACCGACGCGGCGGCGGTGTTTTCCCTGCTGCGCTCGCGCGGGCTGGAGCTGAAGAGCCGCGTGGGGGCGACCCTGGAGATCGAGTCGGGATCCAACGACCCGATGGCGATCTTCCTCACCATCGTGCTGATCGAGCTGATCCTGATGGATCAGCCCGATTTCGGGGTGGTGGTGCTGGTCGAGTTCGTGCAGCAGATGGGGCTGGGGGCCCTGCTGGGGGTCGGGGGCGGGCTCGCGCTGCTGGCGCTGATCAACCGCGTGCCGATGTCGGCCGGGTTCTACCCGCTGTTCGCGCTGGCCGGGGCGCTGGCGATCTTCGGCCTCACCGGCATGGTGGGCGGTTCGGGCTTCCTCGCGGTGTATCTCGCCGGGCTGCTGCTGGGCAATCGGCCGCTGGAGGCCTCGCAGAACATCAAGCGTTTCCACGACGGCATCGCGGCGCTCGCACAGATCGGCATGTTCCTGATGCTGGGGATGATCGTCACGCCTTCGGAGCTGCCGCCGGTGGCGCTGGATGCGGGCCTGGTGGCGCTGGTGCTGATCCTGCTGGCACGCCCGCTGGCGGTCGCGCTGTGCCTGTACCCGTTCCGCTTCCCGTGGCGCGAGCAGCTGTTCATCGCCTGGGTCGGGCTGCGCGGGGCGGTGCCCATCATCCTCGCGCTGTTCCCGTTGCTGGCCGGGCTGGAGCTGGCGGAATACTTCTTCCACGTGGTGTTCTTCGTGGTGCTGATCTCGCTGATGGTGCAGGGCTGGACCGTGGCCTCCTCGGCGCGCTGGCTGGGCCTGGAGCTGCCGCCGACCACCACCCGGGTCCAGCGCACCGAGCTGGACATCCCCGGACAGCAGGAGATGGAGCTGGTGGGCTACCGGCTGGCGGAGACCACGCCGGTGGTGCGCGAGGCCTGGTCCGGTTTCCGTCTGCCGGGGTCGGCGCGGGTGGTCGCGCATCTGCGGGAAGGCCAGCTGCTGGAGACCCTGGAACTGCTGGACCTGCAGGCCGGCGACCATCTCTACATTATGGTCGCGCCCGCCGATCTGCCGGACCTGGACCGTCTGTTCGTGCCGCAGGAAGAGGTGCCGGAACGCCTGACCGAGCGCAGCGTGTTCGGGGAGTTTGCCCTCAACGGCGATGCCCTGCTGGGGGCGGTGGGCATGACCTACGGCGCGCCGGTGCCGTCCGAACGTCAGGGCGAGACCCTGGAGGCCTTCCTGCGCGCCGAACTGCAGACCGAGCCGGTGGTGGGGGACTTCGTGGATCTCGGGCCCACGCGCCTGGTGGTGCGCGAGATGGAGGGCGCGCGCATCACCCGGGTCGGCCTCAAGCTGCTGAAGAAGGAGTGATCACTTCTCCAGCATGGCCTTGAGCCCGGCGAGATGGGCGCGCGCCGTGAGCTGCTGGGTCTCCGGGTCCGGCGGCTTTGCGTCGGGCCAGTCGAGGTGTTCCTCGGGCAGCTCGTCGAGAAAGCGCGACGGTTCGCAGTCGAGAGTCTCACCGTAGCGCTTGCGGCTGCGCGCGTAGGTGATCAGCAGGGTCTGCTGCGCGCGTGTCAGCCCGACGTAGGCCAGGCGGCGCTCCTCCTCGATGGCGTCGTCCTCCAGGCTCACGCGGTGCGGCAGCAGCTCCTCCTCGAAGCCGACCAGGCACACGTGCGGGAACTCCAGGCCCTTGGCGGTGTGCAGGGTCAGCAGCTGCACCGCCTCGGTATCGTCCTGGGCATCGCGGTTGCGGTCGAGGATGTCCATCAGGCTGATGCGGTTGACGATGTCGGCCAGTTCCATGCCGTCCTTGTCGTCCGCCGTGTCGTCGCCGTATTCGGCCTCCGGCGCGCGCGAGCCGGCCAGGCGTGCGACCCAGTCGATGAATTCACGCACCTGTTCCATGCGCCGGGTGGCGGCGCGCGGGTTGGCGCTGTTGTCCAGTAGCCAGGATTCGTAGTCGATGTCCTCCACCAGCGCGCGCAGCAGGGCATCCGGGGCCTCCTCGGCCGCGCGTGCGCGGAAGCCGTCGACCCAGTCGACGAAGCGTTCCAGACGCGCCCGGGCACGCTCGTCCATGTATTCGGCCAGGCCGGCCCCGCGCGCGGCCTGCAGCAGCGAGACCCCGCGCTGGTTGGCGTACTGGCCGAGTTTTTCCAGAGTGGCCGGGCCGATCTCGCGGCGCGGTACGTTGACCACGCGCAGAAAGGCGGTGTTGTCGTCCGGGTTGGCCAGCAGGCGCAGGTAGGCCACCAGATCCTTGATCTCGGCCTTCTCGAAGAACGATTGCCCGCCGCTCAGGCGGTAGGGGATGCCCTGCTCGCGCAGCAGCTTCTCGAACAGCCGCGACTGGTGGTTGCTGCGGTAGAGGATGGCGAAATCGCCCCAGCCGGCGTTCAGGCGGAAGCGCCGGCGCATCAGCTCGGAGACTACCCGCGCGGCCTCGGCGTCGGAGTCCGCGCAGTCGATCACCTCGACCTTCTCGCCCTCGCCCAGCGCGCTCCACAGGCGCTTCTCGAACACGTGCGGGTTGTTGGCGATCAGCGCGTTGGCGGTGGCCAGGATGCGGTTGGTGGAGCGGTAGTTCTGCTCCAGCTTGACCACTTCCAGACGCGGAAAGTCCTGTTGCAGGCGCGCGAGGTTCTCCGGGCGCGCGCCGCGCCAGGCGTAGATCGACTGGTCGTCGTCGCCGACCACGGTCAGCCCGTCGCTGACCCCGACCAGCAGGCGCACCAGCTGGTACTGCGCGGAGTTGGTGTCCTGGTATTCGTCCACCAGCAGGTGGCGGATGCGGTCCTGCCAGCGGTTGCGCAGGTCGGCGTCCGCGCGCAGGCAGTCCACCGGGCGCTTGATCAGGTCGTCGAAATCCACCGCGTTGTAGGCACGCAGGGCCTGTTCATAGCGCGGGTAGAGATTGGCCGCGAGCACGGCCCCGGGGGCTTCGTCGCCTGCCTGGCTGGCCTCGGCCAGCGCCTCGTCGGGGGTCAGCAGGTCGTTCTTCCAGCGGCTGATGTGGCCGATCAGGTCATCCACCTCGGCCGCGGTGTCGTCGCGGTGGGTGATCTCGCGCAGCAGCTGGCGACAGTCGCCGGGGTCGAGGATGGAGAAGCCCGGGCGCAGGCCGGTGGCCGCCAGTTCGCGGCGCAGGAACTGCAGGCCGAAGGTGTGGAAGGTGGACACGCCCAGCCCGCGGCTCTGTTCCCGCGACAGCCGCCCCTGCACCCGCTCGCGCATCTCGCGCGCGGCCTTGTTGGTGAAGGTGATCGCGACGATCTGGCGCGCGGCCAGGCCGCGCTTTTCCACCAGGTGCGCAATCTTCTCGGTGATCACGCGGGTCTTGCCCGAGCCCGCGCCGGCCAGGACCAGCAGCGGACGGTCGGTGGTGGAGACGGCGGCGTGTTGCTGGGGATTGAGCTGTTCGGACACCGGCGGGTCGCTTCCTCGGGACGCGGGCGCGTAAACTACCCCACGCGTCATTGATCATAAAGCCCCGCCGGTCGGCTGTCGTCGCTCCCGGCGGGCACGTCATGGAGGCAGTGTGCCGCAACCGTCCCGTGTCGACGAATCACCCGCCAGCGGGGGCCTTCCGGCCCTCGATGCCGGGGGCTTCCACCACCGCCTGCAGGAGGTGGACGGGGCGGCCGTGGTGATGTTCACGCGGCCCGGCTGCAGCGCCTGCCACGCGATGGGCGACGCCCTGCGGCGCTGGCGCGCCGAGGGCGATGCGCCCGAGCTGTTTCGCGTGGATGCCGAGATCGACACCGCACTGGTGCGCGAGTTCGAGGTCTTTCACCTGCCGGCACTGTTCGTGTTTCTGGACGGCGAGTACCACGGCCCGCTGCAGGCCCCGCCGCGCGTGCCGCTGCTGCGTGCGGCTCTGGAGGAACGCCTGCGCCAGCCGCCGGAGGAGGCGCCATGAGCGCGGTCGGCGAGGACGGCGGGGCGCGCGACTGGTGGCCGGTCGCCGAGTGCAGCGAGAGCCCGAATCAGGATGCGCGCCCGGCCGGGATGCAGCCGGAACTGATCGTGGTGCACGCGATCAGTCTGCCGCCGGGCGAGTTCGGTGGACCGCACGTCGAGGCCCTGTTCCACAACCGGCTGGACCCGGCCGCGCATCCGTTCTTCGCCGGGATCCGTGACCTGCGGGTGTCGGCGCATGTGTTCATCGATCGCGCGGGCCGGGCGACCCAGTTCGTCCCGTTCAGCCGGCGCGCCTGGCATGCCGGCGTTTCCGCGTGGCGTGGGCGCGAGCGCTGCAACGATTTCTCCATCGGGATCGAACTGGAGGGGGACGACCATACCCCCTTCACCGCGGTGCAGTATGCCGAGCTGGCGGCGCTGATCCGCTGGCTGCGGGAGCATTTCCCGGCGATCGCCGCGGACGCCCTGGCGGGGCACAGCGACATCGCCCCGGGGCGCAAGACCGACCCCGGTCCGTGCTTCGACTGGGATCGGTTGCACGCCCTGCTGGGGGAGCCTCGAGCCATCGCCCCCTGGTGAATCCACCCCTGGAGCAAGTAGATGATCGTCGACCTGATGCGACACGGAGAGCCCGCCGGCGGCCAGCGCTTTCGCGGCCACGGCTGCGACGACCCCCTGAGCGAGACCGGCTGGCGCCAGATGGAGCGCGCCGCGGCCGCCGAGACCGGATGGCAGCGGATCGTGACTTCGCCGCTGGCGCGCTGCCGCGCGTTTGCCGAACACCTGGCGGACGAGCGTGGTGTGGCGCTGGCGACGGCGCATGACCTGCGCGAGATCGGCTTCGGCGCCTGGGAGGGCCGCACCCGCGCCCAGCTGCAGGAGGAACGTCCGGAGGAATACCGCGCCTTCTACGCCGACCCCGAGCACAACCGGCCGGAGGGGGCGGAGATGCTGGATGCGTTTCGTCAGCGGGTGGCGGCGGCCTTTGCCGAGAGCGTGGAAGCGCCCGGCCGGTCCGACGAACACGTGTTGCTGGTGGTCCACGCCGGCGTGATCCGTGCGCTGGTCGGCGGCGTAATGGCCGTACCGGACGGCCACCTGTTCCAGCTCGACTGCGACTACGCCAGCCTCACCCGGATCCATCGCCAGACCGACCGCGGCTGGCGGCTGGCGTTCACCAACCGGGTCGTGGCGGACTGACTCAGCCGGCGTTGCTCTTGCGCTTCGGGACCGCCTTCACCGACAGGTAGTAGTCGTTCTCGAGGATGTCGATCAGACGGTCGATGTTGGGGTGCCTGCCCGGGTTGGCGCGGGCCTCGTCGGCATGGCTGCCGTACATCAGCAGACCGGAATTGGCCGCCTTGGGACCGATGCCGCCGAAATCCAGCGCCAGCTGGTAGTACACCTGCAGGGAGAGCTTCTGCCCCTCCTGGTTCTCGATGGTGGCGGTGGGGTTGTAGTCCTCGCCGAACAGTTCGAGGCGTTCGATATTGCTCACGTCGGGCAGCTTTTTGGACATGCCGGGCTCCTCGGATGAATCGGCGGCATTATCGGGGCTGCCCGGCCCGGCCACAACCGTCCGCAATCATGGCGGGTTCGTCGCGTCGTGCCGCTCCTGCTACGATAGCGGCTTTTCCCCGAGGACCGAGAACATGCAGGCAAGCCCGTTCCTGGAAGCCGCGCAGGCTGCGGCCGACGCCGCCGAGAAGGTGATCCGTCACTACTACGAACACGGCGTGGACGTTGAAACCAAGGCCGACGACACGCCGGTCACGCGTGCCGACGTGGAGAGCGAAGAGGCGATCCGCTCGATCATCCGCGAGCGCTTTCCGGATCACGGTTTCTACGGCGAAGAGACGGGCCAGTCGGACATGGACTCCGACTATGTCTGGCTGATCGACCCGATCGACGGCACCAAGAGCTTCGTGCGCCGCTACCCGTTCTTCTCCACCCAGATCGCGCTGATGTACAAGGGCGAGCTGATTCTGGGCCTGTCGAGCGGGCCGCAGTTCGGCGAGCGCGCCTGGGCCGAGAAGGGACAGGGCGCCTGGCTCAACGGCGAGCGCATCGGCGTGGAGAAGGGCATCACCGCGGTCGATCGCGCGACCCTGTCCACCGGCAACCTCCGCTCGCTGGCGGCGCGCGGCGACTGCTGGAACGCGCTGGGCGGGATCGTCGCCGAGGTCAACCGCGTCCGCGGTTACGGCGACTTCTACCATTACCACCTGCTGGCCCGCGGCAGCATCGACTGCATCGTGGAGTCGGACGTGAACATCCTCGACATTGCGGCCCTGGCCGTGATCGTGCGCGAAGCGGGCGGGACGTTCACCGACCTCGCCGGCGGCGAGCTGGACCTCGACACCAGCACGGTGCTGGCGGCGGGCACCCCCGAGCTGCACGCCACCCTGCGCGAGCGTCTCGCCTGGGGGTGACCCGCCGAGCTGGCTAGTCGAGCAGCCCGTGGCTGCGCAGCTTCTTGCGCAGGGTCGCGCGGTTGAGGCCGAGCACGGCCGCCGCGCGGCTCTGGTTGTGGCCACAGCGTTCCAGCACGCAGGCCAGCAGCGGGCGTTCGACCTCCTCCATCACCAGGGCGTAGAGGTCGTGGCTGGACTGCCCGTCCAGGGTGTCGAAATAGTCTTCCATGGCCTGATGGACGGACTGCGCGAGGACGCTGTCCGATTCCGGCGGCGCGGCCGGACCCTGTCCCGGCCATGTCGTCTGTCCGTTGCCGTCCTTGCGACGCGCGGGATTCCCGTTGCTGCTCATGCGGCCCTGTCCGAATCGTCCGCAGGCGAATCGCCTGATGGAAACATTGCCTCGAGGCGCCGGAGCTGTTCGCCGGCGTCCTCCAGGGCGAACAGTTCGGCCCGCAGTGCGCGGGTCTCTGCCTCGCCTCTCCCCAGCTGCTCAAGATACCAGCCGATGTGCTTGCGGGCGATACGCACGCCCTGATGCGGACCATATTGCCGGTGCAGGGCGGCGACGTGCTCGCGCATCAGGCCCGCGATGGACGCGGGGTCGGGTGCGTCCGGCAGGGCCTCGCCGGCCAGCGCGGCGCGGATCCGTCCCGGCAGCCACGGGCGTCCCTGCGCGCCGCGCCCGATCATGATCCCGGTGGCACCGGTGCGGGCGAGGGCCCGCCGGGCATCCTCGACGTCGCGGATGTCCCCGTTGGCCAGCACCGGCAGGTCCGTGGCGGCCACCACCCGGGCGATCGCCTCGTGATCCGCCGCGCCGCGATAGCCCGCCGCCCGGGTGCGGCCATGCACCGTGAGCATCGCAATCCCGGCATCTGCGGCGATCCCGGCAATGGTTTCCGCGTTCATGCGCTCGGTGTCCAGGCCCAGACGCATCTTCAGGGTGACCGGTACGCCGGCGTTTTCGGTGAGGGCCTGCAGCAGCTCGCGGACCAGCCCGGTGTCGCCCATCAACGCCGAACCGGCGGCGCGGCTGCAGACCTTCTTGGCCGGGCAGCCCAGGTTGAGGTCGATGATATCGGCACCGCGGGCGACGTTTTCACGCGCTGCGTCGGCCAGGGCCCCGGGCTCGTTTCCCAGCAGCTGGACGATGCGCGGTGACGGTTCGGCCGCGTGATCCAGGCGGTGCCGGCTCTTGGCGCTGTCCCACAGGTTTTGCTGCGAGGTGACCATCTCCGAGACCGCCGCGCTGGCCCCCAGGCGGCGCGCGAGCAGGCGGAAAGGCCGGTCGCTGACCCCGGCCATGGGCGCGAGGAAGACCGGCGGGTCGGAGAAATGGTGGCGGCCGAGCTGCATGCCGTCAGTTTAGCAGCCCGCACGCCCGGCGCAGGAATCCGCGTCAGCGCGGCCGGACGTGGACCCCGCTCAGGCGCGGGTGCTCGGTGCGTATGCGCAGGGCGACGGGCCAGGGCCGGTGGGCGGCCATTTGCGGAGGGGGATCACCGTCCGGGGCATAGACCCGCGGATGGATGCGCTCGCGGGCATGGGTGCGGCCCAGAGTGTCCGACAGGGCAATATCCAGCAGCGGCCAGGCCTGAGCGCGGGATTCGCGGTTGTAGAGCTCGAAGATGAGCCAGCGGCCGCTGCCGGCGCCGGCCGGGTGCAGCGAAGGAGTGGAGACACGAACGGACTCGGGCGCGCGATGGGCGCGTTCGGGGCAGTGCAGGCGCTCGCACAGCGAGGTCCGCAGGGTCTCCAGCGCGGGTTCTTGCGTGATGGCGCGTGGCGGGAAGGCCAGCAACTGGAAGAGCAGCCCCAGCAGGAGGAGGCTTGCCAGCGCGGCACCGCCGAAACGGGTCCGGTGTGCGCTTCGGGCGGGTCGTATCTGCGGGCCGTCCGGGCGCCCCGGAGCCCCCCGGGCGGGACGCTCGCGCTCCGGCTCGGGATCGGGGGCTGCGGGGGGGCGCGTGGACGGTTCCGGGTACGGCACGGAGCGCGCGGACTGGGTGTCGGGAGATCCGACGGTCGGGTGCGAAAGGGTGGGCGCTCCTTCGTCCGGCCTGCCGGGGGCGGCGGGGACCGGCTGCAGGCCGGCCCCGTTTGCGGGTTCGCCCGCCGGGGCGATCTCCAGAGCGGGGAACCAGGCGAACGCACGGCCGCAGGCCTCGCAGCGGACCCGTGCGTGGTGCGCGTTGCCGGGCGGGCGGGCCACCACATGGGCAACGCTGCAATGCGGGCAGCGGACCAGCATTACGCGGCAGGCCGTCCGGCCGGTGGGTCAGCGGCGGCGGCCGTCCAGCAGGGCCCAGCCATCGCGGGAATCGCGGACACCGATATCGAATGCATGGGCATAGGCCTCCATGACCTCTTCCGCCTGACGATCCAGCAGTCCGGCCATCAGGATGCGCCCGCCCGGACGGGTGGCCGCGGTGAGCACCGGGGCCAGTTCGATCAGCGGGCGCGTGAGGATGTTGGCCAGCACCAGATCGGAGCCGCCTTCGGGCAGCGGGTGATCGGTGAGTCCGGCCTGCAGACGGTCGCTGCCGATGCCGTTGGCGGCCGCGTTGGATTCGGTGGCCTGGACCGCCTGGGGGTCGTTGTCGATCCCGAGGGCGTGGCGCGCCCCCAGCTTGAGCGCGGCGATCGCGAGGATCCCGGAGCCGCAGCCGTAGTCCAGCACCTCGAGGTCACGCGGCGGGTCCTCGGCCAGGGCGGTCAGGCACATCGCGGTGGTGGGGTGGTTGCCGGTGCCGAAGGCCAGGCCGGGGTCGAGGTGCACGAAGACCCCGTCCTCGACGTCCGGTTGTTCCTCCCAGGACGGCACGATCCACAGCGGCCCGCCGCAGTGGATGGCCTCCAGCCCGTCCAGGCCCGCGCGCACCCAGTCCTGGTCGGTGATGTCGGTGACCTGCAGCTCGGAGGGGGCGGGGTCGCGCTGGAGCATCGAGGCCGAGGCCAGCTCCGCCGCGGTGCGGTCGGAGAACACGGCCTTCAGGCGGATGTCCGACCACAGCGGGTGGGTGCCCGGGGGCGGCTCGAACAGGGGTTCGTCGGCGGCATCGAACAGTTCCACGCTGACCGCGCCCAGTTCGAACAGCAGCTCTTCCAGGGCCTCGGCATCGCCGGGTTCGACCCGGCATTCCAGTTCGGCAAGACTCATGCGGCCCTCAGTGTGCCTTCAGCTTCTTTTCCAGGTAGTGGATGTCGGTGGCACCCCGCTGGAAATTGGCGTCGTTCATCAGGTCGGAATGCAGGCTGATGTTGGTGCGGATGCCGTCGACGATGATCTCGCCGAGGGCGCCGCGCATGCGCGCGATGGCGATGTCGCGCGTGGTGCCGTGGGCAATCAGTTTGCCGACCATGGAATCGTAATGCGGCGGGACCGCATAGCCGTTGTAGATATGCGTGTCCATGCGGATCCCGGGGCCGCCGGGGGCGTGGTACTGCTGGATGGTGCCGGGGCTGGGGACGAAGGTCGCGGGGTCCTCGGCGTTGATGCGGCATTCGATCGCATGGCCGTGGATGGTGACGTCGTCCTGGGTGATGCCCAGCGGTTCGCCGGCGGCGATGCGGATCTGCTCACGCACCAGGTCGATGCCGGTGACCTGCTCGGTCACCGTGTGCTCGACCTGCAGCCGGGTGTTCATCTCGATGAAGAAGAACTGCCCGTCCTCGTACAGGAACTCGAAGGTCCCGGCCCCGCGATAGCCGATCTCCTGGCAGGCGCGGATCAGGCGTTCGCTCATGTCGCGGCGCTGGGTGGCGGTGATCTCCGGGGCCGGGGCCTCCTCGATCACCTTCTGGTGGCGCCGCTGCATGGAGCAGTCGCGCTCGCCCAGGCATACCGCGTTCCCGTGGGTGTCCGCGAGGATCTGGAACTCCACGTGGCGCGGGCGCTCGAGGAATTTCTCCATGTACAGGGTGTCGTCACCGAAGCCCTGACGGGCCTCGTTGCGGGTCAGGGAGATCGCGTTGAGCAGCGCACCCTCGGTATGCACCACGCGCATCCCGCGGCCACCGCCGCCGGCAGCCGCCTTCACGATGACCGGGTAGCCGATCTCGCGGGCCAGCTGCAGGTTGGCGTCGGGGTCCTCGCCCAGCGCGCCGCCGGAGCCCGGCACGCAGGGGACCCCGGCGGAGAGCATGGCCTGCTTGGCCGAGACCTTGTCGCCCATCAGGCGGATGGTCTCGGCGCGCGGGCCGATGAAGGCGAAGCCGCTGGATTCCACGCGTTCGGCGAAGTCGGCGTTCTCCGACAGGAAGCCATAGCCGGGGTGGATGGCGCCGGCATCGGTGACCTCGGCCGCGGCGATCAGCGCCGGGATGTTGAGATAGCTCTCGTTCGAGGGGGCGGGACCGATGCAGACCGATTCGTCGGCCAGGCGCACGTGCTTGAGGTCGCGGTCGGCGTCGGAGTGCACGGCCACGGTGGCGATGCCCATCTCGCGGCAGGTGCGCAGTACCCGCAGGGCGATTTCGCCGCGATTGGCGATCAGGATTTTTTCAAACATGCTCGGACCTGTGTTCGGCGAAGACGGTGAAGGCTCACGCGATGATGAACAGCGGCTGGCCGTATTCCACCGGATTGCCATTCTCCACCAGGATCTGGCGGACGGTGCCGGCCTGGTCCGCTTCCAGCGGGTTGAGCATCTTCATCGCCTCGATGATGCACAGGGTGTCGCCCACCTCCACCTGCTGTCCGACTTCGACGAACGGCGTGGCGCCGGGGCTGGGGGCGCGGTAGAAGGTGCCGACCATGGGCGCGGTCACGCGGTGGCCCTCGAGTTCCTCCGGTTCATCCGCGCCCGCTTCCTCGGCCGCGGCGGCGGGAGCGGGCGGTGCGGGCGGCGGCGCGGCGGCCGGCATCGGTGCGGGCTGTGCCTGGGGGACGCCCCCGGGCGAGCGGGTGATGCGCACCGACTCCTCGCCCTCGTTGATCTCGATTTCGTGGATCCCGCTCTCCTCGAGCAGGTCGATCAGTTTCTTGACCTTGCGGATATCCATGGGTGCCTATGACTCCTTGATGGCTGCAATCGCCGCGTCCAGCGCCAGCCGGTACCCCCGGGGGCCGAAACCGGCCAGGGTAGCGGCGGCGACGTCGGCCAGCAGCGATGTCTGCCGGAACGCCTCGCGGGCATGGACGTTGCTGATATGGATCTCGTAGAACGGGATCGCGACCCCCAGCAGGGCGTCACGCAGGCTGACGCTGGTGTGGGTCAGTCCGCCCGGGTTGATCAGGATACGGCGCACGTCCTCGCCCGGCGCCGCGTGGATGCGGTCGATCAGGGCGCCCTCGTGATTGCTCTGAAAGCAGTTCAGGCGGATCCCCGCCTCGTGCGCCCGGTTCTCCAGATCCGCCTCGATGTCCGCCAGCGTGGCATGGCCATAGCGCTCCGGCTCCCGCTGTCCGAGCAGGTTCAGGTTGGGGCCGTTGAGCAGCAGGATGGTGGCCATGACGGGAATCGGCGGCGATCCGGACGTGAATGGGGGCGAACGCGCCGGAACATGCCGGCGAATCCATGGCCGCGATTCTGCCGCAGGGCGCGCGGGGTGTCCAGCACCTTCGCCGTGCGCCGGAGCGTGCCCGCGCGGGTCAGAGGTATTGCTCCAGCCAGCCGTGCAGGTCGTCTTCGGTAACCTCGCCGCGGTGGGTCTCGCGCACGGTCCCGTCACGATCGATGACCACGGTGTAGGGCAGGGCCCCGATCCGGTTGCCGTATTCGGTCTGGATCTGCATGGCCTCGTCCTGCCCGATCAGGATCGGGAATTCGATGCCGTAGGTGGCGACGAACTGCTCGGTGGCCGACTGTTCGTCCACCGCGACCGCGACGATGTTGAAGTCCTCGTCCCGGTATTCTTCCCAGGTTTCCTGAAAGAGCGGCATTTCCTTCTTGCAGGGCGGGCACCAGGTGGCCCAGAAGTTGAGTACCACCAGGTCGTCGTCCCACTGGTTGAAGGCCTGCTCCTCGCCGTCCAGGTCCGGCAGGGTGAAGTCGACGCGCGACTCGCCGGTCGGGGTGTCCTCCGGCCCCGCGACGTCGGCGGCATCGACATCCGGGTCGCCGCCGGTCGCGGTGTCGCCGGACCGGTCGTTATCCAGGCAGGCGGTCAGGGCCGGGGCGCACAGCCCGATGGCCAGTGCCAGCCACCAGCGGTTCCCGTTCACGGGCGCACCCCCAGGGCATTGTCCAGGTGCTCGAGGAAGGCCTCGGCGTTGAGGTAACCGACGCGGCGAAACTGCGGCAGCGGTTCGCCGTCGCGGTCGTAGAAGACCATCGCCGGCGGGCCGAACAGCTCGAAGTGCTGCATCAGTTCGCGGTGCTCCGAGGTGTTGTCGGTGACGTCGGCCTTCAGCAGATGGACATCCGCGGTGGCGCGGATGACCTGCGGGTCCTGGAAGGTGGTGCGTTCCAGGCGTACGCAGTCCACGCACCAGTCGGCATAGAAGTCCACGAACACCGGTTCGCCGCGTGAGGCGGCCTCCGCCACCTCCCGTTCGAGGTCTTCCAGGCTGTCGATGTAGGTGAACTCCATCTCCGTCGGTCCGCCGTCCGCGGTGGTGACGGCGGGCTGACTGAGGGTGGCCAGCGGGCGGGTCATGTCCTTGCCGCCGGTGGCCGCCCCCAGCATCAGCAGGATGCCGTAGATCAGGATCACCAGGCCGAGCCCCTTCCACAGGGTGTGCCAGCCGGACTTGCCTTCGGGCAGACTCTGCAGCGCCCCCATGTACACCGCGACCACGATGAACAGGGTGGCCCACAGGAACATCGCCACTTCGCCCGGGATGACCCGTTCCAGCAGCCAGATGCCCATGGCCAGCAGGCCCACGCCGAACACCGCCTTGATGGTATCCATCCACGGGCCGGCCTTCGGCAGCAGGCGTCCGGCCGAGGTGCCGATCGCCAGCAGGGGGGCGCCCATGCCCATGCTCAGGGAGAACAGCGCGATCCCGCCCAGCACGGCGTCGCCGGTCTGGCTGATGTAGAGCAGGGCCCCCAGCAGCGGCGCGGTGACGCACGGCCCGACGATCAGGGCCGAGAGGAAGCCCATGACACCGGCGCCGAACAGGGTGCCGCCCTCCTGGCGATTGCTGATGTTCGACAGCTTGCTCTGCACGCCCGCGGGCATCTGCAGGTCGTAGAAGCCGAACATCGACATCGCCAGCGCGACGAAGATGGCGACGAAGGTGCCGATAATCCAGGGGTTCTGGAAGGCGGCCTGCAGGTTGGCCCCGGCCATGCCCGCCAGCACCCCGGCTACGGTGTAAGTGAGCGCCATCGCGAGCACGAACACCAGCGAGATGAAGAACGCCTTGCGGGTGTTCATCTCCTTCTGGCCCAGGATGATGTTGGACAGGATCGGGATCATCGGGAACACGCACGGCGTGAAGGTCAGCAGCAGCCCGAAGCCGAAGAACGCCAGGGCCACCAGCCACACGCGCCCGTCGGCCAGCTGCGCCGCGATGCGGTCCTGTTCCGAGGCCGGCGGGGCGACGGCGTCCTCGTCCTCGGGTGCGGCTTCGCCTTCATCGGGCATGACCGCCGGGTCGGCCTCCGCGGCCAGATCGGAGGCAAAGCTGACCGCGACCTCCTGGGTCAGCGGCGGGTAGCAGATACCCGCGTCCGCACAGCCCTGGTAGTCCACCGCCAGCACGATGTCGGCGACGTCGTCGGCATCGCGCTGCACCGGCACCAGGATCTCCACCTCGTCGCGGAAGATGCGGGTCTCGCCGAAGAACTCGTCTTCGTGCAGTTCGCCGTCCGGCGGGCTGATGTTGCCCAGCTCGATGCCTTCACCTTCGGCGACGCGCACGTCCAGCTGGTCGCGGTAGAGATAGTAGCCGTCGGCGATGTCGAAGCGCAGCACCACGGCGTTCTGGCTGATCGCCTCGGCCGAGGCGGCGAACGCCTCCTCGGGGTCGAGCAGATCCTCGTCCCCGGCAAGCTCGCCGGACATCTGGCCGAGCTCGTCCAGTGCGCCTTCCCCGGCCGCCGTGGTGTCGGCCTCGGCCTCGGCCTCGGCGTCACCCGGCAGGCCCGGCAGGGTGATGGATACGGTCTGGAAATGCGGCGGGTAACAGATGCCGGCATCCGCGCAGCCCTGCGAGCGTGCGGTCAGCTCGATGGTCTCGCTTTCGGCGGCCAGTACCGGCAGCTCGATGCTGACCTCGCCGCGATAGGTCTCGACTCGCCCGAAGAACTCGTCTTCCTTGATCTCGCCGTCCGGGATCGCCGGATCGCCCAGTTCCAGGCCGGGGCTTTCCGGTTCGAACTCGAACTGCTCGCGGTACATGTAGTACTCGTCCGCGATGTCCCAGGTCAGACGGATGGTGGATTCATCCACCGCCTCGGCACTGATCGCGAAGGCGTCGTCCGGGTCGAGCAGGTCGTCGTCCATGCCGAACTGCGCCGCGGCCACTCCGGGCAGCAGCAACAGCACGGTGAACAGGGCGGCAAGCCAGTAACGGAGGTTCATCGGGTGCATTCGTGGATCCAGTTCAGGTAGTCGGGCAGTCCGTCCTCGATCGGCAGGGCGATGATTTCGGGGGTGTCGTACGGATGTTGATCGTGCAGGGTGGCCCGAAGTTCGGGCCAGGCCTCGCGCGAGGTCTTGATCAGCAGGGTGACTTCGCTGTCGACCTCGATGCGGCCCTGCCACTGATAGATCGAGCGGCCGGGTGGGAGCATGTGCACGCAGGCGGCGCGGCCGGCCTCGACCAGGTGGCCGGCCAGGCGTTCGGCGGCGTCGGCATCGTCCAGCGTGGTGATGACCAGCCAGGCCGGTGCGGGGTCGGATTCGCTCATGGTGATGTGCGTCCTCCTGGTTCAGTCCGGATGCTCATTCCAGGCCGAGTTCGATCCGTGCCGCCTGGCCCGCCCGCGGGGCGAGGCCTTCCGGGGGCGTGAACTCGACCCGCAGACGATAGGCGGGGGCGTCCTCTTCGCCGCTGCGCTCCCAGTCCACGTGCTCCACCCGGCCGTCGACGCGGGTGTCGTTCAGGATGACGGTGACCGGGTGCCCGGGTTCCAGGCGTGCGGCGGTATCCGCGTCCACGCGGCCGCGTGCATGCATCGGATCGTCGCGTCCGATCACCGCGAGAACCGGCGGAACCAGCGCGGGGTTCACGTATTCGTTGCGGGTGACGTCCAGGCGCAGCACGCGGCCCTCTCCGGGCGCGGCGATCTCGGTGTCGTGCAAGTCTGCGCGGGCCTGGCGGACCCGGGCGCGGGCCTCCGTCAGGCGCGATTCGGCCGCGGTGTGGTCGATTCGGGCCAGTTCCAGTTCGCGCTCGGCGATCAGGGTCTGGTCGTACAGGTCGCGGGCCTTGCGCAGCTCGCGTTCGGTTTCCGAGGCCTCCAGCTCCAGGCGTTCGACCTCGGCCTGCGCCGCGGAAAGTTCCGCACGGGCCCGGCGATCGTCGATGCGGAACAGGGTGTCATCTTCCATCACCCGGTCGCCGGGCCGGACCCCGATCTCCCGGACCTGACCGGCGACGGGTGCGGTGATCCGGTACTGCTCGCTCCAGGCGAGCTCCGCGTCCACGGTCTGGGCGCCCGCGGCCGGGCTCAGCAACAACAGCGCGAGGCTCGCGCCGATCGCCCGCCGGGTGGTGGGCGGGATTCGGTGAATACGGGTGTTCATGGGGTCCCTCCAAAGGCGGTGGCGTCGGCGGCGAACGGACTCAGGTCCTCGCGGCCGGTCAGCAGGGCAAGGCGTTCGTAGGCCAGGGCCAGCTCGAATTCGGTACGGGCATTGAAATGCGCGGCCGCGCTCTGCTGGACCATGGAGTCGCCGAGGTCGGCCTCGTCTTCCATCTGGTAGAGGTAGCGAGCCCGACTGATGTAGAGGTCGCGGTAGTCCATGCGTGCCAGTGCCTCGTCGCGCTGCACCTCCAGGGTCCGGATTTCGTGAACCAGTTCACGCACCCGGTTGCGGGCCCGGAGCATGGCCTGGTCGCGTTCGGCTTCGGCTTCCCGGCGCTGGGCCACCGCGCGGCCGACGCGGGCATCGCCGCGGCGCCCCTCGAACAGCGGCACCTCCAGCACCAGTGCGGCGGCGAAGGGGTTGCGGTCTCCGCCGAACTCCCGGTTCCAGTAGCCGGTCTCGGCCTCGGCATACAGCCGGGGGCGGCTTTCACTGCGGGCCGCCTGCACGCGGCCGGTGGCGGCCTCGACCCGCTGGCGTTCGGCGGCCAGGGCCGGGCTGCCGGACTCCAGGTCCGCCAGCAGGCTGCGCAGCTCCGGAAGCTCGGGCAGGTCCAGCGGCAGCGGCGGGCCGAGGACGTCGGCCGGCGGGCGTCCGCGGTGATGCAGGGCCTCGGCCAGCTCCGCGCGGCTGCGCTGCTGGCGGTACAGCGAGCGTTGCCGCTGGGTGAAGTGTTCCTGGTATTCCGCTTCCGCCTCGAACAGGTCGATGTCGGAGACCTGGCCCAGCTCGTTACGCTCCTGTATGCGTTCGAGTGTCACGAATGCGGCGGCCATCGCTTCGGTGTCGCGGGCGAAGGCCAGATCGGCGAGGACCACGTCGAAGTAGCGCTCCAGGACCTCAAGGCGGTGCCGGGCGAACGCCAGCCACTCCTCCTGGCGCGCGGCCTCCAGCGCGCTGGCCCCGGCCTCCTCGCGCGCCCGCGAGTGGCCGAAGTCGCTCAGCAGCTTGCGCGCGACCAGAGTCGCACGCGAGTCGTTGTTGCGGTCGTCGGCGATGTTGTCGTTGGGCTCGATCCAGCGGGCTTCCAGCCGCGCGTCCACGCGCAGGTCACGGTCGGCGCGCGTGGCTTCCAGCTCCGCTTCGGCCGCTTCGCGTCGGGCGCGGGCCTGCTGCACGCGGGGGTGCATCGCATTCACCGCCTCGATGGCATGCTGCAGCCGCAGGGGCTGGGGCAGCGGCTCGATGTCCGGCACCACCTCGGCCGACGCGGGACCGCCCGTGCCGACGGCCAGCACGAGGCACGCCGTCAGGAGGGCGCCGGCACGGCGCCCTCGGACAGGGAGACGAGGAGTCATGTCCGCTCCTTTGCGTTCAGCGGCCGCGCTGCTCGCGGCGGAAGCGATTGAAGTTGGTTTCTTCGTGGTGCCCCTCGGCGACAAAACGCCCCAGGGTCAGGAATTCGTCCGCGTCGCGGGTGGCCCCGGTAAAGCGGTGGACCGGTTCGCCGTCCAGGTCGAAGAACTGAAAGACCGGCGTGGCGCGCACACGGAAGTCGCGCGTGGCGAAATCGGCCATCCGCCGGGTCTCGCCGTCGAAGTTGGTGATCTCGACGTCGCCTTCGATGTCCACGCTGAAGATGGCGAAGTGTTCGCGGTAGTAGTCCTGCACCTGCGGCTGATTGAGTACCTGGTTCTTCATCCGATGACAGAACGGACAGGCATCCATCTCGAAGAAGATCAGGATGCCCTTCTTGCCTTCCTCGCGGGCGAGCTCGAGCTCCTCCTGGAAATCGCCGAAGGTCGGCTGGAAGAAGTGTTCTTCCGGATCACGCGGGTCGTCCTGGGCGACGGCCGTTCCGGCCAGCATGAACGCGAGGGTCAGCAGCAGGACCGGAATCACTCGTTGGGACAGCGGGCCGCGTTTCATGTGGCCTCCTTTCTCCGGTGGGCGTCTTCTGTCATTGAGACGCAGGGGAGGGTCGCTAAATTCCGGGGTCACGGCAAGGGAACCCGGCCGAATCGACACCCGTACCCGTGACGTGCTCCAATGATCCCCTCTTTGTCGAATCCTCCTCGCGATGCGTAATCCCCTGTTACCGCTTCTGGTCTTTCTCGGTTTCATCCTGCTCGAGATCTTCGGGTTCGCCTGGGTCGGGGATGCCGTCGGTGCGCTCGCCACGGTGGCGCTGGTCGTGGCGACCGCGGCCGGCGGGATCGTGCTGTTCCGGGTGCAGGGTTTCTACCACTGGCGGCGGCTGCAGCAGAGCCTGGCGCGCGGCGAGGTCCCTGCGCGCGGCCTGCTGGAGGGCTGGCTGCTGATGGCGGCCGCGGTGCTCCTGCTGGTCCCGGGGTTCTTCTCCGATGCGGCCGGCGCGGTGCTGCTGGTGCCACCACTGCGCCGGTTGATTGCCGCGGGCATCCTGCGCCGCGGTCTGGTGCGGGCGCGGAGCGGCCCGTTCCAGGGGCCCGGCCATGATGCCGGCGGCCCGATCGAGGGCGAGTTCCGCCGGCACGATGACGAGGCCGACGGCCGCGACGTGCTCGACCACGATTCCGGCGACGACGATCGGCGTCGCTGAGGGGAACCCCCGGCCCCTCCCGGACGCGTTTCCGTGCTCTTGACTCGTGTTCGTTCGCCCCTATGATTAGCACTCGTTGCGGGTGGCTGCTAACAGGGCATCCATCCGGTTCCCTCAGACCCCTGTTATGAAAAGACAGAAAGGAGTTTCCACCATGAATCTGCGGCCTTTGCACGATCGCGTGATTGTGAAGCGCATGGAAGAAGAACGCACCACGCCCGGCGGCATCGTGATCCCGGATTCGGCGGCCGAAAAGCCGATCCGCGGTGAAGTCGTGGCCGTGGGCAACGGCAAGATCCTGGAGAACGGCGAGAAGCGCGCGCTGGACATCAAGGCCGGCGACAAGGTGCTGTTCGGCAAGTACTCCGGCACCGAGGTCAAGGTCGACGGCGAAGAAGTCCTGGTGATGCGCGAAGACGACGTCATGGCCGTCATCGAGGGCTGAGCCCGCATTCGCGTCACGTAGTTTTATTCAATTTCAGGAGCAGAATCCGACATGAGTGCAAAAGAAGTCCGCTTTGGCAACGATGCCCGTACCCGCATGGCCAAGGGTGTGAACACCCTCGCCAACGCCGTGAAGGTCACCCTCGGTCCGAAGGGCCGCAACGTGGTGCTCGACAAGGCCTTTGGCGCCCCGACCGTGACCAAGGACGGCGTGTCCGTGGCCAAGGAAATCGAGCTGGAAGACAAGTTCGAGAACATGGGCGCCCAGCTGGTCAAGGAAGTCTCCTCGCAGACCTCCGACAGCGCCGGTGACGGCACCACCACCGCGACCGTGCTGGCCCAGTCCATCGTGCACGAAGGCATGAAGGCCGTGACCGCCGGCATGAACCCGATGGACCTCAAGCGTGGCATCGAGAAGGCCGTGACCTCCGCCACCGAAGAGCTGAAGAACCTGTCCAAGCCGTGCACCGAGCACAAGGCCGTGGCCCAGGTCGGCTCCATCTCCGCCAACTCGGATACCGCCGTGGGCGAGATCATCGCCGACGCGATGGACAAGGTCGGCAAGGAAGGCGTGATCACGGTCGAGGAAGGCTCCTCGCTGGAGAACGAACTGGACGTGGTCGAAGGCATGCAGTTCGATCGCGGCTACCTCTCGCCGTACTTCGTCAACAACCAGCAGAGCATGAGCGCCGAACTGGATGACGCCTACATCCTGCTGGTGGACAAGAAGATCTCCAACATCCGCGAACTGCTGCCGGTGCTGGAAGGCGTCGCCCAGAACAGCAAGCCGCTGCTGATCATCGCCGAGGACATCGAAGGCGAGGCCCTGGCCACGCTGGTGGTCAACGCCATGCGCGGCATCGTCAAGGTCGCCGCCGTGAAGGCCCCGGGCTTCGGTGATCGCCGCAAGGCCATGCTGCAGGACATCGCCGTGCTGACCGGCGGCCAGGTGATCTCCGAAGAGGTCGGCCTGTCGCTGGAGAAGGCCACGGTGGAAGATCTGGGCCGCGCCAAGAAGGTGCAGGTGTCCAAGGAAAACACCACCATCATCGACGGCATGGGCAACAACGACGACATTCAGGGTCGTGTCGCCCAGATCCGCAAGCAGATCGAGGAAGCGACCTCCGACTACGACAAGGAAAAGCTGCAGGAACGCGTGGCCAAGCTGGCCGGCGGTGTTGCGGTGATCAAGGTCGGCGCGGCCACCGAGGTCGAGATGAAGGAGAAGAAGGCGCGCGTCGAGGACGCCCTGCACGCCACGCGTGCGGCGGTCGAGGAAGGCGTGGTGCCCGGCGGTGGTACCGCCCTGCTGCGGGCCTGCAATGCCATCCGCGACCTCAAGACCGACAACGAGGAGCAGAACGCCGGTATCAACATCGCCCGCCGCGCGATGGAAGAGCCGCTGCGCCAGATCGTCTACAACACCGGTGACGAGCCGTCCGTGGTCCTCAACCAGGTGCTGGAAGGCGAGGGCAACTACGGCTACAACGCCGCAACCGGCGACTTCGGCGACATGATCGACATGGGCATCCTGGATCCGACCAAGGTGACCCGTTCGGCGCTGCAGAACGCGGCATCGGTCGCGGCCCTGATCATCACCACCGAGGCGATGGTGGCCGATCTGCCGAAGAGCGACGACAACGCCGGCGGTGGCGGCGGTGACGACATGGGCGCCATGGGTGGCATGGGCGGCATGGGAGGCATGGGCGGCATGATGTAATGCCGGCCCGGCCTCACCGGCCAGCCCCCGGGACCCCGCTTCGGCGGGGTCTTTTTGATGGAGTCGACGTCAAAATGTCTCATGTATGGCACAGCGTTGTGACACCGAGACAGAATCCACGTTTGATTGCGTGCAAAACCGTGAATGGTGTGCCACTATCAGGGCGATGTGGAGGGTCCGGGCCGTGAGCCGTCCTTCCGTCCGGATAGGGCCGGGATCGGTGTGCAGGCGTCGCTTCCTGAATTCCCGCAATCCGTCGTCATCGTTTCTCCAAGGAGGCAAAGAATGAATCAGAAGCTTGTCAAGAACCTGCTGGCCGCCTCGGTGGCCTCGCTCATGTTCGGCGCGGCCGGCCAGGCCGTGGCGGGCAGCCACTCCACCCCCGCCGCCAACGTCACCGACTCCTCCGGTGCCGTGGTCATCGACGGTTCCGGCGAGTGCGTGCGGACCTCGAGCTGGGCGCCCGAGTACGTGCGCCATTCGCAGTGCGCCGGCTACATCGAAGAAACCGCCGAAGCGCCCGAGCCGGATCCGGAACCCGCTCCGGCCCCGAGCCCCGAGCCGGAATTCGAAACCACGACCCTGAGCGCCGAAGTGCTGTTCGAATTCGACAGCGCCGAGCTGCGTTCCGAAGGCCGTGCCGAGCTGCGTGACCTGGTGGCCGACCTGACCGCCGACGGTGCCTCCTACACCTCCGTGCTGGTCGAGGGTCACACCTGCACGATCGGTCCGGCGGACTACAACCAGGGCCTGTCCGAGCGTCGCGCGCAGAGCGTGGCGGACTTCCTCGCTTCCGAGGGCATCCGCGAGAGCGACATCGAGTCCATGGGGCATGGCGAAGACCGTCCCACCGCGGACAACTCCACCCGTGAAGGCCGCGAGGCCAACCGTCGCGTGGAAGTGACCTCCGACGTGGAGCGCCGGGTCGACTGATCGACCCCGCTCCGGATCGGAGTGCCGGACCCCCGGCCGCTTTCGCGGTCGGGGGTTTTTTTGTGTACGCTCCCGGAAAATCGCGATGACCGCCGAGCGCGCGTCGTCCGCTGCCGCGACAGGGAGGGTCATGCCAAGCGCATTCCGCCGGGGTCCGAATTCGCGCCGTACCATCTGCTTCCTGTCGGTCGCGGCTTTCTTTGCGCTCGCCTGGCTGCTGGCCGGGCTGCTGCTGTCGGCCGTCCCCGCGCACGCTGCGGACGAGCCGTGGCGGGTGGCCGTGGCCAAGACGGGCTGGCCCCCGTTCGAGTATCTCGACCATCGGGGCGAGTGGTCCGGGCTGACCTCGGATTACCTGCGCCTGATCGCCGAGCGCCAGGGTCGTGAGCTGGAGACCGTGGTGGTCCCGGACTGGGACGCGGTCCTGGAGGCGATGGAGATCGGAGACGCGGACGTCGCGGGGTCCTTTGCGCGGATCGCGGGTCGCGCCGATGCACTGAACTACACCGACAGCTATGTCGACAATCCCGTCGCTCTGGTCACCCGGCGGGACACGGAGGGCCTGCGCCGTCTGGAGGACCTCGCGGGCCGCAGCCTCGCGGTCGAACGCGGTCACGCCCTGGATCGGTTGATCCCCGACGCCCATCCGCAGATCGATCTGCAGCGCTTCGCGGACGCCGAGACCGCGCTGCGGGCCGTGGCGACCGGCGAGGCGGAGGCATGGGCCGGCAGCCTGCTGGTGATGGCCTGGGTCGCCGAACGCCATGGCCTCGCCAACCTGCAGGTGCGCGGGCCACTGCCCTTTGCCACCGGCTCGCTGCGTTTCGTGACGGGCCCGGAGGAGGCGGCGCTGCGGGATACGCTCGACCGGGAACTGGAGGCGATGGACGAGACCACCCACGCCGAGCTGCGGCGTCCGTGGATGGCGGACGCGGTCACGGCCTGGGGCACCGGACGGCTGGTCGAGCTGACCGACGAGGAGCGCGCCTGGCTGGGCGAGCACGGCGCAATCCGCTACGCCGCCACCCCGGACTGGCCGCCGTTCGACGACCTCGGCCCCGAGGGCCAGCATCGGGGGATCAGCGCGGACTTCCTCCGGCACGTGGCGGAACGCACCGGGCTGGTCTTCGAGCATGTACCCGTGGACTCCTGGAGCGAGGCCGTGCGCCTGTTCCGGGACGGCGAGGTCGATCTGCTGACCAGCGTGCAGCAAACCCCGGAACGCGATGAATTCATGGGCTTCACCCGTCCTTATCTGGAGATCCCGCTGGCGCTGGTGACCACGGTGGACGGCCCGTCCGTCGGCTCACTGTCGGATCTGGCGGGTCGGCGGGTCGCGGTGCTGGCCGATTCCGGGATGCTGGCCGATCTGCGGCGTGAGCAGCCGGACGCGGAGATTGTCGAGCGCCCCTCCACCGATGCGGTGCTGCGGGCGGTGGCCGATGGCGACGCCGAGGTCGCCCTGGACCACCTGCTGGTGGTGGCGGGGCCGGTCAGGGCGCGCTACGCGGGCCTGCTGGAGATCGTCTCCACGGTCGAGGGCGCGGACGAGCGCCTGCGCCTCGCGGTGCAGCCCGGCGAGGACCGCCTGCGCGAGATCCTCGACCGGGGCCTGGACAGCGTGACCCCGGCCGAGGCGGCGGCGATCCAGCAGCGCTGGACCACGATCACCATCGAGGAGGACATCGACTGGGGGCGGGCCCTGCGGCTGGCCGCCCTGGTCGCCGGGGTCGCCCTGGTGATCCTCGCCATCGTGCTGTATTTCAATCGCCGCCTGCGCCGGGCCTATGCCGATCTGGAGGCCGCCCAGGCGCAGCTGGTCGAATCGGAGAAGATGGCGGCACTGGGTTCCCTGGTGGCCGGCGTGGCACACGAGATCAACACCCCGCTGGGCGTGGCGATGACCACGGATTCGCAGCTCAAGTCGGATCTGGACACGTTGCAGCGGCGCTACACCGCGGGCGAGATGACCCGTTCCGATCTGGAGCGGCTGCTGGAACGCGCGCGTGAAGGCCACGACATCGTGGCCTGGAACCTTGAACGCGCCGCCGGTCTGGTGCGCGACTTCAAGCAGGTGGCGGTGGACCGCCAGCGCGACGAACGGCGCGAATTCGAACTGCGCGGCTTTGTCGACGAGGTGCTGCACGGGCTGTCGCCGCGTCTGTCACGCGCCGGGATCGAGGTGGCGAACGCAGTCCCGGAAGGCATAGCCCTCGATTCGTGGCCGGGGTCTCTGTCGCAGATCCTGACCAACCTGCTGATCAACGTCGAGGAGCATGCCTGTCCCGATGGCTGTCGGGTATGGCTGCGCGGCCGGGTGCTGGACAATGATTGGGTGGAGATCGAGTGCGCCGACGAGGGACAGGGCATGGACGCCGCGACGCGTTCCCGGGTGTTCGAACCCTTCTTCACGACCCGCCGCTCGCAGGGCGGCAGCGGGCTCGGGCTGCACATCGTCTGGAACCAGGTGACCGGGCGCCTGGGCGGCAGCGTGCGAGTGGAGAGCGAGCCGGGTCAGGGCGCCCGCTTCATCCTGCGTCTCCCCCGGCGGGGCGGGCCTGCCACGAACTGAATTCGTCGGCCGGCAGGGCCGGGGCCCACAGAAAGCCCTGCCCCTCGTCGCAACCCATGCTCAGCAGCAGGTCGCGCTGCGCCGGGGTCTCCACCCCTTCGGCGATCACCCGCATGCCCAGATGATGCCCCAGTTCGATGATCGCACGGGTGATGCTGCGCGCGTCCTCGCTGGTCTCCAGCGGGGTGATGAAGGCGCGGTCGATCTTCAGGCGGTCGGGACGCACGCGCCGCAGATAGGCCAGGGACGAGTAGCCGGTGCCGAAGTCGTCGATCGCCAGCTCCAGGCCCAGCTCGCGCAGGGCGTCCAGGCTGGCCATGCTGGAGTCCACGTCTTCCATCAGCACGGTTTCGGTGATCTCCATCTCCAGCGGCGCGTCCAGCGGCTCGTGGCGGTTCAGCAGCTGGCGCAGGCGCGCCGGAAACTCCTCGTCCGCCAGCTGCATCGCGGACAGGTTGACGCTCAGCCGGCAAGGGCGGTCGTAGCGGTGGGCCAGCGCACGCTGGTATTCCAGCGCGAGTTCCAGCACCCGTTCCCCGATCGGGCGGATCAGACCGGAGGATTCCGCGATCGGGATGAACTCCGCAGGTGACACCAGTTCGCCCTGGCGACGCCAGCGCAGCAGGACCTCCGCACCCACGGTCTCGCCCGTGGCCAGGTCGATCTGGGGCTGGAACCACGGCATCAGTTCGTCCTGCTCCACCGCGCCCCGCAGGTCCTGCAGCAGGTTCAGGCGACGTGCCAGTCCCTCGTCGATGGCACGCGAATAGGCCGCGATCTCGCCCGGGTGGTCGCGCCGCGCCAGGCCCAGGGCCACGTCGGCGTTGCGCAGCAGGGTCTCGGCGTCAGTGCCGTCCTCGGGGTAGCGGGTGAGTCCGGCACTGATCTCCAGGCGCAGTGGGGTGTCGACGATGTCGAAGGGGTCGGCGGTGGCCTGAAACAGGCGTTCCGGCGGGGTGGCCGCCGGCAGCAGCAGGACGAAGGTGTCGCCGCTGATGCGACCGGCGGCATGGGCCTCGGGGAAATGCTCGACCAGCCGCTGCCCCAGGGCCACCAGCAGGCGATCCCCTGCGACGCGCCCCAGGACCGAGTTGAATTCGCGAAAGCGCACGATGTTGACCATCGCGATCTGCAGGTTCAGCGATTCCGCCGGTGTCGTGCTGCGCTGGATCAGCGCATCCAGCTGCTGGGCAAACAGCGCACGGTTGCCAAGCCCTGTCAGGGTGTCGAAAAAGGCCAGCTGGCGGGTGCGCTCGTACAGTGACAGGTTGTCCAGCGCCACCCCCAGATTCATGCCGAAGACCTGCAGCAGCTGGCGCTCGACCGATTCCAGTGGCCGCCCCACATGCAGCCAGATCACCGCCGGTGCCTCGTCTTCGCCCGAGCCGATATGCACGAACAGATCCCCGTTGCCGTCATCGCCCATGCCGCGTTCGAGGCTGCGGCGAATTGCCGACACGGGCATGCCCGACCCCTGGCTGTCCAGCGCCTCGCCCGGAGCGGCGTCGATGCCGGCGACCGCCAGCAGCCGCGGGGGATCGGTTCCCTCGATCACCGCGCCGTGCGGCGCGACATCCAGCGCCCGGGCCAGCTGCTGCAGCATGTTTTCGGCAAAGCGGCGCCGTTCGCGGTCGCGCAGCAGCAGCGGCACGGTGTCGACGATGAAGCGCAGGCCTTCCTCGCTGCGGTGCACGATCATCAGGTCACGATAGGCGCGCAGGGCCGCCAGCGTGGTGGCGTACAGCCGCTCCGCGCTGAGCTCGGTCTTTACCCGGTAGTCGTTGATGTCGTAATCCGCGATGACCTGGTACTCGGGGGCCAGCCCCGGGTAGCCGGTGCGCAGCACGATGCGCACGTCGCGGTTGCCGATCTCCTCGCGGATGCCCCGCACCAGTTCCAGTCCGGCGTGGTCGTCCTCCATGACCACGTCGAGGAACACCAGCGCGATGTCGTCCTGCTGCTGGAGCACGCGCCGCCCTTCGGCGGCTGAGTAGGCGCTGAGGAACTCGAGCGGGCGTCCCTGAAAACGGACGTCGCCCAGGGCGAACCGGGTCGCGCGGTGTACCTCGGGCTCGTCGTCGATGATCAGCACCCGCCAGGCGCGTTCTTCGGTGGCGGCGGCGGGCGGATCCTCTTCGCGAAACAGCGGCGGTTCGGTGGAATCCGGCAAGGGACCCTCCGGTGTGTCGGGGCAACTCCCGCAAGTATCGCACGGGATATCCCGGGGTAACAGGTGCGTGACCCGCAGATCCGGGCCGGAGGGAGTCAGCGCTCGTGGCGGTAGATCAGGTCGATCGTCTGGCCCGCGCTGCCCGAGGAGGTCTCCACGCTCAGCGAGCGGGTGAGCTCGTAGCGCAGCAGCACCCGCGAGGTGTTGTCGAACAGTCCGACCGTGTAGCGCAGCAGCAGTCGTGGCGACAGGTAGAGCCCCAGGGTCAGCGCGCTCTGGTCGAGGCCGGCATCGGTGTCCAGCTCCACCTCGTCCAGGCCCAGCTCGGTGCCGATGCGCTGGGTGATCATCGCCCCCTGTTCCAGGCCCCAGCCGGCGGCTGCGGCGGCCAGCAGGTTGCCGTCGGATTCCGATGCCCCGGACAGCGGCCGCCCGGTCAGCAGGTAGGACAGGGCCTCGGTCTCGTCCATCGGCGGTTCGGAGAAGATCCGGCTGCGCAGGGCATCCGGGGTGCCGCCGATCTCCAGGCCCACGGTCACGTTGTATTCGGGCACCCGGCGTACCGCGCGCAGGTCGAGATCGGGCGCCTCCGGCGGTCCCTGGAACAGCAGGATGCCGCGGTCGATCTGCAGGTCCTGGCCGTAGGAGGTGTATTCGCCCTCGGGGATGCGGATCTCGCCGAACATCTGCGTCGGGCGGCCGGTGACCTGTTCCACGTCCACTTCGCCGGCAAAGCGGGCCGTCAGGCCAAAGCCGTCGAAACGTACGTCATCGCCCAGATGCAGGCGCACGCGGATATCGATGGGGAGCGCCGCCGGACGCTCCTCTTCCTCACCGACGATGACCTGATCGCCCGATACCCGCACAGCGCCCGGCGGCAGGTCGGGCGGGCGCAGGCGCGCCCACGGCAGGCTGATACCGCCACGGATCGCCAGGCCCTCGTCCGGGCGGAAGCGGATGCGCAGGGCCGGTTCGATCAGGGCCTCCGCATCGGCACGGTTGACCGCGAGGAAGTCTTCCCCGTCGACCCGCAGCAGGACCTGCGGGCCGTCCTCGCCGAGATCGGCACGGCCGTCCAGGTCGATCCGGCCCTCGCCGGACTCCAGGGCCCCGCTGATCGTCATCTCGCGCGCGGACAGCACATCGGCGCGCAGCTCCGGGATCGCCACGTCGATGCCCGCCTCGGGGATCGTGACCCCGCCGTCGTGGAAGCGCAGCCCGCCCTCCACCAGCGGGTCCTGCAGCGGCCCGTCCAGCTCCAGCGCCAGCTCGAACGCGCCGCGCAGGTTCTCGATCTCCGGGCTGGTGGCCGCGAGCCAGGCAAGATCCTCCAGCCGCGCCTCCAGGTCGCCCTGAATGCGCGTCACCCCGTCTTCCTCGCGCAGGGCGATATCGGCCCGGGCCATGCCGTTGTCGAGGAAGTCCATGCGCAGCTCGGCATCCACGTCGCGGTCGCGCACCCGGGCCGTCAGCCGGGTGTCCCGCCACGGGACCTCCTGCAGGAGGTCGTCCCCGTCGCGTACCTGCAAAACGCCATCGCTCGGGGTAACCGCGAGATCCGCATCCAGCCGGCCGTCGGCATCCAGACGCCCGTCGGCCTGCGCATCCACGGTGCCCTGCAGCGCCAGCTCCGGGGGCAGCAGGGGTTCCAGCCAGGCAAGGTCGATCGCCGCCAGGCGGGCGGCAAAGCTCGCAGCGCCCGTCGCGTCGCGCCGCCCCTCGGCGCAGATCTCGCCGCCGTCGCGTTGCAGGCACAGCCGTTCCAGGCGCGCCGATTCCGCGCCGCCTTCCAGTGCCACCGGCTCCGCCAGTGACCAGCGTCCGGCGAGCGGCTGATCCAGTTCGAGCTGCTCGATGCGGCCGCTCCAGTGCAGCGCCTCGGTGTCCAGCCCGCCGCCCAGTCCCAGTTCCAGCCGCCCGAATTCGGTTGTTTCGAGGTCCAGGCGGGCGCGATGCTCGCCGGCGGTGCCCTCCGCGGTCAGCCGCAGGCGTTCGATCAGTGGCCGGTCGTCCGCCTCGATTCCCTGCAGGCTCAGGTCGATGGCCGCCGGGGCGGTCTCCGCGAGCCCGGCGTCCGCCTCCAGTTCCAGCCGCTGCAGCGCGAAGTCCTCGAAGCGCAGCCCCGAGCCGCGGCCGCGGGCGGTCACGCGCGGGGCCGCGCGCTCGCCCTGCAGATGCGCGTCCAGTTCCAGTTCGCCGCCCAGTCCCGGCATCAGTGCGTCCAGCCCCGGCGCCTGCAGTGCGATGTTGAGGTCGAGGGTGTCGCCCACGCGCCCCCCGATCCGGGCGTGGTTGTCTCCCAGCCCCAGCGCAAGGTCGTCGATTTGCAGGACCTCGTCCGCCAGCTGCAGTCGGCCCTGGCCGGATACCGGCTGCCCGCGCAGGGTCCCGTCGAGCCGGTCGATGCGGGCATCGACCTGCGGCCCGGTCTCCGGGTCCAGGCGCCCGGAGCTTTCCAGATCCAGTGCCAGACGGCCGGCGAACTCGGGGGCGGCCAGGCCCGGGTCGAGGTCCCGTGCCGCCAGCTGCAGCGCCCAGTCGAGTCCCTCGGCGTAGCCGACTTCACCGCTCAGGGCGAGTCGCGCCCCGGGGTCGCTGTGCAGGTTCAGGGCACGGATACGGGCACGGCCGGCGTCGAGGTCGATGCGGCCGTCGCCGCGTACGCCGATGTCCTGCATGGTGGCATCCAGTGCCGCGATCTCGAGGCTGGCGTCGAAGTCGGCTTCGGCCGGGTTCAGTGCACCGTCCAGCGCCAGCCTCAGTTGTTCGAGGCGGGCGTCGGCCCCGGCCCGAAAGGCGGAGGCGTCGACGTCTTCCAGCTCGAGTTGTAGGTCGAATGGCCAGCGGGTGTCGGGGTCGTCGGCGGCGGCCTGGAGCCCTTCGAGATGACCCTGCAGCGTCAGGCGGGCATCGCCCAGCGTGAAACGTCCCCGCTCGAAGCGGGCCCGGCCTTCGGCCAGCTGCAGGTCGAGTTCGCCGGACAGTGGCTGGTCTTCGAAATGGCCGTCCAGTTCGGTGAGGGTGACCGCGGCCTCCAGCGCGGCCAGCGGGTTCTCCGCCCCCGGTGGCAGGCGTCCCCGGCTGGTCGCGCTCAGGCGCCGGATTCCGGCATCCAGCTCCGGCATGTCGTCCAGTGCCGTTTCCAGCGCCGCGAGGTCGAGCGCGTCGAGGTCCAGACCGAGGTCCCAGGTGAGGTCATCGGCGAACCCCGCGTCGCCCCTGACAGTGAGGTTCCCCGCCGCGGAGCGCAGAGCCAGGGTCTCCAGGCGGGCGGATTCCAGGTCGCCGTGCGCCGCGAGCAGCAGGTCCAGTGCGGGCCAGGGTTTCATGCGCGCGCCGGCGGTCAGATCCAGGTCCCATTCGTCCGGCGTGGCGCTGGCACGCAGCCGGCCGGCATCGATGGCCAGCCGGGTCTCGGGATCCGGCACCAGCTCGAAGGCTTCCCACGCATGCTCCAGCTCCAGCATCGGATCCGCGAGGGCGCGGTGGAGGGTCGCGCGGGTCTCCATCCGCGGGCCGGCCTCGACCACGTGGTCGAGGTGCAGGCTTTGCAGCAGTTCGCCCTCGAGCGTCAGCGAGCCCCGGGCGTCGTCACGCTCCAGCAGTTCGCCGGCTGCATCGGGGAGCCGCAGTAACCACCGGCCTCCGGCCTCCAGCGGATAGTCGCCGCGGGCCCGCAGCCGGGCATGCAGGCTCAGTTCGAGTTCCGGTTCCGGCAGGGCCAGGTCCAGGTGGTGGAGGTGGAAGCGGGTGCCGCGCGCGCTCAGTCGCGCCTGCATGCGTGTCATCGCAAACAGTTCCTCGCCGGCGCGCGTGACCCGGAAGTCGGTCAGATGCACCCGGTCGAGGTGGACGCCCAGCAGCGGGATCCGGATGCGGTCGGGCAGTTCCAGGGGCAGGGGGAGTTCCCCGGGTGCGTCCGCCTCGTCATCCCGTGTCTCGGGCAGATCCACCCGCACCCCGCGCGCACCGAGTTCGCCGAGGCGCAGATCGAGGGCGAGCAGTCCCGCCGGGTCCAGCGCCACCCGTGCCTCGTCGACCGCGATCGAGGGTCCTTCCGGCAGTTCGAGCGAGAGCCCGCGCACGGCGAACCCCCGGAACAGCGTACCCTCCACTTCCGCGATGCTCAGATCTACCGGGGCGTGGCGTTCGGCCTGTTCGGCCAGCCAGCGCGTCCCGGATTCGCTGGACAGCAGGGCGGCGAGGCCGGCGAGCACGCCGAGCAGCAGGAGGACCAGTATGCCGGTCGCGCGGGCGCCGATGCGCAGCCAGCGGCTCAAAGGTCCGGCCCCATGGAAAAGTGGATGCGAAAATCGTCGTCCGAATCCGGTCCGTGGGCGATGTCCAGGCGGATCGGACCGACCGGCGAGCGCCAGCGTACGCCGCCCCCCGCGCCGTAGACCGTGTCGAAGTCGGAGAAGTCGTCGAAGGCGTTGCCGGCGTCCACGAAGACCGCGGCGCTCCAGTCCCCGAACACCGGGATCTCGTATTCGGCGCTGCCTACCAGGCGGTGCCGCCCGCCGATCACGTCGCCGTCCTCGTTCTTCGGCCCCAGCCGCTGGTAGCCATAGCCGCGGATGGAGCCGTCGCCGCCGGCGTAGAAGCGCAGGGAACTGGGCAGCTCGCGTACCGAATCGACCTCGGTATAGCCGACATCGGCGCGCAGCAGTGCGCGTCCCGGTCCCAGACCGCGGATGTAGCGGGCGTTGCCGCGCACCTGGGCGAAGCTGGTGGTGGAGAGGAGTTCCTCCGCGGCCCCCTGGACCGTACCCTCCAGGCGGTAGCCCCGGCGCGGGGTCATCGGGTCGTCGGCCTCGGTCCGGCTGACGCGGTAGGAGGGGATCAGCAGTCGGGAGGTGTCGGTCTGGTCCCCGACGGTGTAGTCCTCGTATTCGTAGCGCACCATCTCGGTGGTCTGCCAGCCGGACTCGCGCTGCAGTACACGGCTGGTGCCCAGCTGGAAGCGGTCGAACTGCTGGGTGCTGGTGTCCTCGGTGCGCCAGGAGGTGAACAGGTTCAGGCGTTCGCGCAGCGGGTCGCGCAGCGGGATCTCGTAGTTGAAGGCCACGCCGGAACGCACGGGCGAGGCCTCCACCTCGCCGGTATAGCGGTGACCGCGGCGGTTGGCGTAGCGGTTTTCCATGCCGAAGCGCGTGCGCGGGCCGATGTCGGTGGAGTAGCCGATGCCGGCCTCGAAGGCCAGGCGGTTGCGCGGTTCCAGTTCGACCATCACCGGTACCCGGCGCTCCTCGGCCTCGTCACGCAGCGGGCGTACGCGCACCGATTCGAAATAGCCGCTGTTGTTGAGATTGCGCTGCAGTTCAATGATCCGCGCCGAGGCATAGGGCTCCCCGGGTTCGAACGGCAGCAGACGCTGCATGAAACGCCCGCGCAGGATGTCCTGCTCGATGCGGATCTCGCCCAGCTGGTAGCGCGGTCCGGTGTCCATGTGCAGCCGGATGGACGCGGTACGCTCTTCGGTGTCCACCTCCAGGCGGCGCATGGTGAGCTCGGCATCGAAATAACCGCGTTCGGCCGCCACCCGGGTGAAGCGCGAGCGCAGGGCTTCGTAGCGGTCATGGCGCAGTACGTCACCGATGGCGATCCGTGTCTGCATCAGGATGGCCTCGAATGCGGGGTCCATGCGGCCCTCGCCGGTCACCTGCAGGTCCAGCCACTCCACCGTGGTCGGCGGGCCGGGGTCGAAGTCCAGGTTCAGGGTCCAGCAGGGGCCGGCATCGCGGTCCAGCGACAGTTCCAGCTCCGGATGGTAGTAACCGATGGCGCGCAGGGCGTCGCGGGCGCGGCTTTCGGCGTCGCGCAGCACCCGGCTTTCGCGGAATTCGGGCAGCTCGCAGCGCTGGCGCGCGATGTTGAGGGTCGCCTCGATGTTGTCGCGCTGTTCGGCAGTGCCGCCCTCCAGCGCCAGGCGTGGACGTTCGTCCCCCGCCGCCGGTGCGGCCAGCAGGAGCTGCAGCGCGAGCAGGGCCGCGAGGCAGGGACGGCACAACCGGGCGGGAACGGGGATGGAAGTCATCGATGGCGGGTCACGCGATCACGGCGGAAGGGCCGAATGGGTGTCGACAGGCCTGACGGGTCTCTCTTCCGAGTCCGGACGCGGGCTGCGGGTTCCGCGCTCGCTCGTTTCCTGCGAGGGTCAGCCGCTCGGGCAGTCGACGCCGCTTTCCCGCGAGAATACCACCAGATGGGAGAAATCCAGGCGCAGGCGGACATGCTCCCCGATCACGAAGTTGTCGTGGGACGGTGCCATGCACTGCACGCTGAGGCCGTCGGGCAGGCGCAGAGTGTAGAGGAAATCCGCGCCGCGGAAGGCCTTGTCCAGCACCTCGGTGCGGACCTCCCCGTTCTCGTTGTCGATGGCGATGTCGTCCGGGCGAACCAGCACGTCCACTGCGGTCCCCGGGGGCAGCGCCTCCGACAGCGGGCCCTGCAGGTGGCCCAGGGCAGTGTCGACCTGATTGCCGGGCTCCACCATGCCGGGGATCAGGGTGCCCTCGCCGATGAAATCCGCGACGAAGCGGTTGGCCGGGCGGTGGTAGAGGTTGTAGGCGCTGTCGAGCTGGGCGATGCGGCCTTCGTGGATCACCGCAATACGGTCGGCGAAGGCGAATGCTTCGTTCTGATCGTGGGTCACCAGGACCGCGGTGGTGTTCTCCGCGCGCAGGATTTCGCGCACCTCGCGCGCCAGTTCGCCGCGCAGCTCGACGTCCATGCTGGAAAACGGCTCGTCCAGCAGCAGCAGGCCCGGCCGCGGCGCCAGCGCGCGGGCCAGCGCCACGCGCTGCTGCTGCCCGCCCGACAGGGCGTGCGGGTAACCCGGTTCATAGCCGATCAGGCCGACCAGCCGCAGCAGCTGCCGGACCCGCTCGTCCTGGGCTTCGCGGCTCCAGTGGCGGATGCCGAAGCGCAGGTTGTCGCCCACCGACAGGTGCGGGAACAGGGCAAAATCCTGGAACACCATGCCCACACCGCGTTTTTCCGGGGGCAGGGTGAACCCCGGGTGACTCATGGCCTGACCGTTCAGGCGGACCTCGCCGCGCATCACCGGCTCGAAGCCGGCGATCGCACGCAGCAGGGTGGTCTTGCCGCAGCCGGAGGGGCCCAGCAGGCAGCCGATCTGGCCCTCCGGGAGCTGCAGCGAGGCGTCGTGGACGACCGGCTGGCCGTCGTAGCCGATGTCGACGTGGTCGAGATCCAGAAGCGGCGTATGGGGTACCTGCATCAGCGTTCCTGTGGGTCGTCGGCGCGCGGGTTCGCGGCCGTGCCCGCGGGCATCGCCAGCGGCCGCGAACGCGGGCGGCGGTCGGGGTCGTCGGTGGTGGCCTGCGCGGTTTCGGCACCCTGGCCGGGGCGCGAGCGCCCGATGGTCATCGACAGGAGGATAACCGGAACCAGCCCCACCAGCACGATGGCGAGGGCGGCGCTGGACGACTCCCGCAGGCGCTCGTCCCCGGCCAGTTCGAAGGCGCGCACCGCCAGGGTGTTGAAGTCGAACGGCCGCAGGATCAGCGTGGCCGGCAGTTCCTTGAGGACATCGACGAACACCAGCAGCAGGGCGGTCAGCAGGGTGCCGCGCATGATCGGCATGTGCACCCGCCACAGGGTCTTGAGCGGATGCAGGCCGAGCGAGCGCGCGGCGTCGTCCATGCTCGGCTGGATCTTGCCCAGTCCGGCCTCGACGGTCTGCAGCGACACCGCGAGGAAGCGCACGGCGTAGGCAAACAGCAGCGCGAACACCGTGCCCGACAGCAGCAGTCCGGTGCTGACGCCGAAGGTGTCGCGCATGAAGCTGTCCAGTGCGTTATCGAAGGTCGCGAACGGGATCATGATGCCGATGGCGATCACCGTGCCCGGTACCGCGTAGCCCATGCCGGCGATGCGCACCGCCACGCGGGTGATCCGTCCTCCCTCCATGCGCTGGGCGTAGGCGAGCACCAGCGCGAGACCGACGGCGATGATCGCGGCGGCGGTCGCCAGCCAGAAGGTATTGAACACCAGACCGTAGAACCGCGGATTCATCCACTGATCGGTGGTCTGTACCGCCCACAGGGCCAGCTGCGCCGTCGGGATCAGGAAGCCGAACAGGATCGGCAGCAGGCAGGCCAGAAACGCCCCGGTCGCCTTCCAGCCGCGCAGGCGATAGCGCGGCAGCGTGGAATAACGCCGGCTGGTGTGATGGAAGCGGGCCTTCGCGCGCGACCAGCGCTCCAGCAAGATCAGTATGAAGACAAAACTCAGCAGCACGGCCGCCAGCTGGGCGGCCGCGGCCGGATCGCCGAGGCCGTACCAGGTGCGGAAGATGCCGGTGGTGAAGGTGCTGACACCGAAATAGGCCACGGTGCCGTAGTCGGCCAGTACCTCCATCAGTGCCAGGGTCAGCCCGGCGATGATCGCCGGACGGGCCAGGGGCAGTGCGACCCGGCGAAAGCCCTCCCAGGGGCCGGCGCCCAGCGTGCGCGAGACCTCCAGCACGCAGACCGACTGTTCCAGGAAGGCCGCCCGGCTGAGCAGGTAGACGTAGGGGTAGAGCACCAGCAGCAGCATGACCATGGCGCCGCCCAACGAGCGGATCTCGGGGAACCAGTACTCACCGTAGCCCAGCCCCGTGAGCTCGCGGATCAGCCCCTGCACCGGCCCGGAAAAGTCGAGCATGCCGGTGTAGGTGTAGGCGATGATGTAGGCGGGCATCGCCAGCGGCAGCATCAGCGCCCACTGGAAGACCGAGCGGCCCGGAAACTCGCACATGCTGATCAGCCAGGCTACCGGCACGCCGATCAGCAGTACGCCGATCCCGACCCCGACCAGCAGCACCAGGGAGTTGGTGACGTAGTCGGCCAGCACCGTCTGGCGCAGGTGTTCCCAGACTTCCCCGGCGGGGATGAACACGTGTCCGAAAATCACCAGCACCGGCAGGGCGAGGACCAGCGCGGTGACCACCGCCACCAGCGACCACGGGCTGAGCGGCAGCCGCGGGCGGCGGAAGGCGGGCATGCGGGCCCCGGTGCTGGTGGTGGCTTGGGTCATGGAGTGCAAATAGTAAAGGTTCTTGTTTCGAATTCCATGGGTGACCCCGCAGACCGCGGGGAGTACGGCCACTGCTGCGCTCCGGGGGCCCACACGCAAGCGCCCCGACCACGGGGTGGCCGGGGCGCTGCGGGGGTCTCCGGGTCAGGCGGGATCAGCGCCAGCCACCCCGGTCGAGGATACGCACCGCCTCGGCGTTGTTCTCGCCCAGCAGGTACAGGTCGATGTCGTCGGAGACGAAATCACCGAAGCCGGCGAGGATGTCGCTGGCGGGAACGTCGTCGCGGATCGGATATTCCTGGTTGGCCTCGGCGTACCACTCCTGGGCGGATTCGGAGGTCAGGTACTCGATCAGCCGCGCCGCGTTCTCCTGATTGGGCGCGTGGGCGGTGACCCCGGCGCCGGAGATGTTCACGTGCGTGCCGCGGTCGTTCTGATTGGGCCAGAAGACCCCGATCTGCTCGGCCACCTCCCGGTCACGGCCTTCACCTTCCAGCATGATGCCCAGGTAATAGGTGTTGGCGATGGCGATATCGCACACCCCGTCGGCCACCGCGCGGATCTGGTCCCGGTCACCCCCCTGCGGGCGCCGGGCCATGTTGGCCACGATGCCGTTGACCCACTGCTGGGCTGCATCCTCGCCCTCGGTGGCGAGCATGGAGGCGACCAGCGACTGGTTGTAGATATTGTCGGAGGAGCGGATGCAGATCCGGCCTTCCCACTGCTCGTCGGTCAGGGCCTCGTAGGTCGACAGTTCGGACGGGTCGACCCGGTCGGTGTGGTACATGATCGGGCGGGCGCGCATGGACAGCCCGAACCACTCGCCATCCGGGTCGCGGTAGCGCTCGGGGACGTTGTTCTCGAGGGTCGTGCTCTCGATGCCCTGGAGAACCCCGGCCGAATGAGCCTGGTGCAGGCGGCCGGCATCCACGGTGATGAAGACGTCGGCGGGCGAATTGCGGCCCTCCTGGCGCAGCCGCTGAAGCAGGGCGTCGGCACCGCCGGTCACCAGGTTGACCTCGATCCCGGTCTCGTCCGTGAAGCGTTCCAGCAACGGCTGGATGAGCTGTTCCTGACGTGCGGAATAGAGGTTCACCTCTCCGGCGTCCGCGGCACCGTTATCGGCGTCGGGGCCACAGCCAGCAAGCGGCAGAGTGATGGCCACCGTGGCGGCGGCACCGATGATCCAGTTCAGGGGGCGGGTACGCATGGCTGTTGGTCCTCGAGACGGTTGGTTCCTGTAGTTGATTCGCCATAAAAGCGAGAACGATTGTTATTTGTATTAGCTTCCGTGGTCAAGTCCCATCATCCGGATTGTTTCTCGCGGCGGCCCGACCCGGACGTGCACATCGATCGGTGTTTCCCTAATCTGAGACCCATGGACAAGCCACTGCCGCAGACCCCCGCCCCGCTGCCCGCCGCGCTGGAGGACGAGATCCGGCGCCTGTGGGAGGAGTTGGAACCCGCGGAAGGCATAGCGCCGGACTCGCCCCCCGCCGAGCACCGGCCGCTGGCCTTCAGCCACTACCTGGCGCAGACGGTGCGGCGCCATCCGGCCTACCTGCTGGAGGCGCTGGATGCCGAGGGCCGCATGCCGGCCTGCACCGACGCGGACTTTCATGCCGCCCTGCAGGCCCGGGTGGACGCCGCGGAGGACGAGGAGGGCCTGCGCCGGGCCCTGCGCGAGACGCGCCACCGCGAGCTGCTGCGGATCGGCTGGCGGGATCTGGCCGGCGCGGCGGATCTGGAAGAGGTGATGCACGACCTCAGCCGCCTGGCGGACGGCCTGATCGGCGCGGCGCTGGGATGGCTGGATGCGCGGTACCGCGCGCGCCACGGCCAGCCACGCAGCGCCGAGGACGGTTCGCCGCAGTCGCTGGTGGTGCTGGGGCTGGGCAAGCTGGGCGGCGGCGAGCTCAATTTCTCCTCGGACATCGACCTGATCTTTGCCTTCGAGGACAACGGCGAGACCGACGGCGCGAAGCCGCTGGACAACCCGACCTATTTCCAGCGACTCGGCCGGGCGCTGATCGCCGCGCTGTCGGAGGTGACGGCGGACGGCTTCTGTTATCGCGTGGACATGCGCCTGCGGCCGTTCGGCGACAGCGGGCCGCTGGTGATGCATTTCGACGCGATGGAGGACTACTACCAGGCCCACGGCCGCGAGTGGGAGCGCTACGCGCTGATCAAGGCGCGGGTGATTGCCGGCGACGGCGAGGCCGGGGCACGCCTGATGCGTCGGCTGCGGCCGTTCATCTATCGCCGCTACCTGGATTACGGCTCGCTGGCCAACCTGCGCCAGCTCAAGCAGATGATCAACGACGAATCCGCGCGCAAGGGCCGGTTCGAGGACGTGAAGCACGGCGAGGGCGGCATCCGCGAGATCGAGTTCATCGGCCAGGCCTTCCAGTTGATCCGCGGCGGGCGCGACCAGGCCCTGCAGCGGGGCGACCTGCTGGGCGTGCTGCGGGTGCTGGGCGAGCGCGAGCTGCTGCCGGGCTACGTGGTGGAGCAGCTGGAACGCGGCTATCGCTTCCTGCGGCGGGTGGAAAACCGCCTGCAGATGCTCAACGACCAGCAGACCCACCGCCTGCCGCGCGAGGGCGATGACCGCGCGCGCCTGGCGCTGGCCATGGGGTTCGAGGACGAGGGCAGTTTCGAGGCCGCCCTGGTACGCGAACAGCACCGGGTCCATGCCCATTTCGATCAGGTCTTCGTCGCCCCGCAGCGTGCCGGCGAAGAAAGCATGGAGGACTCGCCGGAGGCCGATCGCGAGCAGCAGATCCAGCGCCTGTGGATGGGCACCCTGAACGAGGAGGAAGCCCGTGAGGCGCTGGCCGGACTCGGCTTCAACGATCCCGGGTCGGCCTTCGCCGGCATCCATGATCTGCGCGAAAGCCCCGGGGTGCGCGCGATGAGCACCACCGGGCGCCAGCGCCTCGACCGCCTGATGCCGCTGTTGCTGGGGGCCATCGGCGAGCAGGATGCCCCCGACGATGTCCTGCCGCGGGCGCTGCAGCTGATCCGCACCATCGCGCGGCGCTCGGTGTATCTGTCGCTGCTGGTGGAAAACCCGCTGGCACTGTCACAGCTGGTGCGTCTGGTGGGTGCGAGCCCGTGGATCGGCGACCAGCTGACCCGGCACCCGCTGCTGCTGGACGAGTTGCTGGATCCGCGCGCGCTGTATGCCCCGCCCGACCGCGAGGGCCTGCAGGCGGAACTGGAAGACGAGCTGGCGCGCTTCCCGGGGCAGGACCACGAGCAGATGCTGGACCGCCTGCGGCAGTTCAAACAGGTGCAGACCCTGCGCGTGGCGGCCGCCGACATCACCGGCTACCTGCCCCTGATGAAGGTCTCGGACCATCTGACCTGGCTGGCGGAGGTGCTGCTGGAACAGGTGCTGCATCTGGCCTGGGAACACATGGTGGAGCGTTTCGGCGCGCCGCAGTGTGGCGAGGATGCCAGCGCCTGCCGTCCGGCGCGTTTCGCGGTTATCGGTTACGGCAAGCTGGGCGGCTTCGAACTGGGCTACGGTTCGGATCTCGACGTGGTGTTCCTGCACGACAGCGACGACAGCGCCAGCGCGCGCACCGCCGGGCCGAAGGTGATCGACAACAGCGAGTTCTTCGCCCGGGTCGCCCAGCGGGTGGTGCACCTGCTGGGGGCGTTCACCGCCTCGGGGCGGCTGTACGAAGTAGACACGCGGCTGCGCCCCTCGGGTACGGCCGGTTTGCTGGTTTCCGGGCTGGAGGCGTTCCGTCGCTATCAGGACGAGTCGGCCTGGACCTGGGAGCACCAGGCGCTGGTGCGCGCGCGTTTCGTCGCCGGGGATCGTCTGCTGGGCGAGGACTTCGCCGCCCTGCGCCGCGAGGTGCTGACCCGCCCGCGCGATGCCGATGAGCTGCGTCGCGAGGTGGTGGAGATGCGCCGGCGCATGCTGACCGAGCACGCGTCGAAACCGGGTCAGGGCTTCCACCTCAAGCGGGATCGTGGCGGTATCACCGACATCGAATTCATGGTTCAATACTGGGTTCTGGTTGCCGCGCACGAGCATCCGTCGGTCTGCGAGTACCCGGACAAGATCCGCACCCTGGAGGCCCTGGGCGCCAGCGGGGTGATCGACGCCGGATTCAGCAGCGAACTGGCCGATGCCTATCGCGACCTGCGCAACCGCATCCATCGTTTGACTCTGGCCGGGCGCGACGCCCGCGTGGAACAGCCGGATGCGGAGCTGGAAGCGGTGCGCGAGCGGGTGATGCGTGCCTGGGAGAGCGTGTTCGGCGACGCCGGCCCCGATATCGAATCCGGGGGCGAATCCGAGGTCGATTCCGGGGCCTGACCCGACGAAACAACACGAAACAGAGGACACAAGCGATGTCGATGGCCGACCGGGACGGGGTGATCTGGCTGGATGGCGAGATGGTGCCCTGGCGGGATGCGAAGACCCATGTGCTGACCCATACCCTGCATTACGGCATGGGGGTGTTCGAGGGCGTGCGGGCCTATCCCACCGATCACGGACCGGCCATCTTCCGCCTCGAGGAGCACACCCGGCGGCTGTTCAACTCCGCCCGGATCCTGGGCATGACCCTGCCGTTCACCGCCGAGCGCCTGAACCGCGCGCAGCAGGCGGCGATCACCGAGAACAACCTCGAGAGCGCCTATCTGCGGCCGATGGCCTTCTTCGGTTCCGAGGGCATGGGCCTGCGCGCCGACAACCTCGAGGTGCACGTGATGGTGGCGGCCTGGAGTTGGGGCAGCTATCTCGGCGATGACGGCATCGAGAACGGCATCCGCATCCGTACCTCGTCGTTCAGCCGGCACCACGTGAACGTGACCATGTGCAAGGCCAAGGCCAACGGCAACTACATGAACTCGATGATGGCCCTGCAGGAAGCCACCCGCTGTGGCTACGACGAGGCCATGCTGCTGGATACCGAGGGCTACGTCGCCGAGGGCAGTGGCGAGAACATCTTCATCATCCGCGACGGGGTGATCTATACCCCCGACCTGACCTCGGCGCTGGACGGCATCACCCGGCGCACGGTGCTCGAGCTGGCGGCCGAGGAAGGCTTCCGCGTGGTGGAGAAGCGCATCACCCGCGACGAGGTCTACATCGCCGACGAGGCCTTCTTTACCGGAACCGCGGCCGAGGTTACCCCGATTCGCGAGGTGGACGACCGGCCGATCGGCTCCGGCAGCCGCGGTCCCATCACCGAACTGCTGCAGTCGCGTTATTTCGATGTGGTCCATGGCCGGGACACCCGGCACCAGGACTGGCTGACCTACGTCTGAACGGCGCGACCCCGACCCGGAGCGAGAACCCGACCATGGTGAATCCCGAAACCGCCAAACATCAGGATCAGTACGAGACCGCCAACGCGGAGACCTCCGTGCGGGTGACGCGCGCGGACCTGCCGCTGCACTGCCCGATGCCGCAGGCCGCGCTGTGGGCCTCGCATCCGCGGGTGTTCATCCCGATCGACGAGACCGAGGACGGGCGCTACCAGTGTCCCTACTGCGGCACGATCTACATCCTCGAAGACGCCGCCGACTGATTTCGCGCCCCGGGACTGTCGCTCGACGGAACCCGGGCGCGAGCGCATGACCATGACCCTGCCTCCCCTGGACCAGGCCCGCGTGCTGGTCGCCGGCGACCTGATGCTGGATCGCTACTGGCACGGCGCGACCGATCGCATCTCGCCGGAGGCCCCGGTGCCCGTGGTGCACGTGCGCGACATCGAGCAGCGTCCGGGCGGGGCCGGCAACGTCGCCCTGAACCTGGCCGCGCTGGGCGGGTGTCCCGAACTGGTGGGGGTGACCGGTGACGACACCGCCGCGGCCGATCTGTCCGCCTTGCTGGAGGAGGCCGGCGTGCGCTGCCAGTTCCGCCGCCGGTCGGGGGCCGCGACCATCACCAAGCTGCGGGTCATCAGTCGCCATCAGCAGCTGATCCGGCTGGATTTCGAGGACGGTTTCCCCGGGGCGACGGCCGGTGACCTGCTGGCGGATTTCGAACCGTTGCTGCGCGACTGTCAGGTGGTGGTGCTGTCCGACTACGCCAAGGGTGCGCTGCGTGACCCGCAGCCGCTGATCCGCGCGGCGCGGGCCGCCGGCCGTCCGGTCTTGGTGGACCCCAAGGGCACCGATTTCTCCGCCTACCGCGGCGCCAGTCTGGTCACGCCCAATCTCGCGGAACTGGAGGCCGTGGCCGGTCCCTGTCCGGACACGGCGGCGCTGGAGCACGCAGCCACCGATCTGCTCCGCGAGCACGGCATCGAGGCGTTGCTGGTCACCCGCGGCGCGGAAGGCATGACCCTGTTCCGTCCCGACCGGCCGCCGGTGCATCAGCCGGCCAGGGCACGCGAGGTGTTCGACGTGACCGGTGCCGGCGACACGGTGATCGCGACGCTGGCGGCCGCGGTGGCGGCCGGCGAGACGCTGGAGGATGCGATGCATCTGGCCAACCTCGCCGCCGGGATCGTGGTCGGCAAGCTGGGCACCGCGACGGTATCGCCGGACGAACTGCGCGCGGCGCGGCACGAGCCGGAGGGCGCCGATCGCGGCGTCCTGTCCCGCGCCGGGCTGATGGCCGTGCTGGAGCGCGCGCGGGCCGCCGGCGAGCGCATCGTGATGACCAACGGCTGCTTCGACCTGCTGCATGCCGGGCACGTGGCCTATCTGGAGCAGGCCCGGGCACGCGGCGACCGGCTGGTGGTCGCGGTCAACGACGACGCCTCGGTACAGCGCCTGAAAGGTGCCGGACGACCGGTGACCCCGCTGGAGGGCCGCATGGCCGTGCTGGCCGGGCTGGCGGCAGTGGACTGGGTGGTGCCGTTCGCCGAGGACACCCCGGCGGAGCTGATCGGCGAGGTGCTGCCCGACGTGCTGGTGAAGGGTGGCGACTACAGGCCGGAAGACATCGCGGGTTATGATGCCGTCACCGCTGCCGGCGGCCGGGTCGAGGTGCTGGACTTCGTCGACGGCTGCTCCACCAGCGCGGTGATGGAGCGGATCCGGCAGGGCCATTACTGAGGCAACACCGACACATGAAAGTACTCTATCTCGTGGGCATGGGCCGCAGCGGCTCGACCCTGCTGGACATCCTGCTGGACGCGCACAGCCAGGTGCGCGCGCTGGGCGGGGTCCGGCGCCTGGCGCATTACGCGCGCAAGCATCCCTGCCCCTGCGGCGCGCCCAGCTTTTGGGCATGCGAGTTCTGGTCGGCGGTCAACGCCCGGCTGGAGGAGCGCCTGGGCTGCAATCTGGAGACCCTGGACGTGCATGCGCGCGACCCGGCGCGCTTCAACGAGCACAACCGCACGCTGTTCGAGGTGGTCTCCGAGGTCAGCGGGGTGCCGTTCGTGACCGACAATTCCAAGTCGGTGCAGCGCCTGCGCCGGCTGATGGCCGCGCCCGACATCGACGTGGTGCCCATCCACGTGCTGCGCGACCCGCGTGGCCGGGCGCAGTCGCTGCGCAAGCGCAAGCAGCAGAACTACCTCCCTACCTTCTCCTATTCCCACCGTTCGCTGCGGCTGTACCGCCTGCTGCGCAACGAGCCGCACATCGTGGTGAACTACGAGAAGCTGGCCTACGACCCCGAGGACCAGCTGCCGAAGCTGATGGAGCGCCTGGGGCTGGAGTTCGAGCGCCCGCAGCTGGACTCCTGGGCGGAGATGGCGCATCACAACATCGGTTCGGCGGATGTCTTCCGCAAGACCGAGGGCAGCGTGATCTGGCCGGACGATGCCTGGAAGCAGGTGATTCCGCCGTACATGCAGCGCATCCAGAACGTGATCGCCTGGCCCGGGCGCGTGGCCAACGACGCCAAGGAGCGTCGCTGGGGTCTGGACTGACGCACCCGCGTCGTCAGCGCCGGGTCAGCGCGCCTCGCTGACCTGCCGCAGCCACTCCCGGTCGCGCTGCGCGGCGCGCAGAAGACCGCGCGCCCCCGGCCGGGCAAAGGCCAGCGGCAGCGGGTCGAGGATCCACAACGCCTGGCCGTCGCTGCCCAGCATGCGCGGGTCCCGCCCGCGGAACCGGATCCCGTAGTCTCGCAGACCCGCCCAAAGTGTCTCGGCCGCTTCCGGACCGGGCGGAGGGCCGCCGTCCGTCAGCGGGTGCATGTCCGCGATTGCTTCCTGGACCAGCCAGATCATGCCGCGATCCGCGGCGACCACGGCCACCGGCCGTGGCGCCGCCAGCCCCAGCCGCCGGAGGGTGAGCGCATGGCTCCAGACCCGACGCGCGGTCCGGCGGGTGAGGGCCGGGCGCAGCAGGGCGGGCAGGGTCTGCCAGGGTGCATCAATCCGCCGGGCGCAGAGTTCGGGCGTGTCCGATGAGGCGACGGTCTCCGGCAGCTCGCCGGTCGCGTACAGGTGGCGGGCGATCTCGCCGGCCTGCTCGCGCGTGAGGCTGCGCCGGTCGTGGATGATCCCGAGGTCGTCGCTGCGAAAGCGCGGGTAGTGTTTCCAGCCGCGTGCCGCGCGGTGCGCAACGCGGCGGGCATGGCGCACGCGGGCGTGGCGCAGTGCGCGCAGGAAACGCTCCAGTTCGGCCTCGCTCGGGTCCCAGCCGCGCAGTTCGTGGTAGCGCCGGAAGCCCTCGCGGATGCGCGCCTCGGGCACGCGGGTCTTTGAGGCGTACAGCCGCTGGAGGTGGCGCAGGGCGGGCCCGCGGGCCAGCGCCCCGGCGCGGCGCCGGACCCGGTCCCCGTCGATCGCGTACAGCTTTCCGTCGCGGGGGATGAAGTTCAGCCAGTTGAGATCGTTCTGCACGACGCCGGCGCGGTGGTGTTCGGCCAGGGTGGCCAGCAGCCGGGCATGGGCCTCGTGGCCGGGGTCGCCGCCGGGCGGTGGCCAGGGGGTATCCGCCTCGACCAGATCCAGAACCAGCAGCCACGCGCGGTATTGCGGGCAGTAGCCGGCGTGGTGCAGCGCCGGCGCCGGCACGCCGGCCGCCTCCAGCCGGCGTGCCCCGCGGGTGCCACGGCGCCATTCGGCCCACTGCGCGATGCGCCCGAGATAGAACTTGGCGACTACCGCCCGATCGTCGGGTAATCGGGCGCGATAGATCCGCCGCTTGCCCGGGTACTCGTGGAGGCAGTCCTCCAGCGCAAGGGTCCCGAGGCCCGGGATCTCCGGGCGGTCACCGGTTTGCGGAAGTCGGGGCATCGAATTCGTAGCCCAGCAGGTCCAGGTCGCGGCGGTAATGCCGCGCCACCATCTCCGCCAGGGTGTCGTCGTAGTAGCTGCGGTAGTCGTCGCGTTCGCTGGCGCGGCGCAGATGCGGGAGCTCGGGCGTCGGGATCCCGATGCGCTGACAGATCGTGGCGAAATCCTCGTGCAGGTTCTCGTAGCGGCCGATGAAATCCACGATCACGCGTCCCTGCAGATCGACGATGTACTCGTGCTGCAGCTCCGCCGAGGTGTCCAGCATGTAGTCATACGGCCGTTCGGGGTCGAACTTCAGCCGCAGGAAATCGCCGAAGGTTTTGACCCCTTCCAGGACCTCCGGCTTCTCCCGCCGGATGTGGTGCCAGGAGCTGACCTGCAGATCCCAGGGATTGCGCACGATCGCGCACTTGAACAGCTCGCGGTAGACCGGCTCCGGCAGCATTTCCTTGGCCGCGATCGCCTTCGCGTGGCGCGGAAACTTCAGCCCCAGCTTGTGCCGGGGCCGGGTCAGCTGACTGACCTGGCTGGCCGCCCACAGCGGGATGCTGTACCAGCCGCCCCAGCGATACGGCCGCAGCGCCGCCCGGATACTGGTCCCGCCGGTCTTGGCGATGTGCACGAACAGGAAATTCTTGCGATAGGAAATCAGCATGGATCGGGGCTGCTAGGGATCGGTGGCGGTATTGTAACCGCGATGTCTCCGGTCAAGCGTATCCGTTCACGGGGCGTTGAGTGAGCTCGGCTCGATGTCCAGTACCCTCAGGTATTCCCGACTGCTTCGCTCCGCCTCGAATGGCCGCACGGCAGTGCGCAGGTCCTCGGACGGGGCGGGATGATCAATCGCTTCTTCGATCCCCCTGGCCAGGGCCATGACGTCCTCCACCGGCACCAGCGGGCCCAGAAGGCCATCTTGCAGGATGCCCCGGGGACCGCTGGGGCAATCGGTCGCTACCACCGGGGTGCCCAGGGCCATCGCTTCGACGAGGACGTTGGGGGAGCCTTCAAAACGGGAGGGCAGCACGAACACGTCTGCAGCCCCCATGAGCGGGTAGGGGTTTTCCACGAAGCCGGTGAATTGCACCACGTCATCGATTCCAAGTTGCTTCGCTTCGTCTTCCAGTGGTTTGCGATCCGGGCCATCGCCGGCTACCAGGAGGCGGACTTGCCGATTCTTCCGTACCCGGGCGACGGCGTTCAGCAGCAGGTCCATACCCTTTTGCGGCCTCAAACGGCCAACGGCGACCAGCACGGGTACCTCACGAGGGCGAGGGGGCAGCCATGGATGCACGAAGGGCTGACGTGCAAGTGTTTCCAGGTCGGCCGGGATCGAGGGGTTCGCAATGACATGGAATCGTTCGGGGGGCAGGCGGCCGATCTCGGCCAGGTCCTCGGCAACGGGACGGGCTACCGCCACAATCGCGTCCGCGTGCGGGAATATCCACCGTACGGGGAGATGACGGGCCAGCTTCTGCCACCGGGACTTGCCCTGGAGAGAACCGGACAGGTGCATCCCGATGCGCAGCACGATACGTACAGGCACTCCGGCGAGTGCTCGTGCCAGGATCGCCACGCGACCGGCCCGATCCTTGGCGGCAAGAAGCGCTGCCGGGCGTTCACGACGCAGGTATCGGACCACCGCCGGCAGTGCCAGAATGGAGGTCAGCGCATTGATCCGGATGACGTTGACTTCTTCGGGAATGCCCTTCAGGTGTCCCCCGCGCGCCTTGAGCAACAGGAGATCCACTGTCACGCCGGAATCCACGAATCCGCGCAGCAGATGGTTGATCATTTTTTCGACGCCGCCGTCTCCGGTATAGGCGACCAGAACCGCCAGGCGTTTATCCTCCATGGCGGTTCCTTTCCTCGTGGTAACCCTGTAGCAGGTGAGTCCAGCCCTCTCGGGCCCGTTCCCGGGTTTCGGGCCATTTCTCCAGGGATCGCGCCAGTCGTTTCAGGTTGCCCGAAAGGCTCCAGACGGGATTTTGCCGTCCTCTGTCCCAGTCGATGAGCCAGACGTTGTTCCCTCTCTGGATCAGTATGTTGCGTGCATTCAGGTCCGCGTGCCAGACGCCGTGGCGATGAAATGCCGCGATCCTGCGGCCCACGGAGTGCCAGGTGGAGGGCGAGTCCTCCTCGCTCTTGATTACGTCAAAAAGAGTCCTGGTATGGGGTATCAACTCCGTGATCAGGTCCCCCCTCCAGAAGGGTCCTTGAAATTCGACCCGGGCGGCCACCGGTCGCGGGACCGCCAGTCCGAGCTCATGCAACGTACACAACAGTCGCCACTCCCGCAGGGGGCGGCTGCGGGCCAGTCCCGTTCTCAGGTACCGGTCGCTAAGGACATGCGCCATGAGCCCCCCGCGCCAGTAGTGCCGTAGCACCCAGTCATGACCACCCCTGCGCACGAGATGGACCGGCCTGCGACCGTCCCCGAGCATGGAACACTCTCCCGGTCGTTCGGGGGAGACGGGATCGAACAGCGCAAGATCGCAGCGATCCATTCGTGAGGCGTCGTAGATGCAGGCCTGGCCGGCTGGCCGTTCAAGCCGTTCCACGATGGGGGCCGGGGCGGTCGCGAATTCGTTCATCGGGTAGCTGGTGCCCGCCACCAGTAGCGCAGGGAGGCATCTGGCCGGGGCGCGCGCCATTTGCCTTCTGGTAGTATTGTGCTCATGCGAAATTCACCCGCCTTCACGGTGTTCATCCCGGCATACAACCGTGCACATACCCTGCGCCGGGCGCTCGACAGTGTACGCGAGCAGACCTTGCAGGACTACGAGATCCTGGTGGTCGATGACGGGTCCGAGGACGACACTGAAACGGTGGTGAACGAATGGGCGGAAGATTCCGGCATTCCTGTGCGGTACTACCGTCAGCCGAACGGAGGCAAGCATCGCGCGCACAACCGGGCGGTTGGGCTGGCGAATGGCGAACTGCTGATGGTGCTCGACTCGGACGACATTCTGCTTCCGGAATGCCTGGCACGGGTGCATGAGGCCTGGTGCGCGATCCCTCCGGACGAGAGAGAGGGCTTTGTGGGTGTCGAGGGCCTTTGCCGCGACGGAGAGGGACGCCTGCACGGCAGCGCCTATCCCTCTGACGTCGTCGATGGTTATTACCTGGAGATGATCGGTCGGTACGGGGTCACCGGAGAAAAACGAAACGCCCTTCGCGTGGACGTCCTTGGTGATTTTCCGTATCCCGAAATCCTCGGTGAGTACCATGTGCGCCCCAGTTATCTGTGGAAGCAGCTCTCTGCGGCGGGATGGCGGGTCCGGTTCATCAATGAGGTTCTCCAGCAGGTCGAATTTCAGGAAGGAGGGCTCACACGCACGGCTTCGAAGCGGCGCCTGCGAAACGTTCGCGGTCTGTATCTCTACTGGCAATCGGACCTTCTCTACCATCAGACGTATCTGAAACCTTCGGCCCGTCGACGCCATTATGCGGAGTACATCCGGTACGCCCTGCACAGTCAGGTGCGTCTGTCCACGCAGTGGCGCGAGGTCCCCCGTCGCGCTACCTGGATTCGCGCCATGCCGCGTGCCCTGCCAAACTATCTCGGGGATCGCCTGAAGTCCCGACGGGCGGTTTCATCGTGAGTACCGGCCGGCTCCTGATTACGCTCGATCCGCGGGATATCTCCCGATCATTCGTCCGTCGTAGCCCCTGGGACAAGCTTCGCTTTGGTCTGAACGGTTTCGGGCAGCCCCAGATGCTTCGTTCGGGGAACTGGGACCAGCGAACCATCCCTGTGACCCAGCATCCCGGCTATCGTCTTATCCGCGAGCTCGCCGATAACCAGTTTGACCCTGAAGCCAGCCATGAAATCCTCGTTCGCTATTTTCGCGACAAGGGCCGCAGTGTCGACCGAGCGAGGCGGAAGGCCGATGAGGAAGGCGACGCTTATATCCGACAATATCACGCACTTTTTCAAAGTATGAAGGCCAGTGGTTATGTGCCAAACCTTGCCGCAGATGAAATCGGCCTCGCCGTCGATCGCGAAGGTCGTTGGGTTAAGGTGCCCAATGGGAATCATCGTTTCCATACAGCCCTCGTCCTCGGCCTGTCGTTGGTCACCGCGGAAGTCCGTTTTGTCCACCGCAGGTGGATTCTCGCGCGATCGGGGCCGGGCCCGGCGGACATGCGATCAAGGATCGCGTATCAGTTGCAGGAGAACGGGGTGCAACCCTGTTGGAGCTAGGACCAGTTCTTCGCCCCTGGCGCCTTTACGGTCCGCGCTCCGTCATTCGTGATTCCTCAAGGTGGGGTCCCATGTTTCGTTCTCCTGATCAGGCAATCGTCTTTCTCCATATTCCCAAAACCGGCGGGAGTTCCATTGCGAAGGCGGTGGGACGCCGATATCGGGGGTCGCGATATCACGTAAAGGCCGCCGAATCACGACACGCCGCCGCAAGGACCCACGATATAAACGCGCCTGGTTTTGAGGAGCGTATGCAGGGCCTGCGCTCGGATCTTCTACTTTACGCCGCCGAGTCAGGGACCCGCTACCTCACGGGGCATGTGTGGTATACAGGCGGCATCAGAAGTTTGCAGAAAGCCGGATATCAGGTCCTGACCTGTCTTCGTGATCCGGTGGATCGTTTTATCTCGAATTTTCTCTATAACCGCTTCAAGACGACCCCACACATGCGTACATCGCTGGATATCGATTCTTATCTTTCGTCGCCTGAGGCCCGATCCCAGGCGACGACATATGTTCGATACCTCACAGGGGGATGCGCTGATCGCGTGTACGAGACGGAAGCGGCAGTGAAACAGGCAAAGGCCGCCATTCATGAACTTGATGGGGTTGGCTTTCTGGATGAGATCAGGCTGTTTGCGGAGCAGATTGAGGCCCTCGTTGGCGCGCGTATAAAGATCCCGCACGAGCGGCGAAACCCGGCTCCGGATCGGTACGCCCGGGAAATCAAAAATTCGTCCGAGATTCGTGATCGCGTTTCCGAGATGTGTGCATATGATATCGAGCTGTATCGGTATGCCAGAGCGCTTCGCCCTTCCGTTGCGGCGGGTGAGTCTTGAGGGTGGCTGACGTGGAAGCGCGGCGTTATCGGTCGTTTCATGGGGTTGGTATCGTTGTTGGTTTCTTTGGGGTCTACCTTTTTGCGGTCTCGCAGGCGTGGTCTACTACCCTTGTCGATGTGGGACTCTTTCTGGTGGTAGTCGGGAGTCTTTTCCTTCTTCCGCGTATCTGGTCAGATATAAAACGCGAGCCAGTGTTCTGGCTGGCTGTCGGCATAACAGGCTATATTCTTTTGCATTCCCTGGTTTATCTCCAGTTTGCCCCTGCGCTTGATGATTCGATAAACCCCAACTGGAATCATTGGCTTCGGGTAGGGGGTGTGTGGTCTGTCCTCCTGGGGTGGTGGCTCTGGTGCTTCCCCGGTCATCTCAAGCCGTTCCTTGTGACCCTTGTTGTCGGCCTGTTCTTTGGGGTGGGGGTGGATGGTGATGTAGGGGCGCTGCTGGATGGAGAGATCTGGGACAGGTCCGTTTGGGGGTATTCGCCGAATTATCTAGGTATGTTCAGCAGTATGCTGATGCTGGGCTTGCTCTCGTGGGTCCTCTACGAGCGGAAGGGGCGGCTGCGAGGTTGGGAATGGATACTTGGTGCCGGGGTCTTTCTGGGGCTCGTGATGATGTTGTACACGTCCGGTTCAAGGACCGCCTGGCTGGCATTTCCAGCTGGTTTCGGTGTTCTGCTGTTGTATGGGTTGTCGAGCCGTGCCGTCGGTGGAATGAATAAAGCCACAATATTCCTTTCCGGTCTCGCGCTGGTGATTCTGGCGGCGGTAGTTTTTAGTAATATGGAATATTTCGTTGAGCGCTTCAGCAGAGAATGGGAAGCGCTTCAGGCATTTTTGTACCTGGACTGGTCGGCATCAGCCGAGATCGGGGGGTCCTTCGGATCTCGTGTGGCGATGTGGCTGGTTGGCTTGGAGGCAATACTGGATCGGCCCGTATTCGGTTGGGGAGGTGGAAGCGGGTCGATGATTCTGAATCCTGCGGGTCTGGATTACGGGCACTTTCATAACATATATCTGGAGATTCTGACCAGTTTCGGTGTGGTTGGCGGGGCGCTTTTTCTGGCGTTTCACGTGTTGCTCTACATGGGGGTTGTGCGGTCGTACTTTCGGGCGGTGATTTCTCCCGCGCTGTTCGCGGGGCTGTTTGGTGCAACCGTGGTGCTTTTGATAATGCTCATGAACGATATAAGGATCGGGCAGAGTGAGGGGCGGGCTCTGATAACGTCGCTGTACGCGTTGTACTTTTACTCACTTTTCCGTTTGAAAAGCAGATAGCTGTCGGTGTATCCGTGCGGTCCGCCTCCCCTTAGGAAGATGGGAATGAGGTGTCGTCGTATTCCAGCTGGTCAAAGTCAACCCGGTAGATGCGGCGAACGATCTGAACGGCTTCGGTTGTATAGAATTCGTTGAGCTGTGAGGCCGCGCGCGTGGCTTTGTCCTTGTCCGAGGCGTAGGTCGCATGCAGGGCAGAGGGTAAGGGCTGGTTGGTGCGTTCCTGAAGTAGATGTCGGAGATCGTCCGCGAAATGTTCGAAACGGATGACCGTGTCATACAGGGTTGGCGGGAGTGCCATTAGTTTGATTTGCAGGTCCCAGTGGGGGTCTTTGGTTAGGCCGCCTTCATCGAGCCAGCGCAAAAAGGATTCGAATCCCTCGGGTGTGAGGTCAAACTGACCATGGCGGTGTCTGAACCGTTCGTGGCGGAACTTTTCGAGGAATGCGGACAGGACTCGGGTATACGGGTTCCGTTTGACCGTGATGATTGAGTATTTTTCGAGATTTCGGTGGGCGCGCGCCTGGTTTTCGCAACCGAGGATGGGCGTGGTTTTTTTTATGGTCTTGTGATGAGGTGTCCGACCTGTCTCGAGTTCGGTCAGGATTCCGAGCGTGGTGGTGTTGGCATTCTTCTTGACCCGGTTGAAAAGGATCCCGATCTTCGGGAAGACGGCAATGCGTTTCAAGCCAGCCGGGTTGACCCTGCGCCATCCGTATTTCTGGCACATGGGCAGGTATGCGTGGGTGAGGACCTGCAGGTTCTCGATATTCCGCGTTACGAACGACATCCCTGAATGGTGTCGGCTCAGGAAGCGCTTGGCAAGATTTGGCTCGGACGGTTCGCCTGCAGGGCATCCAGGCGCTCGGTTACCTCGGCCACCGTGATGCGCTCCATCACGTCGGGGTCACGCACGCGCCGGCCCCAGCGCAGGTCTTCGGGCGGCTTGCCGAACGCGGCCCGGCAGGCCTCGGGGTACTGGTTGACCACCCATTGCCGGCTGCAATAGGGGCCGGTGCGGTCGGGATTCGAGCCGGCGTACAGGCCGATCACCGGGGTGCCCGTCGCGTTGGCCATGTGGGCGGGGCCGGAGTCGGGCGAGACCAGGGCCTGCGCGCGTTCGAGCACGGCCAACAGCTGCTTGAGGTCGGTCCGGCCGACCAGGTTGGTGACGGGATGGCGGCATTGCGCGGCGATGGCCTCGCCGTATTCGCGCTCGAGCTGCGTGGGGCCGCCGGTCAGCACGATGCCCATGCCGTGGCGTTCGGCGGCGTGGTCGGCGACCGCCGCGTAGCGTTCGGGCGCCCAGTTGCGGAAGTTGCGAAAGCGCGCGCTGGAGCACGGGTTGATGGCGAGCCAGGGTCGGTCGGCGGGCAGGTGCTGTTCGGCCCGGGCCCGGGCCTCCCGCGGCACCGGGATGTCCCAGCGCAGGATGCGTTCGCGCACGCCCAGCGCCTCGGCGAAGCCGAAGAAGCCGTCGAGCACGTGCTCGCGCGGGCGGTGGACGATGCGGTGGCGGGTGAACAGCCACTGGAAGTCGCGCGCGCGCTGGCGGTCGAAGCCCAGGCGCAGGCGCGCGGGAACCTGCAGGCCCAGCAGGCTGGCGCGCAGCGAGACCTGCATCTGCAGCAGCACGTCGAAGCGGCGTCCGCGCAGGGCGCGGCGCAGGTCGCCGTAGGCGCGGCGGCCGCGGTTCTTGTCCACGACCACGAATTCGACCCCGGGCAGTCCTTCCAGCAGCCGGTGTTCCAGCCGCCCGATGATCCAGGTGATGCGGGTCTGCGGCCAGGCGGCCTGAAGGCTGCGTACCACCGGGACGACGTGGGTGCAGTCACCCAGGGCCGACAGCCGCAGCAGGCACAGCTCGTCCGGCGGGGCCTCGATCAGCGGGCGGTCGGCCGAGTACTCAGGAGGCATCGTCCGGGCCCTGTTCGCGGGCGGCCTTCTTGCGCTTTTTCTTCAGGGCCTTCTTTTTCTTGTTCTTCTGCCAGGGCATGCGCCCGATATGCTTGGTCCGCAGGCCCGGGTACGGGTCGGGTGCATCCTCGGGCTGGGTCTTGAACCGTCGATGGGCCCAGAAATACTGCTGCGGCGCGTGCCGGACCGCGTCTTCCAGCACCGCGTTCATGCGGGCGGCGTCGCGGGCGCGATCCTCGCTCGGGTAGTCCTCCAGCGGCGGCCCCACCACGAACTCGTAGCCGTCGCCGGCGTCGTTTACGTAATAGAACATCGGCAGCACCCGCGCCCGGCCCATGTGTGCCAGCCGCGACAGGCCGGTGGTCGTGGAGGCCTGCATGCCGAAAAACGGCGCGAACACCTGCTCGGTGCGCCGCATGTTCTGGTCGCCGGCGTACCAGATGGTCCCGCCCTTTTTCAGCTTGCGCAGGATCCCGCGGATGTCGTCCTTGGAGATCACGCGCTCCAGCTTGCGTTCGCGGCCGTAACGCAGGGCACGTTCCAGCACCGGTTTCTTGTCCATGGGCTTGTAGATCGCGGCCATCGGTACCTGTGCGCCGAACAGCCGACCGGCCATCTCGATGCAGGAGAAATGCCCGGACAGCAGGATCACCGGGTCACCGGCCTCGTGCGCCGCCTTCAGGTGCTCCATCCCGTGGAAGCGGCACGGCACGCGATCCACCGCCGGTCCGCCGAACCAGCCCAGCGCCACCTCGGCAACCCCGCGACCGGTGTAGCCGAAGTTCGCGCGCACCCAGCGTTCGCGTTCTTCCGGGTCGAGGTCCGGGAAACACAGCTCGAGGTTGCGGCGCACCACGTAGCGCCGGTCCCGCGCCAGGTAGTAGAGCAGGTGGCCCAGCCCGGTGCCCAGGCGGATCGCCCAGCGCCAGGGCAGGCGGGCGAGCAGCCACAGCAGGGCGGTGGCCAGGGCCTGTCCCCAGTTGGCCGGATGCCAGGCTTGTTCGCGGCGTTGCGATGTCATCGTTGGTCGAAGTCGGCTGTCGGGTAGATAATGTTGCGCATTGTACATTCGGGACCGCCGGGACGGGGCGTCGCCGGTGGCCGTCTCCGGGGTCGCCCCCGAAAGTGAGGAACGCGTGCAGGAAGGGATCGCAGCAGAGTTGCAGGCCGCCAGCCGGCTGTTCGGACAACTGGCCGAGGATGCGGGATTCCTCGGGGAAGTGGAGGCCGTCGCGCGGCGCTGGCTGGCCAGCCTGGATGCCGGCGGCCAGATCCTGCTTGCGGGCAACGGCGGCAGTGCGGCGGATGCCCAGCACATCGCGGCCGAGATCGTGTGCCGTTACCGCGTGGTGCGACCGGGCGCGGCGGCGGTTGCGCTGACCACCGACACCTCGGTGCTGACGGCCATCGCCAACGACTTCGGTTACGAGCAAGTATTTGCGCGCCAGGTCGAGGCGCTGGGGCGTCCCGGCGACGTACTGGTCGGCTTCACCACCTCGGGCGAGTCGCCCAATGTGCTGCGCGCGCTGGAAGCCGCCGGGCGCCAGGGCCTGACCACGGTCGCGCTGACCGGCGCGCGGGGGCTGCCCGCCGGCCCCGCGGTGGACCACCTGCTGGCGGTGCCGGACGCCGCGACCGCGCGGGTGCAGGAGGTGCACGGGCTCATCGGGCATCTGTTGTGCGCCGTGCTGGAAGATGCCCTGGTTGCCCGCGCGCAGGGCGACGGGGCCCCGTGAGCCGGCCGGCGCTGTTCCTCGACCGTGACGGCGTGATCAACGTGGATCACGCCTATGTGTACCGATCCGAGGATTTCGATTTCATGCCCGGGATCTTCGAGCTGGTGGCCCGGGCCGGTGCCGCCGGCTACCCCGTGGTGGTGGTCACCAACCAGTCCGGAATCGGTCGCGGGTACTACGGCGAGGACGACTTCGAGCGGCTGACGCAGTGGATGCGGGCGCGGTTTGCCGAACGCGGCGGACGTCTGGATGCGGTCTATCACTGCCCGCACCATCCGCGCGATGCGCTGGAGCCCTGGCGGCGCGACTGTCCGGACCGCAAACCCGCTCCGGGCATGCTGCTGCGGGCGCGGGACGCGCTGGACGTGGATCTGGCGCATTCGGTACTCGTCGGGGACCGCCCCTCCGACCTGGAGGCTGCGCGCCGTGCCGGGGTGGGCACGCGGTTGCTGTTCGCCCCGGAGACCCCGGATGCGGAACAGACGGTCGCGCTGCAGGCGGATCCGCAGGCACGCCGGATCCGTTCCCTGCAGGAGGCGGCGGCGCTTCTGGAGACGGAACGCTCCTGATGCGGCGCGCCGGCTACGCGGTCCTGTCGCGCCTGTTGGGGCTGGTCATGGGCGCGGTCCTGTGGCGGCGTGCCGCGCGCAACCACGTACCGGCGGCGCGCCGCCTGGAATGGTTGGGCCGGGGTGCCGCGCCGCCGTCGGGGGCGTGGTGGGTGCATGCCGCCTCGGTGGGCGAGGTGGAGGCCGCCCTGCCGCTGATACGGGGGCTGCGCGAGCGCTTCCCCGAAGTGCCCGTGCTGGTGACCACCACCACGCCCGAGGGCGCGGCGCGGATCACGGCGGCGGGTATCGAGAACGTCCACCACCGTTTCCTGCCGCTGGATCTCCCCGGGGCCGTGCGGCGCTTCGTGGCCGCCGCCCGACCGCGTGCCGGGGTGATCGTGGAGACCGAGCTGTGGCCGCATCTGTTCGCGGCCTGCGAGCGCGCCGGGGTGCCCCTGGTGCTGGCCAGCGGCCGGCTCTCGGATCGTGCGTTCCGGCGTTATCAGGGCCGGCAGCCACTGATCGGCGAGGTGCTGGGCGTGCCGCGGCGGATCCTCGCGCAGGATGCCGCTGCGGCGGAGCGCTTTCGCATCCTCGGCGCGCCGCCGTCGCGGGTCGAGGTGGGCGGCAACCTGAAATTCGATCGCGACCCGCCTGCGGGGGCCGAGGGGGGCGCGGCGCTGCGCGCCGCCCTGTGGTCCGCGGAGGTGCCGGTGTGGGCGGCGGTCAGTACCCGCGAGGGCGAGGACGAGGCCTTGCTGGCGGCCCATGCCGCCTTGCGCAGGCGCCACCCGGACGCGCGGCTGATCTGGGTGCCGCGCCACCCGCAGCGTTTCGATACGGTGGCCCGGGCGGCCACAGACGCAGGCCTGTCGGTGGCGCGACGCTCGCTGCAGGCGGACGCACCCGGCCGCGCGGAGGGCGAGGCCGACGTGCTGCTGGGGGATACCCTCGGCGAGATGGGGCTCTATCTCGCGGCGGCCGACGTGGCCTTCGTCGGTGGCAGTCTGGTGCCACTGGGCGGACAGAACCTGCTGGAGCCGGCGGCCCTGGGGCGACCGGTGCTCACCGGTCCGGATGTGTCGAATTTCGCCGCCGTCGCTCGCGCCCTGGATGCCGTGGATGCCCGCATCGAGGTCGCCGATGGCGACGCGCTGGGCGCGGCTCTGGCCGAACTGTTCGACGACCTGGAACTAGGGCGGCGCATGGCCGTAGCCGGCCAGGATGTGGTGGCCTCCGGGCGCGGCGCCGTGGCGCGGGTCCTGGATGTGCTGGAAGAGACGGTGGCGACTGTCTGATTCCGCGCGGGCGCCGCCTGGCTTTCTGGCACAGAACCTGCCGATCGGTTATGGCCGGATCGAGCGCGTCCACCGGCCATGTTCGCGTGCGAGCACGCTCCCACCTTTCTGTTCGCATCACCCCGCCCGTGGAAGCGTGCTCGCACGCGAACCGACAGGGCCCGGGTCACTCCCCGGAACCGCCGGATAACTCACTCTCCGGGCGCATCCGTTTGAATCGCAGCCTCTCCGGTCACCGCCGGAGGATCACTCTTCGGGGCCGGCCTGTTCCTCCTCGCCGAACTGGCCCTTCTGCAGCGCGGCGTAATGCCCGCCGGCCTCCATCAGCTCGTTGTGCGTACCGGATTCCACCACCCGGCCGTCGTCCAGCACCAGGATGCGGTCGGCGTCCTCCACCGTGGACAGGCGATGCGCGATCACCAGGGTCGTGCGCCCGCGCATCAGCTGTTCCAGGGCGTCCTGGATCTTCTGCTCGGACTCCGAGTCCAGCGCCGAGGTGGCCTCGTCGAGGATCAGGATGGGTGCGTCCTTGAGCAGGGCGCGGGCGATTGCCAGTCGTTGCCGCTGCCCGCCGGAGAGCATCACGCCGTTCTCGCCCACCACGGTGTCGAAGCCGTCGGGCAGGTCGTCGATGAACTCCAGGGCGTTGGCCGCGCGCGCAGCCTCGTGCAGCTCCTCGGCGGAGGGTTCGCGCGCCAGGCCGTAGCCGATGTTGTTGGCCACGGTGTCATTGAACAGCACCACCTGCTGGCTGACCAGCGCCATCTGCCCGCGCAGGTCGCGCAGTGGATATTCCCGCACCGGATGGCCGTCCAGGCGCACCTGCCCATGTTCGGGTTCGTAGAAGCGCGGGACCAGACTTGCCAGGGTGCTCTTGCCGCTGCCGGAACGTCCGACCAGGGCCACGGTCTGCCCGGGCCGGATCTCCAGCGAGATGTCGCGCAGCACCCAGTCTTCGGTCTGGGGATAGCGGAACCAGACACGGTCGACCTCGATATGCCCCTCCGCCCGCTCCAGTCGGCGTTCGCCGTGATCCGGTTCCGGGGTGGTGTCCAGGACCTCGAACACGCTCTCGCCCGCGGCCAGCGCCTTCTGGATCTCCGAGTTGACCTTGACCACCCGCTTGAGCGGCGGAAGCAGCAGGAGCATGGCCGCGATGAACGAAATCATGCCCCCGGGGGTGATGGTGTCCATCACCATGTCCATGGTGGCGAGATAAACGATGATCGCGAGCGCGATGACCGCACCGAACTGTGACAGTGGCTGGCTGGCGGCCTCCACCGTCTTGTAACGCATGAACTGGCGGTGGTGGCGGTCATTGATCTTGCGAAAGCGGTCGGATTCATAGTCCTCGGCGCCAAAGATCTTGACCTCCGAATGCCCGCGGATACTGTCCTCCGCAACCTGGGCATAATCCCCCACCGAACGCTGCATGCGCCGGCTGAACTTGCGAAAACGCTTGTTCGCCCCCTTGATCACCAGGGCTACCGCCGGTGCCAGTCCGAACACGATCAGCATCAGCCAGCCACTGAGCCAGGTCATGTACATCAGCAGGAACAGGATGGTGAAGCTGTCCTTCACCAGGATCAGGATGGCCTTGGAGGCCGCGGCACTGATCTGATTGACGTTATAGGTCAGCTTGGCCAGCAGGGTGCCGGAGGAATGGCGATCAAAGAACCCCGCCGGCAGTCGCAGATACTGATCGAATACCGCCTGACGGATGTCCTTGACCACTTTGCGTCCGACCCAGGCCACGGTGTACTGCGCGGCAAAGGTGGTGAACGCATAGAAGAAAAAGATCCCGACCAGCCCCAGGGGGACCCAGATGCGCGCGTCGGGGTCCTGTTCGATGAACGTGCCATCCACCAGCGGCTGGATGATCCAGGCGAAGGCGGCCTGTCCGGCGGCGGCCAGGATCATCGAGATGATCGCCACGATCCCCATGCGCCAGTAGGGCTTGATGAACTCGAAGATGCGGCGGAACAGGCGCCAGGATTCGCCGGCGCTGGGGTGGGTGGCGTCGAGGGCTTTGCTCTTCATGCGATTGCGAGGTCCTGGTCGGAACGCCGGCTGCGGGATTGGCTGCGAAACCGGGCAGGCATGATAACAGACCTTCCCGTGCGCCTCCGGAGCCCGGCGGTGTGTCATTCGGCCGGGCGCAGCCAGCCCCCGCAATGCCGGCACTGGTAGCGATACCCCTTTTTTTGGATCAGGGCATGTCGTTGCGGACTGAGCGCGTGGTGGGTGCAGTCGCAGATATAAGCATAGGTTCGTTGCCGGCGTGCGGGTGTGAGCGGGGTGGCATGCCGCACCCGCGGTGCCACCCCCAGGTGATGCATGATGGCCTGCCATTCCGCGCCGTGCGGACGGACCCGGCGTCCGCGATAAAGGACATGCACCGCGGCGTGGGCGACTTCGTGTGCAATGGTTTCCGGGAAATGCGTATTCCAGTCGCGTACAAAAGCCTCGGGGTTGAAACGGATGGCTGCATGTCCGCGGTGGACCCGGAACTGACCGGCGGCGCGGCCGCGCAGATCAAAAAGAACCGCCGGGGTGGAAGACGCCGGGTGGCCGGTGGCCTCGATATAAAAGGAACGCGTGCGTCGGCAAATGCGGTCGCGGGTTTCAGGGTCGAGATTCATGCGATGTTTTGGTTTCGCGCCGGGTTTCGTGGCATATTTGTCAAAAGATGGATCGAACACAACATTTTGTGCCTGTGGCCCGCTCCGGTATGTAAGTCCTCCGGAGCGGGCAGATAACGAAACGAACAATGGAGAAAAGCATGACCGTGGATGACAAGAAGGCCTCCGAACTCTCGGCCGAGGAACTTTATGCCCTGGCGCGCGAACGCGAGCGCGAGGAAGAGGAACGCAAGGAAGCCGAGCGCAAGGAAAAGCGCGAAGCGCTGAGGGAAAAACGCCGCGAAATGGTGGCCCGGCACAAGGCGGAGCTGCGTGAGATCGACCGCCAGATTGAAGAACTGGGCGGACGCGTCGGCGGGCGCCGCAAGGCCGCGTCGGGGCGTGGCGGTCGCCGCGGTGGCAGCGGTTCCATCAGCCAGAAACTGTGCGACATCGTGGCCTCTCAGCCCGAAATGAGCGTGAAGGACATCAAGGCCGAGGCCGAGAAGGCCGGGCTGGATACCCGCAACATCAGCCAGACGCTGGCCTACCTCAAGCGTCAGGGTCGTCTGACGTCGCCGCGTCGCGGCGTTTACAAGGCCGCCTGAGAAAGGGGCGCGCGGGAGCGGGTGGTCCGCCCCTCCCGTCCCGCGGGAGAAAGCCGACGGCCTCATCCGGCCGTGGATTTCAGTTCGAGTCCGTTTGCGGGGTCGCGTGACAACGCGGTTTCGCCGTTCAGCCAGCGCTGGATCTCGGCACCCGCCACGTGATGGCGCCAGCCGCTGCCGAGGCGGCTGTCTTGCAGGCGTCCGCGCACCAGTTCCACAACATCCTTGCGCTGGGCGATGGCCGCGGGCGTGATCTCCTGCCGGCGGGCGAGTTCGCGCAGCAGGGCCATGGCCATGTCGGCGAGCACCTCGTCGGCCTCGGACAGCGGCTTCTGCTTCGGCAATGCCGGCCATTCCGACTGCGGACGTTCGCGTCCTGCCCGAATCGCCTCCAGCAGGCCCTTCACCCGATCGTCGTTCATGCCCGAGGGGAAACCGCGCAGTCCGCGCAGTTGCGCGCTCCCTGCGGGTGCCCGGCGGGCGATCTCCAGCAGCAGGTCATCGCTCAGGACCCACTTGCGCGGCCGGTCGCTGCTCTGCGCCGTGCGTTCGCGCCACGCGGCCACGCCCTGGAGTACGGAGAGTTCGCGCGGTTTCAGGCGCTTGTGTCCGGAGACCCGGCGCCAGGCCGCCTCGGGATCCGTGCGGTAGGCCTCGGGGTCGGCGAGGGCGTCCATCTCCGGCTGCAGCCATTCCAGGCGCCCGCTGCTCTCCAGTTCCGCGTGCATCTGCTGGTACAGGGCCGCGAGATAGCGCACATCGTCGGCGGCATATGCCAGCTGCTCCGAATCCAGCGGACGGCGCGACCAGTCGGTGCGGGTCTGGCTCTTGTCCAGTTCGTGGTCCAGCACCGCGCGGACCAGATTGGCATAGCCGACCTGATCGCCGTGACCGAGCATCGCCGCGGCAATCTGGGTGTCGAAGGCCGGTGCGGGTACGTCGCCGGTCTCGCGCAGCAGGATTTCCATGTCCTGCCAGGCGGAGTGAAAGACCTTGGTGACGGAACGGTCGTGCAGCAGCGGGGCCAGCCGTTTTACGTCCAGCGCCAGCGGGTCGATGCTGGCGATGTGCTCCGGGGTGGCCGCCTGGATCAGGCAGAGCTTCGGGTAGTAGGTCTTTTCGCGCAGGAACTCGGTGTCCAGCGCGATCCACGGGGCACCCCGGACGGCCTGCAGGAATGCCTGCAGCGCCTCCGGGGTATCGATCAGGCCGTGATCATGCATGGTCGTCGTCGGGGCGGTTCTGTGCGAATGCCTCCAGCTGCTCGTTGCTGGCCGGTTTCTGATACCGCTCCTTCCACTCGGCGTAGGGCATGCCGTAGACGATCTCGCGGGCGGCCTCGTAGTCAATGGACTCGCCGCGTTCCTCGGCGGCCGCGACATACCATTTGGACAGGCAGTTGCGGCAGAAACCGGCGAGGTTCATCAGATCGATGTTCTGCACGTCCTTGCGCTCGTCCAGATGCTGCAGCAGCCGCCGGAAAACCGCGGCCTCGATCTCGGTTTGCTTGTTCGGGTCCATGGGGCCTCCGAAGGGGTCACGACTGAATGGCCGGGAGAGTATGCCGCAGCCGGCCTTCCGGGTGCGATGGCCACGGGTGGATCAGGTCAGGTGCAGCAGCCAGCGCTTGCGCACGTCGCGCAGCAGCACGAAGATCAGCGGCCATATCAGAGCGCTGCTGAGCACGGGCGCCCAGTACCACGGGGTGCCCGGCGGCAGGCCGGCCAGGCCCTGCGGCCACAGGGCGGTGAGCTTATACAGGGCGATCAGGCCGGTGACCACGATCATCTGCTGCCACAACGGATAGACCCGCAGGCGTGAATGCAGCTGGATGGTGAGGTAGGCCACCAGGGCCATCGCAACGGCGTTCTGGCCCAGCAGCTGGCCCTGCAGGACATCGAGCAGCAGACCGGCGCCGAAAGCCGTGAACACCCCGACCCGCTGGGGGAAGGCCATGGCCCAGTAGATCAGGACCAGCGCTACCCATTCGGGTCGCAGCAGCGCGAGGCCCGCGGGCAGGGGCACGATCGCCAGCGCGAGGGCCGCCAGCAGGCTCAGCGGGATCGGCCAGGGAACGCCCGCGCCGCCACTCATGGCGCCGGCGCGGATTCGGTTTCGCTTTCGGCGGGCAGCGGCGTGGGGATCGCGTTGCGTTCGCGGTCCTGCATCCACAGCAGCAGCACCTCGCGCGAGCGGTCCAGCGCGGCCAGCGGTTCCGCCTCGATGGCGAGAAAGGGCTCGCCCGGCGGGCGTTCCACCGAGGTGACGCGCGCGACCGGGTAATCTGCAGGAAAACGACCGCCCAGCCCCGAGGTCAGCAGCAGGTCACCCTCCTCGATGTCTTCCTGTGGCGGGACGTGGCGCATGTGCAGGCGCTGAGGGTTGCCGGTGCCGACGACGATGCCGCGCAGGCCGGTGCGGGCGCTGAGCACCGGCAGGGCATGTCCGGGGTCGGAGATCAGCAGCGCCGTGGCGCTGGAGCGTTGCGCGGAGAGGATCTGCCCGACCACGCCGTCGGCGTCGATCACCGGCTGGCCGGCATACACCGCATCGCGCTGTCCCTTGTCGAGCACGATCTGCTGGCGGAAGGGATCCAGGTCCACCGCAAGGATCTGCGCGACCTGGACCTCCTCGTCGGCCTGACGGGCGGTGTTGAGCAGGGCGCGCAGGCGGTCGTTCTCCGCCTGCAATGCCTCGAAGCGCAGCTGGCGGGCGCGCAGCTCGCTGTTCTCGCGCCGCAGGATGCGGTTCTCCACCACCAGGTCCTCGCGGCTGGAGAACGATTCCAGCACCCTTGAGCCCGCGCGGATGGGCGCATCCACCGCGACCTGGATCGGGTAGGCCACGGTCGCGAGCACGCTGCGCACCGTCTGCAGTTCGTTCAGACGGTGGTCGAGCACCATCAGCGCGATCCCGGCCAGGACCACGACCAGCAGACGCAGCGTGGGCGAGATGCCCAGTCTGAACAGCGGCTTGCTTATAACCGAACCTCCGGAACGCGGGGCGACTCCCGGGGACGCGCCCGGGACCGGAGTTTACTCCATGGAGAGGAAGTCGACCCGCTTCTCGTCGAGCATTTCCAGAACCCGGCCGCCTCCGCGGGCGACGCAGGTGAGGGGATCATCGGCCACGACCACCGGGATGCCGGTTTCCTCCATCAGCAGACGGTCGATCTGCTGCAGCATCGCCCCGCCGCCGGTCAGCACGATACCGCGTTCGGCGACATCGGAACCCAGCTCGGGCGGGGTTTGTTCCAGTGCCGTGCGCACCGCGGAGACGATCCCGTACAGCGGATCCTGCAGGGCCTCGAGGATCTCGTTGGAGTTCAGGGTGAACGAGCGCGGCACGCCTTCGGACAGGTTGCGGCCCTTGACCTCGATCTCCAGCAGCTCCTTGCCCGGATAAGCCGAACCCACCGCATGCTTGATGCGTTCGGCCGTGGCCTCGCCGATCAGTACGCCGTAGTTGCGGCGCACGTAGGCCATGATGGCCTCGTCGAAGGTGTCGCCGCCGATGCGCACCGACTCGGAGTAGACGATGCCGTTCATCGACAGCACGGCCACCTCGGAGGTGCCGCCGCCGATGTCCAGCACCATGGAGCCGACCGCCTCGTCCAGCGGGATGCCGGCGCCGATCGCCGCGGCCACCGGTTCCTGCAGCAGGTAGACCTTGCGCGCCCCGGCGCCGAAGGCGGATTCGCGGATCGCGCGGCGCTCCACCTGAGTGGCGCCGCAGGGCACGCAGACCAGCACCCGCGGGCTGGGGCGGAAGATCCGCCGTTCGTGCACCTTCTTGATGAAGTACTGCAGCATCTTCTCGGTGGTGGTGAAGTCGGCGATCACGCCGTCCTTCATCGGCCGGATGGTCACCACGTGTTCCGGTGTGCGCCCGAGCATCTTCTTGGCCTCGATGCCGACGGCCTCGATGGAGCGTGGTCCCCCGGGGCCCCGGTCCTGACGAATGGCCACGACGGAGGGTTCGTTGAGCACGATGCCCTGGCCGCGCATGTAGATCAGCGTATTGGCCGTGCCGAGGTCGATGGAGATGTCGTTGGAGAACAGCCCCAGGAGGCGTTTGAGCATGGGGAACGAACCTGCTTGCATGGTCGGCGGGAAAGCCACGGACTCTAGCAACCGCCCCGGGTTTGGGCAAGGTCGGGGTTGTGGTAAGTTTGCGCTCCGTCTCAGCGTATCCCTGAGTGTTCCGTTATCGCCCGCAGCGAGGGTCCGCAAGCCATGTCCGTAGACACCGAACACGTCCAGCGCATCGCCGAGCTTTCGCGTCTGGCGATGGATGACGACCAGGCCCGCGAGTTTGCCGGCGGGCTGAGTGACATCTTCGACTTCGTCGAGCAGCTCGACGGCGCCGACATCGAGGGGGTGGAGCCGATGGCCCATCCGATGGACGCGGCCCAGCGCCTGCGCCCGGACGCGGTCACCGAGCCCGACCGGCGCGACGCCTACCAGGCCATTGCCCCGGCGGTGGAAGGGGGGCTCTACCTGGTGCCGCGCGTCATTGAATGACGCGTCATCCGCCGAATCGCCTGCGGCGCGCCCTGTGCGCCGCTTTCAGCCACGCTTGAAGGAAAGAGTCCCGAGTCCATGACCCAGGAAACCCTCTCCGACTGGGTACGCAAGCTGCGCGCCCGAGAGATCAGCTCGCGCGAGCTCACCCGCCTGTACCTGGACCGCATCGAGCGTCTGGATGCGGATCTCAACAGCTTCGTCACCGTAACCGCCGAGTCCGCGCTGGAGCAGGCGGACGCCGCCGATGCGCGTCTGGCGCAGGGCGAGGAGGCCCCGCTGCTGGGCGTGCCGGTAGCGCAGAAGGACATCTTCTGCACCCGCGGCGTGCGCACCGCCTGTGGCTCGCGCATGCTGGACCCGTTCGTCTCGCCCTACGACGCCACGGTGGTCGAGCGCATGCACGCCGCCGGCGCGGTGATGCTGGGCAAGACCAACATGGACGAGTTCGCCATGGGTTCGTCCAACGAAACCAGTTTCTACGGTCCGGTGCACAACCCCTGGGACACCGCGCGGGTCCCGGGCGGCTCCTCGGGCGGTTCCGCGGCCGCGGTGGGCGCGCGTCTGGTGCCCGGCGCGACCGGTACCGACACCGGCGGTTCCATCCGCCAGCCGGCCGCGTTCTGCGGCATCACCGGGCTCAAGCCGACCTACGGCCGGGTCTCGCGCTACGGCATGATTGCCTTCGCCTCCAGCCTGGATCAGGGCGGGCCGATGGCGGCCTCGGCCGAGGACTGCGGGCACATGCTCAATGCCATGGCCGGGTTCGACGAGCGCGACTCGACCAGCCTCGAACGCCCGGCCGAGGACTTCACCGCAGCGCTGGACGCCGACCTCACCGGGCTGCGCATCGGTCTGCCGCAGGAGTTCTTCGGCGAAGGCCTGGATGACGGCATCCGCGCCGTACTGGACGAGGCGATCCGGGTGCTGCGCGAACGTGGCGCCGAGATCCGCGAGGTCAGCCTGCCCAACAGCCACCTGTCGGTGCCGGCCTACTACGTGGTGGCCCCGGCCGAGGCCTCGTCCAACCTGTCGCGCTTCGACGGCGTGCGCTACGGCTATCGCTGCGAGGATCCGCAGGACCTGCTGGACCTGTACACGCGTTCGCGCGGCGAGGGCTTCGGCGCGGAGGTGAAGCGGCGCATCATGGTGGGTACCCATGTGCTGTCCGCCGGCTACTACGACGCCTACTATCTCAAGGCGCAGAAGGTCCGCCGGGTGATCGCCGACGACTTCCGCCGGGTGTTCGCCGACGTCGATCTGCTGCTGGGCCCGACCACGCCGGAACTGCCGTTCGAGCTGGGAGCCAAGAGCGCCGACCCGGTCAAGATGTACCTCTCGGATATCTACACCATCGCCGCCAATCTGGCGGGGCTGCCGGCGATGTCGCTGCCGGCGGGCGAGGTGCAGGGGCTACCGGTCGGGCTGCAGCTGATCGGCAACTATTTCGACGAGGCGCGCATGATCGGCGTCGCACACCAGTTTCAGCAGGAGACCGACTGGCACGCCCGCGTGCCGTCGGCCTTTGCCTGAGGGGTCGCAGCATGGAATGGGAAACCGTCATCGGGCTGGAGATTCACGCCCAGCTCAATACCGTCTCCAAGATCTTTTCCGGGGCGCCCACCGCCTACGGCGCCGAGCCCAACCGTCAGGCCTGCCCGGTGGACCTGGGCATGCCCGGCGTGCTGCCGGTGCTCAACCGCGGGGTGGTCGAGCGCGCGGTGATGCTGGGCCTGGCGATCGACGCCGAGGTGGCCGGCCGCTCGGTCTTCGCGCGCAAGAACTACTTCTACCCGGACCTGCCCAAGGGCTACCAGATCTCGCAGTTCGAGCTGCCGATCGTAGCCAGCGGGCATCTGGACATCGAGCTGGAGGACGGCACCACCAAGCGCGTCGGCGTGACCCGTGCGCACCTCGAGGAAGACGCCGGCAAGAGCCTGCACGAAGGCTTCGAGGCGATGACCGGCATCGATCTCAACCGCGCCGGCACCCCGCTGGTGGAGATCGTCTCCGAGCCGGACCTGCGTTCGGCGAAGGAGGCGGTCGCCTACATGAAGAAGCTGCACTCGCTGGTGCGCTACCTCGACATCTGTGACGGCAACATGCAGGAGGGCAGTTTCCGCTGCGACGCCAACGTCTCCGTTCGCCCGAAGGGGCAGGCGGAGTTCGGTACCCGCGCGGAGCTGAAGAACCTCAACTCCTTCCGCTTCGTCGAGCGTGCGATCAACTTCGAGATCGAACGCCAGATCGACGTGATCGAGGGTGGCGGCCGCGTGGTGCAGGAGACCCGGCTGTACGATCCGGACCGCGACGAGACGCGTTCGATGCGGACCAAGGAAGAGGCCAACGACTACCGCTACTTCCCCGATCCGGACCTGCTGCCGGTGGAGGTCGATCAGGGCTTCATCGAGGAGATCCGCGGTCGCCTGCCGGAGCTGCCCGACGCCAAGCGCGAGCGTTTCGTGCGCGAGTACGAACTGCCGGAATACGATGCCGGCGTGCTCACCGCGAACCGTGAGATGGGGGATTTCTACGAAGCGGTGGTGCGGGGCTGCAATGCGCCCAAGCTGGCCGCCAACTGGGTGATGGGCGAGTTCTCCGCCGCGCTCAACCGCTCCGAGGTGGAGCTCGCCGAGGCCCCGGTGGATGCCGGGGCGCTGGCCGGGCTGCTGGCGCGCATCCAGGACGAGACCATCTCCGGCAAGATCGCCAAGGAGGTGTTCGAGGCGATGTGGAACGGCGAGGGCGATGCCGACAGCGTGATCGAGGCCAAGGGGCTCAAGCAGATCACCGACACCGGCGCGATCGACGCCATCATCGACGAGGTGATCGCGAACAACCCGAAGCAGCTCGAGCAGTACAAGGGCGGCAAGGACAAGCTGTTCGGGTTCTTCGTCGGCCAGGTGATGAAGGCCACCCAGGGCAAGGCCAACCCCGCCCAGGTGAACGAGCGGCTGAAGGAACGCCTGGATCAGGCATGAGTGATGCGGGCATGGGCGCGGCATCCGCGCGCGAAGCCGATACCCTGCACCGCTTCATGCTGGAAAACACCGGGGTGCGCGGCGAATGGGTGCACCTCGACCGGGCATGGCAGGCGGTGCTGGAGCGCCACCCCTACCCGCCGGTGGTGCGCGACCTGCTGGGGCAGGCCTGCGCCGCGGTCACCCTGGTCGCCGCCACGCTCAAGTTCAAGGGCTCGCTGATCCTGCAGGTCACGGGGTCCGGGCCGCTGCACATGCTGGTGGCACAGGCCGACGGGCAGGGCCATCTGCGCGGCGTGGCCCGTTATCACGAGACCCCGCCGGAGGACGGCTCGCTGGATGCGATCCTGGGCGAGGACGCGCGGGTGATGATGACCCTGGACCCCGGGGACGGCGGCGAGCGCTATCAGGGCGTGGTGGAGCTGCGCGGGCAGACCCTGGCCGACGCCCTGGACGGGTATTTCGAGCAGTCCGAGCAGCTCCCCACGCGGGTGTGGCTGGCCGCCGATGGCCAGCGCGCCGCGGGCATGCTGCTGCAGGGGCTGCCGGATGACAGCGGGCAGCCGCTGTCGCGCGACAGCGAGGACTGGAACCGCGCGACCACCCTGGCCGAAACCACCACGGCGGCCGAACTGCTGCAGCTGGACGCCGGCTCGCTGCTGGGGCGGCTGTTCGCCGAGGAGCGCGTGCGCCTGTTCGACGGCTCCACGGTGGAATTCCACTGCCACTGTTCGCGCGAGCGCGTGGCCACCACCCTGCAGAACCTCGGGGTGGACGAGATCCGTTCGATCCTGGCCGAGCAGGGCCGCATCGAGGTCACCTGCGAGTTCTGCAACGCGCAGTACGTCTTCGATGCGGTGGATGCCGAGGCCCTGTGCCGTGCGGACAGCGCGCAGCCGCCGGGGCCCGACACCTCGCAATAGGGCCGCATCGGCCGGTCGGTCGACGCCCTGCGAACAGGGGGGCGCCCCGTGCCCCGCAGGAGGCCAGCCCCCTGGCCGATCGGGTAAACCCCCTGTGGGAGGCCGGCCCTCCGGCCGATCGGGCGTCCGGGCTGTCTCCGGCGCCGAATCGGCCAGGGGCTGGCCTCCTACGGGGGATCCCCGCAGACCGGGCAGGCCGGGTCGCGCTGCAGGCCGATCTCGCGGAACTGCATGTGCAGGCCGTCGATCAGCAGCAGGCGGCCCGCCAGGGTCGGCAGGCCGGCCAGCAGCTTGAGGGCCTCGGTCGCCTGCAGGCTCCCGACCACCCCCGGCAGGCTCGCCAGCACCCCGCTGGTCGCGCAGGTGTCCTCGTCCGCCCCTTCGTCGCCGTACAGGCAGTGGTAGCAGGCCGCCTGCGGGTCGCGGAAATCGAAGGTGGTGAGCTGGCCCTCGAAGCGGATCACCGCGCCGGAGACCAGCGGCGTGCCGGCGGCCACCGCCGCGCGGTTGATCGCGCCACGCGCGGCGAAATGGTCGGTGCCGTCCAGCACCACGTCGGCCCCGGCGAACAGCGCGCGCATCGCGTCCGCGTCCAGCCGTTCGGCGCGGGTCTCCACCCGGCAGGCGCTGTTCAGCGCCGCGAGGCGCTGCGCGCCGGAGGCAACCTTGTCCGCGCCCACGTCGGCCTCGCCGTGCAGGATCTGGCGCTGCAGGTTGCTGGCCTCGACGTGATCCGGGTCCACCAGGGTCAGCCGGCCGACCCCGGCCGCGGCCAGATAGGCCGCTACCGGCGAACCCAGCCCGCCCACGCCCATCACCACCGCATGCGCCCGGCGCAGGCTTTCCTGGCCCTCGACCCCGATGCCGGGCAGCATGATCTGGCGTGCGTAGCGCAGGAGCTCGTCGTCATTCATGGGTGGATTGTAACTCCGTCACATGGCCGCGCGGGCAGCGTGCCGGAACTGCGGGGGACTTCACGCAACGCGGCAGGCGGTTCAAGGGGGGTTCAGTCGGGAGGGCTAGTCTGGTTCCCGGCAATCCGGCCAGAAGAGAAAGGGAAGGAGGCGTCCCATGAACCCTGAACAAAAATCCATCCTGCAGCGTCTGACCGCCGTGGTCGTGCCCGCCGCACTGCTCGCCTTTGTGGTCGTGGCACCGGCCCAGGCCGCGACACCGGTCAAGGGGGCATCCGGCGGGGCCACGCTGCAGTTCTCGGTCGAGGGCCTGCAGGAGGTCCGCCATGATCGGCGCTCGGGCAAACGCGGTTACAAGCACAAGCGCGGGCATCCCGGGAGTCGTGGCCACAAGCACAAGCGCGGGCATCCGGGTGCGCGCGGCCACAAGCATTCCCGGCGCGGTCATTCGCGCGGGCGTGGACCCGGCCACCGCGGCGCGGAACGGCACTACCATCATCACTACTACGGTCGTTCGCACCGTTCGGGGCCGCGGGAGCATCGTGACCGGCGTTCCTCCGGCAGCATCCACCTCAAGCTGCCACTGCCGCTGCCGCGTCCGTGATGTGGCGTCGGGCCGCTCGCCGGTCCGGAGCATGGCACGCAGGGCCCCCGGTGCATGCGCCGGGGGCCTCGGCATGTCTGTCAGTCAGCGCCGGGCCCGCAGGCGTGCCCCGGTCACGCGGGGATGACCGGCGGTGTCCGGCCAGGTCGTGATGTCCGTCCACGGCCCGATCTCCAGTCGTGCCCGTACCGCCAGCTCCTGGTCGAATCCGTGTTCCAGCAGCAGCCAGCCGTCGTCCGTCAGGTGATCGGGTGCGGTGGCGATCAGTTGATGCAGGTCCGCCAGTCCCGCTTCCGCGGCGACCAGCGCACCGCGGGGTTCGAAGCGCAGGTCGCCGCGTTGCAGATGCGGGTCGTCGGGGGCGATGTACGGCGGATTGGAGACGATCAGGTCGAAACGCGCGGCCGGCGCCAGCGGTTGCAGCCAGGCCCCGGCGAAGAAGCGGACGTCCAGATCCAGTTCGCGGGCGTTGGCGCGGGCGTGGGTTAGGGCGTCGAGGCTGGTGTCGCTGGCGAAGCCGTCGATCGCCGGCCGTTCGGCCTTGAGCGCAAGGATGATGGCCCCGGAGCCGGTGCCCGCGTCCAGCACCCGGGGGTGTTCTCCCGGCGCCGCATCGATGACCCCCAGCGCGGCCTCGACCAGCACCTCGGTCTCGGGGCGCGGGATCAGGCAGGCCGGGGAGACCCCCAGATCCAGGGTCCAGAAGCCGCGCCGGCCGAGGATGTGGGCGATCGGTTCGCCCTGCAGGCGGCGCCGGCACAACGCCTCGGCCGCGGCTGCCTGCGTGGGGCCGGGGGCATCGCCGCCGCGCGCGATGAGTTGCGCGGTGCTCAGGCCGGTGGCCATGCCGAGCAGCAGGCGTGCCTCCAGGCCGGCGGCCTCCACGCCGGCCTCCTGCAGCCGGTTGCGCAGGCTGGCCAGCAGGGCGTCCAGCGTGGCCGGGTGGTCCATCAGGCGTCGGCGAGGGAGGCGAGCTGTTCCGCCTGGTGCTCGTGGATCAGCGGGTCGATCACCGGGTCGAGGTCGCCGGCCATCACCTGCTCCAGCTTGTACAGCGTCAGATTAATGCGGTGGTCGGTGACCCGCCCCTGGGGGAAGTTGTAGGTGCGGATCCGTTCCGAGCGGTCGCCGCTGCCCACCAGACCCTTGCGCTCGGCGCTCTGGGCCTCGGCCTGCGCGGCGCGTTCGTCCTCGTACAGCCGCGCGGCGAGGAAGTTCATCGCGCGGGCGCGGTTCTTGTGCTGGGAGCGCTCTTCCTGGCATTCGACCACGATGCCGGTGGGCAGGTGGGTCAGGCGCACGGCGGAATCCGTCTTGTTCACGTGCTGGCCGCCGGCACCGGAGGAGCGGAAAGTGTCCACGCGCAGGTCGGCCGGGTTGATCTCCGGCATCTCGACCTCCTCCAGTTCCGGGAGGATCGCGACCGTGGCCGCCGAGGTGTGGATGCGGCCCTGGGATTCGGTCTCGGGTACGCGCTGCACGCGGTGGGCGCCGGATTCGAACTTCAGCCGCGAATAGGCCCCCTGGCCGGCGAGGCGGGCGATCACCTCGCGGTAGCCGCCGTGTTCGCCCTCGCTGGCCGACAGGATCTCCAGCTGCCAGTGGCGCTGTTCCGCGTAGCGGCTGTACATGCGCAGCAGATCGCCGGCGAACAGTGCGGCCTCGTCACCGCCGGTGCCGGCGCGGATCTCGAGGAACACGTTGGCGTCGTCGTGCGGATCCTTCGGGATCAGGTGGCGGTAGAGTTCGGCCTCCAGTTCCTCGTTGCGTGCACTGAGGGTCTCGATCTCGCCCTCGGCCATCGTGCGCAGTTCGGGGTCGTCGTCCTCGAGCATCGCGCGCGCTTCCTCCAGCGCGGCGCGGTTTTCGTTCCATGCCTTCCACGCCTCGGCCACCGGTTCCAGCTGGCTGTATTCCTGCGACAGCCGGCGCAGCTGCTCGGGGTCCTCGGCGGCATCGGGCGTGGCGAGCAGGCCGGCGATCTCGGCGTGGCGTTCGGCCAGGCCCTCCAGTTTGGCGCGAAAGGAATCCTTCACGCGTCGTCCCTGGTGTCGTCGGGTTCCGCGCCGTGGTCATGCCCCGGGGCATGACCGTGCTCAGGCCCTTGATCACGCCCGCGGTCATGTCCGGGGTCGTCCTCGCGTTCGGGCAGCTGGAACAGCTGATGCGCGGCCTCCAGCAGGCGGGCGTCGCCCTCGTGGGCCGCAGTGTTGAGACTCTTGCAGGGGTGGTGCATCAGCTTGTTGGTGAGGGTGTGCGCCAGCCAGGGCAGGACCTCGTCGGGCGAGCGCCCGGCGCGGATCATCGCCAGGGCGCGCTCCACGGTCTCGTCCTTCACCGTCTCCGCGCGTTCGCGCAGCTGACGGATGCTGTCGATGGAGTCGCGCGCGCGCAGCCAGCGCATGAACTCGCCGGCGCGCTGGTTGATGATCTCCTCGGCCTGTTCCGCGGCGGCCTGACGCGAGGCCATGTTGTCGTCGATCACTTCCTGGAGGTCGTCCACCGTGTACAGGTAGATGTCCTCCAGCTGGCCGACTTCGGGTTCGATGTCCCTCGGGACCGCGATGTCGACCATGAACATCGGCTTGCGGCGGCGCTTGCGCAGCGCACGCTCCACTGCCCCCTTGCCGAGGATCGGTACCGGCGCGGCGGTGGAGGAGATCACGATGTCGGCCTCCGGCAGGCGTTCGCCCAGATGGTCCAGGCCGATGGGCTCGCCGTCGAAGCGTTCGGCCACGCTGCGCGCGCGTTCCTCGGTCCGGTTGGCCACGATCACCCGGCCGATACCGAGGCCCCGCAGGTGCTGCAGGGCCAGTTCGATGGTCTCGCCGGCGCCCACCACCATCGCGGTCAGTGGCTTGAGGTCGCCGAAGATCTGCCGCCCCAGGGACACCGCGGCGAAGGCCACCGAGACCGCGCTCTGGCCGATCGCGGTCTCGGTGCGCACGTCCTTGGCGGTGGCGAAGGCGTGCTGGAACAGCCGCTCCAGCGACAGTCCGAGGGTGCCGGCGTCATGGGCGTACTGGTAGGCGGTCTTCATCTGGCCGAGGATCTGCGGTTCGCCCAGCACCATCGAATCCAGACCACTGGCGACCCGCAGGGTATGGCGTACCGCCGAGCCGTCGTGGTGCAGGTAGAGATAGGGCCGCAGTTCGGCGCGGTCGATCCCGTGGTAGCCGCCCAGCCAGTCCACCACTCGGTGTTCGCTGTCTTCCCCGCTCTCGCGGAAATAGACCTCGGTGCGGTTGCAGGTGGAGAGGATCGCACTCTCCGGCAGCCGCACGCCGGAGCGCAGCGAATGCAGCGCATCGTCCAGTTCGTGCTGGCTGACCGACAGCCGCTCGCGGATCTCGACCGGCGCCGTCTTGTGATTGATTCCGAGTGCGAAGAGCATAACCTGCGTATTGTGCCGCAAAACGTCCCCTGCGGGTCAGTAGTGTACGCGGTGAAAGGGTTCGGTACAGTGCGCAGGAATCCGGATGCCGGGCCCGAAGGAACCTGGCGCGGCCCGGTGCCGTCTCACTGAAAGCTGACATGCATGGAAAGCCTTTATGACCCGAACCCTGCTGGCCGCGGCCGTTGTCCTCCTTGTCAGCGGCTGTGCGCACCATTCGCTCGGTGCCGGCGAGCCGCTGGAAACCGACGCCCCGGAGATCGTGACCCTGCCCGAGAGCGGATTGCAGGAGGATCCGGAGGCGGCGCTGATGTTCAGCGTGCTTGCCGGCGAGATCGCCGTGCGTTCCGGGCAGACCGCCGATGCGGCGGCCTTCTACGGTGCGGCGGCGGCGCTGAGCCACGACCCGGAGATCGCCGAGCGGGCCACCCGCATTGCCCTGTTCGCGCGGGATCGTGAGCAGGCCCTGCGTTCCGGGGAGCGCTGGCTGGCCCTGTCGCCCGAACACATGGAGGCGGTACAGATCGTTGCGCTGCTGCGCATCGACGCCGGGCAGGTCGAGGCCGCCGCGCAGCTGCTGGATGAATTGATGCAGCGGCGCGCGCGGGAAGGTGCCAGTCCCTATTCATCGCTGGCCTCGCTGATGGTGCAGGCCGACAACCGGGACCACGCGCTGGAGACCCTGGACCACCTCGCCACGCGGCGGGCAGGGGATCGCGACACCTGGCGAGTGTATGCCGAACTTGCGCTGCGGTTCGACGCGACCGGGGCGGCGACCGGGGCGGCCCTGCAGGCCACCGAGCGGGGTCTCGAGCAGCATCCCGACGCCATCAGCCTGTACCTGTTGCGGGCACAGGCCCTGGAGCGAGACGAACGCGGGGACGAGGCCCTGGCCCTGATGCGCGAGGCCGTCGCCGCCCACCCGGACAGTCGCGACGCCCGCATCGGTTACGCCCATGCGCTGACCGACCATGCCGACGACGACCGGGGCCCGGAGGAGATCGCGCGGCTGGCAGAGCTGGCCCCCGACGACCACGAGGCCCGCCTGACGCTGGCCCTGCTGAGCCTCGAGAGCGGCTGGAACGAGGCCGCGCGCGAGCAGCTGGAGGCCCTGGATGCCCGCGGCATGCGCGAGAACGAGGTGGCCTATTATCTGGGCCGTCTGCACGAACTGGAGGGGGATGCGGACCGGGCCAGGACATTCTTCGAGCGGGTCGGCGAGGGCGAGTTTCGCGCGGATGCGCGGCTGCGCCTGGCGGCCCTGACTCTGCGCGAAAACGGTGCCGGGGCGGCGCGCGCTGCGTTCGACGAACTGCAGACGCACGACGACGCCGACGTGGCGCGCGAGGCCTGGGTCGTGGAGGTCAACACCCTGCGCGAGGAAGAGGCCTACGAACGTGCGCTGGAACGCGCCAATGCGGCCCTGGATGCCTTCCCGGAGGAGAGCGACCTGCTGTATCTGCGCGGGCTGATCCACGAGCGCCTGGACCGGGTGGACGCGGCGCTGCAGTACTTCCGCACGATCCTTGACAACGAACCGGACGATGCCACGGCGATGAACGCGCTCGGGTACACCCTGGCCGACCGGACCGACCGCTACGAGGAGGCCTACGAGCTGATCACGCAGGCCCTCGAGCAGCGTCCCGATGACGCAGCCGTGGTCGACAGCTACGGCTGGGTGCTCTACAGGCTCGGGCGGCTGGACGAGGCCGAGGAACAGTTGCGGCGGGCCTGGAGCATGATGGAGGACGGCGAGATCGCCAGTAATCTGGCCGTCGTGTTGTGGGAGCAGGGCGAGCGCGACGAGGCGCGCGATCTGCTCGAGAAGGCGCTGGAGCGCGAACCCGGACACGAGCGGCTGCAGCGGGTCCGGCGCGAGCTGCTCGAATGAGTCGAATGAGGGGGTCGGGTGTGCGCGCGGCACTCGCGCTGATGACCGTAATGCTGCTCGCCGGGTGTGCCGCCCTGCCCGAGGTGGACCGGGGCGACGCCGCGCAAAGGGCCTTCGAGGAGCGCAGCGAGAGGCTCGCCGCCATCGAAACCTGGCGCCTGGTGGCCCGCCTGGGGCTGGATACCGAGCGTGAATACTGGTCCGCACAGCTCAACTGGCGGGTGCAGGGGGGTACGCATATCCTCGATCTGTCCGGTCCGATGGGACGGGGTGGCGGTCGATTGACCCTCGCCGAGGGGCAGCCGGCGCGGCTGGTGACGCGCGACGGCCAGCATCACAGCGCGCGCGATCCGGATGTCCTGGCGCAGCGTCTCACCGGCGATGCGATTCCGGTGTCGGGGATGGTCTACTGGGTACGCGGGCTCCCGGACCCGGCGCATGCCTACGAGCGCGAAGTGGATGCCGAAGGGCGTCCGATCCGCATCCGTCAGGCCGGCTGGGAAATCGAATACGGCGAGTACGAGGAATTCGACGGCGAGTCCCTGCCGGTGCGCATGGAGCTGCAGCGCGATGCGCTCACGCTGCGCGCCGTGATCCGCCAGTGGCAGATGGGAGACGGATCCGCCTGATGGACAAGCTCTTTGCGCAGATCTTCCCCGCGCCCGCGAAGATCAACCGCTTCCTGCACATCACCGGTCGGCGCACGGACGGCTACCACGAGCTGCAGACCGTGTTCCAGTTCATCGATCTGGAGGATCGGCTGCGCTTCGAGCCGCGCCCCGGCGGGGAGGTGGCGATGGCCTCCGCGGATGCGGTGGACGGGTCGGAAAACCTCTGCGTGCGCGCCGCCCGCATGGCCTTTGCGGCCGCCGGCCGGCACGAGGGGGTGACGATCCACCTCGACAAGCGCCTTCCGGTCGGTGGCGGGGTGGGCGGAGGCAGCTCCGACGCCGCCACCACCCTGGTTGCGCTGAATCATCTGTTCGAGCTTGGCCTGGACGAATCAACGCTGGCCGACCTCGGCCTGCGTCTCGGCGCGGACGTGCCGGTCTTCGTGCGCGGCCTTGCCGCATGGGCCGAAGGCGTGGGCGAAACCCTGGTCCCGGTGCGGCCCGACTGCCCCTGGGCGCTGCTGATCGACCCCGGTGTCCCGGTCGCCACCGGAACCATGTTCGGATCAGGAGAATTGACACGCGACTGTCCCACCGAGAGAATTTCGCACGCGGTCGACGGCGCGGCATTTGGAAACGTCTTCGAACCGGTGGTCCGGACGCGCTATCCGGACATCGCCCGGGCGCTGGACTGGCTGGGCTCGCAGACCGACCGGGCCCGCCTGAGCGGAACCGGCGGTTGCGTGTTCGGACTGTTTCGCGACCGCGCCGAGGCCGAGAGGGCACGCGAGGAGCAGCCGCTGCCCTGGAGCAGCCGGGTCACCCGGCTGCGCAACGAGTCGCCCCTGCGGGCGTGGTTGCCCGAGTCGGGCCGCCATTCTACTGGGCCGTAGCCAAGCGGTAAGGCAACGGGTTTTGATCCCGTCATGCGCAGGTTCGAATCCTGCCGGCCCAGCCATACAATCGCCCCGCGCCGAAGGCGAGGGGCCATATTCCCGAACCCCGGCCCCGGCCGGGGTTCCTTACTGGAGACCGCGCCATCCGGGCGCGGTTCCGCACCACCCAGACCGGGACAAGTCGTGGTCGACAAGAGTCGCATGATGATCTTCGCGGGGAACGCCAACCCGCGACTGGCACAGGGCGTTGCCGAGCACCTCGGCCTGCCGATGGGGAAGGTGACCGTCGGCCGGTTCAGTGACGGCGAGGTCCAGGTCGAGATCCTGGAAAACGTGCGCGGACGCGACGTCTTCCTGATTCAGCCCACCGGGCAGCCCACCAACGAGAACCTCATGGAGCTCGTGATCATGGTGGATGCCCTGCGCCGCGCTTCGGCCGGCCGCATTACCACGGTGATCCCGTATTTCGGCTATGCCCGGCAGGACCGCCGGGTGCGCTCGGCGCGGGTGCCGATCTCGGCCAAGGTCGTGGCCAACATGATCGAGGCGGTGGGCGCCGATCGCGTGCTGACGATCGACGTTCATGCCGATCAGGTCCAGGGTTTTTTCAACGTTCCGGTGGACAACATCTATGCCTCGCCGGTGCTGCTGGGCGATGTCTGGCGGCACGTCTCCGGCGACCTGACGGTGGTCTCGCCGGACGTCGGCGGGGTGGTGCGCGCCCGCGCCATCGCCAAGCGGCTGGACGATGCCGACCTGGCCATCATCGACAAGCGCCGTCCGCGCGCCAACGAATCCGAAGTGATGCACATCATCGGGGACGTGCGCGGCAAGTCCTGCATCATCATCGACGACCTGGTGGATACGGCCGGCACGCTGTGTCAGGCAGCGAAGGCGCTGAAGCAGCATGGCGCCTCCTCGGTCAGCGCCTATGCCACGCACCCCGTGCTTTCCGGCGCGGCGATTGATAACATAAACGGTTCGGCGCTGGACGAGCTGGTGGTGACCGACACCCTGGCCCTCCAGCCCAACGCGCAGGCCTGTCCGAAGATCCGGCAGCTTTCGGTCGCGGAGATGCTCGCGGAGACCATCCGCCGCATCAACCGCGAGGAGTCCGTGAGCTCGCTGTTCGTGGACTGAGCCCGGGCCGGCGGAACCCGGCCTGCGTCGCCGGCGGTCGCCGGCTGCCCCGAATCCGGGAGGAAGGGCCTCCCGCTTTACGCCTCACCTGGTCGCGGGTGGGGCGCGTTCATTCTGGAGAACGTCATCATGAGCATGAGTTTTACCCTTGAAGCCGAAAAGCGTGACGAACAGGGTTCGAGTGCGAGCCGCCGCCTGCGTCGCGCCGGCAAGCTGCCCGCCATCCTGTATGGCGGCGAAGATCCTGCCGTGCCGATCACGCTGGATCACAACGCGATGGTTCACAACCTGAAGGAAGACGCGTTCTATTCGCACATCCTGACGGTCAAGCTGGGCGGCCAGTCGCAGAAGGCCATCCTGCGGGACGTGCAGCGCCATCCGTTCAAGCCCACCATCTACCACGTGGACCTGCTGCGCGTGAGCGCCAACCAGCCGATCCGCGTGAACGTGCCCATCCACTTCCTCAACGAGGAGACCTGCAAGGGCGTGAAGCCCGGCGGCGGCATGATCAACCGTCAGGTCAACGAGATCGAGGTCGAGTGCCTGCCGGACGATCTGCCGGAGTCGATCGACATCGACATGACCGACGTCGACGTGGGCGAGACGCTGCACCTGTCCGAGCTGAAGGGCAATCTGCCGCAGGGTGTCGAGATGGTCGCGCTGATGCAGGGCGACGAATACGACTACGCGGTCGTGACCGTGCAGCTGCCGCGTTCCGCCAAGGGTGGCGGTGGTGGTGGCGCGGCTGCCGCCGAGGGCGCCGAAGGCGAGGAAGGTGGTGACGAGGCCGCGGGCGAGGAAGCCGGCGGCGAGGAAGACAACGGCTGAACGCCGCGGTCACGACCTCCCGCATGACCAGCCGACCTGCGCCGATTCGCCTGGTGGTCGGGCTGGGCAACCCGGGCCCGCGTTACGCCGAAACCCGGCATAACGCGGGCTTCTGGTTTGTGGATGCCCTGGCCCGTGATCATGGTGCCCGTTTCCGTCCGGAGAACCGCTTCGATGGCGAGGCCGCCCGGCTGACCCTCCCCGAAGGTGATGCCTGGTTGCTCAAGCCAATGTCCTTCATGAACAAGAGCGGCCTGCCGGTGCGCAAATGCGCCGATTTCTATCGCATCGCTCCGGAGGAGATCCTGGTCGTCCACGACGAGCTGGATCTCGAGCCCGGCGTGGTCCGCCTGAAGCATGGCGGAGGGCATGGCGGGCACAACGGTCTGCGCGACCTGCACCGGCACCTGGGCGGCCCCGCCTACTGCCGTCTGCGCGTCGGTATCGGTCATCCCGGCGAACGCGACCGGGTGGTCCCGTTCGTGCTGGATCGTCCCGATCGCGATGCGGCTCGGGCGATCGGCGAGGCACTGGACCACGCGGCGCGCGAGATCCCGGCCCTGCTGGCCGGGCGCTGGGAAGAGGCCGTGCGCCATCTGCACGGTCGCGGTTCCGGCTGAGTCCGCACCGAGCCCGCACCGAGTTACATCCGAGGAAATCCCATGAGTCTGAAATGCGGCATCGTCGGCCTGCCCAACGTCGGCAAGTCGACCCTGTTCAACGCCCTGACGCGCGCGGAGATCGCCGCGGAGAACTACCCCTTCTGCACCATCGACCCCAACGTTGGCGTGGTGGAGGTGCCGGATCCGCGGCTGGAGAAACTGGCAGCGCTGGTGTCGCCGGAGCGGGTCCTCCCGACGACCGTGGAGTTCGTCGACATTGCGGGGCTGGTGTCCGGGGCGGCTCAGGGCGAGGGGCTGGGCAATCAGTTCCTCGCGCATATTCGCGAGACCGATGCCATCGCACAGGTGGTGCGCTGCTTCGAGGACGATGACATCGTTCACGTATCCGGGCGCGTGGATCCGCTGGCGGACATCGAGACCATCAGCACCGAGTTGATGCTGGCGGACCTGGAGACCGTCAACAAGGCCCTCACGCGCCTGACTCGGGCCGCCAAGTCCCAGGACAAGGAAGCCATCGCCCGGCTGCAGGCCGCGGAGAAGGTCGCCGAGGGGCTGGGCGAGGGCATCCCGGTGCGTGCCCAGGCGCTGGAGCCGGAGGAGCTCGAGCTGCTGCGCGATCTGCACCTGCTGACCATCAAACCGCTGATGTATATCGCCAACGTGAATGAAGCGGGGCTGGCCGAGGACAACGAGCAGGTGCGCGCGGTGCGCGAGAAGGCCGCCGAGGAGGGGGCGCAGGTGGTCAGCGTGTGCGCTGCCATCGAGGCCGAGATCGCGGTGCTGGAACCTGACGAGCGCGCCGAGTTCCTGGCCGATCTGGGTCTCGAGGAACCCGGTCTCGACCGCGTGATCCGCACCGCCTACGAGCTGCTGGACCTGCAGACCTTCTTCACTGCCGGGGAGAAGGAGGTGCGCGCCTGGACCGTGCGTCGGGGGTCCACCGCGCCGCAGGCCGCGGGCGTGATCCACACCGATTTCGAGAAGGGTTTCATCCGCGCCGAGGTGGTCGGTTACACCGACTATGTGGAGCACGGCGGCGAGCAGGGTGCCAAGGATGTCGGCAAGTGGCGGCTCGAAGGCAAGGAATACGTCATGCGCGAAGGGGACGTTGTACATTTTCGCTTCAATGTCTGAGTATAATACTCGGACTTTGTCGCGGGGGCGGCCCTGCTGCGCCCGGCACGTTTCCTTATCGCAATCACCCATCAGGCCCGTATCAGGAGTACAGCAATGGATGTAATGGACCGTATCCGCCAGCAGGTGGAAGAGAACCCGGTCGTGATCTTCATGAAGGGGAGCCCGCAGTTCCCGATGTGCGGCTTCTCGAGCCGCGCGGTGGAGGCGCTGAAGCGCTGCGAGCGCGAGTTCGGCTACGTCAACGTGATCGCCGATCAGGAGGTCATGCAGAATCTGCCGCGCTTCGCCGACTGGCCGACCTTCCCGCAGGTCTACATCGACGGCGAGCTCGTCGGCGGCTGCGACATCACCCTGGAGATGTTCGAAAGCGGCGAGCTGAAGAAGATGGTCGACGAGGCCCACGACAAGCACGCCCAGCGCAACGCCGGCTGAAGCGCCCGGCCCGCGGCGTGCCCGGCCCGTCATCGCGATCGCGGTGGCGGGCCTTTTTTGTGGTCAGCTGCCGGGCGGCAGCTCCTCGGGGTCGGGCAGCTGCAGCGCGGCCTGCGGCACGCCGATGTGGTCCTGCCAGTGGTTGGCGACCGCGCAGAACAGGTCGGCGGTCTTTTCGGCATCGAAGGCCGCGCTGTGAGCGGAATCGTTGTCCCACTCCAGCCCGGCGGCGCGCGCCGCGCGCGCGAGTACGGTCTGGCCGTAGGCCAGTGCGGCCAGCGAAACGGTGTCCAGGCTGCTGAACGGGTGGAAGGGGTTGCGCTTGATCCCGCAGCGGTCCGCCGCCTTGTGTACGAAGCCCAGGTCGAAATGGGCATTGTGTCCCACCAGGATCGCGCGCTTGCACAGGTTCAGCTTGACCTCGCGGCGCACCTCGCTGAACAGTCGGCCCATCGCCTGATCTTCCGGCCACGCCGCGCGCAGCGGATGGTAGGGGTCGATCCCGTTGACCTCCAGCGACTTCGGATCCATCTCCGAGCCTTCGAACGGACGCACGTGCAGACTGACGGTATGGGCGCGCTCCAGGCGATCCTGCTCGTTGCGGCGCAGGAAGACCGCGGCCACCTGCAGCAGGGCGTGGCGTTCGCAGTCGAACCCCCCGGTTTCCACATCGACGACCACGGGCAGGAAGCCGCGGAAGCGGTGGGCCATGGGGCGGTGCGACGGATCGAGCTGGGCGGGTGCGGCCATGCGGTTACCTTGGTTCGAATCGATTTCGGGAAGATCTTTGCGTATCCCGCCCGTTTTGCGGGAGATCGGCGCCATAGAACGCTTTCGCTTGACCTGTTGGCAACACAGTCGGGATACTTGCGCCTTTCTGTCCGCCCGGGCCGCGGCATGGTAGCAGAACCGCCCTGCGCCCGGTGGCACGGCCCCGCGCCCGCGAACCGTTTCCCAACCCGTTTTCAGGGGTAGACGCATGGACCTGAACGCCATCCCGAACGACATCGATCCGCAGGAAACCCAGGAGTGGATCGACGCCCTTGCCTCCGTGATGGAGGCCGACGGGCCCGAACGGGCGCACGCCCTGCTGGAGGCCCTGGTGGACAAGGCCCGGCGCAGCGGTGCCTATCTCCCGTACTCGGCCAACACCGCCTACGTGAACACCATCCCGCCGCACCTCGAGCCGGTATACCCCGGCGACGGCGCGCTGGAACACCGCATCCGCTCCTACATCCGCTGGAACGCGATGGCGATGGTGGTCAAGGCCAACCGGGTGTCGCCGGAACTGGGTGGTCACATCGCGTCCTTCGCCTCCGGGGCCACGCTCTACGACGTCGGCTTCAACCATTTCTGGCGCGCCCCGTCGCACGAGCACGGCGGTGATCTGGTGTTCGCTCAGGGGCACTCCTCGCCGGGGATCTACGCCCGTGCCTTCCTCGAAGGTCGCCTGACCGAGGAGCAGCTGGATCATTTCCGCCGCGAGGTGGACGGCAAGGGGCTGTCCTCCTACCCGCATCCCTGGCTGATGCCGGACTTCTGGCAGTTCCCGACGGTGTCCATGGGGCTCGGCCCGATCATGAGCATCTACCAGGCACGATTCATGCGCTACCTGCAGGATCGCGGGCTGGCGCAGACGGAGAACCGCCGTGTCTGGAGTTTCGTTGGCGACGGCGAGGTCGACGAGGCCGAGACCATGGGGGCGATCACCCTGGCCTCGCGCGAGAAGCTCGACAACCTGACCTGGGTGGTGAACTGCAATCTGCAGCGCCTGGACGGTCCGGTGCGCGGCAACGGCAAGATTGTGCAGGAGCTGGAGGCGATCTTCCGTGGCGCCGGCTGGAACGTCATCAAGGTCCTGTGGGGGCGCTACTGGGAGCCGCTGCTGGCCAAGGACACCGACGGCCTGCTGCAGAAACGCATGATGGAGGCGGTCGACGGCGACTACCAGAACTACAAGGCCAACGACGGGGCCTACGTGCGCGAGCACTTCTTCGGCAAGTATCCGGAGCTCAAGGCGATGGTCGCCAACATGTCCGACGAGGAGATCTGGCGCCTGAATCGCGGCGGTCACGACCCGGTCAAGGTCTACGCGGCCTACAAGGCGGCCATGGAGCATACCGGGCAGCCGACCGTGATCCTGGCGCACACCGTCAAGGGCTACGGCATGGGGTCGGCGGGCGAGGCCCAGAACCGCACCCACAGCCAGAAGAAGATGGACACGGAGGACATGAAGCACTTCCGTGACCGCTTCAACATCCCGCTGTCGGACGAGCAGGTGGAACGGGCCGAGTATCTCAAGCCGGATCCCGACTCCGAAGAGATGCAGTACATGCACGAGCGGCGCAAGGCGCTCGGCGGTTACCTGCCGCAGCGCCGGCACATGACCACGCCGCTGGAGGTCCCCGGACTGGACGCCTTTTCCGGGCTGCTGGAGGACTCCGGCGATCGCGAAATGTCCACCACCATGGCCTTCGTGCGCATGCTGCAGATCCTCGCGCGCGACAAGAAGATCGGGCGGCACGTGGTCCCGATCGTCCCGGACGAGGCGCGTACCTTCGGCATGGAAGGCCTGTTCCGCCAGCTGGGTATCTATTCCTCGGTCGGTCAGCTCTATGAGCCGCAGGACAAGGACCAGGTGATGTATTACAAGGAGGACAAGGGCGGCCAGATCCTGGAGGAAGGGATCAACGAGGCCGGCTCGATCTCCTCCTGGATCGCCGCCGCGACGTCCTACTCCACCCACGGCGTCGCGACCATCCCGTTCTACATCTTCTATTCGATGTTCGGGTTCCAGCGCATCGGCGATCTGATCTGGGCCGCCGGCGACCAGCGGGCGCGCGGTTTCCTGATCGGCGGCACCGCCGGCCGCACCACCCTGGCCGGCGAAGGGCTGCAGCACAACGACGGCCACAGCCACATGATGGCGGCCAACGTGCCCAACTGCATCGCCTACGATCCGACGTTCGCCTACGAGCTGGCGGTGATCGTGCAGGACGGCATGCGGCGCATGTTCCGCGAGCAGGAGAGCGTCTTCTACTACATCACGGCGATGAACGAGAACTACCATCAGCCGGCGATGCCGGAGGGCGCCGAAGAGGGCATCCGCCGTGGCCTGTATCGTTTTCAGGCCGGCGGACGCAAGAAAAAGAAGGTCCGCCTGCTGGGTTCCGGTACCATCCTGCGCGAGGCGATCGAGGCCGCGGCGCTGCTGGAGCAGGACTTCGGTGTGTCGGCCGAGGTCTGGAGCGCGACCAGTTTCACCGAGCTGGCGCGTGACGGTCGCGACTGCGAGCGCCACGCCCGGCTGCATCCGGACGCGAAGCCGCGTCGCAGCTGGGCCGAGCAGTGCCTGGGCGGTTCCGAGGCGCCGGTGGTCGCGGCCACCGACTACGTGTCGAACTTCGCCGATCAGATCCGTGCTTATGTGCCCGCCGACTATCGCGTGCTGGGCACCGACGGTTTCGGCCGTTCGGACCTGCGCTCCGCGCTGCGGCGCCACTTCGAAGTCGACCGCTACCACATCGCGGTGACCGCGCTGAAGGCCCTGGCCGATGCCGGGACCGTCGAGGCGAAGACCGTCCGCGAGGCGATCGACAAATACGAGATCGACACCGATCGTCCCAACCCCCTGCAGGCCTGAGGCCGGCGTCCCGAGGCAGGAGCAGACATGAGCGACACGATTACGGTTGAAGTCCCCGATATCGGTGACTTCAAGGACGTCGAGATCATCGAGGTACTGGTCAAGCCGGGTGACACCGTGGCGCCCGAGGACCCGCTGATCACCCTGGAGTCGGACAAGGCCTCCATCGAGATCCCGGCACCGCAGGGCGGTACCGTGCAGGGCATGAAGGTCAAGGCCGGGGACCGCGTCTCGCAGGGGGATGCGATCCTCGAACTGGCCCCCGCGGACGAGGCTGCCGCCAGTGGTGCCGCGGAAGCTCCGGCGGAGGCCGCCGCCGAGCCGGCCGCCTCCGCCGGAGGCGAAGAATCGGCACCCGCGGCAGCGGCCAGCGCGCCGGATACCGGGTCCGCGCCGGCCAGGGCATCGGCCGGCGACTCGGGTGGTACCGGCGGGCAGGGCGGCCAGGGTGGCCCGCGGCCATCGCCCACCGCCCATATCGAGAACGAGTCTGCGTTCCGTCGCGCCCATGCCTCGCCCGTGGTGCGCAAGTTCGCGCGCGAGCTGGGTGTGGACCTGTCCAAGGTCGAGGGGAGCGGTCGCAAGGGGCGCATCCTGCGCGAGGACGTGCAGGCCTTCGTCAAGCGCGCGCTCAGCCAGCCCGCCGGTTCCGGACTGGGGGTCGAACCCATGCCGGAGATCGACTTCTCCGAGTTCGGTCCGATCGAGACCCAGCCGCTGTCGAAGATCAACCGGCTCACCGGCCAGAACCTGCATCGCAACTGGGTTACCGTTCCGCACGTGACGCAGTTCGACGAGGCCGACATCACCGAGCTGGAGGACTTCCGCAAGTCGCTGAAGGCCGAATACGAGAAGCAGGGGATCAAGATCACTTTCCTGCCGTTCCTGATGAAGGCGGTGGTCTCCGCGCTCAAGGAATACCCGCGCTTCAATGCCTCGCTGGACGCGACCGGCGAGAACCTGGTGATCAAGCAGTACTACCACCTGGGCGTGGCCGTGGATACGCCGGATGGTCTGGTGGTTCCGGTCGTGCGTGACGTGGACCGCAAGAGTCTGGTGGATATCGCCTCCGAACTGATGGACCTGTCGAAGCGGGCGCGCGAGAAGAAACTCAAGCCCGCCGACATGCAGGGCGGCTGCCTGACCATCTCCAGCCTCGGCGGCATTGGCGGTACCCAGTTCACGCCCATCGTCAATGCCCCGGAGGTCGCCATCCTCGGGGTGTCGAAGGCTTCGATGCAGCCGGTCTGGAACGGCGAGGAATTCGAGCCGCGTCTGGTGCTGCCGATGGCCCTGTCCTACGACCACCGGGTGATCGACGGGGCCCTGGGCGCCCGCTTCACCACCACGCTGAGCGCGCTGCTGTCCGACATGCGGCGCATGCTGCTGTAATCACCGGAGCTTTGTCATGAGTCAGACCACCACCGTCGAAGTCCCGGATATCGGCGATTTCAAGGATGTCGAGATCATCGAGGTCCTGGTCCAGCCGGGCAGCACCATCGCCCCGGAAGACCCGCTGATCACGCTCGAATCGGACAAGGCGACCATCGATGTCCCGGCACCGCAGGCGGGTACGGTCAAATCCGTGCACGTAAAGACCGGCCAGCGGGTGTCTCAGGGGGATCCGATCCTGGAACTGGAGGCCGGTGCGGAGGCCGGGAACAGCGAGGCTTCGTCCGCCCGGGCGGAGGATACCGAGGCGGCGTCCGCGGAACCCGCCGGCGCGGCCGGGGCGTCCTCCACCCCGGCGCCGCAGGCCGCGGCCGACCCGAACACCGACAGCCAGTGCCAGGTGCTGGTGCTGGGCTCCGGCCCCGGCGGCTACACCGCCGCGTTCCGCGCCGCGGACCTGGGCCTGGATGTGGTGATGGTCGAGCGCTATCCGCAGATCGGCGGGGTCTGCCTGAACGTCGGCTGCATCCCGTCCAAGGCGCTGCTGCACGCCGGCGAGGTGCTGCACGAGGCCGAGCGCTTCGCCGCGCTGGGCATCAAGTTCGGCGAACCGGAGATCGACCTCGACGGCCTGCGCGGCTACAAGGACAAGACGGTCAAGAAGCTGACCGGTGGCCTGAAGCAGCTGGCCAAGCAGCGCAAGGTGCGCGTGGTGCAGGGCGTCGGCGAATTCACCGGGGCCCACAGCATCGCGGTCGAGGGGGATGATGGCCGCGAGGTGATCGGTTTCGAGCACGCGATCATCTCCGTCGGCTCGCAGGCGGTGAAACTGCCCGGCTTCCCCTGGGACGACGACCGGGTGATGGACTCCACCGATGCGCTGGATCTGGCCGACATCCCCGAGCGCATGCTGGTGGTCGGCGGCGGCATCATCGGCCTGGAGATGGCCTGCGTGTACGAGTCGCTGGGCACGAAGGTCACGGTGGTGGAACTGTCCGATACCCTGATGCCGGGGGCGGACCGCGACATCGTGCGCCCGTTCGAGAAGCGCGCGAAGAAGCGCTTCGAGAACATCTTCCTCAAGAGCAAAGTGACCGGGGCCGAGGCCACCGAGCAGGGCATCGTCTGCCGTTTCGAGGGCGAGGCCAAGGGTCTGCCGGAAGAGGGCACCTTCGACCGCGTGCTGGTCGCCGTGGGGCGCAGCCCGAACGGTGCGAAGATCAACGCCGAGGCCGCCGGGGTGCAGGTCAGCGAGCGCGGCTTCATCGAGGTCGACAGCCAGCAGCGCACCAATGTCGAGCACATCTTCGCCATCGGCGACGTGGTCGGCCAGCCGATGCTGGCGCACAAGGCGACCCACGAGGGCAAGGTCGCGGCCGAGGTGATCGCCGGGCACAAGGTGCATTTCGACGCGCGCGCGATCCCGTCGGTGGCCTATACCCACCCGGAGGTCGCGTGGATGGGGGTGACCGAGGAGCAGGCGCAGGCCGACGGCATCGAATATACCAAGGGTGTGTTCCCCTGGGCCGCCTCCGGCCGGGCCATCGCGCTGGGCGCCGAGGACGGCATGACCAAGCTGCTGTTCGATGCCGAGGGCCGGGTGATCGGCGCGGGTCTGGTGGGGCCCTCCGCCGGTGATCTGATCGGCGAGGCGATGCTGGCGCTGGAGATGGGCGCGGAGATGGAAGATATCGGCCTGACCGTGCATCCGCATCCGACGCTCAGCGAGACGGTGGCCTTTGCCGCCGAGGCCGCGCACGGCTCGATCACCGATATCCTGCCGCCGAAGAAGGGTTAGAGGCGGGTGCGCCGCGAGTCACGTCCGGGGTTGCCGCGGGTCGCCGGGGGGCTGGCGGCCTGGCTGACCGGCGCCGCGCTGGTCCTGCTGGCCGCTCCGGCGCCGGGCGGCACGCTGTATCAGGAGACGCTCGAGCGCTCGGACTGGACCCGCGTCGAGATCGACGACCTGTGCCGCCTGGAACAGCGGGTGCGCCACGGCGGTTCGCTGCAGTTCGAGACCCGTCCCGGTCTGGCGGTCCGCGCGTTCTGGGATCCGCCCTATCCCATGTCCGGGCGCTCGCAGGCGCCGCTGGAAACCGGGGCACCGGAATGGCTGCCCGGCGACGGCCCGGCGCCATTGTCGCTGATGCTGCGGGCGGGCCCGGACGACCGCTTCCGTGTGTCGGACGAACGCGTGCAGGCCCTCAAGGCCCGTTTGCTCGCCGGCCATGATGTGCGCATCGGGTTCCCCGACGGCGAGGACATCGTGCATTTCCGTGGCATCCGTTTCGGCCGCCGGGTCGAGGGATTCCGCATCTGTCAGGCGGAGCAGGGGATGGCCGAAGGGGCCCCGGAGGCCGGTGACGGAACGGCACGCGAGCGCTGGGTGGTCTATTTTGATTCCGGGCGCACGGCTCTGGACGGTGAGGCCCGGGCGACGCTGGACCGGGTGGTGGCGGCCCTGGACGGGGTCGAAGGACCGCGTTTGCGGGTGATCGGCTTGACCGATGCCGAAGGCCCGGACAGAGTGAACCGGCGAATCAGCCAGCAGAGGGCCGAAACCGTGCGTGACGCGCTTGGCGAGTCCGGCCTGGGCGAAGCCGACATCGAAATCGAGGCCGGGGGCGTCGCTCCCGGGGTCGAGGACGAGTCACGCGATGCCCGTCGCGCCGAGATCTGGTGGGTGGGCGAGCGCGACAGCAGCGGCTCCGGGGCTCCGGGTGAGGATCCGGCACCGGAGGCTGCCGGTGACGCCGACCCCGCACGGGATGACCCGGCCGCTCCGCAGCCGGTGGAACCCGGGGACGGTACGGCCTGGTAGCCGTACCCGCCGCCATGGCTTGATAGGCCCGGCCGACTGGCCGGCGTAAACATTGATTCAGTGTCTTTCCCAAGGATTGCATGCCCATGAGTTCGAACATCAAGCGCGTCGTCCTCGCCTATTCCGGCGGTCTGGATACCTCGGTCATCCTCAAGTGGCTGGAGGAGCAGTACGGCTGCGAGGTCATCACATTCACTGCCGACCTGGGCCAGGGCGAGGAGGTCGAACCGGCCCGCGCCAAGGCCGAGGCCCTGGGGGTGAAGCAGATCTACATCGAGGACCTGCGCGAGATCTTCGTGCGCGACTATGTCTTCCCGATGTTCCGCGCCAACACGGTCTACGAGGGCGAGTACCTGCTGGGGACCTCCATCGCCCGACCGCTGATCGCGCGGCGGCTGGTGGAGATCGCCGAGGAGACCGGCGCCGACGCGATCGCCCATGGCGCGACCGGCAAGGGCAACGATCAGGTGCGCTTCGAGCTCGGGGCCTACGCGCTCAAGCCGGGGATCGAGGTGATCGCTCCGTGGCGCGAATGGGACCTCAATTCGCGCGAGCGCCTGATGGCGTACGCCGAACAGCACGGCATTCCGGTGGACTATGCCCAGGCCGGCAAGAAGTCCCCGTACTCGATGGACGCCAACCTGCTGCACATCTCCTACGAGGGCGGTCCGCTGGAGGATCCGTGGACCGACTCCGAGGAGGACATGTGGCGCTGGTCGGTGTCGCCCGAGGCCGCGCCGAACGAGCCCGAGGTCCTCACCATCGGTTTCGAGAACGGTGATCCGGTCTCCATCAACGGCAAGCAACTCTCGCCGGCCGCGCTGCTGTCGAAGCTGAACGAGCGCGGCGGGGCCCATGGCATCGGTCGGCTGGATATCGTCGAGAACCGTTATGTCGGCATGAAGTCGCGCGGCTGCTACGAGACCCCGGGCGGTACCATCCTGCTGCGTGCGCGCCGCGCGCTGGAGTCGATCACCCTGGATCGCGAGGCCGCCCACCTGAAGGACGAGCTGATGCCGCGCTACGCCAGCATCATCTACAACGGCTACTGGTGGAGCCCCGAACGGCGCATGCTGCAGGCGGCGATCGACGAGTCCCAGGGCGTGGTCAACGGCGAGGTGCGCCTGCGCCTGTACAAGGGCAACGTGATGGTGGCCGGTCGCCAGTCGCCGGACAGCCTGTTCGACGAGTCCATCGCGACCTTCGAGGACGACGCCGGCGCGTACGACCAGAAGGACGCCGAAGGCTTTATCCGGCTCAACGCGCTGCGCCTGCGGATCGCGGCCAGCCGCAACCGCAGCGGGACCTGAGGTCATGGGCTTCCCGGGGCGTCCGCGAGGGTCGGCGCGGGGCATGCTGCGGTGGCTGGTCGTGCCCGGGCTGGCGCTCGGTCTGCTGCTCGGCCTGGCCGGCTGCGCCAGCGTACCGTCCGAGGACCGCCATCCGGATGATCCCTGGGAGTCCTACAACCGCGCGATGTTCGCCTTCAACCAGGAGGTGGACCAGGCGATCCTCAGGCCCACGGCCGTGCAGTACCGCCGCCTGCCCGACCCGGTGCAGACGGGCGTCGGTAATTTCTTCTCCAACCTCAACGACGTGACGGTCCTGTTCAACAACCTGTTGCAGGGCAAGCTGCACGCCGCGGCCTCGGATACCAGCCGGCTGATGTTCAACACCACGTTCGGTCTGGCCGGCCTGATCGACGTCGCCTCGCCGATGGGACTGGACAAGAACAACGAGGATTTCGGCCAGACCCTCGGTGCCTGGGGCGTGCCGTCCGGGCCCTATCTGCAGCTGCCGCTGCTGGGGCCCAGCACCGCGCGGGATGCGCCCGCCCGCCTGGTCGACAGTCAGACCGATCCGCGCAACGTCCGCAGCGTCCGGCGCGATCGCACGCCGCTGTGGGTCGGCCTGGTGGTGGTGGACGTGGTCGACATGCGTGCGGGGCTGATCGACACCGAGGCCATGATCGACCAGCTTTCCGATGACCCCTACATCGCCATGCGCAGGGCGTATCTGCAGCGGCGCGATTTCCTCACCGGTGGCGCCCAGGCCGACGAGCAGGCCGAGGAGATGCTGGACGAGCTTGAGGCTCTGGAAGCCATGGAGGCCGGGGAGTGAACGGCCTGCTGGTCATGCTGGACATCCTGCGCGCCCGCCGCGGACCGCAGGACCTGCCGGCGGATCCCGCGCTCGCGGTGTTCTGGATCGGGGTCGCGGTGGCCGTGGGGCTGGCCATCGGCGTGCCGATGTATGGCGCGACTGCGGCCCTGGTCATGAATCTGGTGGATGTGGCGGTGCTGTTCGGCTTCGTGGCCCTGGCACTGCGGTTTCAGGGCTTTGTCGGGCGCCAGGTGCAGACCTTTACCGCGATGGTGGGTACCGGGGCGATCCTCGGGCTGCTGATGGCGTTGCTGACGCTGGTCGCTCCGATTGATCCGGAGGCCGGGGAGGCCCCGCCGCTGGCGGTACTGGGCATGTTGCTCCTGCTGGGCTGGTTGCTGTTCGTGTATGGCCATATCCTGCACCAGGCCCTCGAACTGTCGAACCGCATGGCGGGGGTCGTGATCGCGCTGGGGTTCGTCCTGATCTCGTCGGTGATCACCCAGGGCGTGGCCGGGGCGGTGACGGCATGAACCGCTCCGCCGATCTGCACATCCTCGGGATCGGCGGGACCTTTATGGGCGGGCTGGCGCAGCTGGCGCGCGCCCGCGGCTATCGCGTGAGCGGGGCCGACGCGCAGACGCTTTATCCCCCCATGAGCGAGCAGCTGGCGGCCGCGGGCATCCCTTACCACGCGGGTTACGAGGCCGAAGCCCTGCCCGAGGACGTCCCGGTGGTGGTGGGCAACGTGATGACCCGTGGCACGCCCGCGGTGGAAGCGATGCTGGACCGCGGGCAGGCGTACACCTCCGGTCCCCAGTGGCTGGCGGAGCACGTGCTGCACGACCGCTGGGTGCTGGCGGTCGCGGGGACCCACGGCAAGACCACCACCAGCTCGCTGCTGGCCTGGATCCTGGAATACGCCGGCATGGCGCCGGGGTTCCTGATCGGCGGGGTCCCCGGCAACTTCGGCGTGAGCGCGCGTCTCGGCGATTCGCCGTTCTTCGTGATCGAGGCGGACGAATACGACAGTGCGTTCTTCGACAAGCGCGCCAAGTTCGTCCATTACCGACCACGGACCCTGGTGCTGAACAACCTCGAGTACGATCACGCCGACATCTACCCGGATCTGCAGGCGATCGAGCGTCAGTTTCATCATCTGGTGCGCACCGTGCCGGGCCAGGGCAAGATCCTGATGCCCGCCGGGGACGCCGCGCTGGAACGCGTGCTGGAGTCCGGCTGCTGGACACCGGTGGAGCGGCTCGCGACCGGCGAGGATGGCCCCGCAGACTCGCCGGTCGCGCTGAGCGCTCGCTCGCTGTCTGCCGACGGGCGCTGCTTCGAGGTCCTGGAAAACGAACAGCCGTGTGGTCGCGTTGAATGGTCGATGTGCGGTCGGCACAACCAGGCCAATGCCCTGGCGGCGCTGGCCGCGGCCCGCCACGCCGGCGTGCCGCTGACCACCGGGCTCGCGGCGCTGCCGGAGTTTCGCGGGGTCCGTCGACGCCAGGAACTGCGCGCGGAGATCGCCGGGGTCCGGGTCCTGGATGACTTCGCCCATCACCCCACCGCCATCCGCATGACCCTCGAGGGTCTGCGCGGCGGACTGGACGAGGGCGGGCGCCTGCTGGTGGCGCTGGAGCCCCGGTCCAACACCATGCGCATGGGGGTGCACGCGGGTGCGCTGGGCGATGCCCTGGATCGCGCCGACGGCGTGCACCTGTACCGGCCACCCGACCTGGACTGGGCCATCGGTCCGCTGCGCACCCGCCTGGAAGAACGCCTGACGGTGGCGGCGTCGGTGGATGAGCTGCTGCAGGGGCTGCTGGACGGCCTGCGACCCGGCGACACCCTGGTGATCATGAGCAACGGCGGTTTTGGCGGGCTGCATCAGCGCCTGATCGACCGCCTGCGGGAGGAGCGGTCATGAGTCGGCGCATCGCCCTGGCCCTGACCGGCGCGTCGGGGGCTCCCTATGGCCTGCGCCTGCTGGAGTGTCTGGTGCAGGCCGGGGTCGAAGTGCATCTGATGGTGTCGAAGCCGGGGCAGGTGGTGCTCGGGATGGAGACCGACCTCGGCGTGCCCGGGCGGCCGGCGGAGATCGCCCGGTTCTTCAGTGAACGCTACGCTGCCGCGCCGGGTCAGATCCAGTGTTACGGCCCGGATCAGTGGACCGCCCCGGTGGCCAGCGGCTCGGCGGCCCCCGAGTCCATGGTCGTGTGCCCCTGTACCACGGCCACGGTCTCGGCGGTGGCGACCGGGGCCTCGCGCGGGTTGATCGAACGCGCCGCCGACGTGGTCCTGAAGGAGCGCCGCCGCCTGATCCTGGTGGTGCGCGAGACCCCGTTCTCCGAGATCCATCTGGAGAACATGCTGCGCCTGACCCGCATGGGCGCCGTGGTGATGCCGGCCAATCCGGCGTTCTACCATCGCCCCGAAGGTCTGCAGGACCTGATCGATTTCATGGTGGCGCGGGTCCTGGATCACCTGCAGATCGAACACGCACTGGGTCCCCGCTGGGGGGCCGGGCATGGCCAAGCCGGAGAGGACGGCCCCGAATGAAGACGCTTCCGCTGTTTCCGCTGAACACCGTACTGTTCCCGGGTGGTCTGCTGCCGTTGCGGATCTTCGAAACGCGCTATCTCGACATGGTGCGTGGCTGCCTGCGCGACGACAGCGGCTTCGTGGTGGTGGCGATCGAGCCGCCCGCCGAGGGCGAAGAGCCGCCGGACGAATCGGATCCGACGGTGGGGTTCCATGCAGTGGGCACCGAGGCGCGCATCATCGACTGGGACCAGCGCTCCGACGGTCTGCTGGGGATCCTCGCCAAGGGGGCGCAGCGCCAGCAGATCCACAACCCGCGGCGCGGAGATGACGGACTGTGGCTGGGCGAGGTGGAGCCGCTGGACGAATGGCCGGCGGTCAGCCTGCCGGTGGACTATGCATCGCTGGCCGATCTGCTGGAGCGTCTGCTGGATCAGCTGGGCACGCCCTGGTCGCACCTCGAACGGCACCTGGATGATTCGGCCTGGGTGGCCGGGCGGCTTGCCGAGCTGCTGCCGGTGGATCTCGGGATCAAACAGTCGCTGCTCGAATCCGATGATCCGATCGATCGTCTCGAGCGTCTGCGGGCGGCCATGCTCGCGCAGTCGTCTCCCTGACAGCATCCGGGCGGCCTGTTAAGGTAAAGGGCCGTAATTTCAAGCCGGAGCCGATCATGGCCGTTCAGGAACTCACGCAGGACAACTTCGAATCCACCATCACCGGGAATGACATCGTCATCCTGGATTTCTGGGCGCCGTGGTGCGGCCCGTGCCAGCAGTTCGCGCCGACCTTCGAGGAAGCCTCGAACAAGCACGACGACGTCGTCTTCGCCAAGGTCAACACCGACGAGGAGCAGGGCATCGCCGGGGCCTTCCAGATCCGGTCCATCCCGACCCTGATGATCTTCCGCGAGCAGGTCATCGTGTTCTCGCAGCCCGGCGTGCTGTCCGCGGCGCAGCTGGACGAGGTGCTGGGCAAGGTGCGCGAGCTGGACATGGAGGCCGTGCGCGCCGACATCGAAAAGCAGCAGCAGGAACAGGAGCAGCAGGCCGGCGGCAACGCCTGAGTCCGGCACCTGCCGCAATAACCTGACCTCCCGCGGCCCGTTCCCGGGCCGCTCCGTCCGCCACTCGAACCGACCCTGACAAGCCGACGAGGTCCCTCCCCCCGTGTTCAGCGTGATGACCCAGATGGGGGCCCTGATCGTTGCCGGGGTCGGCTGGCGGATCCTGCAGCCCGGCGGTCTGGATGCCGAAACCGCCCGCCGGGTCCTCACCACGCTCGTCTATTACCTGCTGCTGCCCGCGCTGGTGCTGCAGGTCCTGTGGACCGCACCGCTGGGTCTGGACTCGGTCCGCATCGCCCTGGTCGCCGGGGCGACGGTCCTGATCACCCTGGCCGTTACTGCCGGTGCGTGCCGAGCATGCACTGCCGACCGCGCCGCGGTGGGCGCGATGCTGCTGGCCGCTGCCTGGCCCAACGCGACCTATCTGGGCCTGCCGATCCTCGACAGTCTGTTCGGCGAGGCGGGGCGCGCGGTGGCCATCCAGTACGACCTGTTCGCCTGCCTGCCGCTGGTGCTGACCCTGGGCGTGGTTCTCGCGCGTCGCTACGGCGATGGTCGCATGCCGGCGGTGCATCCGTTGCGCGGCCTGTTGTCGGTGCCGTCGATCTGGGCCGCCCTCGCCGGTGTCACCCTGAACCTGGGCGGGGTGCCGCAGACGGTCTGGCTGGAGGAGTGGCTGGGACTGCTGGCGGATTCGGTGTCGCCGCTGATGCTGTTCGCGCTGGGCCTGGCACTGGTGTTCCACCGCTTTCACGGACACGACGCGCGACCGCTGGCGGTCGTCGTGGGGATCCAGCTGCTGCTGGCGCCGGCGGTGGCGCTGGGACTGGTGTGGCTGCTGGGGATGGAGGGGATCCCCGCGACCGGAACGGTGCTGGAGGCGGCCATGCCGGCGATGGTGCTGGGACTGGTGTTCTGTGACCGCTTCGGGCTGGATACGGGGCTGTACGCGGCCGCGGTGACCCTGACCACGGCCCTTTCGCTGGTTACCCTGCCGCTGTGGTTCGCCCTGGCCGGCGGTCTTCTGGGGGTATGAGCCTCAGGATTCCTCGCCGAAGCGGTCGGCGACCAGTTCGGTCAGGGCATCCAGCGCCGCCTCGGCATCCTCCGCGCCGTCGGTCCGGATGGTGATCTCCGAGCCCTGGGCGGCGGCCAGCATCATCACCCCCATGATGCTCTTGCCGTTCACTTCCTGATCGTTGCGGGCGACGGTGACATCGGCGGTGTATTGACTGGCGAGGCTGACGAACTTCGCGGCGGCCCGGGCATGCATGCCCAGCCGGTTAACGATGGGAACTGCGCGCTGCGGCATCGCTGGATTCCTGGTCGCAGAGAAGGATTCCGTCATGGCCCCCGGACAGCGCCTTGTTGACCAGTTCGCTCAGGGGCAGATGGCGGTAGTTGAGTACGCGGACGAGCATCGGCAGGTTGACGCCCGCGATCACGCGCGCGTTGTGTCCGCGCGCCACGCGGCTGGCCACGTTGGCCGGCGTGGAGCCGAACATGTCGGTCAGGACCAGCACACCGGCACCGCTGTCGAGGGTCTCCATGCGGGCGCGGGCCTGCGCCTGGATATCGTCCGGATCGTCGCTTTGCGACATCGCCATGGACTCGCAGTCCTCGGGCAGGTCTCCCAGCATGCTCTGCGCGGTCTGCAGGAGTGTATCGCCCAGGTTTTGATGCGTGATCAGGATCAGACCGACGCCCATGGAACTACTCCGTTTCAGGGGAGAGAGAATCGAGCTCGCGATGACGGGTGCTAACAGTAACATGTTCCCGTTCGCGCCACGCAGCTGCCAGCCGTTCCACAAGGTAGACCGAGCGGTGGCGCCCGCCGGTACAGCCGATGGAGACCGTGGCATAGCTGCGATGGTCCGCCACCAGCCGCGGGATCCAGGTGTCGAGGAAGCCGTGGATGGAGTCGAACATCGCCCCGACCTCGCCATGGCTGTCGAGGAAATGCGCTACCGCCGGATCCAGCCCGGTCAGTGGCGCCAGTTCGCGCTCGTAGTAGGGGTTGGGCAGACAGCGCACGTCGAACACGAAATCGGAATCCAGCGGCGAGCCGTGCTTGAAGCCGAAGGACTGGAACAGCAGCGACAGGCCGGCGGTCTCGCGGCTGCCGACCCGGGCCCGGAGCGTGCGCGCGAGGTCGTGCATCGACAGCCGGCTGGTGTCCACGGTCAGGTCGGCCTCCACCGCCACGTGCCCCAGCCAGGTCCGTTCCATGCCGATCGCTTCCACCAGCGGGATGCCGTCGCGTGCCAGCGGATGGCGTCTGCGGGTCAGGTGGTAGCGACGCAGCAGGACCTCGTCGGAGGCATTGAGGAACAGCACCTCGACCTCCAGGCCCGATCCACGCAGCTCGCCCAGCAGCTGGCCGAATCCGCTGAGGGCGTCGAGGCCCGAACGGACGTCCACGCCCACGGCCAGATGGCGGTCACCGCCGGTGTCGTAATGACCGCTGCGGACCTTCTCCACCAGTTCCGGCAGCATCGGCAGCGGCAGGTTGTCGACACAGAAGTAGCCGGCGTCCTCCAGGGTATGCAGGGCGACGGTCTTGCCGGAACCCGACAGACCACTGACCAGCAGCAGACGCATGTGGGTCAGCCCTCGGGATCGGGGTTGGGAACCGTGGTGCTGGGCCCGCCGATGTGGAAGATGGATTCCTCCTGCTGATCCTCGCCCATCTGGCGCCGCTGGCGGGCGCGCAGATCGTCCCCGGCGATGTAGCCCTGCATGTGCAGCAGGTGATTGCGGACCGCGGCCTCGATCATGACCGCGATGTTGCGCCCCGGCGCCACCGGCAGGCTGATCAGCGGGATGCGCAGGCCGAGGATCTCGCTCTCGCCGCGGCGCCCGTTCAGGCGGTCGTCCGGCACCGGCGAGGGCTCGTTGTGATCGCGCAGATCGATGATCAGGCGCAGATACTTGCCGCCCTTGATCGCCGAGTCGCCGTACATCGCGCGGATGTTGAGCACGCCCAGGCCGCGCACCTCGAGCAGGTCCTGGAGCAGGGCGGGGCAGTGTCCGCGCACGATATCCGGGGCAATGCGCGCGAACTCGGGGGCATCATCGGCGATCAGCCGGTGGCCACGCGAGATCAGCTCGAGTGCGACCTCGCTCTTGCCGACGCTGGAAGCCCCCGAGATCAGCACGCCGATCCCGAGGATCTCCATGAACACCCCGTGGCGCACCTCGAAATGGGCGAGGCGCTGCTGCAGGAAATAGCGCAGCAGCGCGATGACTTCGTGCGATGAGGTGCGCGTGCACAGGATCACCGGCAGCGGGTCGTCACCTGTGTGCGGCATGCGCGGGAACGGGCAGGTGTCCTCGGCGAAGATCACCATGGTGGTGCCCGTGCGGGCCATTTCCAGCACCAGGTGGTCACGCTGCTCGTCGGACAGGCCGGCGATGTAGCGGGCCTCGTAGTCGCCGATGACCTGGATGCGGTTGGGGCGGATCAGGTTCAGGTGGCCGGCCAGCGGCAGGTCGCCATCGCCGAATCCCAGGAGTTCGCGGTCGCCCGCGGCTTCCTCTCCGTGGACGTAGCGCAGATCCAGACGGCTCCCCATCGCCCGCGTGAGCGCGGCGATGGTGATGTTGCTCGCGGTGCCGTCGGCTGCCGCTTCCGCCCGGTCGGCCATGGTCAGGTGTCTCCCAGCGCCCGGCTGAGGGCCTGCTGGACCCCCGCGCTGTCCGCGGCGCGCCGGATGCCGGCGAGGGTGTCCGGCTGCGACAGCCCGCGCGCGAGCTGGGCCAGCAGGTCCAGGTGTTCGCTGGTGGCCTCTTCCGGCACCAGCAGGGCGATCAGGATGTCCACCGGTTCGTGGTCCATGGCTTCGAAATCCACGCCCTGATCCAGACGCAGGACCGCGATGCGGGGCGTATCCAGCTCGGCGAGACGGCCGTGCGGGATCGCCACGCCATGGCCGAGCCCGGTGGAGCCCAGTTTTTCGCGGGCCGACATGGCTTCGAACGCGGCACTGGCCGCCAGTCCGTCCGCGGCCCCGTCCACCAGCAGATCGGCGAGGGTTTCCAGCGCTCGTTTCTTGCTGGAGCAGTCGGTTTCCAGTCCGATGCGCTCCGGGGTGATGAGCTCGGCCGGATTCATCGGCTTACTGGGGCTGTTCGCGGTTGCGCTGGGCGCCCTCGGCGCGATGATGATCCTTGACCTTCTCCTTGTGCTTGATCAGCTGGCGGTCGACCTTGTCGATCAGGCCGTCGATGGCGGCGTACATGTCATCGTGGCTGGCCTCGGCGTGGATGTGGTTGCCGCTGACCTGCAGATTCGCTTCCGCCTTGTTGTGCAGCTTCTGCGTCTTCTCGTGGTTCAGCACCACGTGCACGTCGATCACCTTGTCGAAGTGGCGTTCCAGCTTCTGGAATTTCTCGTTGACGTAGTCGCGCAGGGCGTCGGTGATGTCGACGTGGTGTCCGGTGAGATTGATCTGCATGGGTCAGGCTCCTTTCGGTTTGCTTCCGGTCGGCATGGCGGCCATCTGGCGGCGTTCGCTGGAGGATGGCAGGTTCATGCCCTCCCGGTATTTGGCCACGGTACGCCGGGCCACGTTGATGCCCCGATCCGCGAGGATCTGGGCGAGGCGGGAATCGCTGAGCGGTTTGCCCGGCGTTTCCTCTTCGATGAGTTCGCGGATCATGGCACGAATCGCGGTCGCGGAGCATTCCCCGCCGTCGCTGGTGCCCACGTGACTGGAGAAGAAATACTTGAATTCGAACACCCCGCGGGGGGTGTGCATGTATTTCTGCGTGGTCACCCGCGAGATCGTGGACTCGTGCATCTCCAGGGCTTCGGCGATGTCGCGCAGGATCAGCGGCTGCATCGCCACCTCGCCGTGTTCCAGGAACCCCTGCTGGCGTTCGACGATCGCGCGCGCCACGCGCAGCAGGGTGTCGTTGCGGCTGTGCAGGCTCTTGATGAACCATCGCGCCTCCTGCAGCTGATCGCGCATGAAGGCGCTGTCGCGGGCATCGGAGACCTGGCGGACCATGCCGGCGTAGAGGTCGTTGATGCGAATGCGCGGGGCGATCTCGGGATTCAGGTCGACCTGCCAGCCCCGGTCGGTATGACGCACGTAGACATCCGGGACCACGTATTCCGGCGGTGTCTCGCTGATCTGGGCGCCGGGGCGCGGGTTCAGCGTGCGGATCAGGTCCAGCGCCGCGGCCAGTTCGTCGCCATCGCGTACGCCGCTCTGGCGCTGCAGGGCCTTGTAGTCACGCCGGGCAAGGGCGTCCATGCCGTGTTCCAGGACCGCGCGCGCCGCCTCGCGCGAGGGCGCGTCCGGCGCCAGCTCACCCAGCTGGACCTCCAGGCACTCGCGCAGATCCAGCGAACCGACCCCCAGCGGGTCGCAGTGCTGCAACCAGTGGCGTACGGCCTCGACCTCGTCGGTGTCGACGGGGGGTTCTTCACTCCGGCTGATGGTCTCGGCCAGGGTCTCGACGTCGCCCTCGAGGTAGCCGTCGCCGTTGATGGTGTCGATCAGGGCGGCGCCGATGCGCTGGTCGCGCGGGGTCAGGTGCGACAGATGCAGCTGCCACAGCAGGTGATCCTGCAGCCCGCCGCCGTCGTCGTCCGAGGTGTTCTCCAGCGGGTCGCGGTCGTCCGGACCGCGCGGGCTGGCGCTGGCGTCGTAGATGTCTTCCCAGCGGCTGTCGGTCACCAGCTCGTCGGGGATGACGTCCTCCGAGCCGCCGGCATCCACCGTTTCGCCGGTGCCGGCGGCGTCGCTGCCGCTCTCGCCGTCGTCGGTGTTCGCGTCGCTGGCAGTGTCCGCGGTGTCCCCCGCGTCGGCACCGAGTTCGTCATCCTCGGCCTGTTCCAGCATGGGATTGCTTTCCAGCGCCTGCTGGATCTCGGCCTGGAGCTCCAGCGTCGACAGCTGCAGCAGCCGGATGGCCTGCTGCAGCTGCGGCGTCATGGTCAGCGTCTGACCGAGCTGCAGATTCAGCCCGGGCTTCAGCATGAGTTGGGAAAGGCGTTGGTCACCATAAGTGAATAGTAATCCCTTGCTGCGGGCTTGTGCACCGTCCGGGTGCGGCGGTCGGTGTCACAGGCGGAAGTTTTCGCCGAGGTAGACCTCGCGCACGCGGGCGTCGGCCAGCAGTTCGTCCGGCGTGCCCGCGCTCAGCAGGCGCCCCTCGCTGAGGATGTACGCGCGATGGCAGATACCCAGGGTCTCGCGTACGTTGTGATCCGAGATTAGTACGCCGATGCCGCGTTCGGCCAGGTGGCGGATGACTGCCTGGATCTCGCCGACCGAGATCGGATCGACCCCGGCAAACGGTTCGTCCAGACAGATGAACTGCGGATCGCCGGCCAGCGCGCGGGCGATCTCGGCGCGCCGCCGCTCGCCTCCGGACAGCGCGATCCCGGGGCTGTGGCGCACGGTCTCCAGCTGGAATTCCTCGATCAGGGCGTCGCCGATGCGGCGGCGCTCGTGGCGGTCGAGTTCCGGGCGCAGTTCCAGCACTGCCTGCAGGTTGTCCTCGACCGACAGGCGGCGAAAGATCGAGGCCTCCTGGGGCAGATAGCCCAGCCCGGCGCGGGCGCGTTCGTGGATGGGCGCCCGGGTGATGTCGCGCCCGCCCAGGGTGATGCGCCCGGTATTGGGCCGGATCAGTCCGACCAGGCTGTAGAAGCAGGTGGTCTTGCCGGCTCCGTTGGGTCCCAGCAGGCCGACCACTTCGCCGGGCACCAGGTCGACATCCATCGCGTCCAGCACGGTACGCTGGCCATAGCGCTTGCTCAGCTCGCGGGCGACGAGATGGCCGTCGGCCCCGGGGCTCATGGATCGTCCTCGCGTGGCTGCAGGCGGATGTGCACGCGCTCGTCGTCGGTGTCGCCGCGTTCGGCGCGGATCACGTCGCGTTCGAGATCGTAGGTGATGCGCTGCCCGCGGGCATCCTCGGCGGCGGTGATGACGCGCGCCCGTTCGGTCAGGATCACGCGTTCCTCGTCGAGGAAATAGTCGATGCGCAGCCCCTCGGCGATGCGCGTCTCGCCGGTCTCGGGATCGGGCGACTCCAGGCGTGCGGGCTCGCCGTGGGCCTCGATCTCGTAGGGACGGCGCTCGCGCATGTGCACGATGACGCGGTCCGCTTCCAGGGTGGCATCGCCGCGCACCACGATCACGTCGCCCGTGTAGGTTCCGGTGCCCGCGCGCTCGTCCATCTCGGCGTGGTCCGCGGTGATCTCCACCGGCAGGGCATCCTCGCGGCCGGTCGCCGGCGGGGCCGCCAGGAACAGTGCGAGTACCCCCGTCACGGCAAGCAGCAGGGCCGGTCGACGGATGCCCGCGCGGCGATGTTCGGTTGTGGCCGGGTTCATTCCGGGCGGTCCTCCTGCGGCAGGTCGCTGTACAGCGTGTAGACCTCGGCGAGCAGCTCAATGGTATCCGCTTGCGGGTCGGCGCGCAGGCCGGTGCCCCGCTGGAACAGTCCCGGCTGTTCCAGGGTGCTCGGGGCCGACGAGGTTGTCAGCCGGGTGTCCAGCGCCACGCGCACGTCGCGCGACTCGATCACCGTGCGTACGCGCGCGTCGCGTTCGGGGCGCACGCCGCGGGTGTGGCCGAAGGTATGCAGGAGTTCGCGATCGGGCTGATGTGCCGCGCGCGGGGCGCGCCAGGTCCAGTTCAGGCCCCGTTGGTCCAGCAGATCCAGCTCCGGGTCATCGATGAACTGGACCGCATCCCGGTCGTATTCGCGCAGCCGCGACCCCTGCAGGCGGTGGGTGGGCCGCCCGTCCTCGCCGGTGACATGCGCGGTAAACCCCTCGATCTGCAGCGTGGGTTCCGCGTCGGCCGCGGGTTCGGCGGGCGGCTCGGCCGCTGCCGGCCCGGCGAGCAGGCATCCGGCGGCCAGCAGCCGGGCGGCGAGCGGGGCGCGGCGCGGATCCGGGGTCATGCGTGCAGGTAGCTTTCGAGCACGGCCTCAAGGCGGCCGCGTGCAGCCAGCAGGTCCTCGCAGACTTCGCGGACCGCGCCGCGCCCGCCACCGGCCGTGGTGACCCATTGCGCGTGCTGGCGCACGAACGGATGGGCGTCGCCGACCGCGATGCCCAGGCCAACCCGGCGCATCGCCGGCAGATCGACCACGTCGTCGCCGACGAACGCGGCCTCGTCGGCGCGGTGCCCGGTCTGCTGCAGCAGCTGTGCCAGTGCCTCCCCCTTGTCCCGCCGGCCCTGGATGCAGTGGCGGATGCCCAGATCCTGCAGGCGATGTTCGACGACCGCCGACTGCCGCCCGGTCAGGATCGCGACCTCCAGGCCTTCGTCCATGGCCATGCGCAGGCCGTGGCCGTCGCGGCTGTGGAAGGCCTTGTACTGTTCGCCACCGTCGCCGAGAAACAGCGCGCCGTCGGTCAGCACGCCGTCGACGTCCAGGATCAGCAGTCGGGTGCCGCGCTGCAGGCCGGCGAGATCGATGTCGTCATGCATCAGGCCACCCCCGCGCGCAGCAGGTCGTGCATGTTGATCACCCCCTGCAGCCGGCCGTCCGCATCGGCGACCGGGAGGGCGTTGATGCGGCGGCTTTCCATCACCTCCAGGGCCTCCGCGGCCAGCCAGTCGGCGCGGGCGGTGTGCCCGCCCCGGGTCATCACCTCGCCAATGGTCAGCGTCTCCAGGCTCTCGCCCCGGTCCAGGGTGCGGCGCAGGTCGCCGTCGGTGAAGACCCCCAGGATTCGCGCGTCGGCGTCGCTGACGATCACCAGTCCCAGTCCCTTGCGGGTGATCTCGAACAGCGCATCCTTCAGCGGCGCGTCTGGTGCGATGCGCGGGATCGCCTCGCCGGTATGCATGATGTCGCCGACGTGGATCAGCAGGCGCCGCCCGAGGCGCCCGCCGGGGTGCGAACGCGCGAAATCGTCGGCGGTGAAGCCGCGCGCATCCAGCACCGCCACCGCCAGGGCATCGCTCATCGCCAGGGCCGCGGTGGTGCTGGAGGTCGGCGCCAGCCCCAGCGGGCAGGCCTCGTGTTCCACGCTGACATCCAGGTGTACGCTGGCATCGGTGCCCAGGCGCGAGCCGGGGTTGCCGGTCATCGCGATCAGCGGGACGTCCAGGCGTCGGATCAGCGGCAGGATGGTGAGGATCTCGTCGGTCTCGCCGGAGTTCGACAGGGCGATCACTACGTCGTCGCGGGTGATCATGCCGAGATCGCCGTGGCTGGCCTCGCCCGGATGCACGAAGAACGCCGGCGTGCCGGTGGAGGCGAGGGTGGCCGCCAGCTTGCTGCCGATGTGGCCGGACTTGCCCATGCCGGTAACCACCACCCGCCCGCGACAGGCGAGGATGTGCCGGCAGGCCGCGAGGAAGGCGTCGTCGATGCGCGCGGTGAGGCCGCGCACCGCGTCGGCCTCATTTTCGAGGACCGCGAGGGCGAGCTTGCGGGTGGTTTCGGGGTTCAGATCCATGCCGGTGCCGTGATTGCGAGACTCACAAGGTAGCCGCTGAAGGCCAGCAGGAGAAGGGCCCCGTGCCAGCGGGTGATGCGGCCGGCGCCGAAGCGGGCGGCCAGCAGCACCGCCACCGTCAGGCCCAGCATCACCGGATAGTCACGGGTCAGCACTGCGGGTTCCACCGCCAGTGGCGCGATCAGGGCGGGTACCGCCAGCACCGCCAGCAGGTTGAACAGATTGGAGCCGACGACGTTGCCGAGGGCCATGCCGGTTTCGCGCCGCAGCGCGCTGGCCACGGTGGTGGCCAGCTCCGGCAGACTGGTGCCGATCGCGACCAGGGTCAGGCCGATCAGCAGTTCGCCGGCTCCCAGGGCGGTGGCGATCTCGACTGCCCCCCAGACCAGCGCCTGGCTGCTCGCCAGCAGCACCACCAGACCGCCGGCGAGCCACCCCAGGGCGGTCGGGAGACCGCCGGGCGTGGCCGCCGGCGGGGGCGGGGCCAGCCCGGGGTCGGACTCCGGGGGCGCACCGGGGTGGCGGGCCGCGCGGATCATCCAGACCACGACCGCGATCAGGCCGGCCAGCATGATCACCCCTTCCGCCCGCGCCAGCCGGCCGTCCAGCAGCAGCAACAGCACGCCGAGCGTGGCCAGCAGCAACAGTGGCAGTTCGCGTCGTACCAGCCCGTGACCGGCGACGATCGGGGTGATCAGGGCGGCCAGCCCGAGTACCAGTCCCAGGTTGGCGATGTTCGAGCCGATCGCGTTGCCCACCGCCAGCCCCGGCGCTCCCTGCAGGCTGGCCAGCAGCGAGACGATGATCTCCGGGGCCGAAGTGCCGAAGGCGACTACGGTAAGGCCGATCAGCACCGGCGAGACCCCGAGCCCGCGCGCCAGGCCGGCGGCGCCGAACACGAAGCGATCGGCACTGGCGGCGAGCAGCACGAGACCACCGACGACGGCGAGCAGCGGCAGCAGCATGCGTGGTCCGGTCGCCCCCTATCGATTGCCGACCCGCAGGCGCTCGAGGCACTCCGGGGTCGTGACCCGGGGTTGCCAGTCGAGTTCCCGGCGTGCGCGCGTGCAGTCCAGGACCAGCGGGCCGTCGAGCCCGCGCACCCAGCCCGGGTCGCCGGCGCGCGCGCTCAGGCGCCAGGCCAGCGGGTGCAGTCTGCGGATGAGGCCGGCGGGCACCGGCAGGGTCAGGCGCCGACCGTGACGGGCCATGGCGCGCAGCGACCACACCGGTTCGGTGCCCAGGTTGAAGCAGCCCGGGGCACGGCGGGCGACTGCGGCGGCGATCGCTCGCGCGGCGTCCTCCTCCCACAGGATCTGCACCGGTGCGTCGATCCCGGCGGGGTGAAGGCGGCTGCGGGCGATCCGTTGCAGCAACGGGTGGGCATGTGGCCCGACCACCGCGGGCGGCCGCAGCACGGTGGTCACCAGCTCCGGATGCTCGCGGTCCGTGGCCTCCAGGGCCTGTTCGGTGGCGACCTTGTCCTCGGCGTAGGGGAAGCGCGGGCGCGGCGGCTGGTCCTCGCTCAGGGGGACGGGCGAGTCCGGCCACGGGCCGTAGACCGCGGCGCTGGAGAGGAACACCACATGGCGCACACCGGCCTGCGCGGCGGCCGCGAAGACCGACCGCGACAGGTCTACGTTCTGCCGGCGCACCCAGTCGCGGTCGTGGCGCCGGCGTCCGCCGTGCCCGCCCATCAGCTGGAAGGCCAGGTGCACCAGGGTATCGGTCCCGGCGAGGTCTTCGGGCGTCAGTTGCGCCAGATCCTTCTGGCGCAGGTCGTAGCGGTCCGCCGGCAGGGTCGCGGCCCCGGGGAAGTCCGCCGGTTCGCGATCCAGGGCAATGATCCGCTCCACCTCCGGGGTGTGCAGCAGTTCGGGCAGCAGGACCCGGCCGATGCGACCCGCCGCACCGGTGACGGCCACGCGCATGCGGTTATCGGGTCGGGGCGGGGCCATCGAGGCATTCCGGCATGACCTCTTCGGCGAAGCAGCGCATGGACTCCTCCGCCAGTTCGCGCCGCACGGCCCCGGCGCCGAAGGCCAGCAGCAGGTGGTCCACGCCCGACTCGCGCAGGGCCTCGATGCGCTCGCGGCATTCCTCGGGGGTGCCGACCAGCGTCATGCCCAGCATGTCGAGGATCTTCAGATTGATCCCGGCCTTGACCAGGTGGCGGAAGCGGCCCAGCGAGCGGTAGTAGTCGTAGCCCTCGATCAGACGTTCCAGCACCGGCAGGGTCTGCCGGAACATGTTGCGGTAGAACCATTCGAACGCGGGCTTGGCCTCGCGTCGGGCACGCTTGCCGTCCGGCAGGCACAGCACGCCGAGGGTCATGCCGACCCGGGGCGGGTGCGGGGTGTCGCCGGCGGCATGGGCCCAGCCCTCGCGATACAGGCGGATGTCCTCGCGGATCATCTGCCACGGCTTGAACGGGCCGGCCAGCGCACCGATGCCCTGCTGCGCCGCCCAGGTGAACGACTCGGGACTGACCGCGGCGGTCCACAGCGGCGGGTGCGGGTCCTGCAGCGTTGCCGGCATCACCGGGACGTCGTCGAGGTGGTGGAAGGGCCCGTGCTGGGTGATGCGGCCGGTGGCGAAGGCCTGGCGCAGGGCGTCCAGTCCGGCATCCACACGGGCGCGGCCTTCGCTCATCTCGGCGCCGAATGTGGCATATTCCGGCGGCGAGAAGCCGCGGCCGATGCCCAGCTCCAGGCGTCCCCCGGAGAGCTGGTCGAGCATGCCGACGCGCTGCGCGACCCGCAGCGGGTGGTGATAGGGCAGAGGCACGACCCCCAGGCCCAGGCGCAGGTTCCGGGTGCGCTGGCTGGCCGCGGCGAGCACGAGATCCGGCGCGGTGGAATGCGAGAACTCCGGCATCAGGTGGTGTTCCACCAGCCACGCGGTGTTGAATCCGAGGGTGTCGGCGAGATCCCACAGCGCCAGGGTGTCCTCGATCGCGCGGTGTTCGTCGATACCGAGGAATTCGGGGACCGAGATCTCGTGGAAGAGGTCGAAGTGCATCGGGAAACTGTGCCGCGCCACCGGGGTGCTGGCAAGTCGCAACGGGGGAGATACATGACGGCAGGAGATCCATCGGACGCGGCAACCGAAGGGAGGCGCGTGCAGCTTCAGCCGGCCGCGGTCGCCCGGCCGGGTACGCCGGCCTGGGACGGGTATTTCCCGGCCAGTCTGCCGCTGGACTGGCAGCTGGCCTATCTCGGCCATTTTCGTTCGCGGGTGTTCGTGCCCGGGGTGCTGGGGGCCGACGGGGCGCTCTCCGCTCCGTTCGGGGACTGGGACGACGCCGTGCCGCTCAACCTGCGCGTGACCGTCAGCTGGCCCGCGGACGTGCCCGCGGAGGCGGGGACCGCCGCTCTGGCCCGCCTCGCCGCGACCCTCGGCGAGCGTCTCGAGGGGGTCGCGTTCGAGCCGGGGGCGGCCGTCGAGGCGGCGGTTGCCGGGCTGCGGGGCGCGGGCCTGGAACGCCTGCAGGCGACAGGTCCGGGCGAATCCGTGGGGTTGCCCGGGGTGGACGAGGCGATCTGGTACCCGCAGCTCCATGCCGGCGAGGGGCCGGGGCTCTGGCGTCTGCGTCCTGCGGGCGAGCCGGATCCCGCCGGCTGGCGCGTGCTGGTGGAGGCACTGGCCGGATGCAGCCCCGCCGGGACGGTGCCGGTGTTCCTCGAGGCCTCGCCGGGCGTGCTCGACGATGTGCGCACCATCGCGAAACTGTTGACGTGATTCACGCTGGTTTGACGCACCGTGCGGCCGGGGCCAGACTCCGGCGTCCATGCCTGCGCCGCGCCGCGAGGGTCGTCGCGCCCGCATCCCGGGAGACTCGAATGTGAGCCAGTCCGCATCCGCCGAAACGCCGCACATCGTGGTGGAGGACCTGCATTTCCGCCGTGGCCGGAAGCCCGTGTTTGACGGGCTTTCGCTGGAGGTGCCGCGCGGGCGCGTGACCACCGTGATGGGCCCCAGCGGCAGTGGCAAGACTACGCTGCTGCGGCTGATCGGCGGCCAGCTGCGCCCGGATGCGGGACGCATCCTGGTCGACGGCGAGGAGATCGGGCGGCTGTCGACACGCCGCCTGTACGCGGTGCGCAAGCGCATGGGGCTGCTGTTCCAGACCGGGGCCCTGCTGACCGACCTGTCGGTGTTCGAAAATGTGGCCTTCCCGCTGCGCGAGCACACCGATCTGCCCGAGGATATCCTGCGTACCCTGGTGCTGATGAAGCTGGAGGCGGTCGGCCTGCGCGCGGCACGCGACATGGACCCGGCGGAGCTGTCCGGCGGCATGGCCCGGCGCGTGGCGCTGGCGCGGGCGCTGGCGCTGGATCCGGAACTGATCATGTACGACGAGCCGTTCACCGGTCTCGATCCCATCACCATGGGTCAGATCGTGACCCTGATCCGGCGCACCAACCACAGCCTCGGGCTCACCAGCGTGCTGGTGTCGCACGACGTGAACGAGGCCATGAGTATCTCCGATCACGTGGTGCTGATCGCCGAGGGACGCGCGGTGGACGCCGGCCCGCCGGATGCGCTGCAGGCGCGGGCATCCGACTGGTCCGCCCAGTTCCTGGAAGGTCGGCCGGACGGGCCGGTGCCGTTCCATTATCCCGGGGCCTCGTATCAGGACGACCTGCTGGACGCGGGAGGGCGCAACCATGATTGACGCGATCGCGTCGGTCGGGCGCTTCAGCCTGAATGCCCTGGCGGTGCTGGGGCGGGCCTCGATGTTCCTGCTGCGGACCTTCGCCGCGCTGGATGCGGTGGTGCGGCGCTTCGGCCTGACCGTGTGGCAGGTCTATTCGGTGGGCGTGCGCTCGCTGCTGATCGTGGTCGTCTCGGGGCTGTTCGTGGGCATGGTGCTGGGCTATCAGGGCTATATCACCCTGGTGGACTTCGGCGCTGCCGAGGCCCTGGGCGGGGTGGTCGCGCTGTCACTGGTGCGCGAGCTGGGGCCGGTGGTGACCGCGCTGCTGTTCGCCGGACGCGCCGGCTCCGCGCTGACCGCGGAACTGGGCCTGATGAAGACCACCGAGCAGCTCTCGGCGATGGAGATGATGGCGGTGAATCCCTACCGCAGGGTGTTCGCGCCGCGCTTCGTTGCCGGCTTCCTTTCCATGCCGCTGCTCGCCGCGATGTTCAGCGCGGTAGGCGTGATGGGCGGTTACATCGTCGGGGTCGGGCTGCTGGGCGTCGACAGCGGGGCCTACTTCTCGCAGATGCAGGCGGTCACCGACTGGAACGAGGATGTCCTCTCCGGGGTCATCAAGAGCATCGTGTTCGGCTTCGTGGTCACCTGGATCGCGGTGTTCCAGGGCGTGGACGCCTCGCCGACCTCGGAGGGCATCTCGCGCGCGACCACGCAGACGGTCGTGGTCTCCTCGCTGGCCGTGCTGGGGCTCGATTTCATCCTGACCGGCCTGATGTTCGGCGGGGACTGAGAAGTGGAGAAGCAATCATGAAGATGCGTTTCGTCGAGCTGGCCGTCGGGGTGTTCGTGCTCCTGGGCGTGGCGGCGCTGTTCTATCTGGCGGTGCAGGTCAGCAACATCACCGAATACCGCGACGGCGACACCTACGAGGTAACCGCCTACTTCTCCAACGTGGGCGGGCTGAAGGTGCGCGCGCCGGTCAACATCTCCGGGGTGCGGGTCGGCCGCGTGGCCGACATCCGCTACGACCCCGAGGCCTTCGAGGCGAAGGTGACCCTGGCGATTCGTTCGGAACACGACTACCTGCCGGCGGATACCCAGGCGAGCATTCATACTGCGGGCCTGCTGGGCGAGCAGTACGTCGCGCTGGAGCCGGGTGGCGACTACGATACCCTGCAGGACGGTGACCGGATCCTGTTCACCCAGTCGGCCGTGGTCCTCGAGAACCTGATCGGTCGGTTCATGACCAACATGGGGGATGACTGAGTCATCCCGGCCACCCAACCCCGAGGGAGTGTGCCATGCGTTTGTTGCCGAATTTCGTTCGTTCCCCGCGTACCGCGCCGGCATGGCTGGCCGCGGCGGCCCTGCTGCTGGCGACGCTGGCCCCGGCCGCTCAGGCCGAAAGCCCGGTGCAGATGATGGAGCGCTCGGTGAACGAGGTGTACGAGGTCCTGCGCGAGAACGAGGAGCGCGCGCAGGAAGAGCCCGAGTTCGTGATCGAGGTGCTGCGCGAGCGGGTGCTGCCGCATGTCGACGTGGACGGCATGGCACGGCTGGTACTGGCGCGCCACTGGCGCGATGCGTCCGACGAGCAGCGCAGCCGCTTCACCGAGGCCTTCACCACGACCCTGCTGCAGGTCTACGGGGTGCAGCTGGCGGATCACCTGGACAAGGAAGTGCGCATCATCGAACGGCGCTCGCGCGAGGACGACCGCATGGCGGTGGTGGCCAGCGAGATCGTGATGGGGTCCGGGCAGTCCAACCTGCAGGTCAATTACCGCCTGCGTCCGGTCAATGGCGAATGGAAGGTGTTCGACGTGGAGGCCGAGGGGCTGTCGTTCGTGGGCAATTTCCGCAGCCGCTTCGGTGACGAGATCTCCCGTGACGGGCTCGAGGAGCTGATCGTGCGCCTGGAGGATGGCGACGAGGAGCTGATCGAGGAGGCGGTGGACGACGTGGCCGAGGAGACCGGCGCTGCGGAGGACCGGTGAGCGACGCCCGGATTACCGCCGATGACGCGGGCCTGGTGCTGCGCGGTCATCTGACCTTCGTGACCGTGCCGGGGCTGGAACGCCAGGTGCGGCCGCTGTGGCAGGGCCTGCCCGAACATGCCCGGGTGGCGCTGGACGACACCGGGCGCATCGACAGTGCCGGTCTGGCGTTTCTGGTGACCCTGTGGCGCCAGGCCCGGCACCGGGGGCATTTCCTGGTGTTCGAGCCGGTGCCCGCACGGCTGGCGCCCCTGCTGGAACTGTACGACCTGCGGGGCGTGATCAGTGAATCCGCGGCGAAGGCGGCGGATCCGCCCGGCTGCCACTGACCGGCCCGGGGCGGGGCGCCGCGCGCCGGCGACGCAGTTTCGTTATCATTGCGGGTTTTGCCGGTCCGCTCCTGGCCCGGCGTGCGAACCGGGCAATACATGGACAAGCTCATCATCACCGGCGGCGAGCCCCTGGACGGTCAGGTCTGGGTCTCCGGCGCCAAGAACGCGGTACTCCCCATCCTGTCGGCGACGCTGCTGGCCGACAGCCCCATGGTGATCGGCAACGTACCGCACCTGCAGGACGTGACCACCACCATGGAACTGCTGGGGCGCATGGGCGTGAGCCTCACGGTGAACGAGCGCATGCGCATCGAGGTGGATCCCGCCACCCTGACCCAGTGCGTTGCGCCCTACGATCTGGTCAAGACCATGCGCGCGTCCATCCTGGTGCTGGGGCCGCTGCTGGCGCGCTTCGGCGAGGCCGAGGTGTCCCTGCCCGGGGGCTGCGCGATCGGTTCGCGGCCGGTGAATCTGCATCTGCGCGGGCTGGAGGCGCTGGGCGCCGAGATCGACGTCGATGGTGGCTACATCCATGCGCGGGCCGGGCGGCTGCAGGGCGCGCGGGTGGTGTTCGACCAGGTCACCGTCACCGGCACCGAGAACCTGCTGATGGCGGCGACCCTGGCCGAGGGCGAGACCCTGATCGAAAACGCCGCCCGCGAGCCGGAGGTGGTGGACCTGGCCGACTGCCTGACCGCGATGGGGGCCAGGATCCGCGGCGCCGGGACCGACACCATCCGGGTCGATGGCGTGGAGCGCCTGCATGGCTGCGATTACGACGTGATGCCCGATCGCATCGAGACCGGGACCTTCCTGGTCGGGGCCGCGATGACCCGGGGGCATGTGTGCACCCGCAACACCCGGCCGGAGCTGCTCGATGCGGTGCTGGCCAAGCTGGACGAAGCGGGCGCCCGGGTGGAGACCGGTCCGGACTGGATCGATCTGGACATGCGGGGGCGTCGCCCGCGGGCGGTGAATCTGCGGACCGCGCCGTTTCCCGCGTTTCCGACCGACATGCAGGCGCAGATGATGGCGATGAACACGGTCGCCGAGGGAACCGGTTCGGTGGTGGAGACGGTGTTCGAGAACCGCTTCATGCATGCGCTGGAACTGCAGCGCATGGGCGCCCGGATCACCATCGAGGGGAACACCGCGATCGTCGAGGGTGTGGAACAGCTGGTGGGTGCGCCGGTGATGGCCACCGACCTGCGCGCCTCGGCCAGCCTGATCCTTGCCGGTCTGGTCGCCGAGGGCGAGACCGCCGTGGAACGTATCTACCATATCGATCGCGGTTATGAATGCATCGAGGAAAAACTGAGCCAGATCGGCGCAACGATTCGCCGGGAGCCTGCCTGACATGATGGACGCCAACACCCTGACCATTGCCCTGTCCAAGGGCCGCATCCTCGAGGACACCCTGCCGCTGCTGGCACAGGCGGGGATCGAGCCGCTGGAGGATCCGGACAGGACACGCAAGCTGATCCTCGACACCACTCGCGAGGACGTGAAGATCGTGGTGGTGCGGACCACCGACGTGCCGACCTACGTACAGCACGGTGCCGCCGCGGTGGGAGTGGCGGGAAAGGACGTGCTGATGGAGCACGGGGCCGCCGGGCTGTACGAGCCGCTCGACCTGGGCATCGCGCGCTGCCGCATGATGCTGGCCGGCCACCCGGGGCAGCAGCCGGACCCGGGCACGCGCCTGCGGATCGCGACCAAGTTCGTGAACATCGCGCGTAATTATTTCGCCAGCCAGGGACGCCAGGTGGAGATCGTCAAGCTCTACGGCTCGATGGAGCTGGCGCCGCTGGTGGGTCTGGCCGACTACATCGTGGATCTGGTGGATACCGGCAATACGCTGCGCGCCAACGGCCTGGAGCCGCTGGAGGAGATTGCCCCCATCAGTTCCCGGTTGATCGTGAATCAGGCAGCCATGAAGATGAGACATGGACTGATTCAAAATCTCATTGAGAACCTGCGCGAGGCCGTGACGCCCGCGACGACGTAACCGAGACTGCCATGACCGCCGATACCGACGACCTCAGGATCCGTGACATCCAGGAGGTGTCCGCCCCGGACACCGTGCGCGACGAACTGCCGATCACCGATGCGGCATCCGACACGGTGTACGAGGCCCGCCAGGCCTGCCATCGGATCCTGCATGGTGAGGACGACCGCCTGCAGGTGATCGTGGGCCCCTGCTCGATCCACGACGTGGATGCCGCGCTGGACTATGCCGACCGCCTCAAGCCCCTGCGCGACGAACTCTCCGATGCGCTGAACATCGTGATGCGGGTGTATTTCGAGAAACCGCGTACCACGGTGGGATGGAAGGGCCTGATCAACGATCCGGATCTGGACGGCAGCTTCCACATCAACAAGGGGCTGCGCGTGGCACGCGGGCTGCTGCGCGATCTGGCGGTCAAGGGCATGCCCGCGGCCACCGAGTACCTCGACCTGATCAGCCCGCAGTACATTGCCGACCTGGTCGCCTGGGGCGCGATCGGCGCCCGCACCACCGAGAGCCAGGTGCATCGCGAGCTGGCCTCCGGGCTGTCGTGTCCGGTGGGCTTCAAGAACTCCACCGACGGCAGTCTGCGGGTGGCGATCGACGCGATCCGTTCGGCGTCGCGGCCGCACCACTTCCTGTCGGTCACCAAGGCCGGGCGTTCGGCGATCTTCTCCACCGCCGGTAACGACGATTGCCACATCATCCTGCGCGGTGGCAAACAGCCCAATTACGATGCCGAAAGCATCGACCAGGCGTGCCGGGAGCTGCAGATGGCCGAGCTGCCCGAACAGGTGATGGTGGACTGCAGCCACGCCAACTCGCGCAAGGACCCGGCGCAGCAGATGGAGGTCGCGCGGGTGCTGGGCGAGCAGATCGCCGGGGGGGATCGCCGGATCATCGGGGTGATGCTGGAAAGCCATCTCCTCGGCGGGCGCCAGGATATCCTCCCGGGGCAGCCGCTGAACTACGGCCAGAGCATCACCGACGCCTGCATGGGCTGGGATGACTCCGAGGCCACCTTGCGCGGGCTGGCGGAAGCCGTGCGCGCGCGCCGCAAGCACAACACCCCGGCCTGACGCCCGGGCACGAGGACACGCCATGCCTTCGATCAAGCGACTCGACACGCGGGACACCGGATTCTCAACCGAGCTGGAGCGCCTGCTCGCCTGGGAGTCCGGCGAGGAGGCCGGGGTGCGCGACGCGGTGCGCGAGATCCTCGATGCGGTGAAGGCCGAGGGGGACGCCGCGGTGCTGCGCTATACCGAGCGCTTCGACCGCCTGGAGCGCGACTCGGTCGCCGGGCTGGAAGTCCCGCAGCAACGCCTGCAGGCGGCGCTGGAGGCGATACCCGCGGCGCAGCGCGAGGCGCTGGAGACCGCCGCCGAACGCATCGGCGAATACGCCCGACACCAGTCGATGCAGGACTGGCAGTTCACCGACGCCGACGGCACGGTGCTGGGGCAGCGGGTGACGCCGCTGGACTCGGTGGGGCTGTATGTGCCGGGCGGCAAGGCCGCCTACCCGTCCTCGGTGCTGATGAATGCGGTGCCGGCGCGGGTCGCGGGGGTCGAGCAGCTGATCATGGTGGTGCCGGCGCCGGACGGGGAGCTGAATGATCTGGTCCTGGCAGCTGCTGCGGTCGCCGGGGTGGACCGGGTGTTCACCGTGGGCGGTGCCCAGGCCGTCGGGGCGCTCGCGTTCGGAACCGCCACCATCCCCGCGGTGGACAAGATCGTCGGCCCCGGCAACATCTTCGTCGCCGCGGCGAAGCGGGAGGTCTTCGGCACCGTGGGGATCGACATGATCGCCGGTCCGTCGGAGATCCTGGTGGTCTGCGATGGCGAGACGGACCCCGAGTGGATCGCGGCCGACCTGTTCTCGCAGGCCGAGCACGACGAGCAGGCGCAGGCGATCCTGGTGTCCTGGGACCATGCCTTCCTCGATCGGGTGAACGAGGCGATGGACCGCCTGCTGGCGGACATGCCGCGGGCCGAGATCATTCGCACGAGCCTGCAGGACCGCGGCGCGCTGATCGCCGCGCGCGACCTGGATGATGCGGTTGCGGTGGCCAACCGGGTCGCCCCCGAACACCTCGAGCTGTCGCTGGCCGACCCGCAGGCGGCGCTGGACGCCGGCCTGCGGCACGCCGGCGCGGTGTTCATGGGCCGGCACACCTCCGAGGCCCTGGGCGACTACTGCGCCGGGCCCAACCACGTGCTGCCGACCTCGCGCACCGCCCGTTTCTCGTCCCCGCTGGGGGTCTACGACTTCCAGAAACGCTCCAGCATCATCCAGTGCTCGCCCGAAGGCGCGGCGCGGCTGGGGCGCACCGCTGCGGAGCTGGCCCATGGCGAGGGGCTGACCGCGCACGCACGCTCCGCGGAACTGCGGCGGGAATCGTGAGCGCGGGCCGCCACGACCGGCCGGAAGACCTGATGCGCCCGGAGGTCCTGGCGCAGCCGGCCTACGCGGTGGCGGACGCCACCGGGCTGCTCAAGCTGGACGCGATGGAGAACCCCTGGCCCTGGCCGGGCGAGCTGGAGGCCGCCTGGCTGGAAGCCCTGCGCGAGCCCGAGCTCAATCGCTACCCGGATGCCGCGGCCCGGGGGCTCGCGGCACGCCTGCGCGCGGCCGAGGCGGTGCCCGAGGGCGCCGGCCTGATGTTCGGCAACGGCTCCGACGAGCTGATCCAGATTCTGATCCAGGCAGTGGCCGGCAGCGGGCGGCCGGTGATCGCGCCCGAGCCCGGATTCGTGATGTACGGCGTGCTGGCGCGCGCGCTGGGTGTACCCTTCCGGGGCGTGTCCCTGCGGCCCGACTTTGCCCTGGACCTGGATGCCCTGCTGGCGGCGATCCGCGAGGAGCAGCCGGCGATCGTGTTCCTGGCCCACCCCAACAATCCGACCGGCCGTCTGGAAGACCCCGCGACGGTGCAGACGGTGATCGAAGCCAATCCCGGCATCACGGTGGTGGACGAGGCCTACGCGCCGTTCGCGGGTCACAGCTTCATGCCACAGGCCGGGAGTACCGCGGGCCTGCTGGTGATGCGGACGGTATCCAAGCTCGGCCTGGCGGGTACCCGGCTGGGTTATCTGGCGGCGGAGCCTGCCTGGATCGATGCGCTGGACCGGCTGCGTCTGCCCTACAATATCAACACCCTGACGCAGCGTAGCGTCCGCTTTGCCCTCGATCACCGCGATGTGCTGGATGGTCAGGCGCGGGCGATCGTGGCCGAGCGCGAGCGTCTGCTGCAGGCCCTGGAGGCGCTGGGCGGGGTCACTTCGGTGGTGCCCTCGCAGGCGAATTTCGTGCTGTTCCGCGTGCACGAAGGGCAGGGGCCGGCGGTGTTCGCCGGGCTGCGCGAGCGCGGGGTGCTGATCAAGGACGTGGGTCGCGCGCATTCGCTGCTGGCCGATCACCTGCGGGTGACCGTGGGCCGCCCGGAGGACAACGACCGTTTTCTCGAGGCGCTGGAGGCCACGCTGGCGCCGAGCTGAGGCCCCGAGGCCGCGGCACGCGGGAGAGGGTGGCGCCGGCGTCAGACGGGGCGCTGGGCGACTTCTGCTGCCAGATCGTGGCGGTCGCCGGCGCGCTCGATGCGGATGTCCAGTGATTCGCCCGGCGCCGTGCGGGCGATGATGTCGAGGGCATCGCGCGGGGATTCCACCCGGTCACCGTTGAGGTGAGTGATCACGTCCCCGGGCTCGATGCCGGCCTGTGCGGCGGGTCCTTCGCGCAGCACACCGGCGACCAGCACCCCCAGGGCATCGTCGATACCGAACGAGCGGGCGAGGTCCGGGCTCAGGGACTGGACTTCGATCCCCAGCCAGCCGCGCGTTACATAGCCCTGTTCGATGATCTGGGTCATCACGTCACGGGCCAGATCCGCCGGGATCGCAAAGCCGATCCCGTGGGAGCCGCCGGAGCGGGAAAAGATAGCGGTGTTGATCCCCACCAGCTCGCCGTGCGCATTGATCAGCGCCCCGCCCGAATTGCCGGGATTGATGGCGGCGTCGGTCTGGATGAAATCCTCGAAGGTGTTGATGCCCAGACGGTTGCGACCGGTGGCCGACACGATGCCCTGGGTCACGGTCTGGCCCACCCCGAACGGATTGCCGATGGCGAGGACCACATCGCCCACCCGCAGATCGCTGGACCGGCCGAGGGGGGCGACCGGCGGCTCCTCGGTCTCCACCCGCAGCACCGCCAGGTCGGTGTCCGGATCGATCCCGATGATCTCCGCGGGCAGCGCCCGATCATCGGGCAGGACCACCGCGATCGCCTCGGCTTCTTCGATCACGTGATGGTTGGTCAGTATGTGCCCCTGCCCGGTCATGATCACGCCCGAGCCCAGGCTGGATTCCTCGCGTTCGCCGGGCGGCGGGACCCGGCGGCCGAAGAATTCCTCCAGCAGCATGCCCGGGTCCGGCTCCACGGTGCGCGAGGCCATGATGTTCACCACGGCCGGGGCCGAGCGTTCCACGGCCGGCGCATAGGAAGCGGGCGCGGCTGTGGCATCCTCGGCCGGCGTTGCCACCCGGTCCACGGTCGTGCCGTCCTCGCCGGTACCGAGCCAGTCCGGGAAGAACACCGCGATCGCCACCGCGATCAGGACGCCGGTCGCCGCAGCTTGCAGGAAGAAGCGAGAAAAATTCACCATATGGGGCAGCTTAAGGAAACACTGGTCCATGTGCACGTGCGCGTTGGTGCCCCGGGTTTTCCGAGACAAGGCGCGTCGTGCAGCGGGTAGTCGTGCAGCGGGTAGTGGTTCTTACCCGCAAGCGGCGCAACGCAGGATCGGGGAACCCGGGGCGCCAACCCCGAAGGGGCTCGGCCGCCCGTTGTTGATCAAAACGGGCGCGCGCACGGCGTTGCGGCTTCCTTGTGCAGAATGACTGCACGGCGGTCGCCGCGCCTTGTTCGCACGCAAAAGCGTCTCGAGCGCGAACGTGCACATGGACCAGTGTTTCCTTAAGGAAACGCGCGTCCATGTGCACGCCCGCCCGCGCGGATCATGTGATCCTGACACCCCCAGTCCCAACCCCTTGCCCGGGTCGTCGGCCCGGCCGGAACCGGAGTCCCTCCCATGCATCGTGACGAGCTGCTTGCGGGCCTCGACGCCCAACTCGAGCCTGCCCGGTTTACCGATTACTGTCCCAATGGCCTGCAGGTCGAGGGCCGCGCCGAGGTGCGCCACGTGGTCAGTGCCGTGACCGCCTCCGCTGCCACCATCGAGGCCGCCGCGGAGCGCGGCGCCGATGTCCTGCTGGTGCATCACGGCTATTTCTGGAAAGGCGAGCCGCAGGTCATCACCGGCATGAAGCAGCGGCGGATCCGTCGCCTGCTGGAGAGCGGAATGAACCTCGTCGCCTACCATCTGCCCCTGGATGCCCATCCGGAGATGGGCAACAACGCCTCCCTGGCACGCGACCTGGGGCTGATAGCCGACGGTACGCTGCGTGACGACGGCGTGGGCCTGGTCGGCGCGCCGGACGAGCCGCTCTCGGCCCCGGGGCTTGCCAGCCGCATCGCCACCGCCCTCGGACGCGAGCCCCTGCTGGTTACCGCCGGCGAACACCCCGTGCGCCGGGTGGCCTGGTGCAGCGGGGGCGCCCAGTCGTTGCTGCCCCGCGCCGCCGAGCTGGGCGCCGATGCCTACATCAGCGGCGAGATCTCCGAACAGACCACGCACGAGGCGCGCGAGCTGGGCGTGCACTACCTGGCCGCCGGCCACCACGCGACGGAGCGGGGCGGACCGCGGGCGCTGGGCGAATGGTGCGCGCGGACGTTCGACCTGACCCACGAATTCCTCGATCTCGACAACCCGGCCTGATACCCTGCGCCGCGGGCCGCAGCCGTCTGCTGCCGGCGGACGCCCCGGATCCTGCGACGCCGCGACGATCCGCGTCGTACTTGACCTTATTAGCGTGTTCGGGAATTCTATTACGATTTTCCTGCCCGCCCGTCGGGTCCGAACAAGAGAGCCACAAGGCTCCTTCGAGCAGGCTGCGCCCGGCGGGTGCATCCTCGCATCACGCTTTCAACACGTTGTTTGGAGAGACAAACATGGCAAACCAAGGCGTAAATCGAGGCCGTCGCCGGTTCCTCGTCGCCGCGACTTCGGTCGTGGGCGGGGCCGGTGTGGCTGCAGTCGCCGCACCGATGCTGGCGTCCCTGCAGCCGAGTGCGCGCGCCCAGGCGGCCGGGGCTCCGGTCGAGGTCGCCCTCGGCGAGATCGAACCGGGCCAGCGCATCTCCGTCGAGTGGCGCGGCCAGCCCATCTGGGTGGTCCGGCGCACGGACGAGATGATCGAAGGGCTGTCCAAGATCACGGACCGTCTGCGCGACCCGAACTCCGAAGTCGAGGAGCAGCAGCCTCCTTACGCCCAGAACGAACACCGTTCGATCGATCCCGAATTCCTCGTCGTGATCGGCATCTGCACCCATCTGGGATGCTCGCCGACCTATCGTCCGGAAATCGGTGATCCCGAGATGGGGGCCGCCTGGCAGGGCGGCTGGCTGTGCGGTTGCCACGGTTCCCGCTTCGACCTGGCCGGACGCGTCTACTCCAACATGCCGGCGGCCACCAATCTCGTGATCCCGCCGTACAAGTATCTCACGGACGACGTGATCCTGGTTGGCGAAGACGACGAAGAAGGAGGGACCGTCTGATGGCCAGTAATCCGGACGAAAAGATCCAGGGCGGCTTCCTGGGCTGGGTGGATGCACGCTTCCCCCTGTCCCAGATGTGGAACGACCACCTGGCCAAGTATTACGCGCCGAAGAACTTCAACTTCTGGTATTTCTTCGGCTCGCTGGCCCTGCTGGTGCTGGTCATCCAGATCGTCACCGGCATCTTCCTGACCATGTTCTACAAGCCGGACGCGGAGCTCGCCTTCTCGTCCGTCGAGTACATCATGCGTGACGTGGAATGGGGCTGGCTCATCCGCTACATGCATTCCACCGGCGCCTCGATGTTCTTCGTCGTGGTCTATCTGCACATGTTCCGGGCGCTCCTGTACGGCTCCTACAAGAAGCCGCGCGAGCTGATCTGGATCTTCGGCATGCTGATCTACGTCGTGCTGATGGCCGAGGCCTTCGCCGGCTATCTGCTGCCGTGGGGCCAGATGTCCTACTGGGGCGCGCAGGTGATCGTGAACCTGTTCCAGACCATCCCGTACATCGGGCCGGAGCTGGTGACCTGGATTCGCGGTGACTTCCTGCTCTCGGATGCCACGCTGAACCGGTTCTTCGCCCTGCACGTGGTGGCCCTGCCGCTGGTGCTGATCCTGTTGGTGGCCGCGCACATCATCGCGCTGCACGAGGTGGGTTCGAACAACCCCGACGGCGTCGAGATCAAGGCCCACAAGGACGAGAACGGCATTCCGAAGGACGGCATCCGGTTCCACCCGTACTACACGGTGAAGGACATCGTGGGCGTGGGCGTGTTCCTGATCGTCTTCTTTGCCATCGTGTTCTTCGCCCCCGAGGGTGGCGGCTACTTCCTGAAGCCGGACAACTTCATCCCGTCCGATCCGCTGGTGACCCCTGACCTGATCCCGCCGGTCTGGTACTTCACCTCGATGTACTCGGTGCTGCGCTCCGTGCCGGATCCGTTCCTGGGCGTGGTGGCCATGGGGGCCGCGGTGGTGATCCTGTTCGTCATCCCCTGGCTGGACCGCAACCCCGTCAAGTCGATGCGCTATCGCTCGTTCGCGGCCAAGTTCAACCTGGCGGTGTTCGTGGTTGCGTTCGTGATCCTCGGCTGGCTGGGCCTGCAGCAGGCCACCACCGCGGTCAGCGACATGAGCCTGCGCTTCGCTCAGGTCTACTTCCTGTTCTTCTTCCTGCTGTGGTTCCTGTCGCGGGAGCGTTCGGCCGGCTTCAGCATCCTGGCGTTCCTGGTGCTGGTCGCGATCTACACGTTCTACGACGTGGTCCGCTTCGATCCGGACGAGGCCTCCCTGATCATGTGGGGCTGGCTCATCCCGACCGTTTATCTGTTCGTGACCATGGTGGCCCCCGTGTTCGCACGTGGTCTGGGCCGTGACCGTGCCGTTCCGCAAAGGGTGACTTCGTGATGAAAAAGCTGATTGCTGCAACCTTCGTGGGCCTCGCGGCCCTGTTCATGGGGCCGGCGGGTACCGCCGGCGCCAGCGAACTGATGTCGGCCAACGTGGACATCTCCAACCAGAACGCGCTGCAGCGGGGTGCCCGCCTGTTCGCGGACAACTGCATGGGATGCCACTCGACCAAGTACGAGCGTTACAACCGGGTCGGCAAGGGCATCGGCCTGACCGAAGAGCACATGGAAGAGCACTTCATCTTCGTCACCGACGAAGAGGGTGAGCCGGTAGGTGTCGGTTCGCTGATGGAGATCGCCATGGAAGACGACTATGCCGAAGAGGCCTTCGGCGTTGTCCCGCCGGATCTGACCCTGACCGCCCGCATCCACGGCGAGGACTGGCTGTATACCTTCCTCAAGTCGTTCTACCGTGACGAGTCCCGTCCGCTGGGCGCCAACAACACCATCTTCAGTAATGTCGGCATGCCGCATGTCCTGTGGCACAAGCAGGGCTGGCAGGAGCTGGTCGAGGACGAGGATGGCAACGAACGCCTGGAACTGGTCGAGAGCGGCAGCATGAGTCCGACCGAATACGATCGAGCGGTGCGCGACATCGTTACCTATCTGTCGTACATCGGCGAACCCGTGCAGCTGGAGCGCCAGCGGATCGGGGTCTTCGTGATGATCTTCCTCGCCTTCTTTACCGTGCTGGCGTACTTCTTGAAAAAGGAATACTGGAAGGACGTACACTAGGCGGGACGAGCCGTAGTCGGCGTGCCCCGGAAGACCGGGGTGCGCCGGCATCCTGTACCGTCGACCCGGCGGAACCCCATGCCGGGCTAGGGAGAATGCCATGGCGCTGGTCGCCAACCGCCGTTCCGTTATGACGCTGTTTTCTGCACACGACTGCGTGCGCTGTCACCGGGTGCGCATCATCCTCGCCGAGAAGGACATCGCGGTGGACGTGGTCAATCTCGGGCCCGACGACATGCCCGAAGATCTCTCCGACCTGAACCCGTACAACGAGGTCCCCACCCTGGTGGACCGGGATCTGGCCCTGTACGGGACCCATGTCATCACCGAGTATCTCGACGAGCGCTTCCCGCATCCGCCACTGATGCCGGTGGATCCGGTCTCGCGCGCGGCCGCGCGTCTGGCGCTCTATCGCGTCGAGCGCGACTGGTACGAGGGACTGGACAACCTCGCGAAGGCTTCGGGTTCCGGTATCAGCAAGGCCCGCAAGGTGCTCAAGGAGAGCTTTATCGCGTCCGGCGAGATCTTTGAACTCAAGCCGTACTTCCTGAGTGACGAGTTCAGTATCGTGGATGCGGCCATCGCCCCGGTCATCTGGCGGTTGCCGGCCGTGGGCATCGAACTGGAAAGCCTGCCGCAGGCGATCCAGGACTATGCCGAACGGGTGTGCCGGCGCGAATCCTTCTCCATCAGCCTGACCGAAGCCGAACGGGAGCTGCGGCTTTGACTTCTTCCCGCCCCTATCTGCTGCGTGCCCTGTGGGACTGGATCACCGACAACGGCATGACACCGCACCTGCTGGTGGATGCCACGGTGGACGGCACGGTCGTGCCGGACGCCTTCGTCGAGCAGGGCAAGATCACCCTGAATGTGGGCCCCACGGCCGTGCAGGGTCTGGAGCTGGGGGACGAGTACGTGTCGTTCTCGGCACGGTTCGCCGGCAGTCCGATGGATGTCTTCGTGCCGCAGACCGCGGTGATGGCGATCTACGCGCGCGAGAACGGCCAGGGGATGATGTTCGGCAGCGAGCCCGGGCCGGATCCGGACCCCGGTCCCGGAGACGGGCCGCCGGATGACGGCGACGACGCGGGTGATGGCGGCGAGGGCGGCGACGAGGCGCCCCGGCGCAAGGGCGGCCCGTCCCTGACCGTGGTCAAGTAAGGCCGCGCGTCACGGCGCGGGCGGCGCCTTCCCCGGATTGAGGATCCCGTCCGGATCGAACACCGCCCGCACCCCTTCCATCAGCGTCAGTGCGGCCGGATCCAGTTCGCGATCCACGAACGGTCGCTTGACCAGTCCTACGCCATGTTCCCCCGACAGGCTGCCGTCGAGCGACAGGACGAGGCGGAACACTTCATCCAGACACACTTCGGCCCGTTGCATCTCTTCCGGGTCGTCCGGATTGACCAGCAGGTTCACGTGGATGTTGCCGTTGCCGGCGTGGCCGAAGTTGACGATGCGGATGGCATGCCGCTCGGCCAGTTCCTCGAGGCCGCCGATCAGGGCGGGGATCCGCGATACCGGCACCACGACATCTTCGTTGATCTTCTTCGGGGCAATGGTCCGCAGCGCCGGTGACAGGGCCTTGCGTACCTGCCAGAGACGCTCCATCGCCTCCGGTGTGTCCGCGACATCCACGCTCAGGGCCCCTTCGGCGGCCGCCCCGCGGATCCCGTCGGTCCGGGTCTCGATGATCTCGGCGGGACCGTCGGACTCGATCATCAGGATGGCCCCGGCGTCTTCCGGCAGTTCCACCCCGCCATACCCGCGGATCATCCCGATCGCCGAGCGATCCATGAACTCCAGCGCCGAAGGCGACTCCGCGCGCGCCATCAGTCTTGCGACTGCCCGGGCCGCCGCATCGATACTCGGGTAGACCGCCTGCAGCAGGCGGGTGCACTCCGGACGGGGTGTCAGCTTGAGGGTCGCCTGGGTGATGATCCCCAGAGTTCCCTCCGAGCCGATCAGCAGGCGGGTGAGGTCGTAGCCGACCACACCCTTGGTGGTGCGTACGCCGGTGCGAAAGTATTCCCCGGTGCCCGCGACGGCCTCCAGACCAAGCGTATTGTCGCGCGGCGTTCCGTACTTCACCGCGTGCGGCCCGGCCGAGTTGTAGGCGAGATTCCCTCCCAGGGTGCAATACGCGGCGCTGGTCGGGTCGGGCGGCCAGAAGAAACCGTGTTCGCCTGCCGCGGCCTGAATCTCGGCGTTGGTGACCCCGGGTTCGGCAACCAGCCAGCGATTCGCGGGATCCACATCCACGATGCGGTTCATGCGCTCCAGGGACAGCACCAGCCCGCCGCGGTCGGGAACCGCTGCACCGGTCGTCCCCGTGCCCCGGCCGCGCGCCACCAGCGGCGCCCCGAGGCGCCGGCACAGGCGGACGAGTTCGACGACGGTCTGACTGTCGCGGGCGAACGCCACGGCTTCGGGCGGGGCGTGCAGCCGCGAATTGTCGGCGCCATAGGCCCAGCAGTCCGCCGGGTCCAGCAGGCGGTCCTCCGGCGGCAGCAGGCGTTCGATCTCGCGCGCCAGATCGCTCATGAGTCGTCCGCCCGGATCGCGTCCACGATCCATTCCACGCCGCCATCACCGTCCAGCGCCACAACGTCGAAGCGAGCCGGGCCGTTCCAGTCTTCCTCCAGCATCCAGGTTTCCGCCATGCGCACCAGTTTGCGGCGTTTGCGCCGGTCGACGCTCTCGAGCCCGCCTCCGTAGTCCTGATTACTACGCATGCGGACCTCGACGAAGACCACGGTGTCCCCTTCGCGCAGAATCAGATCCAGCTCGCCCCAGGGACGCCGGACATTGCTGGCGACCAGCCGCAGCCCGCGATCCTGGAGATAGCGCGCGGCGCGTTGTTCGGCCTGCTGGCCGGATTCTCCCGGACGAAACATCAGTCCGAGGGAGTTCCGGCATCCAGCCGCCGGGGTTCACCACGGACGAACCGCGCCCAGGCCGGCGTCCGCTGCCAGTCACCGGTCAACGGGTTGAGTTGCCACTCGCCGGCGGTACCGACGAGCGTCGTATGCGGGGCCGCGTAGCTTGTATCGGCGCGCACGGCCAGGCGCCGGGCGTCCATGCCGAGGGCATAGAAGCGCGGCAGTCCGGATTGTTCCCGCAGCGGCTCGGCTCCGGTGTTCCCCAGCGCGGCGATTTCAGTGAACAGGCCGGGCGCATCCGGGAAGGCGATCCCGTTGAGATCGCGGTCGCGCGAGGCGTCGGGGCGGCCCGGATAGACGTGTGGCGTGGACATCATCGGCAGGCGCGACGCCTGGTGGAAATGCAGATGCGGCGCGATGCGGCGTACGTCGGCAGCGCTCCCCGCGACGAAGATGTAACCGACATCGGCGCGAATCTGCGGGTCGCCTTCAAGACCGAGTCCGAGGCGCCGGGACACCGACGCAATGCGCTCGCGACTGCGATCAATCCCGACGTGGGCGGCGATGCGGTCGTTGAGGTCCCCGGCGCGAGTGTCCACCCGCGCCACCTCCCGCGGTGGTTCCCCGTGTTCCTCGGCGGCCAGTGACCATGCGGACGCCAGGCGATCACCGAAGGCCCCCTCGGCGATGATGCCGAGGCCGGCGCCCCAGCCGGTGCGAGCCGCGCGGTCGGCAACGGCACGGGCGTCGGCCTCGGGATCCAGCGCCAGTGCGGTCACAGCGCGCGGCAGCGGGTTGGCAGTGCGGTTGAGGAGCACGCCGGGGCGATGCTCCTCGAGGTCGGCCACCGCGGCGACGGCATCGCGCTGCAGCGGGCCGATAATGTGATCGGCACCTTCGAGGACTGCATCCCGGTAAAGGGCAACGGCCTGGCGTGGATCGCCCCGGGTATCGCGCACCCGCAGCTGCCCCTGGCCGTCGGCATAATGCGCCCGGGTGATGCCGTCGAGAACCGCCTCTCCAAGGCCGGCCAGATTGCCCGACATTGGCAGCAGGACCACCGTATCTCCGGCCGGGTCCGCGCTGGCGGGCGACGCCGCGAGCAGCTCCGGGAGATGGCTGTTCGCGGGATGCCGGGGGAAGGCTTGCTGCCAGCGTTGGGCAAACGTTTCCGCTGCGGCGGCATCGTCTGCCCGGCCAAGTCCCCGGAACAGTTGGTGCCAGCCATCGGCCCCGACGATGTCCTCGCGCCCGAGTCGTTCCCGCTGGGTCGGGCGCAGGGCGGCCATGAGGCCCCAGATCCGCTCATGGTTGGCGGTCTGCAGATCGGGTTCCAGGGTCAGCAGCGAATCCAGCCGAAATCGCACATTCAGGGCCTGATACCATTGCTGTTCCCATTCCAGCAGCCGGGCATGCAGCTCCATCCCGCGCCGATGGAATTCCGGGGTGCGTGTCGGATCGTCCGGATCGTCGGCCCCCAGGCGCTCGGCCGCGAGGTCGGCCTCCCCGCGGTGCCAGGCCAGCCAGCCGCCGCGCACGCGGTCGGCAAGCGGGCGTGGCTCCGCGTCGGGCAGGCGGTTCCAGGCCGCCTCCGCGCGTTCCAGCAACGGTTCCGGGACCGGGTCCAGTGCCAGCACCGCGTCGACCGCGGCCCGCAATTCCTCCGCCTCGGCCTGCTCGTCCGGCAACGCCTCGATCCGCTCGAGCCGATGCTCGGCCAGCGGCTCCGGGGCCAGCTCGATCTCGGCCGGGATTTCGGGGTCCGGGTCCGGTGTCGGCGCGGGATCCGGTTGCGGCGCAGCGCAGGCGGCCATCAGGCCGGCCGCCAGCAGTACCATGAGCGGGCGCGTCAGGCCCGGGCCCGGCACGGAGCGGTGTAGCGGGCGGAGGGGGAGCGGGAGTCGGTTCACGGCAGACATCGGATTGGCGATAAGGAGTCAGTATTGGAAGCGCGCGAAACAGTGTCAACGCAGGGCGGAACCCTGTGGGTGGTGGCCACCCCGATCGGCAACCGGGCCGATCTGGGGCAGCGCGCCCGGGATGTATTGTCGCATGTCTCGCGCATCGCGGCGGAGGATACGCGTCACAGCCGCGCGCTGCTGGCGCCGCTGGGCATCGACACGCCGCTGGTCAGTCTGCACGAACACAACGAAGAACAGCGCGTCGCGGGGCTGCTCGCACAGCTGGCCGCGGGCGAAGATGTGGCGCTGATCTCGGATGCGGGCACCCCGCTGGTGTCGGACCCCGGGTTTCGCCTGGTCCGCGGGGCCCGCGAAGCCGGCCATGCCCTGCGCGCGGTGCCCGGCCCGAGCGCCCCCCTGGCCGCGCTGGCGGTCTCGGGGATGCCGAGCGACCGGTTCTGTTTTGACGGCTTCCTGCCGCACGCCGCCGGTGCGCGCGAAAGACGCCTGGCCGAACTGCTGGCGCGTCCGCAGACCGGCATCGTGTTCGAGTCCGCGCATCGCATCCTTGCGGCGGCCCGGGAGCTGGCCGCGCAGGCGCCGGACCGCTCCGTGTTCCTTGGGCGCGAGCTGACCAAGCAATACGAGGAACATTATTACGGTCCGGCCGGCCGCCTGCCCGAATGGCTGGAGGCGGATGCCTGGCGCACGCGCGGGGAATTCGTGCTGGTGCTGGCCCCGGCGCCGGCCGTCGACGCAGACGGCGACGCGCTGTCGGGCGAACATGAACGGCTGCTGGCCGGCCTGGTCGCCGAGCTTCCGGTCAAGCGGGCCGCGCGCCTGCTGGCGGATGCCACCGGGCTGCCGCGCAACCGGCTCTACGCCCGCGCGCTGGAGCTGCAGCAGGCGGACCGCGAAGAGGGCGATGATCCCGCCTGACTGCCCCGGATATCCTTGCATCCGGAGCAGGGCGCGGGTAAAAGGGGAACGGGAGTCGGCCGGGCGGTCGCTGCGCCCGCGTGGCGTGGAGGAAAGTCCGGGCTCCGCAGGGCAGGACGCCAGGTAACACCTGGGCGGCGCGAGCCGACGGAAAGTGCAGCAGAAAACATACCGCCGATGGCCCGGCTCGTTCGGGCACAGGCAAGGGTGAAATGGTGCGGTAAGAGCGCACCGCACGGCTGGTAACAGTCCGTGGCAAGGTAAACCCCGTCCGGAGCAAGGCCAAATAGGGGTGCATGGTGTGGCCCGCATCGCACCCGGGTAGGCTGCTTGAGGCGTCCGGTGACGGACGTCCCAGATGAATGATCGTTCTCGACAGAACCCGGCTTACAGGCCGGCTCCCACTTTTCCCCACCATTGTCCCCGCGTGTCTCGCGCGCCCCGGCCGGGTGTTCGCGAAATCATCAAGTAATTTCTCAAGAGTGATCGCCAGGCTCCTGGTTTCCAACGGTCCGTTCCGGTTCTCTCCCGTCGCATTGACCGCGTCTCGTAAGTCTCTGTGATGCAAGGCTTATTTTTCTCGTGCAAGCCCGTTTTTCCTTGACCCTCAACAGGGGTGTACCTATAGTGGATTCAAGTGGGGAAAAGTGGGAGAAGGTGGGATTCCACCGCCAGCGGCCATGTTTCGAGGCGTCAGTCAGCTCAATCTGGATGCGAAAGGACGCCTGGCCATGCCGGCGCGTTATCGCGATGAGCTCGTGGCGTCCTGCGACGGCCAGCTGGTGGTTACGGTTCACCCGGATCGCTGTCTTCTGGTGTATCCGCGCCCGGAATGGGAGCGGGTCGAGCAGAACCTGATGTCGCGCCCCAACCTGAAGCCGGCCGTGGTCCGCCTGCAGCGCCTGCTGGTCGGGCATGCCTCCGACTGCGAGCTTGACGGCAACGGGCGCCTGTTGCTGCCGCAGCCGCTGCGCAAGTTTGCCGGCATGGACAAGCAGGTCGCCCTGCTGGGTCAGGGCAAGAAGTTCGAGATCTGGGATCAGGCGACCTGGGATCAGCGCTGCGAGGAGATGTTCGAGGATGGCATCGATACCGAAGAACTCGAGTCGATCTCGCTGTGATGCAGGAACCGCAACAGGCCCATGTCCCGGTCCTGCTGGACGCCGTGCTCGAGGGGCTGGCGGTGCGCGCTGACGGTTTCTACGTGGACGGTACCTTCGGAAGGGGCGGGCACAGCCGCGCCTTGCTTGACCGTCTGGGGCCGGACGGTCGCCTGCTGGCGATGGACCGGGATCCCGAGGCGGCCGAGGCCGCCTCTTCGTTTCTGGGGGATCCGCGTTTCGCGTTCGAGTCCGCGCCGTTCTCGTCCATGGCCGAGGTGCTGCGGCAGCGCTACCCGGATCGCCGGCCGGATGGCGTGTTCCTCGATCTCGGGGTGTCATCGCCGCAGCTGGACGATGCCGCGCGCGGTTTCAGTTTCCAGCATGACGGCCCGCTGGACATGCGCATGGACCCGTCGTCCGGCGAAAGCGCGGCCGACTGGCTGGCGCGTGCCGAGGAAAAGGAGATCGCGGACGTGATCTATCAGTACGGCGAGGAGCGTTTCTCGCGGCGCATCGCCCGCGCGATCGTGCGCGCCCGTGCCGAAGGTCCGATTACCCGCACGGCGCGCCTGGCGGAACTGGTGCGTGCCGCGGTGCCGCGCCGCGAGCCCGGCAAGCACCCCGCGACGCGCACCTTCCAGGCCCTGCGCATTCACGTGAACGCCGAGCTGCGCGAGCTGGAGACGTGGCTGGAAACCATTCCCGAGGTCCTGCCGTTCGGGGCGCGCCTGGTGGTGATTGCCTTCCACTCGCTGGAGGACCGCATGGTCAAGCGGGCCTTCCGCGGGGACCGTGACGATGCGCCGCGCATCCCGCGCGGGCTGCCGGTCATGCCGGAGGCGGCGCCGCGTCCGTTGCGCCCGCTGGGCAAGCCGGTGCGGGCGGATGCCGGGGAACAGCAACGCAATCCGCGGGCACGCTCGGCCGTGCTGCGCGTGGCGGAGCGCAACTGATGGTCTGGCGCGGGCTCGCGATCGTCGCGCTGTCGGTGGGCGCGTTTGCGTCGGCGATTGGCGTTGTGGTGGCGCGCCACGAGGCGCGTCAGGCGTTCGTTGAGCAGCAGGCGGTGCTGGCCGAGCGCGACCGGCTCAACCTGGAATGGACCCGGCTGCAGATCGAGCAGTCCACCTGGGCGACGCCCGGGCGTATCGAGCGTCATGCACGCGAGGAGCTGGGCATGTTGCGCCCCGATGCGGATCGCCTCGTGGTGATCGGGAGGGACGCATGGGCGCGCTGAAACGCGAAATCTCGATGGGCCGTCTGCGGGCGCTGGTGGTCCTGCTGGTCCTGATGCTGATCGCGCTGGTGTTGCGCGCCGCCGATCTGCAGATGTTCAAGAGCGAGTTCCTGTCCGCCCAGGGCGAGGCGCGCCAGGTGCGCACGCTGACCGAGACCGCCCACCGCGGTGCGATTACCGATCGCCACGGCGAACCGCTGGCGATCTCGGCACCGGTGCAGACCGCGTGGGCGCATCCGGGGGCGCTGCTGGAGGCGCGCGAACGCTGGGGCGAGCTGGCCGCGGCCCTGGACATGGACCGCGAGACCCTGGCGGAGCGCATCGAAAATCGCGCTGACCGCGAGTTCGTCTATCTGCGTCGGCACATGCTGCCGGCCCCGGCCGAAGCGGTGGCCTCCCTGCGCGTCCCCGGGGTGTCCCTGACGCGCGAGTTTCGCCGTTACTATCCGCATGGTGAGGCGGTCGCGCATGTGCTGGGTTACACCGACATCGACGACCAGGGCCAGGAAGGGGTCGAGCTCGCGTTCGACTACTGGCTCTCCGGGCAGCCGGGCGCCAAGCGGGTACTGCGCGACCGGCATGGTCGTACCATCCGCGACGTCGCCAGCATCCGTCCGGCGCGCGAAGGCAACCCCCTGCGGCTGACGCTGGACGCACGGCTGCAGTTCCTGGCCTACCGCGAACTCAAGGCCGCGGTGCAGCGCCACGACGCGCGCGGCGGATCGGCCGTGCTGCTGGATGCGCGCAGCGGCGACATCCTCGCAATGGTCAATCAGCCCGGTTTCAACCCCAACAATCGCAGTTCGATCCGCTCCGATCGCGCTCGCAACCGGGCGGTCGTGGACGCGTTCGAACCCGGCTCGGTCATAAAGCCGTTTACCGTCGCGGCGGCCCTGGATGCCGATGCGGTCGACCCTCACGTGACCCTGGACACCGCGCCCGGCACGATGCAGGTGGGGCATCTGACGGTCCGTGATCTGCGCGACTACGGCACCATCGACCTCACCACGCTGATCGCGCGGTCCTCCAACGTGGGCGCAACGCGTCTTGCACTGGACACCGATCCGGCCGATTTCTGGCAGACGCTGCACCGCGCCGGGTTCGGGCAGGCAACCGGCCTGCATTTCCCGGGAGAGGCGCGTGGCACCCTGCGCGACTTCACCGCCTGGCGCGAGGTCGAGCAGGCCACGCTCGGCTACGGTTACGGGCTCGCGGTCACGCCGCTGCAGCTGGCTGCCGGTTATACGGCCTTCGCCAATGACGGACGTCGCCTGCCGGTACGCCTGGTCGAGACCGCCGATGATGCCCGCGAGCCGCAACGGGTGATGAGCGCGGACACCGCCGGACGGCTGCGCGCGATGATGGAACATACCGTGGGCAGCGAGGGCACCGCGCGCCAGGCCGTGATCGACGGATATCGGGTCGCCGGCAAGACCGGCACCGCGCGCAAGGCGGTGCGCGGCGGTTATGCCGAGGACCGTTACTACTCCAGTTTCGTCGGTCTGGTCCCGGCATCCGAGCCACGGTTCGTCATGGCGGTGGTGGTGGACGAACCCGCCGACGTGCATTACGGCGGGGCGGTCGCGGCGCCGGTGTTCCGCGAGGTCACCGCCTCGGCCCTGCGCATGTACAACGTGCGCCCGGACGCGATGCCCGAGATCCCGATGCAGCTCGCCACCGGCGAGGAGGCGCAGCCATGACCGCCGCGGCGACCGATCCACGGGTGGCCGGGGTGGATCTGCACGCGCAGTTCCCCGAGGCCCTGGATGGCCACGGCCCGCTGGTCGTGACCGACCTGGTGCAGGACAGCCGCGCGGTGACCCCGGGCGCCGGGTTCGTGGCCCTCCGGGGAACCCGCGAGCACGGTCTGGCCCACGCCGAGGATGCCGCGGCGCGCGGCGCCGGCGTGATCCTGTGGGACGAGGCCGATGCGGGGCCTCCCGCCGGCTCGCCCGGGGTGCCCGGCGTTCATGTCCCGGGGCTGCGTGCCCTGCTGCCGGCCATGGCGCAACGGGTATTCGGTGCCTGGCCGGAGGCCGCGCCGATCGTCGCGGTGACCGGCACCGATGGCAAGACCTCGGTGACGCATCTGATTGCAGCGGCACTCGAACGTCTGGGTACCCCGGCCGGACTGGTCGGCACCCTGGGCGTCGGCCGTCCGGGGCAGCTGCGCCCGGCCGGGCACACGACCCCGGGCGTGCTCGAGCTCCACCGGCATCTGGCCGGGTTGGCGCGCGAAGGCTGCGAAGCCGCGGCACTGGAGGCCTCTTCGCACGGGCTCGTCCAGGGGCGTCTGGACGGGGTCCCGGTGCGCGTCGCGGTGCTGACCCGCCTGGGCACGGATCATCTGGATTTCCATGGCAGCCAGGCCGCGTATGCCGAGGCCAAGGCGATGCTGTTCGACCGCCCGGGACTGAGCACGCGGGTGATCAACGCCGATGACGAGCTCGGTCACGAGCTCCTGCGCCGTCCGGTGCCCGAGAGCATCACCGACATCACCTGGGGTCTGGAGTCTTCCGCAGCGATGGCGCGCGCCGAGGCCATCGAGGCCGGCCCGGAGGGACTGCACTTCGTGCTCGTTGCCGACGGGCGGCGCGTGCCGGTGCGGTCGCGGCTGTACGGACGGTTTCAGGTCGAGAACCTGCTGGCCACTCTGGCCGCCCTGCATGCCCTCGGACATGCCTGGGAGGCCGCCGCGGACGCGGTGGCGGAGCTGCCCGGGGTCCCCGGGCGCATGGAGCGTCACGATCTGCCGGGCGGCGCCCAGCTGGTGGTCGATTACGCCCACACCGCGCAGGCCCTGGAGGCCGCATTGAGTGCGTTGCGTCCGCACGTGCGCGGCCGCCTGTTCGTGGTTTTCGGCTGCGGCGGCGAACGCGACCGGGGCAAGCGTCCGGCGATGGGGCGCGTGGCCATGCGTGCAGCGGACCGGGTGATCGTGACCGATGACAATCCGCGCCACGAGGATGCGGCGGCCATCCGTCACGCGGTGCTCCAGGGCTGTGACGATCCCGCGCGCTGCCGCGAGATGGGCGATCGCGAAGCCGCGGTGCGTACCGCGGTCGCCGACGCCGGGCCGGGCGACATCGTGCTGCTGGCGGGCAAGGGGCACGAAACCACCCAGCAGATCGGTGACCGGTTTCATCCATTCAGTGATCGCGAGCTGGCCGCCCGGCTGGCGCGCGAGGGGATTTCCGGGGAGGGGGAGCGATGATCCGGATGACGGCCGGAGAACTGGCGACCGCCGTGGGCGGGCGCCTGCAGGGGGACGCCGGGGCGGCATTCACCGGCGTGTTCAGCGACACGCGTACCCCGCGCGAAGGCGGGCTGTTCGTCGCCCTGCGCGGTCCGAACTTTGATGCCCATGACCATCTGCACGCCGACTTGCCGGCACCGGTGCTGCTGGTTCGCCGCGCACGCGAAGACCTGCCGCAGACCCAGGTGGTGGTGCCCGATACCGGCGAGGCCCTGGGGCGACTGGCCGCGACCTGGCGCAGGCGGTGCCACGCGCGGGTGATCGCGCTGACCGGCTCCAACGGCAAGACCACCACCCGCGAGATGCTGCGCGCGATCCTCGCGCGCATGGGGCGGGTGCATGCCAGCGAAGGCAACCTGAACAACGAGATCGGGACACCGCTGACCCTGCTGGCGATGCCGGAGGATACCGACTTCGCGGTGATCGAACTGGGCGCCAACCACGCCGGCGAGATCGGCCGCATGGCCGCGTGGACCCAGCCGCACGTCGCCATGATCACCAATGCCGGTCATGCCCACCTCGAAGGTTTCGGCAGCCTGGAAGGCGTGGCGCACGCCAAGGCCGAGATCTACTCGGGTCTGCCGGCCCAGGGCGGAACCGCGGTGGTGAATCTGGACGACCCGTTCGCCGACTACTGGCTTTCGCTCAACGAGCACCATCATCTGCAGCGCTTCTCCCTCGAGGGGGGCGGCGAGGTCGAGGGCGTGTGGGTCGCCCCGGATCGCCTGCGCCTCACGATCCTCGGTGCCAGCCGCGAGATCCGCCTTGCCGGTCCCGGCCGCCATGTCGCGGCGAATGCCGTGGCGGCCGCTGCCGCCGCCAATGCCGCGGGCGCCGCGATCGACACCATTGCGCAGGGACTGGGCGACTGGCGCCCGGTCGCCGGTCGCCTGCAGGCACTGCAGCACGCCGGCGGTGCCCGCATCTGGGACGACAGCTACAACGCCAACCCCGATTCCCTGCGGGCCGGCCTGGAGGTGCTGGCGGCGGTGCCCGGTCGGCGCATCCTGGTGCTGGGGGAAATGGGCGAGCTGGGCGGCGACGCCGCGGCCCTGCACGCGGCCACCGGGCAGGAGGCCCGCGCAATGGGGATCGATTTCTGCCTGGCGCTCGGCGAGCTGGGCCGCGAAACCGCCGAGGCCTTCGGCGAGCAGGGCGAGTGGTTCCCCGATCATGCCGCACTGGTCGCGCGGCTGCAGGGGTTGCTGGACGAGCGAACCACCGTGCTGGTCAAGGGTTCGCGCAGCCAGCACATGGAATCCATCGTGGAGGCGCTGGACGCGCAGCCCGTGAATCCGGAGGCGGCGGATGCTGTTCGCACTGACTGAATATCTCGCCCAGTTCCATTCCGGGTTCACGGTCTTCCAGTACCTGACCCTGCGCGCCATCCTCGGGGTGGTGACGGCGCTGGCGATCGCGCTGCTGATCGGTCCCTCGGTGATTCGCCGTCTGACCCTGGGCAAGGTGGGCCAGAACATCCGCGAGGACGGCCCCGAATCGCACCTGAGCAAGGCCGGCACGCCCACCATGGGCGGTGCGCTGATCCTGGTGGCCGTGGCGGTGGCCACCCTGCTGTGGAGCGACCTGACGAATCGTTTCGTCTGGATCGTGCTGCTGACCACGCTGGCCTTCGGCGCCGTCGGTGGCTGGGATGACTATCTCAAGCTGCGTTACGGCAACAGCCAGGGGCTGTCGGCGAAATCCAAGCTGCTGTGGCAGACCCTGTTCGCCCTGGTGGCCGCCGGGGTGATCATGCTCACTGCCCAGGATCCGGTGGAAACCACCTTTTATCTGCCCGTGTTCAAGGACATCGAGTTCAGTCTGGGCTGGCTGTTCATCCCGCTGGTGTGGCTGGTGGTGGTGGGCTCGTCCAATGCGGTCAACCTGACCGACGGGCTCGACGGCCTGGCCATCATGCCGGCGGTTCTGGTCGCCGGCGCGCTGGGCATCTTCGCCTATGCCGCGGGCCATGCGGTGTTCGCCGACTATCTCGGCATTCCCGCGGTGCCCGGGGTCGGCGAGGTGGGGATCTTCGCCGCCTCGCTGGTGGGGGCGGGGCTCGGGTTCCTGTGGTTCAACACCTATCCCGCGCAGGTGTTCATGGGCGATGTCGGGGCCCTCGCCCTGGGCGCGGCGCTGGGAATGATGGCCATCCTTACGCGCCAGGAGATCGTGCTGCTGATCATGGGCGGCGTGTTCGTGCTGGAGACCGTCTCGGTCATGCTGCAGGTCGCCTCGTTCAAGCTGACCGGACGGCGAATGTTCCGCATGGCGCCGCTGCATCACCACTTCGAACTCAAGGGCTGGCCGGAGCCGCGCGTGATCGTGCGTTTCTGGATCCTGACCGTGGTGTTCGTTCTCATCGGTCTGGCGACCCTGAAGGTGCGCTGATGGAACGGGTGCGAAGCGACAACCTGATCGTCGGGCTGGGCGCCACCGGGCAGTCGGTGGCGCGCTACCTGCTCGCGCGCGGGATGTCGTTCGCGGTCACCGATACCCGTCGCGAGCCGCCGGCCTGTGACGATCCCGAACTGGCGCGGATCCTGAACGAGCGTTGGGTCGGCCCGCTGGACGGCCTGGATGCGAGCGGGGTGCGTCGCCTGATCGTCTCGCCCGGGGTGGCCCTGGAACACCCGGTGATCGCCGCCGCCAGTGAGGCCGGTGCCGAAGTCACCGGCGACATCGACCTGTTTGCCCGCGAGGCCGGAGCCCCGGTGATCGCGATCACCGGTTCCAACGGCAAGAGCACCGTGACCGCGCTGGCCGGCGAACTGCTGGATGCGGCCGGCTACGCGGTGGCGGTGGGGGGCAACTACGGGACCCCGGCGCTGGACCTGCTGGAACGCGACCCGGAGGTGTTCGTGCTGGAGCTGTCCAGCTTCCAGCTGGAACGGTGTCACGATCTGGCGCCCGCTGCTGCCGTAGTGCTCAACCTGTCGCCGGATCACCTCGATCGCTATCCCGACATGGCCGCCTATCTGCGCGCCAAGCAGCGGGTGTTCCGCGGCGCGCGGCGCGGACTGCTCAATCGTGACGACCCGATGGTGGCGGAACTGACCACACCGCCGGGCATGGCACGCGAGACCTTCGGTCTGGGCGTGCCGGCGGCGGACGCCGACTGGGGCGTTTGTGTCGGCGGCCACGGGGAGGGACCGCACCTGTGTCGTGGCGGCCAGGCCCTGCTGGAGACCGCGCGCCTGCGCATGCGTGGCCAGCACAACTGGGCCAACGCCCTGGCCGCACTGGGCCTGGTCTGGCCGTGGCTGGACTCGGCCGGGCGCCGGGCGCGGGCCCTGGCGGCGCTGGCCGATTTCCCGGGGCTGCCGCATCGCTCGCAGTGGATCGCCTCGGTCGACGGCGTGGACTGGATCAACGATTCCAAGGGCACCAACCTCGGTGCCACCCTGGCCGCATTGCGCGGCACGCCCGGGCCGCTGGTTCTGATCGCCGGTGGCCAGGCCAAGGGGCAGGATTTCGCCCCGCTGGCCGATCAGCTGGCCGGCAAGGTGCGCGGCGCAGTGCTGCTGGGAGAGGACGCACCGTTGATCGCGCGTGCCCTCGCCCCGGTGGTGCCGGTGCAGCGGGTCGACGACATGGATGCGGCGGTGGCGCATGCCGCGGAATGGGCGCAGCCGGGTGACACCGTGTTGCTGTCGCCCGCCTGCGCCAGCCTGGACATGTATCCGGACTATCGCGCCCGGGGTGACGCCTTCGCCCGGGCCGTGCGGGAGCTGGCCGCATGAGCGCCCCGGTCAGCCAGCCGACTTCGCCAATGGTCCGGCGCCTGCAGCAGGAGGTGGACCTGCCGCTGCTGGCGTTGACCGCGGCGCTGGTGGCGCTGGGGCTGGTGATGGTCGCTTCGGCCTCCATGGAGATGGGTGCGCGTGATTTCGGCAATGCCTGGCACTTTCTGCAGCGCCAGGTGCTGTTTGCCGCCCTGGGTACGATGGCCGCGGTGGCGGCATGGAACGTGCCGCTGGCGCGCTGGGAACGCGCCGGCCCGTGGCTGCTGGCGCTGTTCCTGCTGATCCTGGTGGTGGTCCTGCTGCCCGGCGTCGGACGCACGGTCAACGGGGCAACCCGCTGGATTCCGCTGGGAGCGTTCAACCTGCAGGTGGCCGAGCTGGCCAAGTTGCTGGTGGTGATGTACCTGGCGGGCTACATCGTGCGCCATTACTCCACCCTGCGCCTGCAGCTGGCCGGGTTCGTGCGTCCGCTGGTGGTGCTGGGGGCCGGTACCGTCCTGCTGTTGCTGCAGCCGGATTTCGGCGGGGCCGCGATCATGCTGGCGATCGGCATGGGCATGCTGTTCCTCGCCGGCGCCCGCCTGTCGCAGTTCCTCGCGCTGGGGGGCACGATCGCGGCGGGCATGGCGGTCGCCGCGGTTGCGGCGCCTTACCGCATGGCTCGCCTGACGGCCTTCCTGGACCCGTGGCAGGACCCGTTCGCGAGCGGTTTTCAGCTGACCCAGTCGCTGATCGCGATCGGCTCCGGCGGGGTGACCGGGTCGGGGCTGGGCGGCAGCGTGCAGAAGCTGTTCTACCTGCCGGAGGCACACAACGATTTCCTGTTCGCGGTGTTCGCCGAGGAGTTCGGTTTCTTCGGTGTGCTGGTGCTGATCGCACTGTTCGCAGGGCTGGTCTGGCGCTGCCTGCGCATCGGCCTGGAGGCCCAGCGCAGCGGTCATGCCTTCGGTGCCCATCTGAGCTTCGGCGTGGCGATCTGGCTGGGCCTGCAGGCGGCCCTGAACATGGGCGTGAACATGGGGCTGCTGCCGACCAAGGGGATGACGCTGCCGTTTTTGTCCTACGGCGGCAGTTCGCTGATCGTCAGTCTGATCGCGGTGGGTCTGGTACTGCGGGTGGCCCGCGAGGCGCGGACCCCGGCACCGGCCCCGGTGCCTCGCCGGCGTTCGCGCGCCGCCCGGCAGAGCGGAGGTGCGGCATGACGGCCCCGCGCGTGCTGATCATGGCCGGCGGTACCGGCGGCCATGTCTTCCCCGGGCTGGCGGTGGCCGAGGCCCTGCGCGAGCGCGGGGTCGAGGTGGTCTGGCTGGGGACCCATGCGGGCGTGGAGGCGCGCCTGGTGCCGCAGGCCGGGATTGACCTGCATACCCTCCCGATCGCCGGTATTCGCGGCAAGGGGCTGTTCGGCCTGGCCTTCGCACCCTGGCGCCTGGGGCTGTCGCTGTGGGCGGCCCTGGTGCTGCTCCGGCGCATCCGCCCGCAGGCGGTGATCGGTTTCGGCGGGTTTGCCGCCGGACCCGGCGGGCTGATGGCCGCGGCCCTGGGACGCCCCCTGGTGATTCACGAACAGAATGCGGTGGCCGGCCTGACCAACCGCTGGCTGGCGAAGGTCGCCGACCGCGTGTTCGCCGGTTTCGACGGTGCGTTCCCGCCCGAGGTGCGCGCCACGCGGGTTGGCAATCCCGTGCGCTCCGCGATCGCGGCCCTGCCCGCCCCGGGCGAGCGCTACGCCGCACGCAGCGGGCCGCTCAATGTGCTGGTCCTGGGGGGCAGCCTGGGCGCGCGTTCGCTGAATCACGCGGTGCCCGCCGCGCACGGCCTGCTGCCGTCGGAGCAGCGCCCGCAGGTCCTGCACCAGGCCGGCTCGCGTACCCTGGAAGAAGCCCGCGCGGCGTATGCCGAAGCCGGGGTGGAAGCCACGGTCACCGAGTTCATCGCGGACATGGAGGCGGCCTGGGCCGAGGCGGATCTGGTGATCTGTCGCGCCGGGGCGCTGACCGTGGCCGAGGTGGCGGCCGCGGGTGTGGCCGCGGTTTTCGTGCCCTATCCGCATGCGGTGGACGATCACCAGTATGCGAATGCTCAGGCCCTGGTGGACGCCGGGGCGGCCTGGCGTTTCCGCGATGCCGAGCTGGAGCCGCAGGCGCTGGCGGAGCTGCTGGGCTCGCTGGACCGCGAGACCCTGCGCGACCGTGCCGAACGCGCGCGGGCGCTGGCCTGCCCCGACAGTGCCGCGCGCCTCGCCGATGTCTGTGTGGAACTGGCGGGGCCGGGCCCCGCGGGGGAGGGATCATGAGCCACGCGCGCCTGCCGGAACATGCGATGCGCCGCATCCGCCGGATCCACTGCGTGGGGATCGGCGGCTCCGGGATGAGCGGCATCGCGGAGGTGCTGCATCAGCTGGGTTATCGGGTCTCGGGTTCGGACCTGGGGCGGTCGCCGATGATCGACCGCCTGGTGGAGATGGGCGTGCGCGTGGTCGGCGAGCACCGGCCGGAGAACGTGGCTGAGGCCGATGTGCTGGTGGTGTCTTCGGCCATCGATCCGTCCAATCCCGAGGTCGCCGCGGCGCGCGAGCGCGGTATCCCGATCGTGCGGCGTGCCGAGATGCTGGCGGAACTGATGCGTTTCCGCTTCGGGATTGCGGTCGCCGGGACCCATGGCAAGACCACCACGACCAGTCTGGTGGCCAGCGTGCTGGCGGAGGCGGGGATGGATCCGACCTTCGTGATCGGCGGCCGACTCAATTCCACCGCCAGCCACTCGAGCCTGGGGGCGGGTGACTATCTGGTGGCCGAGGCCGACGAGAGCGATGCCTCGTTCCTGCATCTGCAGCCGCTGCTCGCGATCGTGACCAACATCGATGCCGATCACCTGGGGACCTATGGCAATGATTTTCGCCAGCTGCACGAGACCTTTCTCGAGTTCCTGCACCATCTGCCCTTCTACGGGCTGGCGATCCTGTGCGCCGATGACCCGCAGGTGCGCGAGCTGATGCCGGAGCTGGAACGCCCGCGGCTGACCTACGCGATCGATGCCGACGCCGATGTGCGCGCCCTGGACGTGCGCCAGGAGGGCGTGCAGACCCGTTTCCGCCTGCAGCTGCCGGAGGCCGGCGAGCCGTTCCCGGTCACCCTCAATCTCCCGGGGCGCCACAACGTGCTCAATGCCCTGGCCGCGGCGGCCGTGGCCTGGGAGCTGGAGGCCCCGCGCGAGGCGATCGCCACGGCGCTCGAACGCTTCCAGGGCATCGGGCGGCGGTTCCAGGTCCACGAGTGGGCGGGGCCGGCCGGGTCGGTGACGCTGGTCGACGATTACGGCCATCACCCGCGCGAGATCGCCGCGACCCAGGCCGCGGCGCGGGATGCCTGGCCCGGTCGCCGGCGGATCACCGTGTTTCAGCCGCATCGCTACACCCGCACCCGCGACCTGTTCGAGGACTTCGTGGAGGCGCTGTCGGAGACCGACGTGCTGATCCTGCTGGAGGTGTATGCCGCAGGCGAGGCGCCGATCGCCAGCGCCGACGGGCGCAGCCTGGCGCGGGCCATCCGTCTGCGTGGCCAGGTCGAGCCGATTTTCGTGGAACAGGCCGCGGACGTGGCCGGCGTGCTGGAGGGCCTGCTGCAGGCGGACGACGTGATCATCGCCCAGGGGGCGGGCGACATCGGTCGCCTGGCGGCCCTGCTGCCGCAAGAGCTAACCGGAGGTGGCGCATGACACCGCTGGACCCTGCCGCAGCCGCGGCGCGTCATCTGCACGAGCTGCAGCCACGCGGCGAACTGCAGGCGCGGGCACCGCTGGCACCGCTGACCTCATGGCGTGCCGGCGGGCACGCCGACTGGCTGTTCCGCCCCGCGGACCGCGAGGATCTCGCGAACCTGCTGGCGCAGGTCGCCCGCCTCGCGCCCGACCTGCCGATCACCTTCCTCGGGCTCGGCAGCAACGTCCTGGTGCGCGACGGCGGCGTTGCCGGGCTGGTGGTGCATCTGCAGGGCGTTCTGGCCGAGCGCGAACGCCTGGACGGCGACCGGGTGTTCCTGGGTGGCGGGCTGGCCTGTGCCCAGGCGGCGCGCTTCTGTGCCCGCGAGGGCCTGGTGGGGGCGGAGTTCCTCGCCGGCATCCCCGGCACCGTGGGCGGCGCCCTGCAGATGAACGCCGGGGCCTGGGGCGGCGAGACCTGGCCCCTGGTGGAATCGGTGGAGGTGATCGACCGTGCAGGCCGGCTGGAAACCCGCCGCCCGGATGCGTTCCGGGTCGGTTACCGCCGGGTCCAGGGGCTCGATCCGCGCGAGCGTCTGTGGTTCACCGGGGCGACTCTGCGTCTGAGCCCGGGCGACCCGGAGGCCGGTACCCGGCGCATCCGCGAACTGCTGCGCGAACGCTCGGCGAAACAGCCGCTGGGTCAGCCCTCCTGCGGATCGGTATTCCGCAATCCGGAAGGCGATCACGCCGCACGCCTGATCGAGGCCGCCGGGCTCAAGGGCCTGCGCGCCGGCGCGGCCGAGGTGTCGCCGGTGCATGCCAATTTCATCACTCACGACGGTACGGCGCGGGCGGAAGACATCGAGCGCCTGATCGACACGGTGCGCAACACGGTGGAGCAGCGGTTCGGCGTCCGCCTGGAGCCGGAGGTACGCATCCTGGGCCGGTTCATCGACCCGGGCGACGACAGCGAGGGAACGGCATGAATCGTAACGACGCAGAACCCCGCGACTATGGCCGGGTGGCGGTATTGATGGGCGGCTGGTCCGGAGAGCGCGAGGTCTCGCTGGCCAGCGGCAACGCCGTGCTGGCGGCTCTGCGACGTCAGGGCGTGGATGCGCATCCGGTCGATCTCACGCGGGCGCACCTGGGGCATCTGCACCTCCCCCTGGAGGGTTTCGACCGCGTGTTCATCGCGCTGCACGGAGAGTGTGGCGAGGACGGGGCCCTGCAGGGCTGCCTGGACCTGGCCGGCATGCCCTACACCGGCACCGGCGTGCTGGGTTCCGCCCTGGGGATGGACAAGCTGGCGTGCAAGCGGCTGTGGACCGGGAGCAATCTGCCCAGTGCACCCTACCGGCTGCTGAATCCGGGGTTCGATCCCGATGCGGTGGCCGAGGCGCTGGGGCTGCCCCTGATCGTGAAGCCGGCACGCGGGGGCTCGAGCCTGGGCATTACCCGGGTGGATCGGGCGGCCGATCTCCCGGCCGCGTGGGAGGCGGCGCGCAGCCAGCCCGGGCAGATCTTCGCCGAACAGTGGATCGAGGGCCACGAATACACCGTGGCCATCCTCGACAACCAGCCGCTTCCGGTGGTCGAGATCCGTGCCGACGGCGGGTTCTACGACTACCACGCGAAATACGAGTCGGACCGCACCGGGTATGTCTGCCCGCCGCCGCTGGATGAAAGCTCGTTACTCGAATTGCAGTCACTGGCGCTGGGTGCGTTTGCCGCGCTGGAGGCCTGTGGCTGGGGGCGGGTCGACATCCTGCAGGACGAGCACGGCGACAACCATCTGATCGAGATCAACACCGTGCCCGGCATGACGGATCACAGCCTGGTGCCCAAGGCGGCGGCCGAGGCCGGGATCGATTTCGACACCCTGTGCCTGCGCATCCTGGACTCCAGTTTCCAGTGCGGAGGGCTGCGATGAATCGCCGGCGCACCCCGCCGGCAGCGCGCTTCGCGCGGCTGCGCAGCGTGTCCGGCCCGGCCCTGCGTCTGCTGGCCGGAATGGCGCTGGCCGCGGCGATCGTGCTGGTCCTGCTGGCGACGACCCGGTTCGAGCCGGACGCGCTGGTGCCGGTGGAGAGCATCGAGATCGCCGGCGAGCCGCGCTACGCGGACGTGGAGCGGGTGCGTGAACTCGCGCGTCGCCACGCGCCGGGGTTCATTACCGCCGATCTGGCGGCGCTGGAACGTTCGCTGGTCGCCGAGCCCTGGATCGATGGCGTGCAGCTGCGCCGGCAATGGCCGGGGACGCTGGTGGTCGAGGTGCGCGAACCGGTGCCGGTGGCGCGCTGGGGCGAGGACCAGCTGGTCGATCGGCATGGCCGGGTGTTCGGGCCGGTGGATCAGGCCGAGTGGGACTACCTGCCCGCGCTGGAGGGGCAGGACGGGCGCCAGGTGGTGCTGATGCGCCGTTACCTCGAGGTGTCGGCACGTCTGGCGGATGCCGGCCTGGAAGTGGCCGGCGTGGCCGAGGGTCGTCGCCATGACTGGACCATCCGTCTGGAGTCCGGGGGGCGGATCCTGATGGGGCGGGACGCCGAGGCGGCTCGCCTGAATGCTCTGGTACGGGCAGCCGACGTCGTGCGCGAGCGCCGCGACGCGCCGGTGGAACGCTGGGACCTGCGCTATCCGCACGGCATGGCGGTGGCCTGGGCCGATGAAGACGGGGACGCCGCCGGCGATCCCGGGACACAGTGAAAGGACGCGGGGAGATGATGGCAAAGAAGGCGGAATCGGGTCTGATCGTCGGGCTGGATGTCGGGACCTCGAAGATCGAGGCCATCGTCGGCGAGCTGAAGGACGATGGCGAGATCGAGATCATCGGCATCGGCTCGTCGCCCTCGCGCGGACTGAAGAAGGGCGTGGTGGTCAACATCGAGTCCACCGTGCAGTCGATCCAGCGCGCGGTGGAGGAGGCCGAGCTGATGGCCGGCTGCGAAATCCACTCGGTGTACACCGGTATCGCCGGGAGTCACGTGAAGAGCTACAACTCGACCGGCGTGGTGGCCATCAAGGACGGCGAGGTGGGGCCGGGCGACGTCGAGCGGGTCATCGACGCCGCGCGGGCCATCGCGATCCCCGCCGACCAGCGCATCCTCCACGTGCTCCCGCAGGAATACATCATCGACGAGCAGGAGGGCATCCGCGAACCGGTGGGGATGTCCGGCGTGCGCCTGGAGGCCAAGGTCCATCTGGTCACCGGCGCGGTGTCGGCGGCGCAGAACATCGTGAAATGCGTGGAACGCTGCGGCCTGCGGGTGGACGACATCATCCTCGAGCAGCTGGCGTCGTCGTATTCGGTGCTGACCGAGGACGAGAAGGATCTGGGGGTCTGCCTGGTCGATGTCGGGGGCGGCACCACCGACATCGCGGTGTTCTCCCACGGCGCCATCGCGCACACCGCGGTGCTGCCGATTGCCGGCGACCAGGTCACCAACGACATCGCGGTCGCGCTGCGTACGCCGACGCAGTACGCCGAGGAACTGAAGATGAAATACGCCTGCGCGCTGCGCTCGCTGGCCGACCCCGGGGAGTCCATCGAAGTCCCGGGGGTGGGTGACCGCGAGGCGCGCCGCTTGTCGCGGCAGACCCTCGCCTCGGTGGTGGAGCCGCGTTACGAGGAGCTGCTGCAGCTGGTTCAGGCCGAGCTGCGCCGTTCCGGAACCGAAGAAATGATCGCTGCCGGGGTGGTTCTGACCGGCGGATCGTCGCGGATGGAAGGTGGGGTGGATCTCGCCGAGGAGGTCTTCCACATGCCCGTTCGCCTGGGTGTTCCGCAGCACGTGACCGGGCTGCTGGACGTGGTGCGCAATCCGGTGCATGCCACCGGGGTGGGCCTGCTGCTGTATGCCCGCGAGTCACGGGCCCTGCAGGAGTCACGCCCGGTGGAATCCGGGTTCCAGGGGATCTGGGCGCGCATGAAGCGCTGGTTTACCGGCCAGTTCTAGGCCGGACCGAAGGGCCGGACCGCTCTCCGGCTACCGAGAAGGAAGGACATGTACACACGAAACAAGAGGACGCAATCATGACGTTCGAACTGATGGATACCTTTAGCCAGAGCGCCACGATCAAGGTCGTGGGCGTGGGTGGCGGCGGCGGCAACGCCGTACAGCACATGGTTCATTCGCAGCTGGATGGCGTGGATTTCATCTGCGCCAATACCGATGCCCAGGCGCTCAAGAGCCTGGATTCCAAGACCCTGCTGCAGCTGGGCGGGGACATCACCAAGGGCCTGGGCGCCGGGGCCGATCCGTCGGTGGGCCGCGAGGCCGCACTGGAGGATCGCGAGCGGGTGCAGGACCTGCTGCACGGCGCGGACATGGTGTTCATCACCGCCGGCATGGGCGGCGGCACCGGCACCGGCGCGGCCCCGGTGGTGGCACAGATCGCCAAGGAGATGGGCATTCTGACGGTCGCCGTGGTGACCAAGCCGTTCCCGTTCGAGGGCAAGAAGCGCATGCAGGTCGCCATGTCCGGGATCAAGGCGCTGACCGAGCAGGTGGACTCCCTGATCACCATCCCCAACGAGAAGCTGCTCACGGTGATGGGCAAGAACACCACCCTGCTGGACGCCTTCAAGGCCGCCAACGACGTGCTGTTCGGCGCGGTGCAGGGCATCGCCGAGCTGATCACCCGTCCGGGCCTGATCAACGTCGACTTTGCCGACGTACGCAACGTGATGCGCGAGATGGGCATGGCAATGATGGGGACCGGCACCGGTTCCGGCGAAGACCGTGCGCGTCAGGCCGCCGAGGCCGCGATTGCCAGCCCGCTGCTGGAGGACATCGACATTTCCGGGGCCCGCGGCATCCTGGTCAACGTGACCGGCGGCATGGATGTCGGTATCGGCGAATTCGAGGAAGTCGGCGAAGCGGTGAAGGCGCTGGCCTCCGAGGACGCCACCGTGGTGGTGGGTACCGTCATCGATCCCGAGATGAGCGACGAGATGCGGGTCACGCTGGTGGCCACCGGCCTGGGCGCGCAGACCGAGCAGCCCGAACGCCCGCAGGTGCGCGTGGTGGATGCCCAGCCGCAGCAGGCGGCGGCCGGTTCCGACGTGGACTTCGACCGCCCCACGCACCAGCGTCAGCGCCGCGGCCAGGACGAGGTCGCGACCGATTACGGCAGCGGTAACCAGCAGTCGAATATCGATGTGCTCGACATCCCGGCTTTCCTGCGCAAGCAGGCTGACTGAGGGACTTGACATGCAGGAGGAGCGGAATCCTGCAATAATGGAGTATTCGTTGTGTGCATGAACGGAGCCCGGGAGGGCCCGGGCTCCCCTCCATGCGCTCTCGCAGAAGAGGCAGTGCGTTGATCAGGCAAAGAACGCTCAAGAACAGCATCCGGGCGACCGGAGTGGGGCTCCATACGGGCGAGAAGGTGGTCCTTACGCTGCGTCCGGCCCCCCCCAATACCGGAATCGTGTTTCACCGCGATGACCTCGACCCGCCGGTGGAAATCCCGGCACGGGCCGAGAACGTCGGGGACACGCGGCTGTCCACGACCCTGGTCAACGGCGATGCGCGGGTTTCCACCGTGGAACATCTGCTGTCGGCGGTGGCCGGTCTGGGCATCGACAATCTCTTCGTCGACGTGAGCGCTGCGGAGGTCCCGATCATGGACGGCAGCGCGGGACCGTTCGTGTTCCTGCTGCAGTCCGCGGGTCTCAAGGAGCAGGATGCTCCCAAGGAATTCATCCGGGTGAAGCGCAGCGTGGAGGTTCGCGACGGCGACAAATGGGTGCGCTTCGATCCCTATGAAGGGTTCAAGGTCGGCTTCTGCATCGACTTTGAACACCCCATGTTCACCGACGGGAGCCAGCGCGCCGAGCTGGATTTCTCGTCCACCTCGTTCGTGAAGGAAGTCTCGCGCGCCCGAACCTTCGGGTTCATGCGCGACATCGAGGCCCTGCGTGCGAATCAGCTGGCACTGGGCGGCAGCCTGGACAATGCCGTGGTGCTGGACGACTTCAAGATCCTCAACGAGACCGGGCTGCGCTACGACAACGAGCTGGTAAAACACAAGATCCTCGACGTGGTCGGCGATCTCTACCTGCTGGGCCACAGCCTGATCGGGGCTTTCACCGGGCACAAGTCCGGCCATGCCCTGAACAATCAGCTCATCCGTCAGCTGGCCGCGGACCGGACGGCCTGGGAAAAGGTTACCTTCGAGGATCCCTCCGAGCCGCTGCCGATCTCGTTCGGGCAGCTGGAGCCGGGCGCCACCGGTTGAGGGACGTCAGCCGGTGTCGTTCCCCGTATCGCGGGGACGGGCGCGGGCCAGCCGCCGCAGTGCTCCCGCCAGCCGGGGATCGTCGACCTCGCCGGCCGTCTGTTCCAGGGTCTGGCGGGCGCTGTCCGGGATCGGCGGACGGCTGCGCACCGGATCCGGTTCGGTGGAGCGGGCCGCACCACCCAGGGCGACCCGCACGCGCTCCACTTCGGGGTAGCCGGCCGCCTGCAGGGTCTTGAGGATCTCGCGCTGCTGGAAGCGCATCTCGGTGCACAGGGCACGGTCGCGGCAGACCGCCACCAGGGTGGTGTCGTGGCGCACCAGCTGGAGGCGCCCGCTGGCGACGTGCGTTCCGACCAGCCCGGCCAGCGCCCGTTCCAGTGCCCGGTCCGGGGTGACGTGGCTCTGCCACGCGGCGCGGATGTATCGGCCGATGCGGGGCGGCGTCATGGCTGACATGGCGCCTCCCGCTCGGGGCTTGGAGGAATCAACGGAGGTTGCATGGACCTGATGCTACTACGAGCCGGCGGTGTCTGTACCCGGATCCCGCTGTGGCTGGTGGTTCCGGCGCTGCTGGGGGTGCTGGCCGCGGTCGTGACCGCCGGCTATCAGCTGGGCCAGCAGCAGCGTGACGTGGTCGAAATCCCCGTGCTTCCGACCGTGGGCTCGCCCGATCTCGAACTCGCGGAACGCGAACTCGCGCGCGAGGGGGTGGAGTCGCTGGCGTCCCGTGTGGTCGAGCTGGAAAACCGCCAGGCGCGTCTGGACCTGCGCATGTCCGGTCTGGGCGACGCCCTGGATCTGGACCCGGAGGCGCTGGAACCGGAGGCCGGCGGTCGCGGCGGACCGGCGCCGCCGGACTCCGCGGCCGCGGTGGACCGTCGCATCGCCGCGCTGGATCACCTGCTGGGGCGGCGCGACACGACGGTCGCGCGCCTGGACGAGGCGGTGCGCGGCGATGCCCGGGACGAGCGCATGCGCCCCGGCGTGCGGCCGGTGGAATCCGAGGCCTGGGTCAGTTCGGCCTTTGGATACCGCGACGATCCGTTCACCGGCGAGCGGCGTTTCCATTCCGGCATCGACTACGCCGGACGCGAGGGCTCCGAGATCCGGGCGGCCGCGGACGGGATCGTGGTGCGGGCGGACACCAACGGCGGGTTCGGGCGCAGCGTCGACATCGTTCATGCCGACGGGTTGCTGACCCGTTACGCGCATAATTCGGAGTTGCTGGTCGATCCCGGGGAACGGGTGGAAGCGGGCCAGCCCATCGCCCGCATGGGCAGTACCGGACGGGCGACGGATACCCATCTCCATTTCGAAGTCCACGGTCCCGGCGGACCGGAGAATCCGGCCGACTACGTCCATCGCTGAGCGTGACCTCCGCGGATCGTTTATCCTAGGTCGGTTTCAGCCAATCTTCCGGATCCCCATGAAGCAGCTCGTACGCAAGTTCTTCGGCAGTCGCAACGACCGCATCATCAAGCGCTACGCGAAAAAGGCCGAGCGCATCAATGCCCTGGCCCCGGCCATCGACGATCTGCCGCAGGAAGAGCTGCGGCACAAGACGGATGAATTCCGCCGGCGGCTGCAGTCGGGCGAGGACGTGGATGCGCTGCTGCCGGAAGCCTTCGCGGTCTGCCGCGCGATGAGCGACCGCGTACTGGGCCTGCGCCACTTCGATGTCCAGCTGATGGGCGGGATGGTCCTGCACGACGGACGGATCGCGGAAATGCGCACCGGCGAGGGCAAGACCCTGGTCGCGACCCTGACGGCCTATCTCAATGCGCTGCCGGGCGATGGCGTGCACGTGGTGACCGTGAACGACTATCTCGCCCGCCGCGATGCGGCCTGGATGGGACGGCTCTACCAGGCCCTGGGGCTGACGGTCGGCGTCATCAACTCCTCCGGCGGGCAGTCGGGCGGTGCCTCCTCGTTCGTGTTCGACCCCGACCATGTGGCGGGTGAGGAAGGCATGGACGGCCTGCGGCCGGTCACCCGTACCGAGGCCTACGCGGCCGACATCACCTATGGCACGAACAACGAGTTCGGTTTCGACTATCTGCGCGACAACATGGCCTTTTCGGCCGATCAGCGCGTGCAGCGGGGCCTGAACTACGCGCTGGTCGACGAGGTGGACTCGATCCTGATCGACGAGGCGCGCACGCCCCTGATCATTTCCGGCCCGTCCGGCTCGGACTCCGAGCTGTACGAGCGCATGAATGCGATCCCGCCGCAGCTGACGCGTCAGGAAGACGAAGAGAGCGAGGGCGACTACTTCGTTGACGAGAAGGCCAAACAGGTCTTCCTCAGCGAGGAGGGCCACGAGAAGGCCGAGGCCCTGCTGCGCGAGGCCGGCCTGCTGGAGGAGGACCAGTCGCTGTACGACGCCGGCGCGATCGCGGTCCTGCACCATCTGAACGCAGCGCTGCGCGCGCATGCCCTGTTCCAGCGGGATGTCGACTATCTGGTGCGCGACAACCAGGTCCAGATCATCGACGAATTCACCGGCCGCATCATGACCGGTCGGCGCTGGTCCGAGGGGCTGCATCAGGCGATCGAGGCCAAGGAGGGCGTGCCGATCCAGCGCGAGAACCAGACGCTCGCCTCGATCACCTTCCAGAACTATTTCCGCCAGTACGACAAGCTGGCGGGCATGACCGGCACCGCGGATACCGAAGCCTACGAGTTCCAGACCATCTACGGCCTGGAGGTTGTGGTGGTTCCCGGTAACAAGCCGCTGATCCGCGAGGACATGCAGGATCTGGTGTACCTGACCCAGGACGAGAAGTACGACGCGATCGCGAAGGAGATCCAGTGGTGCGTCGAACGCGGCCAGCCGGTGCTGGTCGGCACGGCCTCGGTCGACAGCTCCGAGCGGCTGGCGAAGTCCCTCAAGGAGAAGGGCATCGAATTCGAGGTGCTCAACGCCAAGCAGCACGAGCGCGAGGCGCACATCATCGCCCAGGCGGGACGTCCGGGGGCCGTGACTCTGGCCACCAACATGGCCGGGCGCGGTACCGACATCGTCCTCGGCGGCAGTCTCGACGCGGAACTGGCCGGTGTCGATCCGAACGACGAGCAGCAGCGCGAACGCATCCGCGAAGACTGGCAGAAACGCCACGACGACGTCATCGCCGCCGGCGGCCTGCACATCATCGGCTCGGAGCGGCACGAATCGCGGCGCATCGACAACCAGCTGCGCGGGCGTTCGGGGCGCCAGGGCGATCCGGGCTCCAGCCGGTTCTTCCTGTCCCTGGAAGACAACCTGATGCGGGTGTTCGCATCCGAACGGGTGAAGTCCCTGATGGGACGCCTGGGCATGAAGGAAGGCGAGGCGATCGAGAACGCCTGGGTCTCGCGCGCCATCGAGAACGCCCAGCGCAAGGTCGAGGCGCACAACTTCGATATCCGCAAGCAGCTGCTGGAATACGACGACGTCGCCAACGACCAGCGCCAGGTCATCTACGAGCAGCGCGCGGAGCTGCTGACCACCGAGGACATCAGCGACACCATTGATGCCCTGGTGGCCGACGTGATGAATGCACAGATCAGCGAATACATCCCGCCCGGCAGCATCGAGGATATCTGGGATCCGGAAGGGCTGGAGCAGGCGCTGCGCAACGAATTCGGCCTGGAACTGCCGGTCAAGCAGTGGCTGGATGACGAGGACGACCTGCACGAGGAGCCGCTGCGCGAGCGCATCATCGAGCGGGCGCGCGAGACCCTCAACGGCAAGCGCGAACAGCTGGGTGATGCCACCATGAATCGCCTGCAGCGCGACGTGATGCTGCAGGTGCTGGATTCGCAGTGGAAGGAACACCTGGCGGCGATGGACTATCTGCGCCAGGGGATCGGCCTGCGCGGGTATGCCAACCGCAACCCCAAGCAGGAATACAAGAAAGAAGCGTTCGCGATGTTCCAGTCGCTGCTGGAGCGCATCAAGCACGACGTGATCAAGATGCTGCTGCGCATCCAGCTGCGCTCGGCCGAGGAAGCCGAACAGCTGCAGCCGGAGCGCCAGGCACCGGACACCGGGGCCATGAACTTCCGCCACGAGAATCCCGACAGTCCGCTGGCCGCGGACGAGGACGACGGGGGCGCCGCGGACGAGGGCGCACGCAAGGTCGCCGGTGGTGACGAGACGTACCGGCGGGAGGAGCCCAAGCTCGGACGCAACGAGCCCTGCTGGTGCGGTTCCGGCAAGAAATACAAGCACTGCCACGGCCGTCTCTGACGGCCGGTCCGGGGAGACGCGCTGATGGCCGTGGGACTGCAGGAACCGTCGGCGCCGCCGGCCGTGCCGGGCATCCGTCTGGCAGCCGGGGCGGCCGGCATCCGGTATGCCGGTCGTGATGACCTGGTGCTGATGGACGGTGGCGAACACGCAGTGGTCGCCGCGTTGTACACAACCAGTGCCTTTCGCGCCGCGCCGGTGGAGGTCGCTCGTCGCCATCAGGCGGAGGGGCGTCCCCGCTGGCTTCTGATCAACGCCGGGAACGCCAACGCGGGTACCGGTGAGCCCGGGCTGCGTGCGGCCAAGGCCAGCTGCACGGCCCTGGCCCGGTTGGTCGACAGCGAGGCCTCGGCGGTGCTGCCGTTTTCCACCGGGGTGATCGGCGAGCCTTTTCCGCTGGAGCGGCTGGAGGCGGCCCTGCCTGCGCTCCATGCCGGACTGGCCGAGGATGGCGAGAGCTGGCTGCGGGCGGCGCGGGCGATCATGACCACCGACACGGTGACCAAGGTCGCAAGCCGCGACGTCCGGCTGTCCCAAGGGCGCGTGCGGCTGACAGGCATGGCGAAGGGATCGGGGATGATCCATCCCGACATGGCGACGATGCTGGGGTTTGTCGGCACCGATCTGGCCACCGATGCGGACGAGCTGGACGCGCTGCTGCGCGAGGCGAACCGTGACAGTTTCAACGCCATTACCGTGGATGGCGATACCTCGACCAATGACGCGCTGGTCTGCATGGCCAGCGGGGCCAGCGGTGTCCGCCTCGCCGGCGATGCCGACCGCACCGCGTTCGCGCAGGCGCTGGGGTCACTGTGTCTGGAACTGGCGACCGCGATCGTGCGCGACGGGGAAGGGGCGACCAAGTTCGTGACCGTGGAGGTGACGGGCGCATGCGAGCGGGCGGAAGCCGAGCGCGTTGCCGAGACGGTCGCGTTGTCCCCTCTGGTGAAGACCGCGCTGTACGCCAGCGACCCGAACTGGGGGCGCATCCTCGCAGCCGTGGGACGGGCCGGCGTCAGCGATCTCCGGATCGAGGGGGTCACGGTGGACATCAACGGTCTGGCGATCGTGCGCGCTGGCGGCCGCGCGCCCGAATACCGCGAGGAAGACGGCCAGGCCGCCTTCGCGGCCGACGAGATCACCATCGCCATCGACCTCGGACGGGGCGATGCGCGGGCGCGCAAGTACACCTGCGATTTCTCCCACGAGTACGTGCGCATCAATGCCGAATACCGCTCCTGAGGCGGCACCGCTTGATGTGGCGCTGGGCGTGATCGAGGACGGGGCCGGCCGGGTCCTGGTTGGTCAGCGCGGGGCCGGGCAGCATCAGCCGGGCCGCCTCGAATTCCCCGGCGGCAAGCTGGAGGCGGACGAGTCCCCGGTCGCGGGCCTGGTACGCGAGATCCGGGAGGAGACCGGCCTGGGGGTCGAGCAGGCCATCCCCTGCCTGCGGCTGGAGCACGACTACGGCGACCGCCGCGTCAGGTTGCACGTGTTCCGGGTGCCGGACTGGAGCGGCGAGGTCCGGGAGTGCGAAGGACGTGCCCTGTGCTGGCGCGTAGCGGCCGCGCTGGATCCGGCGGATTTCCCGGCCGCCAACGGCCCGATACTGCGCCTGTTGCAGCTCCCCGATTTCCTTCTGGTGACGCCCGACCCGGCCGGGTCCGACGGCATCGCCGCCGTGGTGGACCGTGTGGCGGCCCGCCTCCGGCACGGGGACGTGGGGCTGTTGCAGATCCGTGCGCCGGGGCTGGCACGGGACGACTATCTCCGCTTTGCCCGGGATCTGGTGGCGGTGTCGCAGTCGCTGGGTACCGAAGTGCTGCTGAACGCGCCGCTGGACTGGCTGGACGAGCTGCCGCCGGCCGGGGTGCATCTGCCGGAGCGGCGCTGGCGGGCGCTGTCCCGGCGCCCCGCGGTAGCCGGCCGTATCAGCGTGTCGGCGCACGATGTCACGGGTCTCCAGGAGGCGGGGAGGCTGGCGCCCGATCTGGCCGTGGTCGGTCCGGTCCGGCCGACCCGGACGCACCCGGGGGCGACGCCGCTGGGCTGGGACGGTCTGGCACGTCTGACCGCGGCGAGTCCGGTGCCGGTCTACGCCCTGGGGGGGCTGGACGCGGGCAGCCTCGCGCCGGCCCGCGCCGCCGGTGCCTGCGGGATTGCGGCCATTCGTGGTCTGCTCGGAGAGCCGCCGGGCGGCGGGGAGTGACGCCACGGGCGGTGCCGCCCGGTCCTAACTACAGGGCGCAGCAGCAAAGGCCGAACGTCACATCCTCGCGCACCGGATTCGGGCGCGAGCGGAAATCGCCGGGATCCATGAAGCGCACGGTAAAGCGCTGACGCCCGCCCGAGATCTCGGGGTAGATGCCCAGCTGCGGGTCCACACTGACCCGGATCATCTGCCAGGCGTGCTGGCTGTCCAGGGGCTGTTCCAGAAAACCTTCTTCGGCGGTGACGCTGCGGTCGTTGCCGGATCCCCGAATATAGCGCAGCACGTGCTGTGTGGCCTCGGTCACGCTCTCCAGCGGCCGGAACCACTCCAGCAGCAGCTCGGTGCGTGCCTCCACGGGCTGTGACAGCCAGTGGTGGTAGATCGGGAGGTCAAAGTCGAAGGCGCCCCCGGGCAGGGCCATCCGCTGGCGCACACTGTTGAAGAATTCGTTTTCGCGGACCGCCCCGTCCAGCGCCCCGGCCTGCTCTTCCAGTGCGGAATGCAGGCGTCGCTGGTCGTCCATCGTGCTTCGGAAGCGGCTGGCGTCGATCCCGGGCTGGTCGGCCAGCCGCTGCAGATTGGCGGTCTGGCGTTCGATCTCGCCCATCAACTCGCGCTTGATGTCGACGCGCGTGACCAGCGCATAGATGTCGACCAGGGAGACCAGGGCCTCGTGATGGTCGTAAGGTTGCCCTGCCTGCAGGGCGTCACCGAAACGTTGCGTAAGCGCCTCCAGCCGGAGCAGGAGGCGGATCCGTTCGTGAAGGGGCTGTTCGAAGATCAGCGGACGGGTCACGGCGGCGCCATTGGATTGAAGATCCTGCAGTATCGAACATTGGGGGGCATGGTTTCTACCCGTCGGAAGTGAGGGAGCGCAATTCGCGGTCGATGGTCAGCACCTGTTCACGAAGCCGGGCATCGTCCACGAAGTCCCGGTTGTCGATCCAGGCATCGGCCCGGCGGCGGCGTTCCTCGGCCCCGAGCTGACGTTCCATGATGGCGGCGACCTCCTCCCGGGTCCGGTCGTCGCGCCGGGTGACTCGTTCGATTTGCTCCTCGGGCGTGCATTCGACGGTGATCACCCGCACAAAATCGTCCTCCCAGCCGGCCTCGAACAGCAGCGGGACCACGATCAGGGCATACGGGGCGTCCGTGTCGTATTGCTGGAGTCGGGAATGGATCTCCCGATGGACCCGCGGGTGAACGATGGCTTCCAGCGCTTCGCGCTCGGCCGGGTCGGCAAACACGCGCGCGGCCAGCGCACGTCGATCGAGGTGGCCGCGCGGATCGAGCACCCCGGGGCCGAAGTATTCAACGATGGCCCCGTGCAGGGGGTGGCCGGGTTCCTGCAGTTCGCGGGTGACGCGGTCGGCATCCAGAACCGGTACCCCCAGTTCCGCGAACAATGCCGCCACCCGGGTTTTCCCGGATCCGATTCCGCCGGTCAGGCCCGCCCGTTCCATACCTCCGATTATAGGCCGTGCGGGAAATAGATGCGCAGCAAGGCGTCGCCCGTGATCAGCGTCAGCCAGCCGGCGGCGGCGAGGTACGGGCCGAAAGGAATGGGGATGTTGCGGTCGCGCCCGCGCAGGGCGATCAGCGCGATCCCGACCGCTGCGCCCACCAGTGACGCGAGCAGCAGGATGACGGGCAGGGCCTGCCAGCCCAGCCACGCCCCGAGGGCAGCCAGCAGCTTGAAATCGCCATAACCCATCCCTTCCTTCCCGGTGAGCAGGCGGAAGCCGTGGAAGATCAGCCACAGGAGCAGGTAACCCGCCATGGCCCCGAACACCGCGGACTGCAGATCGGTGAACAGCCCGAAGCTGTTGACCAGCAGACCGAGCCACAGCAGCGGGAGCGTCAGCTGGTCCGGCAGCAGGGTGGTGCGGGCGTCGATTCCCCCGGCCGCGACCAGGACGGCCGTCAGGATCAGGGCCATGCCGGCTTCGATGCCCGTGCCGAAATACCAGACGGTGACTGCGAACAGGACCCCGGTGAGCAGTTCCACTGCCGGATACTGCCAGCTGATGCGCACACCACAGCCGGGACAGCGGCCACGCAGGACCACAAAGCTGAGCAGCGGGATGTTCTCGATCGCGCGGATGGCGCGCTGGCAGTTCGGACAGCGCGAGCGGGGACGGATCAGGTCGAAACGTTCCGCAGTGGCATCCGCTGCGGGTTCCTCGCCATCCAGCACATAGCGGGCCTCGGTCTGCCATTCCCGTTCGAGCATGACCGGCAGCCGCGCGATGACGACGTTGATGAAACTGCCGATCATGAGCCCGAGTACGGCGGCGACCGCGATCGCGATCGCCGGGTTGGCCAGCAGGTCACTCATTGCCGTCGGCCGCGGGTGGTCGTCACAGGACCTGCCCCATGTGGAAGATCGGCAGATACATGGCGATGACCAGGCCGCCGACCAGCACGCCCAGCACGACCATGATCAGCGGCTCGAGCAGGCTGGACAGGCTGTCCACCGCGTTGTCGACCTCTTCTTCGTAGAAGTCGGCGACCTTGCCCAGCATGGTGTCCAGCGAGCCGGATTCCTCGCCGATCGCGACCATCTGCACCACCATGTTGGGAAACACGGCGGTATTGCGCATCGACCATTGCAGCTGGCCCCCGGCCGCGGTCTCATCGCGCATGCGCTCGGTGGCTTCGCGATAAACGGCGTTACCCGTCGCGCCGGACACCGAATTGAGCGCGTCCACCAAAGGCACGCCGGCGGCGAACATGGTGGACAGCGTGCGGGCGAAGCGGGCCACTGCGGCCTTGCGCAGGATGGGCCCGAATGCCGGGGCACGCAGGATCGCGATGTCGAGGAAGCGATCGAATTTCGGGAGACGCTGGCGTGCCTGGACGAAGAGGAAACCGGCCAGAACGGCCCCGCCAAGCAGGGCCCACCACCAGGCCTGCACGAATTCCGACAGGTTGATGACCATGCGAGTGAACACCGGCAGGTCCGCACCGAAGCCCTGGAACAGGGATTCGAACTGCGGCACCACGTAGATCAGCAGGATGGCCGTTACCACGATGGCCACCACGATGACCGCCGCCGGATAGAACAGGGCCTTGCGGATCTTGGCCTTGAGGGCCTCCGTTTTCTCCTTGTAGGTCGCGATCTTGTCGAGCAGCGTCTCCAGGGTTCCGGACTGCTCGCCCGACTCGACCAGATTCACCACGAGGTCGTCGAAGTGCTTCGGGTGCTTCGACAGGGCGGTGGCGAAGGTGTCGCCGCCCTCGACGTCGGTTTTGATCTGCATGATCAGATCGCGCATCGAGGCCTTTTCGTTGCCCCGTCCCACGATTTCGAACGCCTGCACCAGCGGCACGCCCGACTGCAGCATGGTGGTCATCTGCCGCAGGAAATATGCGATGTCGGCGGGGATGATCTTCTTCTGCCCGCCTCCCAGAAGGGGTTTCGGCTTCTTCTTGATTTTCAGAACGTTGACGCCGTTCTTGCGCAGTTCGGCGCGCGCGGAGGTCTCGTTCTCCGCGGGCACTTCGCCCTTGACGCGGTCGCCGTTCTTGTTGAGGCCTTCCCAAGTATAGATCGTGCCGGAATCGGCCATTCCCTGTCCCCCTTAGCCGCTAGTCGATGGTCACGCGGTTGACTTCTTCCAGGCTGGTCAGCCCTTCGATGACCTTGTGCAGGCCCGCCCGCCGCAGGTCCTTGATGCCTTCCTTTTCGGCCTGGCGGGCGAGTTCGGTGCTGTTGCCATTCTCAAGGATGATTCGTTCGAGTTCCTCCGAGATCGGCAGAACCTGGTAGATCCCGACCCGGCCCTTGTAGCCGTTAGTGCACTGATCGCAGCCCACCGGCCGGTACACCGTGAAGCCCTGTTCGAGCTCCTCGTCGGTGAAGCCCTCGTCGCGCAGCGTTTCCTCCGGCAGATCCTCGGGTGCCTTGCAGTTGGGGCACAGACGGCGCGCCAGTCGCTGCGCGATGATCAGCAGGATGGACGAGGCGATGTTGTATGGCGGGACCCCCATGTTGGCCAGGCGCGTGAGGGTCTGCGGCGCATCGTTGGTGTGCAGGGTGGAGAGTACCAGATGCCCGGTCTGGGCGGCCTTGATGGCGATCTCGGCGGTTTCCAGGTCGCGGATCTCGCCGACCATGATTACGTCGGGGTCCTGGCGCAGGAAGGCGCGCAGCGCGCTGGCGAATGTCAGTCCGACCTTGGGGTTGATGTTGACCTGGTTCACCCCGGGCATGTTGATCTCGGACGGGTCTTCCGCAGTGGAGATGTTGCGGTCGGACGTGTTGAGGATGCCCAGACCGGTGTAGAGGGAGACGGTCTTGCCGGAGCCGGTCGGTCCGGTCACCAGGATCATTCCGTACGGGCGGCCGAGGGCCTCCAGGTACTGCGCCTTCTGCTCCTCCTCGTAACCGAGCTGATCGATGCCCATCGATGCCGAGCTCGGGTCGAGGATTCGCAGAACGATCTTTTCGCCGAACAGCGTGGGCAGCGAACTGACCCGGAAATCGATCGCGCGGGTGCGCGAGAGCTTCAGCTTGATGCGTCCGTCCTGCGGAATGCGGCGCTCGGCGATGTCCATGCGCGACATGACCTTGACGCGCGCGAGGATGCGCGGGGCCAGCGAGGTCGGTGGATGAGCCACCTCGTGCAGCACCCCGTCGATGCGGAAGCGCACGCGGAAATCTTTCTCGAAAGGCTCCAGGTGGATATCCGATGCCTTGCGGTTGATGGCGTCCATCAGGAGCTTGTTGACGAAGCGAACGACCGGGGCGTCGTCGACTGCGTCGCCTTCCTCGGATGCGTTGTCGGCGTCGGAATCCGCCTCGACGTTCAGGCTGTCGAGTTCGTCGTCGCCCAGGTCCTCCATCAGCTGCGACGCAGCATTGAGCGCGTCGTCGATCGCCCGGTCCAGCTTCTTCGGTTCCACCAGCACCGCCTCGACGGGCATTCCGGTGGCGAACTTGAATTCGTCGGTGGCCACCAGGTTGGTGGGATCGGACACGGCGATGAACAGCCGGTTGCCGCGCTGCATCAGAGGCAGGGCATGATGCTTCTGGATCAGCTTCTCGTTCAGGTGGTCGCGCGGGATGACTTCCTCGTCAAAGGCCGCCATGTCCAGCACCGGAAGGCCAAACTCCTCGGCCGCCGCCTCCACCAGTCGCGGTTCCGGCACGTCGCCCTTGTCGGCCAGCAGCGCCATGAGGGGAGTCTGTTGGGTCCGCGCCTGTTCGACCAGCTGCTGGGCGATGTCCTGTGCAATCAGCCCGTTGTCGACGAGGCGTTTCGCCAGCCCCGGCAGGCGGGGCGTCGTGTTGCTGTTGGCCATGGATGTTCGCAGACGTTATTGGGGATGATCCACACTCTACGTGGCGCGGTCCGGAATGAAAACGCATGTTCGGGCCGGCGATGCGGCCGACCCGTACATTCGCCCGATATTAGAGCGGTTATTCGGCGGATTACAAGGATGTGTGCAAGGTTTTTCGCCGGCAACGCTTTCGATGCGGGCCGATCGACGCTTTTGCGAACGGCTTCTCGCGCGGGGTTGACTTGCCCCGATCTGTCTCTCAGAATGCACGGCTTGGTTCAGGAGGGATACCCAAGCGGCCAACGGGGGCAGACTGTAAATCTGCTGGCACAGCCTTCGGAGGTTCGAATCCTCCTCCCTCCACCACCCAGTTTCATGCCAGCGACCCGAGCGGGCGATGGCGAGAAAGCCAGGGTTCTGCGGGTGTAGTTCAATGGTAGAACCTCAGCCTTCCAAGCTGATGATGTGGGTTCGATTCCCATCACCCGCTCCAGATTCTGGCTTGCAGGTCAGGCTCATGTAGCTCAGCAGGTAGAGCACTTCCTTGGTAAGGAAGAGGTCACCGGTTCGAGTCCGGTCATGAGCTCCATTTTTTCAGGCACGTAGCAGCGTCAGTGCTGCCGTCGTAACGACAGCGTCACGATCCGGGGAAGCGAGATATGTCCAAGGAAAAGTTCGAACGCAAGAAGCCGCACGTGAATGTGGGGACGATTGGTCATGTGGACCACGGGAAGACGACGCTGACGGCGGCGTTGACGGTGGTTCAGGCGAAGAAGTACGGCAGCGATGCGCGTGCCTTTGACCAGATTGACAACGCGCCGGAAGAGAAGCAGCGCGGGATCACGATTGCGACGGCGCACGTGGAGTACGAGTCGGACACGCGCCACTATGCGCACGTGGACTGCCCGGGTCACGCGGACTACGTGAAGAACATGATCACCGGTGCGGCGCAGATGGACGGCGCCATTCTGGTGGTTTCGGCGGCGGACGGTCCGATGCCGCAGACGCGGGAGCACATCCTGCTGTCGCGTCAGGTGGGTGTGCCGCACATCGTGGTGTTCCTGAACAAGGCGGACATGGTGGACGATCCGGAGCTTCTGGAGCTGGTGGAGATGGAAGTCCGCGATCTGCTGTCGAGCTATGATTTCCCGGGTGACGACACCCCGGTGGTCACCGGTTCGGCGCTGAAGGCGCTGGAAGGTGACGAAAGCGAGATGGGTGCCCAGGCGATCCACAAGCTGGTGGACGAGATGGACCGCTTCATCCCCGAGCCGGAGCGCGCGGTGGACGGTGCGTTCCTGATGCCGGTGGAAGACGTGTTCTCGATTTCCGGTCGTGGCACCGTGGTCACCGGTCGCGTTGAGCGCGGCGTGGTGAAGGTCGGCGAGGAAGTGGAGATCGTGGGTCTGCACGACACGCAGAAGACCACGGTGACCGGCGTGGAGATGTTCCGCAAGCTGCTGGACCAGGGCGAGGCCGGCGACAACGTGGGCGTGCTGTTGCGCGGCACCAAGCGTGACGACGTGCAGCGCGGTCAGGTGCTGTGCAAGCCGGGTTCGATCACGCCGCACACCCAGTTCGAGGCGGAAGTCTACATCCTGAACAAGGAAGAGGGTGGTCGTCACACGCCGTTCTTCAACGGGTATCGGCCGCAGTTCTATTTCCGCACGACGGACGTGACGGGATCGGTCGAGCTGCCGGAAGGCACCGAGATGGTGATGCCGGGCGACAACGTGAAGATGACGGTGTCGCTGATCAGCCCGATCGCCATGGAAGACGGTCTGCGTTTCGCGATTCGCGAAGGCGGCCGCACCGTGGGCGCCGGCGTCGTCTCCAAGATTATCGAGTAAAGATCCATGGCTAATCAGCGTATTCGAATTCGGCTCAAGGCCTTTGACCACCGTCTCATTGACCGGTCAGCGGCCGAAATCGTGGAAACAGCGAAGCGGACCGGGGCGCGGGTCAAGGGCCCCATTCCGCTGCCGACCAAGCGGGAGTCGTACACGGTGCTGACCTCCCCGCATGTCAACAAGGACGCGCGGGATCAGTACGAGCTGCGTACCCACAAGCGCCTGATGGACATTATGGATCCCACGGACAAGACGGTGGACGCGTTGATGAAGCTGGACCTGGCCGCTGGGGTCAATGTTCAGATTCGACTTAACTAAGCGGAAACTTTCTGTCATAATATTGGGCTTTCCGTGGCCCGGCGTTCGGCGCCGGGCCACGACTTTGGGGCGCAGGGCCGCGCCAGCGATTACGAAGGGGTTGGAAAATGGCTCTTGGACTCATTGGTCGCAAGCTTGGAATGACGCGCGTGTTCACCGAAGAGGGCGCGTCGGTGCCGGTCACGGTGCTCGAGGTGGACAATAATCGCGTGGTCCAGGTGAAGCGTGCCGACAGCGATGGCTACGACGCGGTGCAGGTCACGGCCGGCTCGCGCAAGCCGCAGCGGGTGAACCGCGCGGCGAGCGGGCACTTCGCCAGGGCCGAAGTCGAACCCGGGCGGGGGCTCTGGGAGTTCCGCCTCGATGGTGAAGACGCCGAGGGCCTGAGCCCGGGCGACGCGATGACCGTCGATCGGTTCGAAGAGGGCCAGATGGTCGACGTGACCGCGCAGAGCAAGGGCAAGGGTTTCCAGGGGACGGTGAAGCGGCACAACTTCCGTACCCAGGACGCTACCCATGGTAACTCGCTGGCCCATCGGGCGCCGGGATCGATCGGGCAGAACCAGAGCCCGGGTCGCGTGTTCAAGGGCAAGAAGATGGCGGGCCAGATGGGCGCCGAGCGAAAGACCATTCAGAATCTCAGTGTGGTCCGGGTCGATGCGGATCGCGGACTGCTGCTGGTCAAGGGTGCCGTTCCCGGACCGTCCAGCGCGGACGTGATGATCCGGCCGGCAGTCAAGGCGAAGGGTTGATAACGATGCAGATGACAACAGCCGATACCGGGGCCAGTGTGGAGCTTTCGTCCGCCTGCTTCGAACGCGAGTTCAATGACTCGCTGGTTCACCAGGCCGTGGTGGCGCAATTGGCGGCCGCCCGCCGCGGTACCCGTGCGCAGAAAACTCGTTCGCAGGTTTCCGGCGGTGGCATCAAGCCGTTCCGCCAGAAGGGGACAGGCCGTGCCCGTGCGGGTACGATCCGCAGTCCGCTGTGGATTGGTGGCGGCAAGGTGTTTGCGGCCCGCACGCGGGATTTCTCGCAGAAGCTGAATCGGAAGATGTATCGCGCTGCGCTGGCGTCGATCCTTTCCGAGCTGGTGCGGCAGGAGCGGCTGAAGGTCGTTTCCAGCTTCAGCGTGGATAGCGGCAAGACCCGTGATGGCGTCGCCGAGCTGCGTCAGCTCGGGATGGAGTCCGGTCTCGTCGTGCTCGATGCCGAGGATGAGCGGACCGACCGGGCATTGAGGAACGTGCCGCGCGTGGATGTGGCGACCCTGGGCGAGATCGGTCCGGCCAATCTCGTCGGAGCCGAAACCGTGGTGATGACCGAAGCGACCGTGCGCCGGATCGAGGAGTGGTTGGCATGAATGGCCGTCTGATGCAGGTAATCCAGGGCCCGGTGGTGTCGGAAAAAGCGACGATGGCCGGGGAGGTCGGGCAATACGTGTTCAAGGTGCTGCCCGATGCAAGCAAGGCCGAGGTGAAGGCTGCCGTCGAGCAGCTCTTCGAGGTGCGCGTGGAAGGCGTGCGCACGCTGCGGCAGCAGGGCAAGACCAAGCGCTTCGGTCGCCAGTTCGGGCGGCGGAATCACTGGAAGAAGGCCTATGTGTCGCTGGCCCCGGGCGAAAGCATTGACATGGGTGAAGGGGAGCAGCTCTGATCATGGCTATTATCAAGACCAACCCCACGTCGGCCGGCCGGCGGCACGCGGTGCAGATTCGCGGAGACGGTCTGCATCGAGGTGAGCCGTATTCGGGCCTGGTCGAGAAGAAGCAGCGGACCGGCGGGCGCAACAACACCGGCCGCATCACCTCGCGGCATATCGGCGGCGGGCACAAGCAGCGCTACCGTACGGTCGACTTCAAGCGGACGAAGGACAATATCCCGGCTCGCGTTGAGCGGCTGGAATACGATCCGGCCCGCAGTGCTCACCTGGCGCTTCTGCTGTATCGCGATGGCGAACGTCGGTATATCATTGCGCCGCGCGGGCTGAAGGTCGGGGATACCGTTTCGAGCGGCTCGCAGGCACCGATCCGGCCCGGCAACGCCATGGCGCTGCGGTCCATTCCGGTGGGCACCACAGTGCACGGCATTGAGCTGAAGCCTGGCAAGGGCGCGCAGCTGGTGCGCTCGGCCGGTGGCAGCGCGCAGGTGGTGGCCCGAGAAGGGCAGCTGGCAACGGTCCGGCTCGCGTCCGGAGAGATGCGCCGCATTCAGTCCGAGTGCCGGGCCGTGGTCGGCGAAGTCGGACACTCCGAGCATTCCCTGCGCAAATTTGGCAAGGCCGGCGCACGTCGCTGGCAGGGCAAGCGCCCGACGGTCCGCGGTACGGCGATGAACCCGGTCGACCATCCGCATGGGGGCGGTGAAGGCCGCAACTTCGGTCGCCATCCGGTAACCCCGTGGGGGCGCCCGACCAAGGGCTTCAAGACCCGTAACAACAAACGTACCGACCGCATGATTGTGCGTCGGCGCAAGAAGTAACGGAGCACGAGCATGCCGCGTTCACTGAAGAAAGGCCCGTTCGTTGACCATCACCTGCGCCAGAAGGTGGAAGTGGCGGCGGAAAAGAACGACCGTCGTCCGATCAAGACCTGGTCCCGGCGTTCGATGATCATTCCGCAGATGGTGGGTCTCACCATCGCGGTGCATAACGGGCGGCAGCATGTCCCGGTGCTCATCAACGAGAACATGGTTGGCCACAAGTTGGGCGAATTCGCCGCGACCCGGACCTTCAAGGGTCACATCGCCAACAAGAAATCGCGCTGAGGACGGTTTGATGGAAACGATCGCAAAACTCCGGTTCGCGCGGATGTCGCCGCAAAAGGCGCGGCTGATTGCTGACCAGGTTCGCGGCATGCCGGTGGAAAAGGCGCTGAACGAACTCACGTTCAGCCGCAAGAAACCGGCGGCCATCGTCAAGAAGGTGCTGGAATCGGCCATCGCGAACGCCGAAAACAACGACGGCGCCGACATTGACGAACTGCGCGTGTCGCGGATCCAGGTCGACGAAGGGCCGGTGCTGAAGCGCATGCAGGCCCGCGCGAAGGGCCGCGGCAACCGTATTCTTAAGCGCACGAGCCACGTGATCGTGGGTGTCAGCGAGAAGGGGGCGAAGTAAGCATGGGTAACAAGGTACATCCGACCGGCATTCGCCTCGGCATCTCGCGCCCGTGGTCCGCCACCTGGTATGCGGACGGCGAGGATTTCGGTGATACGCTGAACAACGACATCCAGCTGCGGGAGTTCCTCCTGAAGCGGCTGAGCCATGCGTCCGTGAGCCGTGTCATCATCGAGCGCCCCGCGAAAGCGGCGCACATCACGATTCAGACGGCACGTCCGGGTATCGTGATTGGCAAGAAGGGCGAGGACATCGAGAAGCTGCGCCGCGAAGTGGCGCGCGAGACGGGTCTGGACCAGGGTTCGGTCAAGATCAACATCGAGGAGGTCCGCAAGCCCGAAATCGAGGCCCAGCTGGTGGCCGAAGGTATCGCCCAGCAGCTGGAGCGCCGCATCATGTTCCGTCGGGCGATGAAGCGGGCGGTGGGCAACGCGGTGCGCCTGGGGGCGGAAGGCATCAAGGTGCATGTTTCCGGTCGCCTGAATGGCGCCGAAATCGCCCGGTCCGAGTGGTATCGGGAGGGTCGTGTGCCGCTGCATACGCTCCGGGCGGATATCGACTACGGATTCGCCGAGGCGCGAACGACTTACGGAATCATCGGCGTGAAGGTCTGGATCTTCAAGGGTGAGGTCTTCAGCCTGGAGCCCACCGAAGGCCGCCGCGCCGCGGCCAACGCGAGCTAGGACATAAGCTATGTTGCAGCCAAAAAGAACCAAGTTCAGGAAGCAGTTCAAGGGGCGCAACCGCGGTATGGCGTCCGTGGGCGCCAAGGTGAGCTTCGGCGAGTACGGGCTCCAGGCGGTCGAGCGCGGTCGGGTGAACGCCCGGCAGATCGAAGCCGCGCGGCGGGCGATGGTCCGTCACATCAAGCGCGGCGGCAAGATCTGGATTCGGGTGTTCCCCGACGTTCCGGTAACCAGCAAGCCCCTGGAAGTCCGCATGGGCAAGGGCAAGGGCGGTGTTGAGTACTGGGTATGCAAGGTCCAGCCGGGCCGCATGCTTTACGAGATGGAAGGGGTCAACGAGGATGTCGCGCGCGAGGCGTTTCGACTCGCCGCTGCGAAGCTCCCCGTTAAGACCGTGTTTACGCGTCGGCAGGTGATGTGATGAAAACGTCCGAACTCAGGAACAAGTCCGATCAGGAACTCGGAAGTGAACTCGAGGCCCTGTACAAGGAACAGTTCGGTCTGCGCATGCAGCAGGCCGTCGGGCAGCTTTCGCGTCCCGACCGCATGAGAACCGTGCGGCGCGATATCGCCCGGATCAAGACGCTGATGAACGAACGCAGAACGGCGGGTTAACGAAGATGAACCAGGAAACGACGAAAACCCAGCGCTCCGTTGTGGGTCGCGTGGTCAGCGACAAGATGGACAAGACCCGCACGGTCGTGGTTGAACGGCGCGTTCGGCACCCGCTGTATGGCAAGTTCATTCGCCGGTCGACGAAGCTCCGCGTCCATGACGAAGAGAACGTGTCGAAGGAAGGCGATCGCGTACGGGTTCGGGAGTGCCGGCCCATGTCGAAACAGAAGCGCTTTGCCCTGATCGAAGTGGTCGGGCGCGACGCGCTGTGAACCGGATCCCGGGAGAACATCCATGATTCAGATGCAGACCGTCCTTGAAGCCGCCGACAATTCCGGCGCGCGCCGCATGCAGTGCATCAAGGTCCTGGGCGGATCCCATCGGCGTTATGCGCGGATCGGGGACGTCATCAAGGTGTCCGTCAAGGACGCCATTCCCCGGGGCAAGGTCAAGAAGGGCGACGTGTACAATGCCGTGGTCGTGCGTACCGCATCCGGTGTTCGTCGTTCCGATGGTTCGGTGATCCGGTTCGACCGTAATGCGGCGGTGCTGCTGAACAGCCAGTACCAGCCGGTCGGGACCCGTATCTTTGGCCCGGTGACCCGTGAACTGCGTGGAGAGAATTACATGAAGATCATTTCTCTCGCGCCGGAAGTGCTTTGAGGACGTCATGAAAAAGATTCGCAAGGGTGACGATGTCGTCGTGGTCGCCGGTAAGGACAAGGGCCGGCGCGGCACGGTGATCAAGGTGCAGGACGACAAGGTCCTGGTGCAGAACATCAACATGGCGAAGAAACATCAGAAACCGAATCCCCAGCAGGGCGTCAGCGGCGGCATCATTGAGAAGGAGATGCCCATGCATATTTCGAACGTCATGCTGTACAACCCGGCGACCGCCAAGGGCGACCGGGTCGGGATTCGCACGCTGGAAGATGGCCGAAAGGTTCGGGTTTATCGCTCGAACGACGAGGTCGTGGACGCTTAACTGCAGGAATATCGGTTTATGGAACGCTTGAAAGAAGATTACGAGTCCAGGATCAAGCCGGCCCTGCAGGAGCAGTTCGGTTACGGCAACGTCATGGAGATCCCGCAGGTCACCAAGGTCACCCTGAACATGGGTCTTGGAGACGCGGTTGCTGACAAGAAGATCATCGAGCACGCGATGGGTGACATGACCGCCATCGCGGGGCAGAAGCCGGTCGTGACCCGGGCGCGCAAATCCATTGCCGGATTCAAGATCCGCGACGGGTATCCGATCGGCTGCAAGGTGACGTTGCGGCGCCGCCAGATGTACGAGTTTCTGGATCGTCTGATCAACATCGCGCTGCCTCGTGTGCGCGATTTCCGCGGCTTCAGCCCGAAGGCGTTTGACGGCCGCGGTAATTACACCCTCGGGGTGAAGGAACAGATCATCTTTCCGGAGATCGATTACGACCGCGTCGATCGCCTCCGGGGGATGGACATTACGATTACGACCAGCGCCAAGACGGACGCGGAAGCCCGGGCTCTCCTGGAGGCCTTCAACTTCCCCTTCCGGCAGTAAAGAGGTAAGAGGAATGGCCAAGGTATCGATGGTCCAGCGTGAGCGTAAGCGTGAACGCCTGGCGAAGAAGCACGCCGAGAAACGGCAGGAACTCAAGGCGATTCTCGTCGACGAGAACCGGTCTGGCGAGGAACGTCTGGAGGCGATGAACAAGCTGCAGAAGCTGCCGCGTGACTCCAGTCCCGTGCGGCAGAAGAATCGCTGTGCCGTGACCGGTCGGCCGAAGGGTTACTATCGCCGGTTTGGCCTGGGCCGAAACAAGCTTCGCGAGTACGCCATGAAGGGCGAGATTCCGGGGCTGCGCAAGGCGAGCTGGTAAGGAGAAACCGCCATGATGACCGATCCGATCGCCGACATGCTCACCCGGCTGCGCAATGCACAGCGCGCCGACAAGGAGCAGGTGTCGATCCCGTATAGCAAGAACAAGGAAGCGATTCTGCGTGTGTTCGCGGACGAGGGCTTCATCGCCGATTACCGCTCGGAAGGCGAAGGTGCTCGCAAGGTGTTGATCGCCACCCTGAAATATTTCCAGGGCCAGCCGGTGATCGAAACCGTACAGCGCATCTCGCGGCCGGGGCTGCGGATTTACCGCGGCAAAAACGAGCTGCCCCGCATCAATGCCGGTCTGGGTGTGGCCGTGATCTCCACGCCGCGCGGCGTGATGAGCGATCGCGCCGCACGCGAGATCGGTCAGGGCGGCGAAGTGCTCTGCAAGATCTACTGAGGACGATTCGATGTCTCGCATTGCAAATCTGCCGCTGGAGCTGCCCAACGGGGTGTCCCTCGATCAGCAGGGCGACCGCATCACGGTCAAGGGGCCCAAGGGGGAGATTTCCCTCTCCGTCCCCGAGACCGTGCTGGTCTCCGTCGAGGACAATACCGTGACCGTTCAGCCCAGCGAGAAGGCGAAGACCTACGCGATGGCCGGAACTATTCGGTCGCTGCTCGGCAATCATGTCCATGGCGTCAGCCAGGGCTTCGAAATCGTGCTGGAGCTGGTCGGGGTTGGATACCGGGCACAGGTTCAGGGCAAGAACCTGAATCTGACCCTCGGATTTTCACATCCGATCGACTTCTCGATTCCGGAGGGGGTGACCGTCGAGGCGCGTTCGCCCACCGAAATCGCGGTGCAGGGGCATGATCGTCAGAGCGTCGGCCAGGTGGCCGCCGATATCCGCGCGCTGCGTCCCCCGGAGCCCTACAAGGGCAAGGGCGTGAAGTACAAGGACGAGCGTATCCAGCGCAAAGAAGCCAAGAAGAAGTAGGTAGGCACCAGTGGACAAGAAACAGGCCAGAATCAAGCGGGCACGTCGGGCGCGGTACAAGATTCGCGAGCAGGGCGTTCACCGTCTCTGTATCCATCGCACGCCGCGGCACATGTATGCACAGCTCATCGCCCCCAATGGCGACAATGTGGTGGCCGCGGCCTCCACGGTCGAGAAGGACCTGCGTGATGCGGGTACCTACACCGGGAATGCGGATGCTGCCGCGCGCGTGGGTCAGAAGATTGCCGAGCGTGCGCGCCAGGCGGGTATCCAGGAAGTCGCATTCGACCGTTCCGGCTTCCGCTTCCATGGTCGGGTGAAAGCCCTGGCCGATGCTGCCCGCGAGGGCGGGCTCCAGTTCTAGCAGACGGACCCAGCGGAGATAACAATGGCACGTAATGATGTAAGTGAAGCCACCGATGGGCTCCAGGAAAAGCTGATCGGCGTCAACCGAGTCGCCAAGGTCGTCAAGGGCGGCCGGCAGTTCCGGTTCGCCGCGCTGACCGTGGTGGGCGATGGCGAAGGCCGTGTCGGCTTCGGTTATGGCAAGGCGCGCGAGGTCCCGCAGGCGATTCAGAAGGCGATGCAACAGGCGCGCCTCGAGATGCGGGATGTGGCGTTGCAGGAGGGCACCCTGCACTACGCCGTGAACGGACGCCACGGGGCGGCGAAGGTCTACATGCAGCCGGCATCCGAGGGTACCGGTATCATCGCCGGTGGCGCGATGCGCGCGGTCCTGGAGGTCGCGGGCGTCAAAAACGTGCTGGCGAAATGTGTCGGATCCCGCAACCCCATCAACGTGGTGCAGGCGACAATCAACGGACTGGCCATGGTGAACTCGCCCGAACTGATCGCGGCGAAACGCGGCAAGTCGGTCGAAGACGTGAAGAGCTGATCATGAGCAAACTCAAAGTCAAACTCGTGCGCAGTCCGGCGAATCGGATCCGCAGCCACAAGGCGACGGTTCGGGGGCTCGGCCTGCGCAGGATGCACAGTACCTCGGTGATCGAGGCGACGCCCGAGAATCTGGGGATGGTGCGCAAGGTGCGCTATCTCCTGGACGTAGAGGAAGTCTGAAATGCGACTGAATGAGATTGCGAGTCCGCAGGGTGCCCGTAAGGCCGGGAAACGGGTCGGGCGCGGTATCGGCTCCGGCCTGGGAAAGACCGGCGGACGTGGACATAAAGGGCAGAAGTCTCGCTCCGGCGGGTTCACCAAGACCGGCTTTGAGGGTGGCCAGATGCCCCTGCAGCGTCGGCTGCCCAAGGTCGGCTTCCGCTCGCGTCGCCAGGCCGAAACGGCCGAAGTGCGCCTGAACGAACTGAACCGCGTTGGCGGCGAGGTCAGTCTGGAGACGCTGAAGCAGGCGGGTGTGATCCCGGCTGAGGCGCGTGCGGCGAAGATCTTTGCCTCGGGCGAGGTGTCCGGCGCGGTCACCGTCCGTGGTGTCCGGGTCTCCAGGGGTGCGCGCGCGGCGATCGAGGCCGCGGGCGGCAGCGTCGAGGTCTGATAATGGCGCGCGGACCGGCAGCCCGAGCGGGTGGTGGAGGCGGACTGACCGGCTTCACCGAGTTGCGCAAACGCCTGCTGTTCGTGCTGGGCGCGCTGGTGGTTTATCGGATCGGGACGTTCATTCCGGTGCCGGGCATCAATCCGGTTGCGGTTCAGCAGTTCTTTGAACAGCAAAGCGGCACCATCCTGGACATGTTCAACATGTTCTCCGGTGGTGCGCTGGAGCGACTGTCGGTCTTCGCGCTTGGCGTGATGCCGTATATCTCGGCGGCCATCATCATGCAGCTTCTGGCCGCGGTGGTGCCGTCTCTGCAGCAGCTGAAAAAGGAAGGGGAAGCCGGCCGCCGAAAGATCACCCAGTACACCCGGTATGGCACCGTGGTGCTGGCTCTGTTTCAGAGTATCGGGATCGGTATCGCGCTGAACGGGCAGACCATACAGGGCATGCCCATGGCGCTGAACCCGGGTCCGATCTTCATCTTTACGGTGGTTGTGTCGCTCGTTACGGGAACGCTGTTCCTCATGTGGCTGGGTGAACAGATCACGGAACGGGGCATTGGCAACGGTATTTCGATCATCATCTTCGCCGGGATCGTGGCGGGGCTGCCGGGCGCGATTGGCGGAACCCTGGAACTGGCGCGGACGGGCGAACTGGCTGCTGCCTTCGTGGTGATCCTGCTGATCCTGGCCCTGGCGGTGACCGCGTTCGTGGTCTTCGTGGAGCGCGGCCAGCGGCGAATCACGATCAACTATGCCAAACGTCAGGTGGGTCGCAAGATGGTGGGTGGACAGTCGTCCCACCTTCCGTTGAAGCTGAACATGGCGGGGGGGATCCCGCCGATCTTCGCGTCGAGTATCATCCTCTTCCCGTCGACGCTGGGTCAGTGGTTCGGACAGGCCGAAGGGATGGACTGGCTGCGGGAGATCTCGACCACGCTGGCGCCCGGGCAGCCGTTGTACGTGGGCTTTTATGCTGCAGCGATCATATTTTTCTGTTTCTTCTATACCGCGCTGGTATTCAATTCGCGGGATACGGCGGAGAACCTGAAAAAACAAGGTGCGTTCATCCCCGGGATCCGTCCCGGTGTGCAGACGGAGCGCTACATTGACGGGGTGATGACCCGGCTGACAGCGGTGGGCGCGGTGTACATCACCGCAGTGTGTCTGCTGCCCGAGTTCCTCATCCTGTACTGGAACGTGCCGTTCTACTTCGGCGGTACGTCGCTGCTGATCATCGTGATCGTGGTCATGGACTTCATGGCGCAGCTGCAGTCGCACCTGGTATCGCATCAGTATGAAGGGCTGATGAAGAAGGCGAATCTCAAGGGTTTCGGCGGGACCGGGATCCGCTAGCACAGGAGAAGGAAAATGAAGGTACGCGCATCCGTTAAGCCGATTTGCCGCAACTGCAAGGTGGTGCGTCGCAACGGGACCGTCCGTGTCATCTGTACGGAAGCCCGTCACAAGCAGCGCCAGGGCTGAGCTTGGCCGCTGACCGAAACGCTGATACTATAGTCGGCTTTGCCGAATCTTTATGGAGAAGTTGGATGGCTCGCGTCGCTGGAATCAATATTCCTGATCAGAAGCATACGGTGATCGCACTGACGTCGATCTATGGCATTGGTCCCACGCGTGCCCGGCATATCTGCGAATCCGCCGGGGTGCGTCCTGACATGAAGGTGAGGGATCTCACCGATGCCGAGGTGGATGCGCTGCGGGCCGAGGTCGACAAGTTCCCGGTTGAAGGGGACCTGCGGCGCGAGATCAGCATGAACATCAAGCGGCTGATGGATCTCGGTTGCTACCGGGGCGTGCGCCATCGTCGCGGCCTTCCTCTGCGCGGGCAGCAGACGCAGACCAACGCGCGCACCCGCAAGGGCCCGCGGCGTCCGATTCGCAAGTAACACGACTGGGAATACAGGTTAATGGCACAAGCGCAGACCCGGACCAAGAAAAAGGTCCGCAAGAACATCGCCGAGGGCGTCGCGCATGTCTATGCGACGTTCAACAACACGATCATCACCATCACCGATCGCCAGGGCAATGCGATCAGCTGGGCGACGTCCGGGGGGTCCGGCTTTCGCGGTTCACGCAAGTCGACGCCCTTTGCCGCGCAGGTGGCGGCCGAGCGCGCCGGCAATGCGGCGGCGGAGCACGGGGTGAAGAACCTGGACGTCGAGGTCCGCGGCCCGGGGCCGGGGCGCGAGTCGGCGGTGCGTGCGCTGAATAACGCGGGTTTCAAGATCACGAACATCAGTGACGTGACACCGATCCCGCACAATGGTTGCCGGCCGCCCAAGAAGCGGCGCGTCTGAGGCTGGAGTCGAATTATGGGTCGTTATATTGGACCGAAGTGCAAACTGAGTCGTCGCGAGGGTGCCGATCTCGGTCTGAAAAGCCGGGCGCGCGCACTCGAGACGAAGTGCAAGCTGGATCAGCCGCCGGGGCAGCATGGCGAACGCCGCACGCGGCTTTCGGATTATGCGGTCCAGCTGCGGGAGAAGCAGAAGCTGCGCCGGACGTACGGTGTGCAGGAAAAGCAGTTTCGTAACTACTACCACAAGGCTGCGCAACGAAAGGGTTCGACCGGCGAGAATCTCCTGAAGCTCCTCGAAGGCCGTCTGGATAACGTGGTCTATCGCATGGGCTTCGGCTCGACGCGCTCCGAAGCGCGCCAGCTGGTGGCGCATCGCGCGATTCTGGTCAATGGCCGGGTTGTAAACGTGGCGGCCTATCAGGTTCAGCCGGCGGATGTCGTCAGTGTTCGCGAGAAGGCCCGCAAACAGGTTCGGATCCAGGATTCGATGACCCTGGCCGAGCAAAGCGGTCTGCCCGAGTGGGTGGAGGTCGACAGCAGCAAGTTCGAGGGCACCTTCAAGGCGGTGCCGGATCGTGCGGATCTGCCGGCCGACATCAACGAGTCGCTCGTCGTCGAGCTTTATTCGAAGTAACCGCCAGCGGGCATTTCGCCGGGAGCATCAATGCAAGCCAACGAACTGGTCAACAAGCAGCAGATCGAGGTCGAGTCCGAGGCGCGGAATCAGTCGCGCGTGGCGCTCGAGCCGCTGGAGCGGGGATTCGGGCACACGCTCGGCAATGCGCTGCGGCGGGTGCTGCTGTCTTCGATCCCGGGTGCGGCGATCGTCGAAGCCCGCATCGAGGGCGTGCTGCACGAGTACACGACCATTGAGGGTGTGCAGGAAGACGTCGTGGACATCCTGCTTAACCTGAAGGGTGTGGCGCTGCGCATGCATGCGCGGGATGAGTCGACGCTCACGCTGAAGAAAAAAGGGCCGTGTACCGTGACCGCCGCGGACATCCAGATGGACCATGACGTGGAAGTGGTCAATCCGGAGCACGTAATCGCCACCATCAACAAGGACGTTGAGCTGGACATGACGCTGACGGCGCGGACGGGGGAAGGCTACGAGCCGGTCACCGCGCGCCAGAGTGGCGGGGAGACGGACGAGACCGGGATTGGTCGTCTGCAGCTGGACGCGACGTTCAGTCCGATTCGGCGTGTGGCGTATCGGGTGGAAAGCGCCCGCCTGGCCCAGCGTACGGACATGGATCGGCTGGTGCTGGAGCTGGAAACGAACGGGGCCATCGCTCCGGACGATGCCGTTCGGCAGGCAGCGACGATCCTTCAGGGGCAACTTGCGCTGTTCGTCGATCTGCAGGAAGAGGCCGCCGAAACCGCGACCGGTGGTGCCAGCGCGGTGGATCCGGTGCTGCTGCGCCCGGTGGACGAGCTGGAGCTGACAGTGCGCTCGGCGAACTGCCTGAAGGCCGAGAACCTGTACTACATCGGTGATCTGGTCCAGCGTACGGAAGTGGAACTGCTGCGTGCCCCGAATCTCGGCAAGAAGTCGCTGACCGAGATCAAGGATACGCTGGCGACCCACGGGCTGTCCCTGGGCATGCGGCTGGAAAACTGGCCGCCGCCGGGTCTGCGGGACGAGAACGAGTAATCAGTGGGCGTCACACGCCAATAGCATTCAGAGGATAGTCCAATGCGTCATCGTCATTCCGGCCGGCAGCTCGGCCGCAACAGTTCGCACCGCAAGGCCACCATGCAGGCGCTGACGAATGCGCTGTTTCGGCACGAACTGATCAAGACCACGCTGCCCAAGGCGAAGGAGCTTCGCCGGGTAGCCGAGCCGTTGATCACCCTGTCGAAGAATGACAGCGTGCATGCGCGGCGCGAGGCCTTCTCCCGCCTGCGGGACAAGGAAACCGTGGGCAAGCTGTTTACCCAGCTTGGTCCGCGTTACCAGGAGCGTCCGGGTGGTTATCTGCGCATCCTCAAGTGCGGCTTCCGCGCAGGAGACAATGCTCCGATGGCTTACGTGGAGCTGGTGGACCGCCCGATGCCGGACGAGGAGGAGGCGGCCTGACACCACGTCGGCTGTCGCGGTGAGAAGGCCGCCCTTCGGGGCGGCCTTTTTCGTTTGAGCATGGTGCTCGGGGGTGGGGTGTCAGCGCGGGCGGTACGAGTTTGAGCCGTCCGCGTCAGGCAGGGGCATCCTCGGTAGCGGGCCACGGGGCGAGCATCGGGCCGAGGAAGTGGCCGGTATGGCTGGCGGGGGTGGCCGCGACGGTTTCGGGTGTTCCGGCGACGATCAGCTGGCCGCCCCCGCTGCCGCCCTCGGGTCCGATGTCCACCAGCCAGTCGGCCGTCTTGATGACGTCAAGGTTGTGTTCGATGACCACGATGGTGTTGCCGTGGTCGCGCAGGCGATGGAGGACGCGAAGCAGCTGGGCGATATCCTCGAAGTGGAGCCCGGTAGTTGGTTCGTCGAGGATGTAGAGGGTCTTGCCGGTGTCGCGTTTGGACAGTTCACGGGCGAGCTTGATGCGCTGTGCTTCGCCGCCGGAGAGGGTGGTTGCGTTCTGCCCGAGCTGGATGTAGGAAAGCCCGACCTCCATCAGCATCTCGAGCTTGCGATGGATGACCGGTACCGGCTGGAAGAGTTCCAGGGCTTCTTCGACGGTCATCTCCAGGACTTCATGGATGTTCTTCCCCTTGTAACGAACCTCGAGGGTCTCGCGGTTGTAGCGCTGGCCGCGGCAGACGTCGCAGGGCACGTAGACGTCCGGGAGGAAATGCATCTCGACCTTGATGACGCCATCACCCTGGCAGGCCTCGCAGCGGCCCCCGCGCACGTTGAAGGAAAACCGGCCTGGCTTGTAACCGCGTGAACGGGCCTCGGCAGTGGCGGCGAACAGCTCCCGGATTGGGGTGAACAGTCCGGTGTAGGTCGCGGGGTTGGATCGTGGCGTGCGGCCGATCGGGCTCTGGTCGATGTCGACTACCTTGTCGATTCGTTCAAGCCCTTCGATGCGTTCGTGGTCGGCGACCGGGTGCCGCGCGTTGTGCAGGGTGTTGGCGGCGGCGGGATACAGGGTGGCGTTGACCAGTGTCGACTTTCCGGAGCCGGAAACCCCGGTCACGCAGGTGAACAGCCCCAGCGGGAATTCAAAGTCGCCGCCGCGGAGATTGTTGCCGCGCGCGCCGCAAACCCGAAGCACATGGTCCGGATCGGCGGCGTGGCGCTGTTCGGGGATCGCGATACTGCGCCGCCCGGAGAGGTAGGCGCCGGTCAGGGAATCCTCGCTGGCGGCGATCTCGGCCGGTGTGCCCGCGGCCACGACTTCGCCGCCATGGCGGCCGGCCCCGGGGCCGATGTCGAGGACATGATCGGCTTCGCGGATGGCGTCCTCGTCGTGTTCCACCACGATGACCGTGTTGCCGAGGTCGCGCAGGCTGGCCAGGGTGTTGAGCAGGCGCGCGTTGTCCCGCTGGTGCAGGCCGATGGAGGGTTCGTCGAGGATGTACATCACGCCCACCAGTGCCGAACCGATCTGTGACGCCAGGCGGATGCGCTGGGCCTCGCCACCGGAGAGGGTTTCGGCGGAACGGTCCAGCGTCAGGTAGTCCAGGCCGACATCGACCAGGAAACCGAGCCGGGCGGCGATCTCGCGAACGATTTTTTCCGCGATGCGTGCGAACCGCCCTGGCAGCTCGAGGTCGTCGAAGAAGGCCTGGGCGCCGGCGACGCTCATGTGCGTGATCTCCGGCAGGGTGTGGTCCTTGACGAACACGTTGCGCGCGGCGGCATTGAGACGGGTGCCATGGCACGAGGGGCAGGGCTGCTCGTTGAGATAGCGCCCCAGTTCCTCGCGCACGGCCGCCGAATCGGTCTCGCGGTAACGGCGTTCGAGGTTGGGGATGATGCCTTCGAAGACCCGATGGTCGGTACGCAGGCGGCCATTCGCGGCCGGGGTGCTCAGGGGGATCTCCTCGGTGCCGGAGCCGTGCAGGATTACGGCCCGGACCTCCGCCGGCAGATCCTTCCACGGCGTCTCCACATCGAAGCCGTAATGGCGTGCCAGGCTGTTCAGGAGGCTGAAGTACCAGGCGTTGCGGCGATCCCAGCCCCGTACCGCGCCACCGGCCAGGCTGACCTCGGGCTGGGCGACCACGCGCTCGGGGTCGAAATACTGGTGCACGCCCAGGCCGTCACAGGTGGGGCAGGCACCGGCGGGATTGTTGAAGGAGAACAGGCGCGGTTCCAGTTCGCGCAGCGCATAGCCGCACACCGGGCAGGCGAAGCGGGCCGAGAAGGTCATCGGTTCGCGTTCCGGCTCGTCCATCCAGGCGACCAGTGCCAGGCCGTCGGCCAGCTCGGTCGCGGTCTCGAAGGATTCGGCCAGGCGCTGCCGCAGGTCCTCGCGGACCTTGAAGCGGTCGATGACGATCTCGATGTTGTGCTTGCGTTTGGGGTCCAGCTCGGGCAGGGCGTCCAGTTCGTGGATCTCGCCGTTGATGCGCGCACGCAGATACCCGTGGGCACGCATGGATTCCAGCAGCTTGTGGTGTTCGCCCTTGCGGTCGCGCACCACCGGCGCCAGCAGCATCAGCTTCTCGCCTTCGGGCATCTCCAGTACCTGGTCGACCATCTGCGAGATGGTCTGTGCGGCCAGGGTCTCGCCGTGATCCGGACAGCGCGGCTCGCCGGCGCGGGCGAACAGCAGGCGCAGGTAGTCATAGATCTCGGTGATGGTGCCGACGGTCGAGCGGGGGTTGTGCGAGGTGCTTTTCTGCTCGATGGAGATGGCCGGGGACAGACCGTCGATCTGGTCGACATCCGGTTTTTCCATCATCGACAGGAACTGTCGCGCGTAGGTCGACAGGCTCTCGACGTAGCGTCGCTGGCCTTCCGCGAACAGGGTGTCGAAGGCCAGCGACGACTTGCCCGACCCCGAGACCCCGGTGATCACGATCAGCCGCTCGCGCGGCAGTTCGATATGCAGGTCCTTGAGGTTGTGGGTGCGGGCGCCGCGGATCTGGATGTTCTGCATCATGGGACGACGGATACTCCGGAGTCGTTGGGAAGGGCAGCCGGCGGCTGCCAGCCGGCCATGGTAACACCCGGTCACGGCCCGCCGGAGGCCCGGGGCTCTGGTAGACTCCCGTCCGCGTTCGTTCACCGGCGTGCCATGCAGGAGTCCTGACCACATGAATGCCCGCGAGTTGCGAGCCACCTCCGGACTGGCGGCCATCTACGGCGTGCGCATGGCCGGTCTGTTCCTGATCCTGCCGGTGTTCATGCTGCACGCCGACGACATCCCGGGTGCCACGCCGCTGCTCGCCGGGCTGGCGCTGGGGATCTACGGTCTGACCCAGGCGGCCCTGCAGATTCCGTTCGGTCTGCTCTCCGATCGCCTCGGCCGCAAGCCGCTCATCGCGGCCGGCCTGGGCCTGTTCGTGCTCGGCAGCCTGGTGGCGGGACTGGCGGAGGATATCCACGGGATCATCCTTGGCCGGGCCCTGCAGGGAGCGGGTGCGGTGGCCGCAGTGGTGCTGGCGCTGACCGCCGACCTGATCGCCGAGGAACGCCGGACCCGGGCGCTGGCGGTGATCGGCCTGACCATCGGGCTCACGTTCACCGTCTCGATGGCACTGGGGCCGCTGCTCGATCGCGGCGTCGGTCTTTCCGGCATTTTCCTGGTTGCGGCGGGGCTGGGGGTGCTGGCACTGCTGATCCTCCTGTTGTGGGTCCCGTCGCCGGGTCGAATGCGCCAGCATCCGGACATGGTCCCGCAATGGGGCATGCTGCCGCGGGTGCTGGCGGACCCGGAGCTCGCGCGGCTCAATGCCGGGATCTTCATCCTGCATCTGGTGCTGGCGGCCAATTTTCTGGTGCTGCCGACGTACCTGGTGGCGGGGGCCGGCCTGCCGGCGGCCGAACACTGGGCCTTCTACCTGCCGGTGTTGCTGGCCGGCTTTGCGTTGATGCTGCCGGGGGTCATCCTCGGCGAGCGGCGCAGGCGCATGCACGGCGTGCTGCTGCTGGCGATTGCCCTGCTGGTGCTCGTGCAGACCGGCCTGGCCCTGGCTTTCCATCTTGACGGCGGCGTTTGGTGGCTGGCGCTGTTGATGGTCGGCTTTTTCGCGGCCTTCAACCTGCTGGAGGCGGGGTTGCCCGCGATGGTGTCGCGCGCGGCCCCGCTGGCCCACAAGGGCACCGCGATGGGCGGGTTCGCGACCGCCCAGTTCCTCGGGATCTTTGCCGGTGGCGCGCTGGGCGGGGTGCTGCTGGGTCTGGGCGGGCCCGTGACGGTCCTGCTGGCCAGTGTGCCGGCGCTGGTGATCTGGCTCTTGCTGGCTCGCGGGGGCAGCCCGGAGCATTACGTGACCCGGACGCTCGCGGTGCCGACGGTCTGGGAGGGGCAGCCGGGGAGGCTGCTGAGTGAACTGCGCGGCTGTCCCGGCGTGGCCGAGGTCGCGCTGTCGCCGGATGCAGGCTCGGTTTATGTGCGTCTGCATCCCGATGTGCAGGCGGACGGATCGCTGCGGGAACGCCTGGAGCGCGGTCCGGCCGGGTGAAGCCCGCGCTCGCGCCGCGCGGCGACCCGCGTCACGCGGGCGGGTTCTGTTGCGCCCGTCAGCGCCTGCTACACTATCGACTCGATTAACCCGTGCCCGACACAAGGAGTTCCCATGGCCCGCGGAGTCAACAAGGCGATCATTCTCGGCAACCTCGGTGCCGACCCCGAAAAGCGCGAAACGCCCGGCGGGGCGACCGTCACCAACTTCCGCGTGGCCACCACGGAGCAGTGGACCGACAAGCAGAGCGGGGAGCGGCGCGAAAACACCGAATGGCACCGGGTCGTGATGTTCGGCCGTCTGGCCGACATCGCCGCGCAGTATCTGTCCAAGGGCTCCCAGGTGTACATCGAGGGCCGGATCCAGACCCGCAAGTGGCAGGGGCAGGACGGTCAGGATCGCTATACCACCGAGATCGTCGCCAGTGACATGCAGCTGGTCGGTGGACGCGGCGGAGGCGGTGGCGCCGGCGGTGCCGCTGCTGCCGGTGGTGGCTACGGCGGCGGTTACGACCCGGGCCCCGGTGGCGGTGGCGACGGCTTCGGGGGCGGTTCGTCCTCCCCGTCGTCCGGTCCGGGCGGCTCCTTCGATGACGATGACGTCCCGTTCTAAAAGGCACATCAGCTGAGGTGGCCGACACGCAATGACCCGCAAGATCTACATCCAGACCCACGGCTGTCAGATGAACGAGTACGACTCCGACCGCATGCTGGACGCCCTGAAGGCGGACGGCGGCGCGGAGCGTACCGAGGATCCCGAACAGGCCGATGTCCTGCTGCTGAACACCTGTTCGATCCGCGAGAAGGCCCAGGAGAAGGTCTTCTCGCTGCTGGGCCGCTGGCGCGCGATCAAGGAGCGCCGGCCGGGGATGGTGATCGGGGTCGGCGGCTGTGTGGCGAGTCAGGAGGGCGAGGCCCTGCGTCAGCGCGCGCCGTACGTGGATCTGGTGTTCGGGCCGCAGACCCTGCACCGCCTGCCGGAGATGATCCGCGAGGCGCAGCGGGCGCGGGCCCCGGTGGTGGACATCTCGTTCCCCGAGATCGAGAAGTTCGACCGCCTGCCCGAACCGCAGGCCGAGGGCCCCACGGCCTTCGTCTCGGTGATGGAGGGCTGTTCCAAGTACTGTTCGTTCTGCGTGGTGCCCTATACCCGCGGTGACGAGATCTCGCGCCCCTTCGACGACGTGATCGCCGAGGTGGTGGCGCTGGCCGAGCAGGGGGTGAAGGAGATCAACCTGCTGGGGCAGAACGTCAATGCCTATCGCGGTCCGATGGAGGACGGCGACACGGCCGATCTTGCGCTGCTGATCCACTACGTGGCGGCGGTGGACGGGATCGAGCGCATCCGCTTCACCACCTCGCATCCGGTGGAGTTCTCCGACTCCCTGATCCAGGCCTTCGCCGACGAACCCAAGCTGGTCAGCCACCTGCATCTGCCGGTGCAGAGCGGTTCCGACCGGATCCTGGCGCAGATGAAGCGCGGGCACACCATCCTCGAGTACAAGGCGAAGATCCGTCGCCTGCGCGAGGCGCGCCCGGAGCTGGACCTGTCGTCGGACTTCATCGTCGGTTTCCCCGGCGAGACCGACGCCGATCACCGGGCGACCATGGACCTGATCGAGGAACTGCACTTCGATTTTTCCTTCAGCTTTATCTACAGCGCGCGTCCGGGTACGCCGGCGGCCTCGCTGCCCGACGACGTCCCCATGGCGGTGAAGAAGGCACGGCTGGCGGAGCTGCAGGCCGTCATCGAGCGGCATGGCCGCGAGCGCAACCAGTCCATGGTGGGGGGTATCGAGCCGGTACTGGTGGAGGGGCCGGCGAAGCGCAATCCGGACGAGCTGGCCGGGCGCACCGCCAACAACCGCATCGTGAATTTCCCCGCCGACCCGTCCCTGATCGGGCAGATGGTGCCGGTGGAGATCACCGAGGCCCTTGCCCACTCCCTGCGCGGGCGCCGGGTGGTCGAACCCGTTGCCGCCGCCGCGACCGCCTGAACCCGGCATGGCAAACCGACTGGATTTCACCCTGGAACCGGGCGACCAGGAGACCCTGGCACGCCTGTCCGGTCCGCTGGATGCCCACCTGCGTCTGATCGAGAACCGCCTGGGCGTCGCCGTCCACAACCGGGGGCCGCGCTTCAACCTCACCGGGCCCAGCGCCGCGGTGGATGCGGCCGGTGCGCTGATCCACGATCTGCATCGCATGGCGCAGGAGGAGCCGGTCTCCCTGGAGCAGGTCCACACCGCCCTGCAGGAAGCCAATGTCGAGGCCCTGGCCGACAGCTCATCCGACACGCCCGATCCGGTGCTGCGGCTGAAACGTGCCGCGATCCGCGGGCGCGGTCCGCGCCAGTCGCGGTATATCGCCGGGATCGGTCGCAACGACCTGACCTTCGGCATCGGCCCGGCAGGCACCGGCAAGACGTTCCTCGCGGTGGCCGCGGCGGTGGCCGCGCTGGAGCAGGACCGCGTCCAGCGCCTGGTACTGGTGCGCCCGGCGGTGGAGGCCGGCGAGCGCCTGGGATTCCTGCCCGGGGACCTGGCGCAGAAGATCGACCCCTACCTGCGGCCGATGTATGACGCCCTGTACGAGCTGATGGGATTCGACCAGACCGCGCGCCTGATGGAGCGCCAGGTAATCGAGGTCGCGCCGCTGGCCTACATGCGCGGGCGCACCCTGAACGAGGCCTTCATCATCCTCGACGAGGCGCAGAACACCACCGTCGAACAGATGAAGATGTTCCTCACCCGCATCGGCTTCGGCTCGACCGCGGTGGTCAACGGCGACGTGACCCAGGTGGACCTGCCGCGCGGGCAGCATTCCGGCCTGCGGCATGCGATCCGCATCCTCGAGGGCGTGGAGGGCGTCGGCATCCACCACTTCCGCGGCGAGGACGTGGTCCGCCATCCGCTGGTGCAGCGCATCGTGCAGGCCTACGATGCGCACGAAGAGGAGCGTGGCGATGACGCTTGAGGTCGCGGTGCAGTATGCCGTCCCGCGGGCCGGCGTGCCCGCGGCGCGGCGTCTGCATGCCGCCGCCCGCGCGGCCTGGCGCGGCGAGGCCGCGACCGGCGTGACCCTGCGGATCGTGGATGCCGACGAGGGGCGCGAGTTGAACCGGGCCTTTCGTAGTCGCGACCGGGCCACCAATGTGCTGTCGTTCCCGGTGCCGGAGGACATGCCGCTCCCGCCGGAGGCCGGCCCGGGCGGTCTCGGCGATATCGTGCTGTGCGATCCGGTGCTGCAGCGCGAAGCGCGCGAGCAGGGCAAGCCGGTGGCCGACCATTACACCCACATGGTGGTGCACGGGATGCTGCATCTGCAGGGGTTCGATCATCAGGACGCTGACGAGGCGGCCGAGATGGAGGCCCTGGAAACCGCGATCCTGGCCGGCCTCGGACTTGCGGACCCGTACCGCGTGCCGGAGACCCGGCGCGCGGGCGGCGCACGGAGTGTTCATGGCGCCTGAGCCCGGGGCCGCCACTGGCGGGTTGTCGCTTTGGCGGCGCCTGCTGGAGCCGCTGCTGCGCCGTCTGCGGCGCGAACCGCGCAGCCGGCGGGAGCTGGTCGAGACCCTGCGCGGGGCGCAGGAACGCGAGCTGCTGGATCCCGAGGCGCTGACCATGCTGGAGGGCGTGCTCAATGTCGCCGACATGCAGGTGCGCGACATCATGATCCCGCGTGCGCAGATGGAAGTAGTGCGGCGCGATGCCCCGCTGTCGGAATTCCTGCCCGACGTGGTGGCGTCGGCCCATTCGCGCCTGCCGGTGGTTGGCGACCATCGCGACGAGGTGGTCGGGATCCTGCTGGCCAAGGACCTGCTGCGTTTCTTCGGGGATCCCGATGACGCCGGGTTCGACATGCAGGAGATCCTGCGCCCGGCGGTGTTCGTGCCCGAGAGCAAGCGCCTGAACGTACTGCTGAAGGAATTCCGCCTGAGCCGCAATCACATGGCCATCGTGGTCGATGAGTACGGCGGGGTGGCCGGGCTGGTGACCATCGAGGACGTGCTGGAGCAGATCGTCGGCGAGATCGAGGACGAGCACGATGTCGAGGACTATCTGACCCAGATCATGCAGCACCCCGGCGGGCGCTACACCATCAAGGCGCTGACCCCGCTGGACGAATTCAACGCCTATTTCCAGACGGCCTACGACGAGGATGCCTTCGACACCGTGGGCGGGCTGCTGCTGTCGCATTTTGCCCATGTGCCGCACCGCGGCGAGACCCTGACCCTGGATGGCATGCAGTTTCGCGTGCTGCGTGCGGACAATCGCCGGCTGCACCTGGTGGAGATGCGTCTGGCCGAGCCCGCCGCAGGGCCGGCGGCGTCGTCCGGCCCCGGCGAATCCGGCACGGAGGTCCCGTGATGCGCGGCCTGCCACTGCCCGACCTGACCGGCCGCCGGGTCGGTGGCCTGTTGGCCTTGCTGGCCGGCGCGTTCGCGGTGCTGGCGTTCGCGCCGGTGGGGCTGTTCACCGCCGCGCCGCTGGCGCTGGCGGTGTGGTTCGGGCTGCTGGTGCGGGTGCAGGGGCGGCCACGGCGTGCCGCGTGGTTCGGCTGGCTGTTCGGCCTGGGATTCTTCGGCGCCGGCACGTCCTGGATCTTCAACAGTCTGCTGGTGTTCGGCCAGGCCCCGCTGGTGGTCGCCAGCGTGATCACGGTGGCCTTCGTGCTGGTGATGGCGCTGTACCCGGCATTGTTGAGTGCGCTGGCCGCGCGCTTTCTGCCGCTGCACCGAATGGAGGGCCTGCTGGCCCTGGCCGGCGGGCTGGTGCTGCTGGAACTGGCACGTTCCTGGCTGTTCTCCGGATTCCCCTGGCTGCTGTTCGGCCATGCCACGCTGGAGACGCCGCTGGCGTCCTGGCTGCCGCTGGGTGGCGAGCTGGCGGCCAGCCTGATGGTGGCACTGATCGCCGCCGGACTGGTGCTGGCGGCCGGGCGGCGTTCGCGCGGCATCGGCGTGGGTCTGGTGGCGGGCGTGGTGGTGGTCTCCGCGGCCCTGCTGCCGTTGCAGTGGACCGAGCCCGACGGCGAGCCGGTCAGCGCGACGCTGGTGCAGGGCAACATCGAGCAGGAGCGCAAATGGGCCCCGGACGGCATCCGGCACTCGCTGGAGGTGTACCGCGAGCTGACCGCGCAGGCCGAGCCGGCGGATCTGGTGGTGTGGCCGGAAACCGCGATCCCCGCGCTGACTGGCGAGGTGGCCGGGGCGCTGGAACAGGTGGCCGCGGAGCTGCCGGGCGAGGACGCGCAGCTGGTGACCGGGCTGTTCGACGGTCACCGCGACGGGGATATCCATAACGCGATCCTGACCTATCCCGGCGGCGAGGCCTATCACAAGCGTCAGCTGGTGCCGTTCGGCGAGTACATCCCGCTGCGCGAGCAGCTGGCCTGGCTCGACCGGCTGCTGATGATCCCGATGTCCGATCTGGCCCGGGGGGAGGATGACGGTCGGATCACGCTGGCGGGGCGCACCGCCGGGGCGAGCATCTGCTACGAATCGGCCTATGCCCGGCACATCCGTTCCGCGCTGCCGGAGGCCGGCTTCCTTGTCAACGTGTCCAACGATGCGTGGTTCGGCGACAGCCTGGCGCCGGCCCAGCACCTGCAGATCGCGCGGGTGCGGGCGGTGGAGACCGGACGTCCGATGCTGCGCGCGACCAATACCGGGGTATCCGCACTGATCGATGCGGACGGCCGCCTGATCGATGCCACGCCGCTGTTCGAGCCGACGACGCTGCATGGCGAGATCCAGCCCCGCAGCGGCATCACCCCGGCCGCGGCGATGGGCGAGGGGCCGGCGGTGCTGGCCGCACTGGTGCTGGTGGTGCTGGGCGCGGCGGTCGGTCGGCGGCGGGCCGGCGCCGAAGACCAGGACTGACCGCCGCCCCGGGTTTGCTCGACCCGGGTTCCTCCACCCGACTACCCCCCGCTCCACGGAGGTCAGCCGGCGTCCGCCTCCGGCGGCGGTCCCCGACGAAACGCCGTGTGGTGACACTGCGCGCAGGGCGGGATGCGCCCGACCTTCTCCATGTGCAGCGGGTGTCCGCAGTGCTTGCAGACCAGTTCCCCGGGGCCCGTAATCTCGCCGGTGTGCCATTCGCCCATCACCTGTGCGCGGGCCGTCAGCTCGGTGATCTCCACCCGGGTGCGATCGGCGATGCGCTCGAGGGCGTTCTTGATGCTGGCCTCGATCAGGCCGATATCGATGCGCAGCCAGCTGCGCCAGTCCTCGCTGCGTGCGTCGATGTAGGCACCCAGGTCCTGCAGGTCGCGCTGCAGGTACTCCATCACCTCGTGGGCCTCTTCGCGCGTCAGGTCGGTGGCATTATGTACCCGGTCGCGTGCGCCCTCGAGCGCCTGGCTGATGGCCTTGCCGGTGCGTTCCTCCAGTTTCTCGAGGTCTTCGGTGACCTCGTGCAGCATGCGGTGGTAGGCATCGCTCAGGCGCGATTCGCGTTCATGCTGGTCCTCTTCCTGCCCGCCCTCGGGATTCCTGTTCTTGTCGCTCATCGGCATCACTCCGGATTGATCGGTGCTCGGAGGTACGTTAGCACGAGCATGCCCCGAAACGGGCGCGCGGCCGGGTCTTCCTGTCGCCCGTAGACAGAACGGGGCGCATCCCCCGGCCGGGCGTGCGCCCCGTGGAGTGATACCCCGTTACCCGCCGACGCGTCCGTGAGTGCCGGTAACGGGGCCTGCGTCAGGTCGTCGGTGCCGCCTCCTCCGGGGGTTCGACCAGGTCGCGGTAGGCGTGCCACATGGCGTAGCCCAGCCAGGGGAACACGACGATCAGGGCCAGCAGAGCGGTGGCCACCGAGACTGCGAACAGAACGGTGATCAGCGCGGCCCAGATCAGTGTGGCGGCCGGGCTGGTGCGCAGGGCCTTCAGGCTGGTGCCCATCGCCGTCATGAGTCCGGTCCGGCGGTCCAGCAGGGTCGGGATCGTGACCACCGAGAGCGCCAGAACCACGACCGCGAGAGCCGCACCGGCGACGACCAGACCGGCCAGCGAGATCAGTCCGCTGGTGCTGCCCAGCAGGACCGGAAGGGCCTCGTGCAGCGGGCCCAGGAGTCCGGCGTGGCCGACGTTGAGGACCCCCATCCACAGCCACACGAAGGCGGTCCAGGCCAGGAAGATCGAGGCCAGCAGGGCGGCGAAGGCCCAGATGGCACCGCCGGTCGCCTCCAGCGCGCCGAAGCCCGAGCGCAGGCCGACGGTCTCGCCGCGTTCGATGCTCCGGGCCAGGCCGTTGAGGCCGGTGGCGAGGACAGGTCCGACCAGAAGGAAGCCCGTGAGGGCGGCAACCCCGGCCCACGGCCAGGACCAGAGCACACCCATGATGACGGCTCCGATCGCGGTCACCATCAGGCCGTGCAGCAGCCCGGCCGGGGCATGCCGCAGATCGTGCCAGCCGGCGCCCAGCCAGCGCAGCGGGCGGCCGGCCTCGATCCGGCGTACGCCGGGCGTGGCCTCCTCGTACCCGTGACGGGGCCGGATTTCGGAAAGGTCGTCCGGATAACGGCGCTGGATCAGGGAGATCATGCTGCACCTCCTTCGCATCGGTCGATGCGTCAAGGGTATGTATCCTGAAGTCTAGATGGCCGTGCGCGGCGTTGCGGTTGCGCGCGACGGAACCATTCGGCAGATCCGGGACTGTCTGGAAGGGGGGCGGGGTGACTGGTATTCTGCGCGGTTCTTCGTTCGCGGCGGCAAACAGCACAGGTGAGGCCCATGCAGGAGCATTATTCCCCGGAACAGGTGGAGACCGAGGTCCAGCGTCGCTGGGACGAGACCGGCTGTTTCCGGGCGCGGGAAGATGCCGCGGGAGAACCCTTCTACTGCCTGTCGATGTTCCCGTACCCGTCGGGCAAGCTGCACATGGGGCATGTGCGCAACTACACCATCGGCGACGTGATCGCGCGGTTCCAGCGCATGCAGGGCAGGAGCGTGCTGCAGCCGATGGGCTGGGACGCCTTCGGCCTGCCGGCGGAGAACGCGGCGATGCAGAACAATGTGCCGCCGGCGACATGGACGCGCCAGAACATCGAGCAGATGCGCACCCAGCTCCAGCGCCTGGGCTTTGCCTATGACTGGTCGCGCGAGTTCGCGACCTGCGATGCCGATTATTACCGTTGGGAGCAGTGGCTGTTCGTGCGCCTGCTGAAGAAGGGCCTGGTCTATCGCAAGAAGGCGACCGTGAACTGGGACCCGGTGGATCAGACCGTGCTTGCCAACGAGCAGGTGATCGAGGGGCGCGGCTGGCGCTCCGGCGCGCCGGTGGAGCGTCGCGAGATGCCGCAGTGGTTCCTGCGCATCACCGACTACGCCGACGAGCTGCTGGAGGCGCTGGACGACCTCGACGGCTGGCCGGACCAGGTGCGCACCATGCAGCGGAACTGGATCGGGCGTTCCGAGGGCGTGGAGCTGGAGTTCGCGGTGGAAGGCGGCGAGCCGCTGAACGTGTTCACCACGCGCCCGGACACCCTGTTCGGCGTCAGCTACATGGCGCTCGCGCCGGAGCATCCCACGGTGCAGGCGCTGGCGCAGAACGATCCGGAACTGGCTGGGTTCGTGGACGAGTGCGGCCAGGGCGGGGTGGCCGAGGCGGACCTGGCCACGATGGAGAAGAAGGGCCGCGCGCTGGGCTTCACCGCCCGCCACCCGCTGACCGGCGAAGACATACCGGTGTGGGTCGCCAACTTCGTGCTGATGGAATACGGCACCGGCGCGGTGATGGCGGTGCCGGCACACGACGAGCGCGACCACGAGTTCGCCACAAAATACGGCCTGCCGATCCGCCAGGTGATCGCCCCGGCCGACGGCGCAGAGTACGACGTGCAGGCCGCGGCCTTCACCGAGCCCGGCGTGCTGGTGAACTCGGGCGATTTCACCGGGCAGGACTCGGAGGCCGCGAAGGCCGCGATCGCCGATCATCTGGAGCAGGCCGGACTGGGCCGGCGCCGGCGCAACTACCGTCTGCGCGACTGGGGCATCTCGCGCCAGCGCTACTGGGGCTGCCCGATCCCGGTGATCCACTGCGACGACTGCGGGGCGGTGCCGGTGCCGGAAGAGGATCTGCCCGTGCGCCTGCCGGAGGACGTGATCCCGGACGGGGCCGGCTCGCCGCTGGCGCGCATGCCGGAGTTCTACGAGGCGACCTGCCCGCAATGCGGCAAGCCGGCACGGCGCGAGACCGATACCTTCGATACCTTCTTCGAGTCCAGCTGGTACTTCGCCCGCTACGCCTGCGTCGACAACGACACGGCGATGCTCGACGAACGCGCCGACCACTGGCTGCCGGTGGATCAGTACGTCGGCGGGATCGAGCACGCGGTGCTGCATCTGCTGTATGCGCGCTTCTTCCACAAGCTGCTGCGCGACGAGGGGCTGGTGGGTTCCGACGAGCCGTTCACCCGGCTGCTGACCCAGGGCATGGTGGTGGCGCCCACCTTCTACCGCGAGCGCGGCGATGGCGGGAAGGACTGGATCAACCCCGCCGACGTGGAACTGGAGCGCGCCGAGGATGGTTCGGTGAAGGCCGCACGCCATCGCGAAGACGGGCAGCCGGTGGCGATCGGCGGCATGGAGAAGATGTCCAAGTCGAAGAACAACGGCGTGGACCCGCAGGCGCTGATCGAGCGCTTCGGGGCCGACACCGCGCGGCTGTTCACCATGTTCGCCGCCCCGCCGGACCTGTCGCTGGAATGGTCGGACTCGGGCGTGGAGGGCGCGCAGCGCTTCATCCGCCGTCTGTGGCGCACGGTGCGCGAACATGTCGGAGGCCCGGCGGCGTCGCCGCTGGATCCCGAAAACCTGTCCGAACCGGCGGCCGAGCTGCGGCGCAAGTTGCACGACACCATCGCCAAGGTCACCGACGATATCGGTCGGCGCCAGACCTTCAATACCGCGGTGGCGGCGAACATGGAGCTGCTGAACGAACTCGGACGCCTGCCGGAGGATGCCGAGGGCGCCATCGCGGTCCGCCAGGAGGTGCTCGAAGGCATCGTACGCATGCTGGCTCCGATCATTCCGCACGTGACCCAGGTGCTGTGGGAGGCGCTGGGCCATGACGGGCTGGTGGCCGATACCCGCTGGCCGCAGGTCGACGAGGCCGCCCGTCAGGCCGCCCGCGAGACCCTGGCGGTGCAGGTCAACGGCAAGCGCCGCGCGGAGATCGCGGTACCGGCCGGCGCGGACCGCGAGAGCGTGGAGCGTATCGCGCGGGAGGACGAAAACGTCCAGCGCCATCTCGAGGGGCAGGGCATCGTGAAGGTGATCGTGGTCCCCGGACGCCTGGTGAATTTCGTGGTCAAGCCGCAATGACCCGGTTCCTGCCGCGTCTGCTGGCGGTGCTCGTGCTGACGGCCTCGCTGGCCGCCTGCGGGTTCCAGCTGCGCGGCACCGGGGGCTGGCCGGCGGAACTGGACCCGGTGGAGATCCGCGGCCTGCAGCCGCGCGACTCGCTGTACCAGGAACTGGCCCGGGGCCTGCGTGCCTCCGGGATCGAGATCGTGGACGAGCGCCCGGAAGAGCGGGGCGCGACCCTGGAGATCCGCTCGGTGGACGATTCGCGGCGCGCGCTTTCGGTGTCCGATCAGGCGCGGGTCAGCGAGTACGAACTGACCCGCAGCCTGCGCGTGCGCCTGCGCCCGGCCGATGGTGAAGCGATGGATCTCGAACCGCTGCGTGCGTCCCGCACTTACGTCTATGACGAGACCGCCGTGCTCAGCCGCTCGGAGCGCGAGGAGGACCTGCGGGCCACCATGAACCGCGATCTGGTCGCCCTGCTGCAGCGTCGGGTGCGGGCGCTGACCCGCGGGGACGGTGACTGAGATGGCTGCCGTGGATCCGGCCCGCCTCGGCCCGCTGCTGCAGAAGGGCGTGGCCCCGCTGTACATGCTGCTGGGCGAGGAACCGCTGCAGACCATCGAGGCCGCCGATGCGATCCGGGCCGCCGCCCGTGAGCAGGGTTTCGACGAGCGCACGGTGCTGGATTTCTCCGCCCAGTCCGACTGGTCCGCGCTGGATGCGGCGCTGCGTGACCGCTCGCTGTTCGCCAGCCGCACGCTGGTGGACCTGCGTCTGGCGACCGGAAAGCCCGGGCGCGAGGGCGGGGAGAAGCTGAAGGCCTGTGCGGCGGCGCCGCAATCCGACACCGTGCTGCTGTTGCAGCTGCCGCGCCCGGACCGCGACATGCGCCGGGCCGCCTGGTTCAAGGCCATGGAGTCGGCCGCGGTGGTGGTGCATGCACGGCCGGTACCCCCGGATCGCCTGGGCGGCTGGATCCGCGAACGCCTGGCCCGCCACGGGCTGCGGAGTACCGACGAGGCCCTGCAGCTGCTGGCGGCCCGGGTGGAGGGCAACCTGCTGGCGGCGCGCCAGGAGATCGAAAAGCTGGCACTGGCCGGGGTGCGGGAGATCGATCTCGAGACCCTGTCCGAGTCCACCGCGGATGCCGCGCGCTTCGACCTGTTCGGCCTGTCGGCGGCCGCCCTGCGCGGCGATACCGGCCGCGCCCTGCGCATGCTGGAGGGGCTGCTGGACGAAGGTCAGCCGGAGCCGCTGATCCTGTGGGCGCTGGCGCGCGATGCCCGGCTGCTGGTACAGGCCCTGGAACGCCGGGCCGCCGGGGCGAACGACCGCGACGCCTTCCAGGGCAGCTTCGGCGAGCAGCAAAAGGCCCTGCGCCTGGCGGCGGGACGCCTGGACGTGGCGCGGGCGCGTGACATCCTGTGCCTGGCCGCCCGCGTGGACCGGGTGATCAAGGGGCAGGAATCCGGCAGCCCGCGGCGGCTGTTGCTAGACTTGGTGGCCCGGATCGCCGGGCAACCGCTCACCCTTTCCGTGCCCGAACTCGAGACCGTCTGAACCATGAATGCCGTGACCGACGAAGACAACGCCATCGACGCCGACCTGTTCGAGCGCATGCAGGCCCTGGGCCGCGCCGCCCGCGCGGCCTCGCGCCACATGGCCGAGGCCGAACCGGGTGCCAAGAACGCGGCGCTGCAGGCCATCGCCGAGGGGATCGCCGAGCGTCGCGCGGAGCTGGCCGAGGCCAACGAGCGCGACCTGGAGGCGGGTCGTGCCCGCGGGCTGGACGCGGCGATGCTGGACCGTCTGGCGCTGACCGATGCGCGCATCGACACCATGATCGAGGGCTGCCGGCAGGTCGCGGGTCTGCCGGATCCGGTGGGTACCATCTCCGACATGGCCTATCAGCCCAGCGGGATCCAGGTGGGCCAGATGCGGGTGCCGCTGGGGGTGATTGGTATCATCTACGAGTCGCGGCCCAACGTGACCATCGACGCGGCGGCGCTGTGCCTGAAGTCGGGCAATGCGGCCATCCTGCGCGGTGGCTCCGAGGCGGCGCATTCCAATCGCGCGCTGGCCGGCATCATCCAGTCCGGGCTGGCGGCGGCGGGGCTGCCGCGCGAGGCGGTACAGATCGTCGACACCACCGACCGTGCCGCGGTGGGCGCGCTGCTGCGCATGCCCGAGTACGTGGACGTGATCGTGCCACGCGGCGGCAAGGGGCTGATCGAGCGCATCAGCCAGGAGTCGCGGATTCCGGTGATCAAGCATCTCGACGGGGTGTGCCACGTGTACGTGGACGCCGCGGCGGATCCGGACAAGGCGCAGGCAGTGGCGGTGAACGCGAAGACCCAGCGCTACGGGACCTGCAACACCATGGAGACCCTGCTGGTGCACGCCGACCGTGCCGAGGGATTCCTGCCGGCGGTGGCGGCCGAGCTGGACGGTCTGGGGGTCAGTCTGCGCGGCTGCGCCCGTACCCGCGCGGTGCTGGCCGACGGCGGGCCGGAGGTCGCCGAGGCTGGCGAGGAGGACTGGGCGGCCGAATACCTGGGGCCGATCCTGGCGATCCGCGTGGTCGATGATCTGGACGCGGCGATCCAGCACATCAACACCTGGGGATCGCACCACACCGACAGCATCGTGACCGAAAACTGGGGGCATGCGCGGCGCTTCCTGCGCGCGGTGGATTCCAGTTCGGTGATGGTCAATGCCTCCACCCGCTTCGCCGACGGCTTCGAGTACGGGCTGGGCGCGGAGATCGGGATCTCCACCGACAAGCTGCACGCGCGCGGGCCGGTGGGGCTGCACGGCCTGACCACCCTGAAATACATCGTGTTTGGCGACGGCCATGTGCGTGACTGAGCGCGGCGGGAAGGTGGCGGCTTGATCGGGATCCTCGGCGGGACCTTCGACCCGATCCATTTCGGTCATCTGCGCCCGGCGCTGGAGGTGCAACAGCACCTGGGGCTGGAACGGGTGCACTTCGTGCCCTGCCACGTGCCGCCTCATCGCGCCAGCCCCGGGACTTCGGGCGAGGACCGCCTGGCCATGGTGGAGCGCGCGGTGGCCGGTGTGGAGGGGTTCGTCGCCGACCGGCGCGAGCTGGACCGCACCGGGCCGTCCTACACCGTGGACACCCTGCTGACCTTCCGCCGGGAGCTGGGTGACGATGTGCCGCTGGTGCTGATCATGGGCATGGATGCCTTCGCCGGCCTGTCGTCCTGGCACCGCTGGGAGACCCTGTTCGAGCTGGCGCACGTGGCGGTGTCGCATCGCCCCGGAAGCCCCGCCTCGCAGGACCTGGGCGACGGCCCGGGAGGCGCGGTCACTGACGATCCCGCCGTGTTGCGGGCGAGTCCGGCCGGCCGGGTGTACTTCCAGCCGGTGACCCAGCTGGATATCTCCGCTACCGCCATCCGGGCCCAGCTGCGCGAGGGGACCAGCCCCCGCTTCCTGCTGCCCGGGGCGGTCGAACGCTACATACAGGAGCGCGGGCTTTACCGGTCCGCCGCAGGAAACGCATCGATATGACATCCGAGACCATGAACAGCGAACAGTTGCTGGAGCTGACCATCGAGGCGCTCGAGGACATGAAGGCCCGCAACATCCGCAGCATCGACGTGCGCGGCAAGACCACCCTGGCCGATTTCATCGTGATCGCCTCGGGGACCTCCGGGCGCCACGTGCAGTCCACCGCCGAGAACGTGGCGACCGAGGCCAAGCACCGTGGCATCCAGCCGCTGGGCGTGGAGGGCCAGGAGGGCCAGGAATGGGTCCTGGTCGATCTCAACGACGTGATCGTCCACGTGATGCTCCCCGAGACCCGCGATTTCTACAACCTGGAAAAGCTGTGGCTGGCCGAGGAAGAGGCCGCGGAGGGGGACGGGGCCGATGGCGGCATGGAGGATGATCCCGGCCTGCAGCGGGTCCGCCGGCTGCGCGGCTGAAGCGGAGCGCCGGCGATGCGTCTGCATCTGATCGCCATCGGCCGCCGCATGCCCGACTGGGTCGCCTCCGGCTTTGCCGAATACCGGGACCGGCTGCCCCGCGAATGGGGTTTCCAGCTGCACGCACTGGCGACCCCGGCGGGTTCGAAATCCATGGACGCCACGACCCGCCTGCGGCGCGAGGGCGAGGCCCTGCTCAAGGCGGTGCCCGAGGGTGCCCGGATCATCACCCTGGATGAACGCGGCCGTAAGGTGGACACCCGCGGACTGGCGCAGCGTCTGGCAGGCTGGCAGGACGACGGGCGCGACGTCGCGCTGCTGATCGGCGGCGCCGACGGCCTGGATACCACCGTGCGCGAGCGGGCCGAGTGGGCCTGGTCGCTGTCGCCGCTGACCTTCCCGCACATGCTGGTGCGGGTGCTGGTGGCGGAGCAGCTCTACCGCGCCTGGTCGTTGCTCAACAATCATCCCTATCACCGCGCCTGAGTCGCGCGGCGTCCGCCATGTCCTTTGCCGCTCCCGGAAACCGCCCCGACGCCCTGCCCCTGCTGCTGGCCTCGGCGTCTCCCCGCCGGCGTGAACTGCTGACGCAGATCGGCGTGGTGCACGAGGTGGCGGCCATGGACGTGGACGAGACCGCCGCGCCCGACGAGGAGCCCGGGGCACTGGTCGAGCGCCTCGCGGCGGTCAAGGCGGAAGCCGCGCGTGGCCACGCCCGCCGGGGGCAGTGGGTGCTGGCGGCCGATACGGTCGTGACGATCGACGGGGAGGCGCTGGGCAAGCCCGCGGACGAGGCTTCGGCCGCCGCCATGCTGCAGCGGCTGTCCGGCCGCGAACACCGGGTGATCACCGGCATGGCACTGCTGCGCGATGACGGCCCGGTGCGCACCGGGCGCGGCGAGACGCGGGTATGGATGCGCCCGCTGGACACCCGCGACATCGCGGCCTACTGGGCCAGTGGCGAGCCGCGCGACAAGGCGGGGGGGTATGCCCTGCAGGGGCGGGGCGCGGCCTTTGTCGAACGCATCGACGGTTCCTGCAGCAACGTGATCGGCCTGCCCCTGTTCGAGCTGGAGCAGTGGCTGAATGACCTGGAGGACCCGCCCGCCCGAGCCTGACTATTCGATTCCGAGTTTCTTCAGCCGGTAGCGCAGCTGGCGGAAACTGAGCCCCAGCAGCCGCGCGGCCGCGGTGCGGTTGCCGCCGGTCTGGTGCAGGGCGGTCTCGATCGCCTGGCGCTCCTGGTCGGCGAGGTGATCGTCCAGGCCCACATCCTCGTAGCGGATCGACGGCGGGGTGCGGCGCTCCTGCACCCCGGGAGGCGGGGTGCCCGGGTTGTTTGCGCCGGGGCCGGCGCGGCGGTCCTCGCCGTTGTCCCCCGGGGTCGGGGCGGTGGCCGGGAGATCGATGTTGTCGGCGTGAATCGCCGCGCCCTCCGCGAGGGTGGCGGCGCGCTCCAGGATGTTCTCCAGCTCCCGCACGTTGCCCGGGAAGGGGTGGCGCTCCAGCAGCTCCTGCGCGTCCGGCGCGAGTTCGCGGGCCTCCAGGCCCCATTGTTCGGCGATTCGCTGCAGCATCACGGTGGCCAGGCCGGGGATGTCGCCGTTGCGTTCGCGCAGCGGCGGGACCCGCAGTTCGATCACGTTGAGACGGTAATAGAGGTCCTGGCGGAAACGGCCTTCGCGCACGGCGCGCTCGAGGTCGTGATGGGTCGCCGACAGGATACGCACGTCCACCGGGATCTCCCGCGAGCCGCCGACCGGCTTGATCGCGCGCTCCTGGATCGCGCGCAGCAGCTTGACCTGCATCGCCAGCGGCAGGTCGGCGACCTCGTCCAGGAACAGGGTGCCGCCCTCGGCCGCCTGGAACAGCCCGGGGTGGTCCTGGGTGGCGCCGGTGAAGGCGCCCTTGCGGTGGCCGAAGAACTCGCTCTCCATCAGTTCCGCCGGGATCGCGCCGCAGTTCACCGGCACGAAGGGGCGGTCGGCGCGCGGCCCCAGCCGATGGATCTCGCGCGCCACCAGTTCCTTGCCGGAACCGGATTCTCCGGCGATGAACACCGGCGCCTGGGAGCGCGCCAGCTTGCGTATGGTGGCGCGCAGTTTCTGCATGGGTTCGGAGTCGCCCAGCAGCGGGCTGTCGGGGTCTTCGGTCGTGCTGCAGCGGGTCGGCGTCGAGCCGCACGCCGCCTCCGTGGCCGGCGCGGATTCCATGCGCAGGGCGCTGTCGATCAGTTCGCGCAGCTGCTTGAGGTCGACCGGCTTGCTGACGAAGTCGAACGCGCCCAGCTTGAGGGCCTGCACCGCCGTATCGACACTGCCGTGCGCGGTGATGACCGCCACCGGCAGCTCCGGGCGGGTGGTCTGGATGTGACGCACCAGGTCCAGCCCGTCCCCGTCCGGCAGGCGCATGTCGGTCAGGCAGAGGTCGAAGTCCCGCTGCGCCAGCAGCTGCCGTGCCGGGTCCAGCGCGCCGGCCGTTTCGGCCTCCAGGCCCATGCGCGCGAGGGTGATCTCCAGCAGTTCGCAGATGTCGGGTTCATCGTCGACAACCAGCACGTGCTTGATGCTCATGACGCCGATCCCTGGTGTTGTTCGTCGGGGGCAAACAGGATGCGGAAGCAGCCCCCGGAGGGTGCATGCGCGTATTCCAGCGAGGCCCCGTTGTTTTCGCACAGCATGCGCGAGATGTACAGGCCCAGGCCGGAGCCGCCGGAATGGCCGGAGACGAAGGGCTCGAACAGCTCCTTCTCGGTTTCCGGATCGATGCCGGGGCCGGCGTCCAGAACGTCGAGGCTGACCACGCGGGCCACCTGGCCGGAACCGCCACGCAGGATGATGGGCGGGCTGTCGGGCCGGTCGTGCCCGCCGTGCACCCGGGCATTGCCGCACAGGTTCCACAGCACCTGGTTGAGCTGCGACGGGTCGAACAGCACCACGGAGTCCGCCGGTTCCACGTTCACGTGCAGTGATTCCCGCGGTATCTGCAGCGCACTGCAGAATTCCTCGGCGAAGCGTTCGAGCTCGTCGCGCAGGTTGAGCCGCTGGCGTTCGCCCGATTCGCGACGCGAGAGGCTGAGGACGTTGGCGATCAGACTGTTCACGCGGTCGCTCTGCTTGTCGATGATCGCCAGCAGGCGCTGGTCGGGTGCCGAAAGGTCGGGCGATTCGCGCAGCAGCTGGGCGCTGTGGGAGATCGCGCCCAGCGGGTTGCGGATCTCGTGCGCGATACTGGCGGTCAGGCGGCCGAGGGCCTGCAGCTTGCTTGCCTGGGCCTGGCGGCGCAGTTCGGCGGCGTCTTCCAGGATCAGCAGAGTACCCTGATCGCCCTGGTTGCCCAGCGGGGCCAGGCGGACTTGCAGGGCCGGCTGTTCCTGGTCGCCGGGCAGGTGGCGGGTGCGGCTGGCCGGCCCGGTTTCTTCCTGCCATTCGCGCACGGCCCGGGCCAGGCGCGGCGAGATCGACGACAGGTGTCGACCCGGGCGGGGCGGGAGGAGCTGGCGCGCCGCCTCGTTGATGGAGCGGATGTAGCCCCGGGGATCGATTGCCACCACGCCGGCGCTCATGCGCGCGATGATCTGGGCGTTGAGTTCCGCCAGGCTGGCGAGATCGACCTCCTGCTGTTCGACCTGGGCGCGGCTTTCGTCGGCCCGCCGGCTGAAATGATGGGCCAGCAGGGTGCCGGCCAGCAGCGCGGCCCCCAGCAACCCGGCCTGGGTCAGGCTGTCGAGATCGCCCAGCGTGATCAGGATGGCGAGGCCTTCTGCCCCCAGCAGGCCGGCGGTCACGGCAGCGGCCAGCGGGAGCCCCAGGCGACCCGCCGACAGCAGGGCGGTGGCCATCACCGCGGGGATCAGCAGCAGGCCGATGCCGGTGTGGACGCCCCCGGCAACCACCATCAGGGCGAGCAGGCCCGCGGCATCCCCGGTGCCGCCCAGCAGGATCATGCGGCGGAACTGTACGACGCGCTCGGGTTCGCGGTTGCAGTGTTCGGCAAACGTCGCCATGAATACCGAGAACACCAGGTAGCCGCCGGCCAGTGCCGGATAGACTTCGGGGACCGCGGGGGCCACGCCCACCGGCAGGCCCGGGAACAGGCCCATCAGGAGCAGGACCAGTGCGACGAACACCCGGTACAGGGCGTACAGACGACTGGAGCGCTGGGTGTCGCTGTCGATGACCATCGATCAGGGGTTCCCCGTGACGGTGGTCAGCCGCGGCCGGAAGGTCCGGCGTCGGCATGTTGCCGCGAGCAGTAGCAGAGGTCGCCGTCGCAAACCGCCTGGTCCTCTGGCACGTGTACCCCGCAGTGGGCACAGCGGACCATGGCGCCACTTTCGCGCAGGCTTTCCGGAGGTTCGTCGCGGCGCACGCGGCGGCGCTCGCCGCTGGAGCGCACGAGGGTGCGTACGGCGAGAAAGATGGCAACGATGGCAATGATCAGCAGGAGCAGCCTCATGCCGCGAGTCTAAAACAATGTGCACCCGCATGCCTTCCGCGGGTCTTTGCCGCATTGCAGGGGGTGTGGAACAATGCGGGTAAACGAGAAGCGTCTGGTTGCGGCAAGTGATTGATTGCGATGGATTTCGTCCCAATGTAGGCATCATCCTGTGCAACCGGGAGCGGCAGTTGTTCTGGGGCAAGCGCGCGGGTCAGGACGCCTGGCAGTTTCCGCAGGGCGGCATCCGCACCGACGAGACGCCGGAAGAGGCCCTGTTCCGTGAACTGCGCGAGGAGACCGGGCTGCTGCCGGAGCATGTGGAACTGCTGGGCAGCACCCGACGGTGGCTGCGCTACAGGCTGCCGGAACGCATGATCCGGCGGCATCGCAACCCGGTGTGCGTGGGGCAGAAACAGCGCTGGTTCCTGCTGCGCATGACGGGCGAGGAGAGCAATGTAATGCTGGATGCGATGGATACGCCGGAGTTCGATTCATGGTGCTGGATTGACTACTGGCGGCCGGCGCGCGAAGTGGTGCACTTCAAGCGCAATGTCTACCGCCGGGCGCTGTGCGAACTGGTGCCACTGATGTTCCCCGAGCTGCAGCGCGACGGCGATGCGGCACCGCCATCCTGCAATCCGCCCGCGGTGCCGCGTTGAACGCCCCCGTGAACCCGCCCTCCATGCTGCAGGTCCTGCGCCGCGTGGTGCAGGAGGTCAATGGTGCGGCCGATTTCTTCGAGGCCCTGCACATCATCGTGACCCGGGTGAAGGCGGCGCCGGATATCGATGTCTGCTCGATCTACCTGAAGTCGCCGAGCTCCGGGCGCCTGGTGCTGATGGCCTCGGAGGGCCTGCATGCCGAATCGGTGGGGCAGGTGGAGATGGACCCGTCGGAGGGTCTGGTCGGGCTGGTCGCGTCACGCGCGGAGCCGGTCAACCTCGACAGCGCCCAGGACCATCCGCGGTTTCGCTATTTCCCGGAGACCGGCGAAGAGCGCTTTCTCGCCTTCCTGGGCGTGCCGATCATCCACCAGCGCAGCATGCTGGGGGTGCTGGTGGTGCAGCAGCGCGAGGCCCGCCGGTTCGACGACGAGCACGTGTCCTTCCTCATCACCCTGGCCGCGCAGCTGGCCGGGGCGCTCGCCTATGCCGAATTCAACGACGAGATCTCCAGCGAGACCCCGCTGATCGGTCACCAGAACGTGGAGGCCACGGGGATCCCGGGGTCGCCGGGCGTGGCCATCGGGCATGCCGTGGTGGCCTATCGGCTGGCGGATCTGGATTCCATCCCCGATCGCGAGGGGGCCGGCCCGGAGGCCGAGCTGGAACGCTTCCGCCAGGCGGTCAGCGATACCCGCGAGGAGATCCAGGACCTCAAGCAGCGCATGGGCGAGGCCCTGGGGCCGGACGAGCAGGTGCTGTTCGACGCCTACCTGATGCTGCTGGGCTCGGATTCCCTGGTGCACAAGACGGAGGGCCGGATCTCCGCCGGGCAGTGGGCCCCGGCGGCGCTGCGCGACACCGTGCGCGAGAGCGTGCGGGTGTTCGAGGACATGGAGGACCCCTACCTGCGCGAACGCGCGGCGGATGTGCGTGACCTCGGACGCCGCGTGCTGTCGCATCTGCTGCCGGCGGATCGCAGCCAGGACGAGTTCCCCGACGGCGGGATCCTGGTGGGGGATGACCTGACCGCATCGCATCTGGCCGAGGTGCCGATCGAGCGTCTGGGCGCGATCGTGTCCGCCCAGGGCACCGGCTCCTCGCACATCGCCATCCTGGCGCGGGCGCTGAACGTGCCCGCGGTGATGGGGGTGTCGGATCTGCCGGTGGGGCGGCTGGAGGATCGCGAGATCCTGGTGGACGGCTATCGCGGCCGGCTGTTCGTGAACCCGAATGCCGAGCTGCGCGCGGAGTTCGAACGTCTGGTGCGCGAGGAACGCGAGCTGGCCGAGGACCTGCGCGCGCTGGCCAGGGATCCCGCGGCGACCCGCGACGGCCACCCGGTGCCGGTGCTGGCCAACTCCGGCTTGCTGGCGGACATCAAGCCTTCACTGGAATCGGGTGCCGAGGGCGTCGGGCTGTACCGCACCGAGGTCCCGTTCATGATCCGCGACCGTTTCCCCGGCGAGGAGGAGCAGGTCCGGCTGTACGAGCAGATCGTCGCCTCCTTCGACCCGATGCCGGTGACCCTGCGGACCCTGGACATCGGCGGGGACAAGGCGCTGCCGTACTTCCCGGTGCAGGAAGACAACCCCTTCCTCGGCTGGCGCGGCATCCGTATCTCGCTGGACCACCCGGAGATCTTCCTGACCCAGCTGCGGGCGATGCTGCGGGCGAGCCGCGAGCACGACAACCTGCAGATCCTGTTTCCGATGATCTCGGCGCTGGACGAGCTCAAGGGGGCGATGGCCCTGCTCAACCGGGCACGCGAGGAACTGCTGGACGAGGGCTACCGCATCCCGATGCCGAAGGTCGGGGTGATGGTGGAGGTCCCCGCCGCGGTGTACCTGGCGGAGACCCTCGCGCGGCGGGTGGACTTCCTGTCGGTGGGCACCAATGACCTGGTGCAGTACCTGCTGGCGGTGGACCGCAACAACGCCCGCGTCGCCAACCTCTACGACACCCTGCATCCGGCCTGCATCCGTGCGCTGGAAGCGGTCGCCGAGGGGGCGCACCGGGCCGGCAAGCCGGTCTCGGTGTGCGGCGAGATGGCGGCGGATCCGGCGGCGGTGATCCTGCTGGTGGGGATGGGGATCGACAGCCTGAGCGTGAGCGTCTCGGCGATCCCGCGGGTGAAGTGGGTGATCAGTTCGTTCTCCACCGATCGTGCCGAGGCCCTGCTGGCGCAGTGCCGGTTGCTGGAAAACCCGGAACAGATCCGCTCCCTGCTCAACAATGCGCTGGTGCAGGCCGGGCTGGGCGGGCTGGTGCGCGCCGGCAAGACCTGACCCGCCGACGCGGCTGCGTCAGTTCCGCGCGCGGCGCCAGGCGGCCACCGCGGCCGAGATCACGAACAGCAGCAGGATGGCGCCGATGCCGATCAGGGCATCGGTGATCGAGCGGTTGACGGCCAGGATCACGATGCCCACCAGTGCCGGGACCGGCAGTTCATTGAACCAGCGATACCAGGTGTGGCCGCGGGTGTTGCGGTCCGCGGCGAAATCCGCCACCAGCTTGCCGCACCACAGGTGATAGGCGATCAGCAGGGCGATCAGGGTGAGCTTGAAGTGCATCCAGGGCTGTTCCAGGTGCACCGGCACCAGAGCCAGCATGATGCCGCCGAAGATCACCGTGATGATCCCCCCCGGTGTCATGATCCCGTAGAACAGCTTGCGTTCCATGACCTTGAAGCGCTCGTTGCCGGGCGCGTCCTCGGTCATTGCGTGGTACACGAAAAGCCGCGGCAGATAGAACAGCCCCGCGAACCAGGTGACCATGAAGATCAGATGAAGGCTGAGGAACCAGGAGTAGGCGTCGTGCATGGTGGCGTCCTTGTTGCGCCCGCAGCGGCGTTACGGGCCGGGTGTCCGACGCGGGCGCCGGCTCAGGAGAGCCAGCGCTCCAGGTGGTCGCGGATCTGGTCGAAATCGGGTTCGCCGAGCTTCTGGTAAACGATCCGTCCGCGGGGCGACACCAGGAACGTGGTCGGTGTCAGGCGAACCCCGCCCCAGGTGCTCGCCAGGTCGCCGGCCTCGTCGTGGATGACGGTGTAGGCGATCTCGCGATCCTCGCTCATCGAGCGTACCCGGCTTTCGCGGTCGTGCGCCATGGCGATGGCCACGATATCGAATCCGCGGTCACGGAAATCGGCGTGCAGTTCATTGAGGGTGGGGATTTCGCGGATGCATTCCGGGCAGTCGGTGGCCCAGAAGGAGATCAGGACCGGGCGGCCGTCATAGTCGTCGAGTGACACCGCCTCGCCTTCCAAGTTGGTGGCGGCGAAGCCGGGGGCTTCGCGCACGCCATCGCCGGTGGTGATCCATGCCGCGCCGACCGCGATCAGCACAAGGATGATGAAGACGCCGCCGATCGCGGCCTTGCGGTCCAGTTTGAGCTTGCTCATGTTTCCGGTTCCCGTGACTCGTCAAGGAGGCGTTGTTACTGACCTCGAAATGCGTACCGCGTTCCGCCGCGGGGCGCGAGCCGGTATCATGCCGCAGCATGACTTCCGTAACCAACAACAAGCCCACCCGTGTCGGGGTGGTCGGGGCCACCGGCTACGCCGGCGTCGAACTGTTGCGCATCCTCGCCGGACATCCGGCGGTGGAGCTTCACGCGGTGACCTCGCGCAGCGAGGACGGCACCCTGGTCGCCGATCTGTTCCCCAGTCTGCGCGGGGTGCTGGATGCGGTCTTCCGGGCCCCGGAGCCGGAGCTGCTGGCGGAGTGCGATGTGGTGTTCTTCGCCACGCCGCACGGCGTGGCCCATGCGATGGCCGGCGATCTGCTCGCGCGCGGCGTGCGCGTGATCGACCTGTCGGCGGACTTCCGCATCCGCGATCCCGAGCTGTGGAGCCGGTGGTACGGCCAGCCGCACGGGGCGCCGGAATACCTGGGCGAGGCGGTGTACGGCCTGCCCGAACTGCACCGCGGACGCATCTCCGAGGCGCGTCTGATCGCCGTGCCGGGCTGCTACCCCACCGCGGTGACGCTGGCCCTTCTGCCCTTGCTCGAGAACAACCGGGTGGATGTGTCCGACATCATCGCGGATGCCAAGAGCGGGGTCAGCGGAGCGGGCCGGCAGGCGCGTATCGGCGGGCTGTTCGCCGAGGTGCAGGAGAACTTCCGCGCCTACGCCAGCGGTGGACACCGGCACTGGCCGGAGATCCATCAGACGCTGGCGGAAGTGGCCGGCACGGATGTGGGACTGATCTTCCAGCCGCATCTGGTGCCGATGACGCGCGGGATCCTGGCCACTCTCTATCTGCGTCCGCTGGATGACGGCGACTGGGAGGCGCTGTTCCGGGAACGCTACGCCGGCGAGCCTTTCGTGGATGTCATGCCGTCGGGGTCGCATCCGGAAACCGCGTCGGTGCGGGGGACCAACCAGTGTCGTCTGGCCCTGGCCACGCCGCCGCACAGTGGCCGCCGCATGGTGATTTCGGCCATCGACAACCTGGTCAAGGGTGCGGCAGGGCAGGCCGTGCAGAACATGAATCTGATGCTGAGACGCCCGGAAACGGAGGGGCTGGAACTGGTTCCGGCCTTCCCCTGATCCATGCGATGGCGACGGCGTCCGCGGGTTCCCGCCCCGCGACGGTTGCGGGGGCATCCCCTGCGCCGCGCGGTGGCGCCCGTTCTCGTGCTGATGATGGTGGGTGCGGCGGGCGTATGGTGGTGGTTGAACGCCGGAGTTCCGCAGTCGACGGAGGTGACCCGTGAGCGGGACGCGCGTCTGCTCGAACTGCAAACGGCCTTGCAGGAACTTGCGCAGGAGCGTGACGCGGCCGTGCGCGAGCGGCTGCGCAGCGAGCGGCACCGTGAGGTGGCCGAGGCGGAACTCGCGGCCTGCCGGCGCGATGCCGAAGCCCGCGAAGCCGAACTGCTGGTGCTGCGCGAAGAGCTGGCGTTCTACCAGCGGCTGGCGGACGATGCCGGAGGCGACCGCATCGGGCTGCGCAATATCGCGGTGCACGAGACCGGCATCGAGGGTGAATACGAACTGATTTTCCAGGTGCACCGCGCCGGTCTGCGCGGAGAGGTCCCGGTGAGCTGGGACCTGGAGCTGGAAGGCGAACGCGACGGGGAGCGCGTGAGTCAGGGGACCGACGACCTGGGGCCGGACCTGCAGTCCGGGCGCAGCTTTGATCTGCGATTCCTGCGCACGGTCCGGGTGCGCCTGGTGCTGCCGGAGGGTTTCGGCCCGCAACGGCTGTCCATTAGAGTGGACCCCGAAGAGGACGGGCCGGACCGGATCGAAGAGACAAGAGGATGGGCCGCGGCCCGGAGGGCGAGTGAATGATGGGACGCAAGCGCAGGCAACGGGCCCGCCGGGTCGACACCCTGATCGGCGAGAACACCGCGATCCACGGCGACCTGGAATTCAGCGGCGGGCTGCATCTTGAAGGCCGGATCGTCGGAGACGTGCGGGCTTCGACCGACGGCTCCGCGGTGCTGGTGGTCGACGAGAAGGGGCAGATCGAAGGGCAGGTCGCGGTGCCGCATCTGGTATTGAACGGCAGCGTGCGCGGCGATGTCCATGCCGGAGAGCACGTGGAGCTGGGCGAGAAGGCGCGGCTGGAGGGAAATCTCTATTACAGCGTGCTGCAGATGGCGGAGGGCGCCTCGGTGGACGGACAGCTGCGGCGTCGGGATGCGGACGCCGCGCTGGAAGGCGAGGCACCATTGACCGCCCTGACCGATGACACGCTTACGACGCGTAACGATTCTTGACTCCGGCGGTCAGACTTCATAGCTTGGCAACGAAATGATCACAGGAGACACCGCATGTCCGAAACGATGACGTCCAACGCGCAGGCCGAGACGGATGACATGGACATCCCCAGCCCGCTGGTGTTTACCGATGCCGCCGCAAGCAAGGTGAAGGGGCTGATCGAGGAGGAGAACAACGACAACCTCAAGCTCCGCGTCTTCGTCAGCGGTGGCGGCTGCTCCGGTTTCCAGTACGGCTTCACCTTTGACGAGACCGTCGGCGATGGCGACACCGTGGTCGAGAACGGCGGGGTGACCCTGCTGATCGATCCGATGAGCTTCCAGTACCTGGCCGGCGCCGAGATTGACTACACCGAAGGCCTCGAAGGCGCCCAGTTCGTGATCCGCAACCCGAACGCGACCACCACCTGCGGCTGCGGTTCCAGCTTCTCGGTCTGACCCGGCGGCCAGATCCGCGCACTACAGGCCCGGTCCGGCAACGGACCGGGCCTTTTTCATGCCATTTATCCCCCGGGGATCACGCACCCGAGGATGCGGGGGCCGCGGGCCCCGGTGACCGCCGGCAGGTTTCCGCTCTGATGATGCAGGGTCCGGAACGCCAGCCATGCAAAAGCGGCGCCTTCGACCTGTTCCGCCGGAATGCCGCAGGCATCGGTGAGTTCGATCCGGGTCTGCGGCAGGGCGGCCGCGAGCCGTTCCAGCAGAAAGCCGTTACGCGCGCCCCCTCCGCAGATCAGTACGTCTTCCGGTGCGTTGCCCGGTCGCACGAGTTCCCGGGCGATCGCGTGTGCCGTCAGCTCGGCCAGGGTTGCCTGCACGTCCGCCGGCTTCGCGGTGGACAGCGTTTGCCCGCCTCGAGCCACGAGCCACGCGGGCGAAAAATGTTCGGGCCCGGTGCTCTTGGGCGGCGGACGCTGGAAGTAGGGGTCCGCCAGCAGGGCCTGCAGCAGTTCCGGGTGCACCTGCCCGGTGCGCGCCCATGCCCCGTCCGCGTCATATTGGCAGCCCCGGTGGTGCCGCACCCAGTGATCCAGCAGGGTGTTGCCGGGGCCGCAGTCGTGGCCGCTGACCTCGCCGTCAGGTGGTAGCCGGGTCACGTTGCTGATGCCACCGATGTTCACCACCGCCCGGTCATGACCCGGCTGCGCGAAGCGGGCCGCGTGGAACCCGCAGGCCAGCGGTGCGCCTTCTCCGCCGGCGGCGATGTCCCGCTGACGGAACATCGCCACCGTATCCACGCCGGTTCGCTCGGCGATCCGGAACGGGTCACCGATCTGCCACGAAAACGCCGGTTCTGCATCGGGGGCGTGATGGAGCGTCTGGCCATGGCTGCCGATCCCACGGACATCGCCCGGGGTCAGGCCCTCCGCCCGGAGCAGCTCCGTGGCCGCGCGCGCGAACTGCTCGCCGACCCGCGCATCCAGGGTGCCCGCGGTCACCGCGCTCAGCTCCGACTGCTCCACTGCCTCGGCCAGATCCATCGCGAGACTGGCCGGATACGCGCGGTGGTGATGTGCGATTACCCGCGCGTCGCGGCCATCCCCGATGGCAGTGAGGACCGCGTCGATCCCGTCGCGGCTGGTGCCCGACATCAATCCGATGTAGTACGCCAATATCGTCTCTCCTGGGTCCTTCGCGCCGATGCGGCCGCCGGGGTATCCTTGCGGCTTTTCCGTGCCCGCGCTCGGGCGGGGCAACAATCGTGACACGAGAGGCATCGATGGATATCGAAGAACAGCTCGCCGTCTTCCGCCGCGGCGCCGACGAGATTCTCCGCGAAGACGAGCTGCGCGAAAAGCTGCGCCTCGGCCGGCCCCTGCGGATCAAGGCCGGGTTCGATCCCACCGCGCCGGACCTGCATCTGGGCCACACGGTCCTCATCAACAAGCTGCGTCAGCTCCAGGACCTCGGGCACCACGTGCTCTTCCTGATCGGGGACTTTACCGGCCGTATCGGCGACCCGTCCGGCAAGAATGCCACGCGCCCCCCGCTGTCGGGCGAGGACATCGAGCGCAACGCCGCCACCTACCGCGAGCAGGTGTTCCGGATCCTCGATCCCGAGCGCACCGAAATCGTCTTCAATTCCACCTGGATGGAACCGCTGGGCGCCGCGGGCATGGTCCAGCTGGCCTCGCGCCAGACCGTCGCCCGGATGCTGGAGCGCGATGACTTTCACAAGCGATATCAGGACCACCAGCCGATCGCGATCCATGAATTCCTCTATCCCCTGATCCAGGGATATGACTCGGTCGCCCTGGAAGCCGACGTCGAGCTGGGCGGCACCGACCAGAAGTTCAACCTCCTGGTGGGGCGCGAGTTGCAGAAGCAGGAGGGAGGCGACCCCCAGGTCATCCTGACCATGCCCATCCTCGAAGGCCTGGATGGCGTGCAGAAGATGAGCAAGTCGCTGGACAACTACGTGGCCGTACAGGACACCCCCGAAGACATGTTCGGCAAGCTCATGTCCATCTCCGACGAACTCATGTGGCGGTACTACGAATTGTTGAGTCTGCGGTCCATGGACGAAGTGCGAGGCGAGCGCGAACGGGCCGCGACCGGCGAACGCAACCCGCGCGACATCAAGTTCGACCTCGCGATCGAGCTGGTGGATCGATTCCATGGGAAAGGTGCCGGCGCAAGCGAACGCGACCGTTTCATTCAGCGCTTCCAGCACCAGGCCCTGCCCGAAGACATCCCCGAGCTGCGACTCGACATTCCTGCCGAGGGCCTGCCCCTGGCCAATCTCCTC